>JBCBGC010000010.1:0-89878 GCA_038527215.1 Bacteroidota bacterium
CAAAGAATAACCCCAGCATGTCGAATATGGGATGGGCGTGGAAAGATTCGATGCAGAAGGTCGGGTCATCCGAGCAGATTTTAAAGATTATTCCATCATTTCTGCCTATTTCCCTTCAGGCTCCAGTGGAGATCATCGCCAGGCAGTGAAAGAAGACTTTTTGGAAGCGATGTACGATTATATCGGGGAGCTGAGACAAAAGTTTCCCCGACTGATCATTTCAGGAGATTATAATATCTGTCATGAAGCCCGTGATATCCATGATCCGGTACGAAATAAGAAGAACTCTGGATTTTTGCCGCATGAGCGCGAATGGATGAGCAAATTTATTGGTTCTGGCTTTTTGGACTCCTTTAGAAAATTTGAGGAAGAAAATGGCCACTACTCCTGGTGGAGTTATCGGGCCAATGCTCGGGCCAATAACAAAGGCTGGCGCATTGATTATCACATGGTTTCGGACCCCATCGCTGAAAACTGCGTCGGGGCAAAAATTCTTCCCGAAGTGAAGCATTCTGACCATTGTCCCATTGAAGTAATCATGCAATTTTAAGGGAAATATTGCCTTTCCTATATAGGTGACACCTGGCTTTGCTTGTTTTAGAAACTTCTAGTTCGGAAATTAGGTTACCTTGGTCTGGTCCAGCTTTTTTTTACCGGGTGAAACATCAGGTGAAAGACTGCGTAGGGGAAAGAACCCAGCCGGCCTTTTAGGAACACCACTCGCTACTTACCCATTTGCATCACACAACGCCAAGCGCTTACTTTTTTAAGCTTGAAACGGGTTAATTATGATGAGTCAAAAGCAATCGAACATTGATCAGCGCCTTCATGCCTTCCGCAAGAAGTATTATCAGAACAAAATGTTGCGTGGAGCCCTGCTCTTAACCCTCATTATCAGTTCGATGCTCTTCGTCGTACTTTTGAGCGAAGGGCTTTTTGACTTTTCTGCTTCGGTGAGAACAGGTTTGGTCATTGGACTGGGCTTACTATTTATAGGCGTATTGGGCGCGATGGTGATTTGGCCTTTAAGCCAACTGCTAAATCTCTCCAAAACCATCAGCGATTTTCAAATCGCCGATATGGTGAAAAACCATTTTCCGGAGATCAACGATAAACTGACCAACCTGCTGCAACTTCGGAAAAGAACCGATGAGGAAAACACCCTGGCTGCAGCGGCGATTGATAAGAAAGCGGGGGAAATTTTGCCCGTTTCGATTACTTCCGCAATCAACTTCCAGAAAAATAGAAAATATGCGGCCTGGCTGTTAATCCCGCTAGGCCTTTATGCTTTTACTTACCTGGCTGATAGTTCGCTGCTGAGTTCGAGCACCTATCGCCTGGTGAACTTCCAGGAAGAATTTACCCCTCCGCCTCCTTTTAAGATCAACTTGAAAGAAGTGCCTGCTTCTTTGGTGGCCGGCCAGGACTACACCTTTGAAGTAGAAGTGGACGGAGATCAGCTGCCCGCTGAATTATTCCTCTTTATTAAAGACGAAATTGAGGAAGATGGTCAGTTCATCGATTTTTCCCTCAATACCCAGAACAATCTCGAGTTTTCTTATACCCTGGCTGATATAAAAGATGACTTTTCTTTTTATGTCGGTAATGATGAGCATCGCACCGATGCACACCTGGTAGAAGTACTCAAACGACCCTTTATCAAAAACTTCCAGGTCGTAATTGACTATCCGGCTTATACCGGGATGGGAAGAGAAATCCTGGAGAGCAATGTCGGAGATTTTAAAGCGATTAAAGGTTCTCGCATCAGTTGGGAGCTTTTGCCCAATGCGGATGTTGCTTCTGCCTGGTTTGTGGCTGATGATAAAGTAGCTTTTGGTGAAAGAAGTGAGGATGGCGCCTATCGATTGACCCAATCTCTGATGCAGGACATGGAGTATTTCATTTCCCTGGAATCCGAAGACAAGATCGCCAATATCGATACCGTAAAGTATCGGGCCAAAGTCCTGCAGGATCGCTACCCTTCCATTTATGTCTTTTCTCCCAACAGTGATTTTCTGGTAGACCTGGATCCTAATATGCCATTGGAATTAGAGATTGCTGATGATTTTGGCTTTTCTCAGCTGCAACTGTTCTACCGCTTTGTAAAATCGGGAGGAACCAGCACCGTCAGCCAGGAGTACCAAAAATATGAGTTGTCCTTCGCCAAAAATGTATTGCTTCAACCGCTGGCATATCAGATAGACCTGACTCAGCTCGGCATTTCTGAAGGGGATGAATTGGAATACTACATCAAAGTTTGGGACAACGATGGCGTTTCCGGAGCCAAAGCCAGTACCAGTGGCACCTTTAAAGTGGTGTATCCTACCCTCGATGCGAAATACGATGAGCTGAACCAAGAGCAGGATAAAGTGGAAGAGAAATTTGAGCAGTTGAAAAAATCTTCCGAGGGTTTGCAGGAGGCTTATGAGAAAATGCAGGAAAAACTCCTTGAGCAGAAGAAACTTTCCTTTGATGACAAAAAGGAGATCCAGGAAATGATGGATCAACATCAGGAAATGCTCAAACAAATGGAAGAAACTCAGCAGCAGTTTGAGGAAATGAAGCAAAAACTGCAAGAAAATGAGATGATTTCAGAGGAAACCCTCGAAAAATATGATGAACTGAATAAATTCTTAGAGGATCAGGAAAATCCAGAGATTGAAAAATTAATAGAAGAAATAGAAAGTAAGCTGGAGAATCTAAATCCAGAGGATATTCGCGACAAATTGCAGCAATTGCAGGTCAATGACGAGGATATCAAGAAAAGTTTGGAGCGAACCCTGGAATTATTGAAGCAATTAGAAGTCCAGCAGAAGGTAGATGAGCTCCGAAACAAGCTGGATAAGCTAGAAGCCAAGCAGGAATTATTGAATGAGCAGCTGGATAACGCGGAAGAGCCGGAAGATCTGGAAAATATTGCCGATCGTCAGGAAGGGCTGGAAGAGCAAATGGACGAAATCGGAGAAGACCTGGAAGATCTCAAAGAGATGAAGGATGATACCAAGAGTCCTGACAGTGAGCAGATGGAAGACATGCAAGAGAAGGCTGAGGAGACGCAGGAGGAAATGCAGAATGCCAGTGAGCAAATGAAAGATGCGGCGGAGAAGATGGAGCAGAGCGGACGGAAGAATAAGAAAGAAGCCGGCGAGATGAAGCAGAATGCTTCTGAATCTCAGCAAAAAGCTAAGCAGAAAATGCAGGAGATGTCTGAGCAACTCAGCTCCATGCAAATGAATATGCAGATGCAGCAAGACCAGGAGAACCTGGAGAGTCTGCGTGAGTTGCTAGAGAACTTGCTGAAGCTCTCCTTTGATCAGGAAGACTTGAAGGAAGAGGTGAAAGAGCTGAAGTACGGAGACCCTTCTCTCAAGGAGAAAGGACAGAACCAGAAGAAACTGCAAGATGATATGGGGCTGGTCAAGGACAGCCTGGATGCCCTGGCTCAGCGAGCCTTTATGATCCAGAAGTTTGTCCTGGATGAAAGCAAGAAGATCACCGAGAACATGCAGTCCTCGCAGACCTTCTTTCGGAACAAGCAGGTACCCATGATTACCTATCATCAGCAGACGGCCATGACCAGTGTCAACAACCTGGCCAACATGCTGTCTGACGTGATGAACCAGATGCAGCAAAACATGATGAATGCCCAGCAAGGGCAGGGCATGTGCACCAAGCCGGGCATGATGCCTCAGGATATGCAAGGCCTTTCTAAAGAGCAGCAGAAGCTCAACCAGCAGATGCAGCAGATGATGAATGGGGAAATGCCCGGAGATAAGCTCTCTGAAATGGCTGCCCAGCAAGAGGCCATCCGCAAGCAACTGAAGGAAGCCCATGACCGCATCCGTAAGGAAGGTGGGCAGTCCCTGGGAGACATGCAGAAGGTTATGGATGATATGCAGCAGACCGAGATAGACCTGCTGAACCGTAAGCAGTTGAACGCTGAAATCATGAAGCGCCAGCAGGAGATTCTGAGTCGTATGCTCCAGGCTGATAAATCGGTCAGAGAGCGCGAATTGGATGATAAACGGGAATCAAAAACCGGCCGAGAATTAGATAAAAAAGCTCCAGAGGACCTTTCTTTGGAGGAGTATAAAAACAAGATTCGACAGGAGTTGCTGAAATCGAACAAATTGGAATATTCCAACGATTTCATCATCTTGATCGAGCAGTACTACAAAAAGCTAGAACGAGCGAATGAGTAGCAGCGCCAACACCGAAAGACTGCTTTACCGGCAGTTGGTTTTGGAAAGTAAGCCCGAAGTGATCCACACCATTGAGGTGGTGATAGATGAGATCAAAGCGGACTTAGAATTCAAAGAAGATGTATATGGCAACGTCATGGTTGCCGTAACAGAAGCCGTAAACAACTCTATTGTCCACGGTAATCAGGGAGACGTAAGCAAGAAGGTTTACGTAGATGTTGAGATCAAAAATCAATACTGCCTGATCGTGAAAGTACGGGACGAAGGCGTCGGCTTTGATCCTTCATCCCTTGCCGATCCAACTTCGCCAGAGAACATTGAGAACATTGGAGGACGGGGTGTATTCCTGATGGAACACCTCTCTGACAAGATCACCTTCTCGGAAGATGGACGTGAGGTAGAGATGGTCTTCAACATCTAAGGGCGTTCCATGGCGCTGGAATTCTTTGTTCAGGAAATAGATTTTACCCTCGATAAGGAGGATTCAGTGAAAGACTGGATCCTCTTTATTGCTTCTTCAGAGGGCTTTCAGCTAGCAGGCATCAACTATATTTTCTGTTCGGATCCCTACCTGTTAGCGCTGAATCGTACCCACCTGGACCACGATTATTTTACCGACATTTTGACCTTTCCTTATCATGAGCCGGGTGCCATAGCGCTGGCTGCAGATATCTATATCAGCATTGATAGGGTAGGGGAGAATGCTGATAGCTTTCATACCGGTTTTGATAATGAACTTCACCGGGTGATGATTCATGGCCTACTCCATTTAATGGGCTATGATGATCACGATGAGGCCGAACGCCAGGCGATGCGCCAGGCAGAAGAAAAAGCCCTCGCCCAACGAGCTTTTGCCTAAGGTTCCACGTGGAACCCACCTTCCTTTCTCCCCATGATTAGATTTCTCTTTCTAAGCCCATGTGGGCTGATAGAAAGGCTTTTGAGCTATGAACACATGTATTTGGTGGGATCGACTCTCTGTGGGCACGTATGGGGCTCAGATAGCCTGTAATCTCTTATCAGTGCTTCCTCTGTTTCCCCTTTCTATTTCCTTAAAGGGGAAACATCCCTTATGCCGGGGAGATATTACTTCCTGAAACTGCGCGCTTATTCATTCAAACTGCACGCTTGCTATAAGGCGATACCTTCTTTGAACAGAAAGTGGTAAATAGATATTAAGCACTTAACCATTAATAGAAAGGAGGATCATCATGAAACAGCGAATGATCAGATTTTGGAAAAAGACAGGGATATTCAAGCGGTACTATCTCCAGCATCAATTGAGAATGATGACCTCCTCGGTAACCGGCGAGCCCGGTACCTTACCCTTCGAAGCATAAGACCAACTTATAAAAGCGTATTGCTACCTATTCTTTTGAGGATGTTCCACGTGGAACATCCTCTTCTTTTTTAGGTTCCTCATCTTCCCATTGGACCGCCTTGAAGGCATGAAGACCCTTGAAACTTCCGAGGGGTTCCCGAAGAGCTGGCTGTAAAACCGGATCATTTAATAGTGTGGTGTCGTTGATGAGGATGTAATCCAGGTCCTCATGGACCACCAGAAGGCGCACGATCTGAGCCGTATGATTAGGATTGTTAAAGGAACTCCAGCCCTTTCTGCGCATGAGGTAGAGCGTCTGATTGGGACTTGGATCAGGCATAGAGATGACCGTTTGATCTTCCGTGAGGCCGATGGAATCCAGCCAGTTTTCCAGGCCCTCATCATAAAAGGCAGCGGCCTGCTTATAGTGCTCAGGCTTGTCATAGTAGTACCGCTGAATCTTCATCTTGGCATGGTAGAGGTTGAAGAACAAAAAACCCAACCATAGAAAACGGAAGATAGGGGAAGCTGAAACCCGAGGGAGGTAGGTGAGCATTAGCCAGGCTCCCAGGATAAATAAGGCCGTCGGAGCCATCAGATTGACGATGTGATAGTACTGATGAATCAGCATCAGTTGGAAGAAGAGCAGGGTGTATGCAATCTGTCCCAGGATCAATAAGAGGCATACCCAGAAGGCGCTCATCGGAGGACGACCGATGCGTAAAACCAGGATTGCCGCTAGCCCCCAGATGAGATAATGGATGGTAGGGTGATAAAGGAAATCCAGCAATTCCGCGAAAAAGGTCCGGATCATCCAGTCTCTATGCTCCGCTTCAGCCGAGAAAAAGTCTCGGATGATCCCGGAAAAATGCGGATGCTCAAAGCGGGTACTGTACCAGGTAGCGTATACATACCAGCCATAACTCAGCAGGCCAACGCCCAGAAACCCGAGTAAGTAGATCCATTTTTTCCCCTTAAACAGGACTTCATGCTTCCTCCCTAATAGCAATTTTATCCCCGGTATCCACTCCATCATGAAGAGGGAAAGCACCGTAATAAAGCTGACCGCCATGGAAGCTTTGAGCAGAATGCTCATCAGAAAGCCGGCCATGCCCCACCAGAACTGCGACATCTTTCCCGTCTGTATATGACTCACCAGCCCATACCATCCCATGAAAGCGAAGGACAGCGCCACCGGATCTGGAATGAACGCATTGGTGAAGAAGGCTAAGACTGGAGCGGAGTACACAAGCAGGGGGATGGTCAGCGCCCAGAATTTATCCTTGAGTAAAACCCAAACCGTTCGATGGAGACAATACAATCCAGCGTAGACCAGAAGAATGGTGAGCAAACGATACATCCAGGGGTGGTGCCCAAAGACCCGCCACAGCATGCCCACTGCATAGTAAATGATGGGGAGTTCCGTCAGCACCTGCCCGGTTCCATTGCCCAGGCGGTTGTTCATTTCTCCTTCAAAGAAATTGGCTGAACCTTTATAGTAGTTCCAGCTCCAGGAAGCACAGTCAGATTGTCGCCAACTGTGCAGGCTCTGAGGCTCTAAAGGGATAAGGTTTTGGTAGCCATAATAGATGCCATAGGTTCCCAGTAAGAGGACCATCCAGGCACCCATCGGGACCTTCTTCAGCCAGGCAGGAGTATTCATAAAAAAGCTTGGTAGGATAAAGCCGAACAAAACTCTCAAAAATTAGTATAAATCGAATCAGCGCAAGCTGTATTTTTGCAATCCAATCAGTAAAAGTTTTTAGGATAAAGAAGTCTCATGATGTTTCCGACTTATGATGTAGTAGTAGTGGGGGCTGGACATGCTGGCTGTGAAGCCGCTGTAGCAGCCGCAAAGATGGGCATGAAGGTGATGCTGGCTACCATGAATATGGGAACCATCGCGCAGATGTCCTGCAATCCCGCCATGGGAGGAGTCGCCAAAGGGCAACTCATTCGGGAGATCGATGCCCTGGGAGGATACTCCGGCATCGTAACGGATGAGACCATGATCCAATTCAGGATGCTGAACCGCTCCAAAGGGCCTGCCATGTGGAGCCCCAGAGCGCAGAGTGATCGCCTGCGCTTTGCCGAGACCTGGCGCTTGATGCTGGAACAAACTGAGCATGTAGACTTCTGGCAGGAGATGATTACGGGCCTCGTAGTCAAAGGCGGTAGGGTAGTGGGCGTGTCTACGCAGCTGGGATTAGAAATTCCCGCCAAGGCCGTCGTACTCACCAATGGAACCTTCCTCAATGGCCTGATCCATATCGGAGAAAAACAGTTTGGCGGAGGTCGTAGTGGAGAGCGGGCTGCGGTAGGATTGACCGCTCAGCTCGAAGAGCTAGGTTTTGAGAGCGGTAGAATGAAGACCGGAACGCCACCCCGCGTAGACGGACGTTCGATCAATTGGGCGATCTGTGAGGAGCAGCCTGGAGACGAGCAGCCCAGCAAATTTTCCTTTACCGATACCAAGCCACTCAGTGAGCAGAGAAGCTGCCACATTACCTATACCAATCCTGAAACCCACGACTTGCTTCGGGAAGGCTTCGATCGTTCGCCCATGTTCAACGGGCGTATCCAGGGCTTAGGTCCTCGTTACTGTCCTTCTATTGAAGACAAGATCAATCGCTTTGCCGATCGGGAAAGACACCAGATTTTCCTGGAACCGGAAGGATGGAATACCGTGGAAGTCTATGTCAATGGTTTCTCCTCTTCCCTTCCGGAAGACGTGCAATTCAAAGCTTTGCGATCTGTTCCCGGTATGGAGCAGGTCAAAATGTTCCGACCAGGCTACGCCGTGGAATATGATTTTTTCCCGCCTACCCAGTTGAAGCTCTCTCTGGAAACTAAACTGGTGGACAATCTCTTCTTCGCCGGACAGATCAACGGGACTACCGGATACGAGGAAGCTGCCAGCCAGGGATTGATGGCCGGCATCAATGCCGCCAGAAAGGTGAAGGAAGAAGTGCCCTTTGTCCTCAAAAGAGATCAGGCGTACATCGGGGTGCTCATCGATGACCTGGTCAACAAAGGCACCAAGGAGCCTTACCGCATGTTTACCTCCCGGGCTGAGTATCGGACTCTCCTGCGCCAGGATAATGCCGACCTTAGGCTTACGCCACTGGGCTATGAACTGGGAACCATTTCTCAGGAACGCTTCGATGCCTTTGATCGGAAGCGTAACACTATTGACGAAGCTCAACAAGTGCTGGAAGCTACTTCGGTAGATCCTCAGCATCTCAATCCTTTCCTGGAAGAGATTGGTACTTCTCCGTTGAAGCAAAAAGTCAAAGCCGCCACGGTTTTAGCTCGACCTCAGGTCAAACTTCAGCCGATGTTGGCTCACGAAGCCGATCTTCAGCAGGCGATGGCTGATCTGGATGAAATTGCGCTCGAACAAGTGGAAATTCGGGTCAAGTATGCCGGCTATATTCGAAAAGAGCGGGAACTGGCAGAAAAAATGATGAGATTAGACGAAATATCTATTCCAGATAATTTTTCCTTCCAGGATATTACCTCTATATCAGCAGAAGCCCGGGAAAAGCTCGCCCAAGTCAAACCAAACAGCCTGGGACAAGCCTCCAGAATCAGTGGAGTTTCTCCGGCAGATATTTCTGTTTTGATGGTCTACATGGGTCGCTAAAAAAATGGGCCTGAGAATCGTCTAAAATTTTTGATTTCCTATCTAAGGTCAGCTAAGCTTAATATCTAAGCCTGACAGGAGGCTTAGTTTTTCCAAAATGGATATAACTTGCTTATTATCAGTTTTTTAATGCTGAATTTCGATTTTTCGTAGAAAGGATTTTTACTGTGACTCTCTGACGTCTAAATGGGAGTGAGGGAAAAAAAATTGAAACATTTAAGATGGTATGCCTAATAAATGAAAATAACACATAAAAAAATAGATTGCGATAATAATTTATTTAGATAGAAAGGTTAATTTTTCGAGATACTAGCAACTTTCCTCTTCACTTAAGGATATTTTGCCAAATTCGGGGAAAAATTTTGCTCAAAAAATTCCAAGTTTGAGATCGTCCACCCGTTGGTAGCAAAAAAAGCTTTCTTTTGCTTCGCAGCAGGAAATCCCAAACCAATGTGTAAATTTGGGCTGCTAAAATTTGTGATGACATGACTACCGCTTCTTCTACAGCGCCGATTATTTATAAAAGTTGCCCGGTTTGTGGCTCCAACCATATAGCCGAAGTTTTCAGGGCAAAAGACTACACTGTTTCTCAGGAAACATTTTCCATCTGGCACTGTGAGGAATGTCAGCTCCGATTTACCCAAAACATCCCTGTTGAACATGAGATTGGTGCCTATTACCAATCGGAAGAATATATTTCCCATTCCAATACCTCGAAAGGGTTAATCAATGGGCTCTACCAGACGGTCCGGGATTATACCCTCAAACAGAAACGAAAGCTGGTGGAAAAAATCAGCGGTACAGAAAAAGGAAATATTCTGGATATCGGTTGCGGTACGGGTGAATTTTTAGGCACCATGAAAGCGGCGGGCTGGAAAACTCTGGGGCTGGAACCAGATCCTGGAGCCAGAGAACAAGTAAAGACAAACCAAGGGGTAGAAGTCTATGATAATGAGCATTTATTTTCTCTGGCAGATGACAGCTATGATGTGATCAGCATGTGGCATGTCTTAGAGCATGTTCACCGCTTGCATGATTACCTGGACAAAATCCAAAGTTTGCTCAAACCCAGTGGAAAATTTCTGGTGGCCGTACCCAATTACCAAAGTGTGGATGCCGATCATTACCAGGCGTATTGGGCAGCTTATGATGTGCCGCGTCATCTGTATCACTTTAGTCCCTCGGCCATGGGTAGACTGATGAGTCGACATGGCTTCAAGATTGTGGAATATAGGAAGATGCCCTTTGATGCTTTTTATGTCTCTTTGCTCAGCGAGAAATATAAGCACGGGTCCATGCGTTTGGTTCCAGCCTTTTGGACCGGTTTGCGATCTTTTCTCAAAAATTCCGCTCAACCCAAGCGAGGAAGTTCCATTCTCTATATCATTGAGAAAACCAAGGATTAATCCATCCTGGAATTGAGCTTATATAGCCTTAGGCAGTCATAAAGCGCTCATTCCCTATCCATGGTCAAGGTTCAGGAATCTGTGCGATTCTCAGGGCGATTTTTGGCCAAAAAACAGGCCTGACAATCGATTATTTTCTGAATTCCTGCACCATCCTACAGGCGGAGGAGAAAAAAGCAGGCTATAGAGCCTAAAAAAGCCAATTCATACAAGCTTGTTTGTGATTTCTGTAATACGACTTCAACTTGCATTTCGAACCAAAAAGCCAAACTCCGACCACTGTCTATTGGAGCTCGCTTATTTCCTGGATTAATTTTTCTTTCAAAAAGCCAGGTTGGGTCTGTTCAATGCTTATGCGCTCGCATTGATGAAAATGCATAAAGCTGATTAAGTTTTCAGCCATTGCCGTTAGCCATTCTTCGACTGGCGGTGTTGCCTGTTCCAGCCAGATGTGCTTAACCACAAAATGCTTTTGCTTCCTTTCGGCTTTTGCGTCCAGTCGACCGATCAGTTGATCTCCCCAAAGGATAGGCAGCGTAAAGTATCCGAATTTTCGTTTGGCAGCTGGAACGTAGCATTCGATCAAATAGGAAAAATCGAAAAATTGTTCAAGCCTGTTTCGTTGAATAATGAAGTTGTCAAAAGGGGATAAGATGAACAGCCGCTTTTTGCCCATCCGTTTCGGACTACGCTCCAACAAATCAGTATGTATCCAATAGGTTTCATCAAGTCCTTTTACCTTGATTTTTTTCAGCTGTCCGGAATTTACCTTTTCAATCAAAGCCTCTCGCACCATGTGTTTTCGGTTTTTCCGGAGGTAGTACATTTCTCTTTCGGCCATGATACCTTGGGTAGCCAAAGCCCGATCGATCAGGTGATGACCCATTTCTTTTTCGGTAGGGGAGGAGGTGTCAATATGTGCGGGTACCACTCTTTCGGTTAGATCAAAAACTTTTTGAAATCCTTTGCGGGCAGCGATCATCAGATCCCCTTCCATGAACAATTGGCCCAGAGCAATTTTGGCGGGTTTCCACTCATACCACACGCCCCCTTTTTGCTTGGCATGTTCAAAATCTCTGGCTTGCAAAGGACCTTCGGCCCGAATGCGGTCCATGACATATTTCATCAATTTCGGATCGCGTTCATACCACCAGGCTCGGTCCCCACTTTTGAGCTCTTGTTTTCTTACCAGAGAAAAACGAAAATCTTCCATCGGTAAGAAGGCGGCGGCGTGACTCCAGTATTCGAAAATGCTTTTGTCCTGACCCATCAATTCCCACAAATCATTCATGCGGTAGGTATTCATCCGGGACCAAAGGGTATGATGGTGGGCGCGATTGATGACTGAAATGGTATCGATCTGCACGTAACCTAAATGCCGAATGATATCAAGGGTTTTAGATTTGCGATGTGCGAATACTGGATTTTTCAACAGCCCCTGGGCATGTAAGATTATTCTCCTCGCCTGAGATTTTGACAAGCTCGTTTCGGGAAGATCCGGAATCTTGGGGAGCGGCATGAAGTGGTAGGTTTGATGTCAATACAGGTGAACGGAAATTTCTGACCGTTCGCGTAGCAATGAAGGTAGCTACTTTTTCCAAAATGGGAGAAGTTGGTGCTTATTCGCACATCGCGAAACCCAAAATCATGTAAGGGCGCGTTGCGAATCGCCGGAAGGATATAAGCCCATCTTTTCTCCGGTGGCCAGTACTTTTTGGACAGCCTTTTTGCCCATATCTCCTAAAGACAAGGAAAAGTCATTCACATATAAATCAATGTGCGCTTGCATGACAGTGGGATCCATCTCCTGGGCGTGATGTTTGACAAAGTTTGTTGAGGATTCCGGATGGGAGAAAGCATAGGCCACGCTTTGGTGCATGATCTCCTCCAATCTGCCAACCGTTTCTTCGCCCAAATTCCTATGGGCAACAATGGCCCCAAGCGGAATGGGTAGGCCCGTTTTTTCTTCCCAATATTCTCCCAGATCCTGGACCAGTTGAAGACCAAAGTTCTGATAGGTGAAACGGTTTTCATGAATGATGACGCCTGCATCTATTCGGTCTTCTGTCAGGGCCGGCATGATTTCATGAAACAGCATTTCCTCCCGCTTGATTTCTTCCTGGAAATAGTAGCCTAGCAGGAGATTCGCAGTAGTGTATTTTCCCGGAATCCCGACCAGGAGTTGTTCTGAGAGAATTTGCTCCTTGGTGAGGGGGCGATGGGAAATTAATAGGGGCCCACATTTATAACCCAAGGCACTTCCCGCATCCAGTAATTTATACTGGGACCAGACATGCCCAAAAGTATTATAAGAAATTTTGACCATGTCCAACTCTCCTTCCCTGGCCCGTTTATTCAAATGCAAAATATCTTCCATCACCACTTCGAATTCGAAAGGCGCGGTGTCGATTTTGCCATGGACCATGGCATCAAACATGAATGTATCGTTGGGACAGGTACTGAAGCCGAGTTTAATCTTCATCAAATCAACCATTCTGGATAATGGGCCACCAGGGGAACCGCATTATCTTCCGGGGCTTTGCGGGGATCATGATGGTACCCATAAATTTCATAGTCCTTCAGTCGTGGCATGATATCCTGATAGTAGGAATGCACCCCATCTGCACGGAAGAAAGACATCTCATGAAAAACCCGCACAGGCTTCTGGGGGTTTTGAGGAAGTTTTTCAAACAATATGTTGGGATTGCCCAGGTCTCCGGAATAGGCAATGATTTCCTCTTCGTCTTCAAAGATGTATCCGAAGGAAGGCATATTTTTTACGTGCATCCCAAAAGTGTCGATCGCCGTAATCCCTTCTACTTCCGAAAGCGGCTTAAAGTCGACATATCTTTCAGGGTGGGGGAGGGCAAAACTGATAAACCAGGCGAGCTGATCTCGGAAGGTTTCGTTGGGAACCAGGACAGTGGCCCGGCGGGGAGGATCGCGAAAATATTTATGATGAAGGATAATGGAATTCAGGCTCCCGACATGATCGTCATGAAAATGGGTAACCAGAATATAGTCAATGTTGCCAGCGAGCTTGTTTTCCCGAAGGGTTCGGTAAACACTATTGCCACAATCTACCAGAATGTTCTTCCCTCTCAGGCTGACCCAGACTGCTGAATTACCATATTCATAGTCAAATGCACCACCGGTACCGAGGAATTTGAAGATCATGTAGATAAGAATGTGCCGTTTCTTCCCATTATTCTTACGCTGGGGACAAGCATTGTGTGAAAGGGCTATAAGTTACGACGAGAATTTGTAAATTTTGCCCCTCAACCTTGGAGAAGATAGAAGTTTATCCGCATTCTGCCAACTTCCACAGGTTCCGGGTGAAAAAAAATATCGTATGATTGAATCTATGACTGGCTATGGGGCCGGTTTCGCGTCCTCCCCCAATTACAAGGTTACCATCGAGCTCAAATCCTTGAATAGCAAATATCTGGAGTTGGTGCTGAAATTGCCCCGGGTCTACATCAAATACGAACATCAAATCCGAAACATCCTAACCAAAGGCTTAAAGCGAGGGAAGGTTGTCGTATTGCTGAATGTAGAAGTGCTCAGTGCGGATAAGCGGACCTTGATGATCAACCGTCCATTGGCCAAAAAGTATTTGGAAGAATTAACGGAACTCGGTCAATGGCTCAATTTAGATGATAAAGTCAATCTGCCTTTCTTACTCCAACTTCCCGAAATCATTCCTACCGAAATTGAACAGGAAGATCCTGAGGAGTGGGATTTGGTCAAAGAAGCCCTGAGTAAAGCCGTAGTCAAATTACAAGAAACTCGCGCCGAGGAAGGAAAGGCCCTGGAGCAGGATCTCAGTTTGCGAAGAGCCAACATCCAAGCTGAGTTGATTGAAATCAAAAAATTAGCTCCGATTCGCCTGGACAATGTTCGGTCTCGGGTAGAGCAATCCCTGGAAGACATTCGCCACAAGATTGGCGATTTGGACCAAAACCGCTTCGAACAGGAACTGGTCTTTTATCTGGAAAAACTCGACATCAATGAGGAGGTCGTGCGCCTTCAACAGCATCTGGACTTTTTTCAGGAAATGCAGAACCAACCCAAAAGCAACGGTAAAAAATTGCAATTCATCGCCCAGGAAATGGGGCGGGAAATCAATACCATAGGCTCCAAAGCCAACGACGCATCAATCCAGCGTCGGGTGGTGGCCATGAAAGATGAGTTGGAAAAAATCAAGGAGCAAGTCCTCAATATTGTCTAGGGCTCCTTTGTCAGGTATGCCTCCATGTAGGCATAGGCAGGTGGGAAATTCCCTTTCCACAAAATGACAGCTTTTTCAATTTCTGCTGGTAAACCTGCTTCGCTCAGGGTTTCGGCCTGATAATTAGCTGCTAACATCCCTTCTATGTAAGGACTCAGGTCCGCCCCAAAATGCCTTGAAGCATCAGCCGGAAATTCGCAGGGCAGATTGGTTACTGCCATCACGGCAATCCCTTCTCCCGTGATCCCGACTGTACTTTCGTTGGTCTCAGCTTGGTAAATAAAAGTAGGCGCATCTATCCAGGTTTCCTGAGAAAATTGAATGGCTCCTTCCGGATCGCAAGTGATATCTCCGATCACTTCCAGCGTTTGGGATTCTGCATACCACTGGCGAGCCTGTTCCCGACTGATCAAGCGAGGAAATTCGGGAGACCAAAGGATGCAGTTCATCAGGAGGGTACAATATGGGAAAATCTGATCCAGGTTAGATTCGAAATGATCTGGCTCTTTTAGGTATAATTGGAAAAAGTCAGCTGCAGAAAATTCCTGCCCCACATACGGGCTGCCAGTTTTGATCCGAAACATATCCGATACCGTCAGCACTAATTTATACACCTGTTTTCTAGATCCCTGAGCGAAGACCTTTGGCAATTCCGCCAGAGTGATTTCCCGACTGGGCAGTAAGTCAAACATCTCCTGGGCACCGCTGCTGGTTTTGCCATCTCCTAAAAATCCACAAATAAGAGGTGGGCAGTTTTCAGGCGTTCCATGCTCTGCAATTTCCTGCCCGATTTCTCGGAGTTTATTTCTGACGTTTTCCAGTCCCCCCATGTTGACCGATTGTTGGATTCGTTGGAAGGGGGACGAAATGCCCTTTTGCTGCCATCGCTCTCCCAATACCCACAGACTATCGGTCATGCCGGCATATCCGGCGAAAAAAGTGAATGCCTTTACCACCCGTTGTCCACCGGCGTCCACCATCAATTCATAGTCAATGAGGGTATTTTTTTGGGCATGAAGCTTCGACAGTAAGGGGCGATTTTTGATCTGGCCTTTGTGCGTATGGGAAAACATGACGTAGGCTTTTTCCGGGAAAAGGTGGTTCAGGGACACTTCCTTGATCCCAAAAATGAGTGCTGCCTGCTGGAGATCCTCCTGCACGAGGGCGCCTACTTGTTCATAAGCCTCATCCTCAAAGGCTCTTTTTTCTTCTCCGGTATCTGGGTGATGGGCCGGCTGAACGAGAAATGTTCGCTCAGGATGTTGGAATCGAGACAGCATTTCTGGGTCCAGTGCCACTCTTTTTTCGCCCTTTTTGTTGAGGTCTTCCCTTCGAATTCCGATGACTTGCTTCATGCAGGAGATTTTTGGTGCAAAGGTAGGAAATTTGGACGGGGAAAATACTAGGTATAACCGAAGCAATCTGTTACTTTTGTGTAAGGACTCGTCTTAATATCGAAGGATTTTTAACGAAAAAGATATGTCTGAAGCAGATCAAACCAAAGAGGTGTTGAACAAAGAGGCCGGTGCCGGTGAAGAGCCGAGCATGGTGGACAAAGCCAAAAAATCTGTGAAAGGTTTTTTTAAAAAATTATTGCTCTGGACCTTGCTGGTTGGCATCGTAGGTGGGGGGATTTTCCTCAGCATTGCGAGATTTGCCAGCTATAGCAATGGAGAAAGGTCCGGCAAAGTGGTCAAATTCAGCCGAAAAGGCGTGGTATTCAAAACCCATGAAGGAGAAATGAATACCGGTGACTACGCTGCAGGTCAGTGGAAATTTTCGGTTTATCCCGGAGATGACGAGATTCAGGACGAAATTAAAGACGCCATGGAAAATGGCTCAGAAGTCAAAGTGAAGTATAAAGAACGCTATTTCGATATCTTGTTCTGGGGAGATACCCGCTACTTCATCTACGATGTAGATGTGATTCGAGAATAGCATGCTCCCTTAGGTACAGAAAAAAGCAGCTATACGTCTGGCGTATAGCTGCTTTTTTTTGTGAAGGAAGGTTCGGTCTACTCCTTTTCTGTCAGGAGAATCTGCCCCAGTTTAGTCAGGATTTCTCCCAACTCCTTCCGGTCGGTTTTTTCCGATTCCAACTTAGCGATGGCTTGATTGGTTTTGGCTTCCAATTGGGATAGTTTATCCTGTATATCGTTTTGTAGGCTCTCAAGAGAGTCTTTCATTTTATCCTTAAATGACTGTAAATCAGCACCTGACTTACCTGAAAAATCGGTGAGGTCACCCTGCAGGTTTTCAATCCGCTGGGTCATTTGTTCCATTTCCGGCCCAAAAATGATATCCTTTATCGCCTCTAATTGACGCATTGGATCGGTACGCGTGCCATTTTCTTTGGCCGCTTTTGGTTCGGAATTTCCACTTTGCTTTTTCTCCTGGCCCATGTTTTAATTGGTTGATTGCTCTTTTTTACTCGCCTTCATCAAGCTTAATAAAGTCTTTTTGTCCACGATTCCACTAGGATATAATCCAGCTTTTTCCTGAAAGGTTTTTACCGAAGCATACGTTTCTTGCCGATAAATCCCATCCACAGGATGAACATATCCCAGCTTACTGAGCATTTTTTGTATATCAAAAACCAGGGCGTTTTGCTGCTGAAGGGTGCAGACAATTGGATTGTCCAGCAGGCTTTTGGCTTCCCATTCGTCGGGATGCGTTCCTTTTTCTAACTCCTTAACCTGTTGATCATTATATCCCTGGCTTTTCCACTTAGCTGATTGCAGCAATTTTCCTTCCAGGTGTCGCGCAGTAGCCAGCATTTGTTGGTAGGTTCTTACGTATCCTTCCGGATCATCCGGAGCTTCTGCTTTGACATCCACCCGATCTTCAGCCCAGGCGTACCGGGCATGGTTTTCTATTTCCTCTGCCAATTGATAATAGCGAAGCACCTGGTCTGGATCATGATAAAAAGCATCTATCTCAGCCTTTGGCGTATAGGTATAGTCTGCCGGAGGATGGAATCGGCGATACTCTATAAACTTGAACCACGCCAGCAGAGGAAGGCAAATGGCAACGACTAAATAGAATAAATTTTTCATTTCTGGCAATATGCCCTTAGGCACAGATAGAGGAGGTAAGATACATATTAGCTGTTCTTATTGCAACGGGAATATTTTGTAGGTCGATATTTCCAATCACACTTTATACCCAAAAGTGCGAAAATATAAAGGATTGAAGGCCAGATTCGTTCGTATATATTCCAATTCAGTCATATTTTATTATTTTGGGACTAGCTTAATAAAGCTGTTTTTGAGCCTTGCTCATGAACCGAACTATTATCTCTACTATCGGACCTAACCGAAACTATTCACTATGAAAAAAATCTGGAAAGCGTGTTTGGCCTTTATGGCGATGCTGACGCTCAGCCTCCCCATGTTTGCCCAGGACGCCGAAAAATCGCTGGATGAACGAATCAACGATGCCTTTATGCCTATCGCAGAATGGTGGGAAGGATTCGTGCTAACCTCTATTCCTATCGCCGGAAATGATATTCCTTTGGTGGTCATGCTGCTGGTTTTAGGTGCCACCTTTTTTACGGTTTATTTTTCTTTTGTCAATATTCGTCGCTTTCCCCTGGCTATCAATGTAGTAAGAGGGAAGTATGATGGGATTGAGAAAAAAGATCCTGTAACGACTGATTCTGTCAATGTGGTAGATGGTGACATTGTGGACACCATTAAAGATGAAGGAGAAGAGGGAGAAGTAAGTCATTTTCAAGCCTTGGCTACGGCTGTCTCAGGTACCGTGGGACTTGGAAATATTGCAGGAGTAGCGGTGGCGATTGCGGTCGGTGGACCTGGGGCTACTTTCTGGATGATTGTATGTGGGTTGCTCGGTATGTCCTCCAAATTTGTGGAGTGTACGCTCGGGGTAGCCTATAGAGATGTAGATAAAGACGGCACCGTATACGGAGGTCCGATGTATTACCTTTCCCGGGGATTGTCTGAAAGAAACTTTGCCACAGTAGGGAAAGTACTCGGCGGACTGTTTGCCGTACTGTGCGTAGGCGCTTCTTTTGGCGGAGGTAATGCCTTTCAGTCAAACCAGGCTGCACAGCAGCTTTCTTCTCTGATGGGATTGGAAGGAGGAGCCACCGGATTTATGATTGGCATCGTGCTAGCTATTCTGGTCGGTATTGTAATTATTGGTGGAATTAAAAGGATTGCCAGTGTAACCGAAAAGATCGTGCCTTTCATGGCAGGGATTTACGTGATCGCCTGTTTGATCATCATCTTCGCCAATATTTCTTATGTAGATGACGCATTCGGTGAAATTTTCTCCGGAGCTTTCACCCCTGCTGCCGGACTCGGTGGTTTATTGGGCGTATTGATTGTAGGATTCCAGCGGGCCGCTTTCTCCAATGAAGCCGGTGCAGGTTCTGCTGCGATCGCTCACTCTGCGGTAAAAACCCGTTACCCTGCCTCCGAAGGAATCGTGGCCTTGCTCGAACCTTTCATTGATACCGTGGTGATTTGTACCATGACTGCCCTGGTGATCATTTTCTTCAACGCCGAACAAGCAGAATTTATGTACGGTTCTACCGAAGGTAGCTCTGTGATCACCTTGACTGGAGAGCAGTTAGGTGGGGTTGACTTGACTTCCGCTGCCTTTGGATCCGTTCTTCCCTGGTTCCCTTATGTGCTGACCATCGCCATTGTCCTCTTTGCTTTCTCGACCATGATTTCCTGGTCTTACTACGGACTACAGTCCTGGAAATACCTCTTTGGCCGTGGAAAAAATGCCGACCTGGCTTATAAAGTGTTATTCCTGATATTTGTAGTGATTGGGGCCGCGGCCACCTTGGATGCGGTGATTAAATTCTCCGATGCCATGATCCTGGCCCTGGTATTCCCGAATATGATTGGGCTGTTCTTCCTCTTCCCACGGGTGAAAGAAGAATTGAACCGCTACCTCAAGGCCATCGCAGACTTTACCAAAGTAAATGCATAACTGCAGATTGAAGCTGCGGCAGATCATATAAACGATTCAGGGGCAGGTCTTGACCTGCCCCTTTTTTCATCATACCTCCTTGGGGGGCTGCAGCCTAAATTCTTGCACGATTTATGCAGCTAGAAAAATGAGAGAAGCCATCCGTATCAAGCAGGGGTGAGATTTGAATTCCTACCATCTTGTACGTATTTTATTCCCGTGAAAAAGACTCGCAAAGAAATCCTTACCCGTATCGCTCGTGAAGTGGCTGAAAAAGGCTTTTACGCCACCAGAGCAGACCTTGTAATTCGAGAATTGAACATCACCAAAGGGGCGATGTACCATTATTTCCCCAATAAAACAGCTATTGGCACCGCCTTAATTGATGAAGTCATCCTACCCAAAATGCGCAAGCGCTGGGAACCCCTTTTGGATGAAACCTTATCCTATACCGATCGCATATTAAAGGTGCTGAATAATCTCAAGGTGCAGATTACCGAACAGAGCCTAAAAGTCGGTTGTCCATTCAATAACCTGGCTCAGGAACTGACGGCTACCAATGAATTATTCCGAGGGAAACTGGAAAGAATTCTGGATGAAATCCGGGGCCAGTTGAGTTTGGTATTGACCGCGGGGCAGACCAAAGAGCTTTCGCGAGAATTTGAACCTGATGCGGTAGCCAATTATATCATTGCTGCGACAGAAGGCATCATGGGCATGGCCAAAGTCAAGCGCAACGCAGCCATCATGCGGCAAAGCCTCGATATGCTGATGGCCTATGTAGAAAGCCTGAGAAAAAGTGCGGAAGAAATCAGAATGTTAGACGAAGGCTAAGACCATGTACAGAACCCGCTACAGGACTAATCCTAAGATTTTTCCCTAAAGATTTTTTGTGGAGATGTGGGACAAAAAAACCGCAGAGCGCTCCCCAGGTATAGCCGGCTATGACATCGGTAGGGAAATGCTTGCCCGCAGCTACCCTTTCCCGGGCGGTCCAGGCTGGAAGCAAAGCCGCGCCTACCCATACCCATCGGGTCCATTTTTTTTCTGGAAAATAATCCGAGAGCACCTTTGCCAGGAAAAAGCAGTTGGCGGCGGTGATGGAAGTATGTCCGGAGAAAAAGGATTTTTGTGCGTTCGCCTCTTGCTTGGCCTCCAGGGGCGCGTCGGGATTATAGACAAAAGGCCGGATTCGACCCACCCCAATTTTAACCAAATCGGTTCCGGCAAAGGTGACCGCATTGGTTTCCCAACCCAGCAGGGCGAGTTGTAAAAACTGCTTTCCCTTGTTGTCCTGCTTAGCTACCGCGTATGCACCCGCTCCCGCCGCCAGGGCATAACTACCGAAGATGAGAACATCTGAGCGGGTGGCTGCTGCTTCGCTATAATTTTCCGTAGCAGCCCGGTCGAAATTCCCTATGTCGCGTGCATCCAATTGAAGGATCTCCATTTCTGATAAAGGGTCCAGCCTGGTGGTCAGAAAGGTGGTGGTCCCGATCAGGCCATGGCTGGGAATCAGCCAGGCCAGTTCCTGCCGAAGGGAAAACTGATAAGGGGATTGTCCCAGGAGGAGATTTACCCAGGAAAAAATGAGCAGGCTCAGGCCAACTTTTTTCATTCCTCCTCTTCCATAACGGGCTCCATGCTAACCGGAACCAAGCCTAATACTTCTTCTGCATAGCTGTAAGAAGCCTGATGCACAGCTTCTAAATCTTTGCAGTAAATCCCGGAAGGAATCACGTGGGTTTTGGCATTTTCTACTTCGGTCAGCCGCTTTAAATCATCCGGCGTAGCAGTCTGCGTCATGAAATCCCGCATGGCCTGCACGGAAACCGTAGGATCCTGCTCCTCTTCATTTTTGTAATAGCATACAATGAGGTATGGTACCTCAATTTTCTGAAATACAGCAGGTTGCATGGTCTGATCTAAGAGCGACTGAAGGGCAATCACTCCTTCGGAGCGATAGGTAACGGTAGAGTATTTAGCTCCTTCTTTTCCTTTTAGCTCTTCATTATCCCGGTAATCTCCCAGGATGGCGTGGGTGATCTCATCTCCCCAAGGCATGGTCATGAGCGAAGCCATCGGATCAAACAACTGAATATTGGGCGAGTACATGATCAGGCCGGCGATATCGGTTTTATCCTGAGCAGCCAAATAAATGCTGAGGGTACTGCCGGTGGAGCAAGACATGAGAATCATTTTTTTGCCCAACTTCCGACCGATTTCTATGGCTTCCTGGGCAGACTCTATCAAGTCCTGAGGGGTGAGGTCGACAAAGCTTTCTGGATTATCAATGCCATGCTGGGCCAATCTGGCGATATACATGTTCATGCCGTAGCGCTTGGCAAATTCATAATGGGTAGGATTGCCTTCCATAGGACTGGCCGAGAACCCGTGAATATAGACCAGCACATATTCGGTTTGGCGAGCCGAATCTGCCCAGACAATTCTGGCTTCGTTGTTCTCCTTGATATTTTCAACCTGGGCTTCTTTGTCCTTGATGGATTGCTCCAGCTCCAGGAGAGACGCAGCAGTAACCGTGATTTCAGGCTTTTTGACCTTTTTGAATACGGGCCGCGGTCCCGCTAAATAGACGAGGATCAGTAGAAGTGGAATAGCGAGGACGATCAGTAGCTTTCTCATGGGTTGGGTTGATTTCTATGCCTAAAGATAAGACGAAAAAAAAGGGAAAGACTGGCTTTCCCTCATTTTCTAACACTTTTTGCCTACCTAAGCGACCAACCTAGTACGTTATCACGATTCCCAGGGTGGGTTGTAAAAGCCCCAGGGTATTTTCCAGGAAATAAGTTTGGTACCGAGTGGGATCATTGGGGTCTAACAGGGGCAGTCCGTTTTCATCTTTGACGACATCCAAAATCGGTGGTCCTGGAATGACATTGTTATACAGATTCTGTACATCAATGAAGAGATTGAAGCTCCATTTGTTGAAGAACCATTTTTTGTCGATCCGAATGTCTAGCTGATGATAGGCCCCGATGCGCTGGCTGTTGAGCATATTAAAATCGGGTACTTCCCGCCCTCGGACATCCCAGACATTGGTCAGGCTGGAAAAGGCTACGTTGGCGGGGGTAAAGGGCGTGCCAGTGGTCAGTCGCCATTTGGCCCCTATTTCCCAGTTGCCTTTAAATTTTTTGCCGGCGGTAAGGGCGACGATGTGGCGGGAATCCCAGGAAGAGGGTACGTATTTGCCGTTTTTGTCCTTAAACTCACTTCTTCCCAGGGTGTAAGCCACGATGCCATAAAAGCCTTTCCATAGCCGCTGCTGTACCAAAACTTCCAGGCCATAGGTTCTGCCTTCTGAAATAGAGATAGCCGGTTCATTTCCAATCACCCCAAAATCTCCGCCTAGATTGGCCAGGGAGATAGAATCCTGAATGAGGAAGGGATAGCGGTCGTATAGTTTGTAGAAACCTTCTACCGAAATTTTGGTGTTGCTTTCAGTGGTAAAAGCGATGCCGCCTACCATGTGCCGGTTCCGGATATATTTGATGTCTTCATTGACCAGGTCTCCGCTGTCCGTATCCCGGTAGCCCATCACGGTGTAGGGAGGAAGTTGGTAGAAAATCCCGGTATTGAAATTCACCTTTAAGCGAGGGGTAAAGGCAAAAGAAGCAGAGAAACGAGGCGAAAACTGCTCCAACGGATTTTGCATGGTTTGGGAAAAACTGTTACCATCGATTCTGGCCCCTGCGGAAAGGATCAATCGATCATCTATCAACTTTTTGCTCAATTGCGCAAAAGCCCCATACTTTGAGAATGACAATTTCGAGTCAAAATCTATGACCGTAAAAGGTAGGATGTTGAAAGTGGAATTGGTGTATTTGGCAAACTCATAGTTCGCCCCATAATTCCACTTGAAACCCTTGGCTCTACCCGTATATTCTACCCGGAGTTTGTTTTCGATTTCCCGGGAGGTGTAGTCAAAAATGGGGTTTTGGCTTTCGTCATTATCCGGAAATTTGAAGGCCCGGTTGTTAAGCATATTCCGGCTGGCCACTACGTTCCAGAATCCACGGTCTCCAAAGTATTTGTAGCTGGCCCCAATGGTGTAATTCCACTGGGTTTGTACCGGAAGGTTGCCGAGGATATACTTTTGATAGTCGGTACTATCTGCCTCCAGGTTAAGGGAAAATTCATCAATGGCCCCAAGGCTCACGATGTTCAATTCATGCCGCTGTCCGAAACGAAATTTATGCTTGTATTGATAGTCGTTATAGTTAGGCAAAAAGGGCAGGCCCAATAGTTTGAAGAGCAACTGTAAATAGGAACGACGGGCGGAAAAAAGGAAAGAGGAATTCTCTCCGCTGGGACCTTCCAGGGTCAGGGCCAGATCACTGGCTCCTACCGTGGCGGTAAAACCGAGGCGGTCATCCCGGGCCTGACGCTGGCGAAATTCAAAGACCGAGGAAAGGGCATTGCCGCGATTGGCAGGGAAAGCACCGGAGTAAAAATCTACCTCCCCGATGAAATCGACATTGATCAGACCTACCGGGCCGCCAGAGGCGCCTTGAGTAGCAAAATGGTTGATATTGGGCGTTTCTATGCCGTCGATGTAAAAGCGGTTTTCGTTGGGACCGCCTCCTCGAATCAGGATATCATTCCGAAAACTAACGGTACTGGCTACGCCTGGAAGAGATTGAATCACCCGCGATATGTCCCGATTACCTCCGGGATTTCGCTTGATTTCGGAGGTGCCAATGCTGTACAAGGACAGCGGCGTTTCTTCAATTTGCTTGAAAGGAGAAGCCACGATGGTTACCGAGTCAGCCGTGATCTGCGCTTCTTTCATGGGGATATCCACCACATAAGGCTTGGAGTTGCTGACCTGCAGTTCATAGATGACCGCGGTTTCAAATCCGCCATAAGTTACTTCAAGGTTGTAGAGTCCGGGGGTTAATCCTCCGATTTCGAAGCGACCCAGGCTATCGGTATAACTTCCCTGATTGGAAGATTGGATGCGCACCGCACCAAACTCCAGGGGTTCGTTATTTATCTCGTTGAAAATGCGCCCTTTAATGATGCCAGATTGCGCCTGAGCATAGGGGGCTAGCCATCCTAAAAAGAGGATGAATGAAAGGAAAAAGAGACCTTTTTTCATGTGTGTTCCTAAACCGTACGTTAAACGATACGGACTGAAAACTCACCCAAAATGGAATTGTTTACGCGAATTTTGTCCGTTGGGACAGAGAAGCTACGATTCTGTGTGGTTCTTTCTATATTTGTTACAGCTCCATATTCATTACTAACTCATGTCCCACAAATACCATCTCCTTCGGGAGATTGTGGACTTGCTCGAACAGTACGAAACCGAAACCCAGGACACATCCCCCAACCTGTTTCCTTTCGCTGTCTGGTTAAACAATCGTTTGGCCTACCCCAATCCTGTAGCCATTACCCGGCCTACGGAGGGAGGGCTTGACGAGGAACAATCCCAGACTGTATTGACCATGCTCCTGTCATACCTGAATCGGTATGCCAAACACTACTCCAAGAAAGCCCTGGAAGACACTCCGCTTTCCACCATGGATGACTTTACGTTTTTGGCCACCTTGAGCTATGAAGATAGCCTGACCAAAACTGAACTCATTCAGATGCATTTGCTGGAAATTACCTCCGGCATTGAGATCATCAAGCGGTTGGAGAAACACGGCTTGCTGGAGAGTTTTGCTGACCATAGAGACAAGCGATCCAAGCGCGTGAAAATCACCCCTCAGGGAGAAAAAGTCCTTACGAAGGTCATGGAAAAAATGGACCAGGTAGCCAGCATTTTGTCTGGAAATCTGGCCGCCCAGGAATTAGGGCAACTGTTGCCCTTGCTTCACAAGCTCAACGATTTTCATGCGGTCATCCATCATAACGATAAGAAGACCGCGCTGGACCAGATTGAGGCCAAGTACCTCAAGGAGACAGCGAATTCACTAAGTTGAGGTCAAGGGAGCAAGGGGAGCAAGCTCCGTTTCGGGGGCGTAAAAATGCTGAAATGTGCTGGAAGGAAAAAGGTGATCAGGTCTACCTGCTTTCGCCCAGTCCATCAATGCCTTTACAATCAGCCCTTCCATCTGGGGATATTTTTGGGCTGTGGGTGCAGGACAGGCCAACCAATGTTGAAAAGTAGGAATCTCTTTTTCCGCTAACTTTTGCAAGACTGGAATTCCCATTTTAGCCAGAGCCGCAGCATTAGCTAGCTGCTCATACTGCCCTTTGATGGGAATGACGCAGAGCTTTTTGCCCAAATAGAGTGCTTCTGAGGGCGTTTCAAATCCAGCGCTACACAACACGGCTTTAGCCCCAGCCAGACTTTCCATAAAAGTTGATCCGCTGACCGGACGAATCCATACATTCCCATGCCTTTGTGGTTGAGGACTGTAGCGGGAAAAAACCTGCCATTGTACCTCAGGCATCTTGGTCAATACCCGGAGAATTTGTTTGTCCCGATAGGCAGGCAGATAGACAGTCACATGTTGTCCTGCCTGCACTTCCAGCTTACGTATTTCGGGTCGGATGATGGGCGGAAAAATAAAGCTATCGTATGGCTGAAAATGAAAACCCAGGGCCTGGGAGGTCGGGGCGTAGTTACGCAGGATAAACTCAGCCCAGGCATCTTGTTTTTCTGGCCTGGGCGTTTTGGCGGTCAGAAAGGAGGCCTGATGACTGACTGAGACCGAGGGGACCTTTCTCAATTTGGCCGCCCAGGCAGAAATGGGTTCAAAATCATTGACAACAAGGTCGTAATGATCCACGGGAAGCTGACGGATTTCGCGGAGGACCCGTAAGGAAAGATTCTTCCAGCCGGATTTCGCATAATGGATGCCGCCTCTTTTGTTGTAGTGAAAAGAAGCCCCTCGGTATTGATAACTGATGGGGTAGGGGAGCTTGAGTTCCGATTGCGTACCCGAAACAAGTATATCTACCTCTGCATGTTGATGAAAATGCGGCAGTAAGGCAATGGCCCGACTTAGGTGGCCATTACCGGTTCCCTGAATGGCATATAATACGCGCATAGGATTGGAATCAAATGGGAGTAATGACTTATGCCAAAACCGGTTCCTGTTCGGAGGTATTTGGCAGCTTGAGATCGACTGACTTTTTCTTTCGGCTTTTCTTTATGGACTGCTTTGCGTCAGGCTCAAAGCTGAACAAGTTCCAAGTGCCTTCATGGTATTCCAGGGCGGTGTTATGTTCAATCCAATCCCCTGAATTGAGGTAGGTAACCTCTCCCTCCTCATTGCTGATTTTCCGAATCTGAGGTTGATGAATATGACCACAAATGACATAGTCATATTCATTTTCGATGGCCAAATCTGCAGCGATGTCTTCAAAGTCGCTGATATATTTGATCGCGGTCTTGACGCTGGCTTTCACCTTTTTGGAAAGGGACATCTTCTCCCTGCCCATTTTTTCCAGGCCCCAGTTGATCATGCTGTTGATAAAAATGAGCAGATCGTAGCCTATCCCGCCCAACTTGGCCAGCCACTTGGCGTGCTTCATGCTGGCATCAAACACGTCTCCGTGGAAGATCCAGGCTTTTTCTCCACCTTCCAGTTCCAATATGAGCTTGTCCTGCAGGTAAAAGTTGCCCAGCTTGAAGTCAGAAAACTTCCGGAGCAATTCGTCATGGTTGCCCGTCAGGTAGTAGACAGGCGTTTCCCGGGCCAGAATTTTGACAATTTCCTTGATGACCTGCATATGGGCCTTTGGCCAATAGCGCTTGCTGAATTGCCAGATATCAATGATATCTCCATTGAGAATCAGGACCCCAGGCTGAATGCTTTTGAGGTACACGACCAGCTCCTGAGCCCGGCAACCATAGGTGCCAAGGTGCACATCTGAAATGATCACCACATCTACTTTACGTCTACTCATGACTTAGAAAAATAAAAGTCCCGGCAAGAGGTGGGGCCGGGACACTGGTGAAAAAGAAATAGGGCATGTACGTCCGAAGAGACTTCTTTAAGGTTATAAGAGCTCGTTCTTGCGTTAACCTACATGCTTGCATGAACCTTAACCTTTACTATGATTTACATCTGCAATAAAGTCTTAGGGTATTACTTGGGTATTACGGGGAAGGAAAGGATGTGTCATGTTTATATGAAGCTAAAAAGAAGGGGTAAAAAAAATGGGCCGGTCCAAGACCGGCCCATGCCTGTAGAAGAGTCAGGATGACTATTGCTTTACCAGTTGGGCAGTAGCTATGTTGTTACCCTGTTGTACTTTCAGGAAGTACATGCCAGCAGGAGCCGTACCGAGATCGATACGTGTTTCCAGTTCACCAGCTACGGGCATAGCGTCTGCCGTTAAGACCAACCGTCCAGACATGTCATAAACCATGATCTCAACAGCCTCTGTTCCCATGTCGCTGCCTGCTACGGTGAAGGCATTGCGGGTTGGGTTAGGGTACAGGCGAAGACTACGGATAAACTCTTTTTTATCGTCGATGCTGGTCAGAGCAGAGAAGGTGGCTGGGAAGTATCCCAACTCGTCCATATAAGTCCACTCATCAGCCCAGAATTCGGCGGGATCGATGCTGAAAGCACCTTTATAATTTACATCAGCGAAGAAAGGATCACCTGGCTCATCAGAAGCAGGAGCAGTACCGAGGGCAAAGCCGGAAGTAGGACGTGGGTCCAGGGCATTGTTGAACTCCGTTCTGTCGATGCTTGGGAACCCAGGATTCACTACAGTTTGGTTAGTAGAATCGAAGTAAGCCTGGATAAAGGCAGTACCAGCGGCCAGGTCAGCCAGAGAATCGGTTACCGCCTGAGCCACAGTATTTCCGTTAGCATCGATGGTTCCGTATTTACCCAAAGTAACTTTAAATACCTCAGCTGAATCGTTTCCAGCAACGTTCCAGAAGATGTTGTTTCTCAGGGCCAGGTCTCCAGCCTGCAGGCGGTCGTAGCTGTGCTCAGAACCGTTTCCGAGGATTTCAACGTCGATACCTCTTGAGAAATCGTAGAAGATAGAGTTGTGGTATTCACCACCAGCGTTGTCGCGGAAAGTCAGCGCTCTTTTACCAGCAGACTCTCCCCGTCCGATGTAAGTAGCGTTATAGATCACTGGAGTAGCCAGAGGAGTTCCTGTTTCAGGAGAAGTACCTCCATCATGCTCACCCCCACGGTCAGAGCCAGCGTCATCAGACTGAATCACGAACCAGAACTGTCCGTTTCCTCTCCAGCCCATGTCGTAGTCCATAGCATCATCACCGCAGAAAGCAGCCACCAGGTACTTGCAGTCAACAGTTCCTCCGAACCATTCAAATCCATCGTCCTGGTTGAAGATCACCTCAACGTGGTCGATTTGAGTAGCGCTACCCACACCACCCATGGTTAAACCATTGATCTCATTGTTGGCTCCAATGTTGGTACCACCGTGGCGGATAGAAACGTAGCGGAAGATACCGCTGTTGTCTGCGTCGTTTACAGTTGCGTCGGAATAGTCTCCGTCGTTGTTAGGGTCAATCGCCCCGAAAAGGCCACGAAGCTCGGTGGTAGGAATCCCTTCTATGGCTTGCTCAGGAGGATTAGTGTTGGTGCTGGCGTTTCCGAGGATGATCACTCCACCCCATAGGCCTACGGTGTTGGGCGCAAGATCAAATGGGTTAGAAACGTCGTCAGATTCAGCGGTAAAGATAATCGGCTCAGATGGAGTTCCTTCAGCCATGATGGTTCCACCGCGGGCCACGACCAGGGCAGAAGCAGCGGCACCCTGTCCGGATTTTCCTTTGATAACAGTACCTGCTTCGATGGTCAACGTCTGACCACTGTTTACAAATACAAAGCCATCCAAAATGTAGGTTGTGTCTTTGTCCCAGGTTACGGTCCCGGTTCCGGCAGCACTGGCAGTAATGGTTTTTGTCGGCTGTGCATACAAAAAGCCTACGGTCAGTAGCAATAAGAGAGTAGAGATAAAACTTTTCATTGTGAAAGGTTTTGGGCTTAGATACAGTTCCCCCAGCAGACTTCTCTATGAGGAAAAGTCCGAGACAGGAGAGCAGTGAGCAGAAATGAATTAGTTGGTTTTAGTAAGAAATCAAGAAAGAACGAAAAGAAAGGCAGTCGGTTGATCAGGCCAACTGCCTTTCCATATTATAGCGATACAGAAATACCGAGAGAGTAAGACCTTCCAAGGGTATAGCTACGGAAAACAAATGGGTCGTTTATCTCAGGACGATACTCCTGGGTCATTTTATATTCTGGGTCTAATAAATTGTTGGCGCGGAATCTAATGGAGAACATACCGAAGGTTTTGGCCAGAGAAAAATTCATCAGGCCCCTTGGTTGCTCATAAATATCTGGATCAGAACCCCCGACGATGGCGATCCGCTCACCGAACATATTGAAACTCAAACTTGCCTGAAGCCCAAGGTCTTCTTTGTCGATATAGGCCAATTCTGCGTTGACGGCATAAGGCGACTGACCAAACATTGGACGACGACGAGGGCGGGTATCATCTACGGCGATGATGTTCTGATATTCCAACTCATTGATATCAATGCGGGACTGAATCAGGGCGAGGTTCGCACCGAGGGTCAGTTTTCGCAGGGCATCAGAAACAAAGCCGAAATTCTTTTTGATCTCAAATTCCGCTCCGTAAGCCACGCCATTATCTACGTTTCTGAACTGATACTGAGGGTTTTGAGCCCGTGGGTCCAAAATCCGTTCGATCGGGTTGGTGAAGTTTTTGTAAAACAAGCTCACACTGACCAGTTCTGTCAGAGAAGGATAAAATTCCCAGCGTAAGTCAGCATTATCGATCAGGGTACGCTGCAATTCAGGGTTACCCACCAGGAGGAAATCACCGTCAAAGTCGAAAGACGCGAAAGGTGCAAACTCCCGGAAAGTGGGGCGGGCCAGGGTACGGCTGTAACCAGCCCGCAGGTTCATTTTTTCAGAAAGCTTGGCCACAAAGTTGGCAGCAGGGAGGATGTCGTTTAGGTCCAGTACCCCTGGAGCAATAGAAGAGTCGTTGGAAACAGTGGTTACATCCGTTCCTTCATAGCGGGCTCCGGTAATTACCTTGAGACGGTTGGTCAAAGGCAGTTCTACCATCAGATAACCGGCCAGAATGGTCTGGTCTCCAGTATAGTCGTTTCGATCTTCGGAGGCATCCTGGTAGTACAGGCCCATGTCATAACGGGTGAAGTCAAATGGGGCAGGAGCGATGAAAGTATCTACGATGCCGAGGTTCCCATTGGAGAAGTATTCTGTTGGGTTTCCATTATAAGCCTGGGTCTTGGTACCGAAAGACATGACATAACGTGTTTCGTTAAAATCACGCACTTTGCTGGTATAAGCCCCGCCAAATTTGACTTTGGCTTCTTTGCCGCTCCACTGCTGGAAGGGAAGCTCGAAATTTACTTTCAGGTCCTGATTGGTTTCTGCCAGGGTCCGGTAGAAGCGAGCCGGAGCGGTATAAATACCACTCTGGTCAATGTCATATAGGGTGTCGCCCTCGTCCATCCGGAACTCATTACTGAAGTAGCGAAGGTCGGGCTCATCCTGAGCTGATTCTGTCATGGAAGCAATCCAATCCACACTCAACTTCCCAAAGAGGTGCTTTCCTTCAAGCTGGAAGACATCCATGGATCTTTCCAGGTAGCTGATGGCGCGGGTTTGCAGAATCAGGTCTGCATCCTGGCCAGGGTAACCACCGGTATATGTCCGGGCAGTATTGGTGCCGCTCTGGTTATGCATGTAGTTGAAGGAGAACTTATGGTTCGGGCTGGGCTTGAAAGATAGCTTGATCAATCCCCCCCAAAGCACTTCCTGCTGACCCAGGGGACCATTCAATGCCAGCTCAGTGTTCAAAGAATTGGCAATGTTGCCGCTGGCCACATCACTGGTATTTTTAAAACGGGCTTCTGTTCCGGTGTAGGCAGTGAAACCGTTTCGGTAAGAGAAGTTGGCGATGAACCCAAAAGGCTTACCTCCCAGGTCATATTGGTTACCGATTGAAATCTGATAGTTCTGATTCAGTCCAGAGGTCGTTTGGCTTGGGTCAAACTGCGTCCCGAAAGATTTGGTGATTCGATCCAGGGCAATTTTATCTTCATTGTCTGAGCTTAAGTTAGGGATGGTGCCCTGGGTATTTTCAGAAATGAAGGCAGGTACGGCCCGGGTTCCGTCATCGTATCCCAACCAATCGGTAGAGCTCTGCTCTGCCATCAGGAAATCATCTCTCAGGTTGGCCTGAGGATTGTAGCTGGCAGCAGCAGAAAACTTCAAGGTGAATTTGGCGGGGAAGTCTTTAGTCCGAACATCTACCAGCCCACCGGAGAAAGAACCGGGTAGGTCTGGAGAAAAGTTTTTATAAACGAGGATGTTGTCGATCAGGTTGGCAGGAAAAAGGTCCATCTGTACGCTGTTCCGGTTGGGATCCAAACCTGGCAGTTCCGCGCCATTCAGGGTAGTCTTGCTGTAACGGTCTCCCAATCCTCGCACGTAGACATACTTCCCTCCTTCGACGGTTACGCCGGTGATCCGCTGCATGGCTGCGCCCACATCTGCATCACCCGTACGTTGCATGATTTCATTAGAAATTCCATCTACCGCATTGAGGGAATTCCTTTTCATCTGATAGAGGGTAACATCCGTAGCTTGACTTTTTCTGGCTACGATCTCAACTGTCAGTTCTTTTTGTGCCTGCAGATTTTCAAACAGCAGGACTTCTTTTACCGTAATCTCTCCTCCTGTGATGGTAATAGCTTCAGAAGTATCGGCTATATAGCCGTAATAAGAAATGATGGTCTGGTATTCACCAGCGGGAGCTTTGATGGTAAAGCTGCCTTCCACATCAGAGTAGGCACCGCCCTTAATCGTGGTTCCCTGGAGCAAGCGGACCGTAGCGCCCATCAGGGCTTCTCCGCTTGTTCCGTCTGAAACCTTGCCTCGCAAAGTTCCATTTTGCGCCTGCATCTGTAGCCCCATGCTTAACATGGTGCATAAGCAGCCGGCGAGTAGAAATTTGTTCATTTTTAAATAAATGGTATATCCGTAGTTGGCAGCAAAAGTCGGGGTAGGCTTTAAATTGAATACTTGACTTTTGTTAAGGTTTTTTAAATTTCCTCTACCTAATGTTAAGCCAATATTAAAGGGTCCTATGCCTAGGCCCGGAACTTATATCCCACGCCTTTGATGGTTTCCAGATAACCTTCTCCCAGTCTTTGCCGCAACTTTCGAATATGAACATCCACAGTGCGCTCCATCACCATGGGATTCTGCCAGACTTTTGATAGGAGCTGAGTTCGACTGAATACCTTGCCTGAATGAGAGGCCAGGTAAAAAAGCAGTTCGAATTCGAGCTTAGACAAGGGAATTTCTTCCCCTTCTCGTTTTACTGAATATTCGTCCGCGTTGATGGCGAGATCGTGAATGTACAGTAAGCCGTTGTCACTGATATTGAGGTTTTGCTGTAGGGATGCTTTGATGCGGGCAAGAAGGGCCCGGGGTTTGATCGGCTTCGAGATAAAATCATTTCCACCTGCCTCAAAACCAGCTACTTCCACATACTCTTCGGTTCTAGCGGTCAGAAAAGTGACATGGGTTTTTGATAACTCAGGAATCTTCCTCAATTGATAGCAGGTCTCAATGCCATCCATTTCAGGCATGCCAATATCCAGCAAAATGAGGTTAGGTTGATGCTCCTTCGCCAACTGCAGCGCCTCCTGACCATTCCGGGCTTTAAGGACCAGATATCCCTCCCGGTTTAAGTTATATTCCAGGAGTTCCAGAATATCCTTTTCATCGTCGGCGATCAGGATGGTATGGCTTTTCATGAAGGAAGTATCTCGGTAGCAATCTCTGGAATTAAAGTTGGGCGAAAAGCAAGGATAAATTCAAGTGAGCCATTTTTGACCAGAATGATATCTTCCTATATGCAGGAAAGCCGATCCATGCCTGAGGGCTTGAATCGGCTTTCTTTAAATTGGGGTAACCTGCTCTTACAGGTAGGTTAACACAACCTTAATTAAAAAATAACTTCTTAAGAGGCTTTACGAAGGACTGCACGGTGCAAGGAACCCACCGGGTAGCTGTATATGTCGCCGACATTTTCTACTTCTTCTCCAGTTTTTTGTTTTTTCTCCTGTCCTCCAAAGAAAATATTCATCTCTATATTTTCCCCCCGCAGGGTGTAGGTAATCAGCAAAAGTCCATCGCCCACTGAGAACCGACTACTGAGGGTCGATCCATTGAAAAAGGCATCCAGAAAAATGGAGTTTTTCTCATCGATCACATAATGCCCGATGGAAGCATCTACCGGTACCAGTTCGTATGCTCTCCGGTCCGTTTTTTCGCCATAATAAATGATCGTCCATTGAAAAATACCCGCACTGTCGGTCGGGGCTATCTGTAATTCCATGGGAATTTCCATGGTGATTTTTCCTTTTGAGAAAATCTGTAAATCTCCTTTCCATGCTCCTTCCCAGCCGGCAGGAAAAGCAGCCTCATGTTCCTGCGCTAATAAGGAACTCATGCCCAGAAAAAAGAAGAAAAGAAGGATACCGGACGAAAAAAGCGTTTGGGAATTCATGTTTAAGTAAGGATGAAAATAAAAAGAGGGATTATGCCAGGGGTGAAGAAGCCCCTAAGGCTTTCAACACAGCGATGGTATGATGTGCTTGTAATCGCTGGGCTTCAGCCAGGGCTTGGTTCAGTTGTGCTTGGGAGAGGAGGGGCTGCGGAGCTGAATCTGAAGCAGAAGACCATTCTGCAGGCTCACCTAAGTACTGCCATAGCAGTTTAAGGGTATTGTTTAGCTGCCGTTTGAGCGTACCCGAAAGCTGAAACTCCGCGTCTTCATTCGAAAAATTTCTTTGGTCTATTTTTTCCCATACGTTGCGAAGGCCCGGAAGAATATCTGTAGAAAGCCCTGCTTGATTTTTTAAATATGAAGTGTTCAGTACCTTCCCAAGTTCGGGTAAAACCTGGATGAGGTTTCTGCCTTTTCCGGGTAAGCCAAGCGCGCTGAAATTACTCAAGACGATTTCCAGGATATCTATCCAATGCAAGCCGGATTTTGCGGGCTTGGGACCTTCCGCTGGAATTTCCGGTCTTTCTTCGGGGGGTAAAAAGGGCCAACTGGCTTCCTCCAGAACTTTACGCTGGAAAGGGGAGAGTTCGGGTACACTGTGGGGCCTAAGACCTGCCTGGTTCATCAGCAGAGGGTTTGCTCCCGCCGCAATCAGCATTTTGATCATGCCTGTCTTGCCAGCTTTGGCAGCCAGTAGAAGGGGCGTGTTGCCCTGCTGATCCTGAATATTTGCGCTTACTCCTTTATTTAATAAAGTCCCAACCAGTGAGGTTCGTTTTGATCGGCAAGCGATATGCAAAACCGTTTCTCCGGCTTGATTTTGGATCTCCAAATCCTGCGCCTCTATTAGCGGTTGATGCACCCAGCTAAGCTCTTCTTGTTGGATAGCATACATGAGGGCTGTATTTCCCGTGGCATCACTGGCGTTCAGATCAGCCTGTGCATCCAACAACAATTGCATACATCCATCCTGCCCGGAAAGCATCGCCTGCACGATGGCCGGCACCCCCTGCTCGTCCCGACTGTCCGGGCTAAACCCCTGGTCCAGCAATCCAGCCAGGATTTTTTCTTCTCCCATCTCCACAATTTTCACCAGAGAAGCCTCATTACAAGCGCCCGTGAGTCGCTTGCAACGCTGCCTATATCTGCGTCTTTTCCAGCGGGATATCATAAGTTCTGCAAATTACCATCCTAACTTACGATTTTCCCGGGAGCTATTTTTTCAAGCGGTCAATAAAGGAAGGGATTGGACCTGATTGGCTTGTTCATAAAGGTGGTAAAAACTGACTTTTTCCAGGGGAAAAGCATGCCAGCGATAGGTGCCGATCATGAAGTAACAGCCTGATTGCAGGCAACTTTCATGAAGGGCAGATACATCAATGCCAGGTCCGGTTTGATCCAGATCGAAAAGCAACATCAATCCCTGAACCGGATGAAGGATTCGGCTCACCATCAGTTCATAGAGGCTTTGCATGACCATGGCGGTAGATAAGCCAGGCCCGGTCAATTCAACCAATAGGTCCCAATCGAGGCTTTCCTGAGGAAATTGGGTGAGGATTTCAGCCAGAAGCTCTAAGCTTTCCCATATTCCTTTTTCCTGCTTCGTTGAAGGGTCCATCTGGAATAAATCCTGGTCATGTGGGCTTCCGTGGGATTGCTGGTACCAATTGACAATTTGTTCCAAAAGCGGCCATAGTTGATGGGCCTTAGAGCGGAATTGGAGGTGTGATAAACTCCCTGTTTGAAGTGCAATCCACTGATTGAGTTTCGGGACAGCTTGCAACAGCGGTTGAAGACTGGAAATAATGGTCCCCATGCTTTCCTGGGATCGCTTTCTTGTAAGCACTCCATATGTTTCTTCCAGCCCTTTTTCCTGCAGGGTACGCAACTTTTGCAAGACCACTAATCCTGATTCCGGCGTTGATACTTCCAAAGGCAGACCCAAGGCATTAGCAGGAGAAAGGAGGCCGGTAAGCAGGTTGAGTTTTTGGAGGAGCTGATCTGCGGCAGTCTGTTGCTGTCGAATGGCCAGTTTAAAAAACCGGATGCGCTCTTGTAAGTGTTTCGGGCTGGTATCTTCCTGCCCGGAAGAAGGGATAGGGGCAGAGGGAAGATGACCTGTAGACTGCAGAGGCTTGAGCAAGGCCAGGCCAGCTTCCCAGGCCTTTAGTTCTTGTTCCAGTTTTTCTACAGAAGGGTGGTGGTTCGCTGATACCTCGGGTTGTTGAAGAAGCGCGTTACGCTCCGCCAACCAGCTTGCCTCATGTACAAAAAATGCCTGGAAATCCTGGGCATAATGCTCATGTAGGAACTGATCCTTACTCCCCTTTTTGGAAGCCGGCGGCGGCAGTTCATGGCAGGCAGTTTTGAACTTTTGCCAGAGTTCCTGCCTTTTTTGGCTTAGCTGTAAAATTTCCTGCTGGATTGCCTGAACCCGGTACAATTCTTTGATGCTTTGTTGGGCAAGAGCTTGTTGTTGCTGCTGTACCTCACGGGTCTGGCGCAGCTTTTTCTGTTTGAGTTGAATCCGCCATTGTTCGGCTGCCTGTTTTAACTCCTGCAGCTTTCGATTCATTTCTTTACCTCGCTGCTGATACCGCTTGGTGAGCTTCACCTGAGCCTGATGCGCATAATGCTGAAATTGAGCGATTTCCTGCCTGATTTTTTCCGCTTCTTTTTCCCATAGATCCAGCTCTTCCTGCCAGTGTTCCAGGTCGGGAAGTTTGGTGTCAAAATCTGAAAGCTCCAGGCGGATCCCGAAAAGAAGGGGGCTTAGTTTTTCAATTTCAGCCCCGAAAACCGGTTGAAGGAGAATTTCTTCTTTGACCACTTTTCCCACTGTCTCCTGCCAATCCGGATAATGTTGTTCAAGCCAATGGAGGAAGGAGGCATTCACCTGGGTTAGAACTTCTTTTCGCTTCCTGATAAGCTGATCCAGTTCCTTGGATCTGGTTTGAAGCAGAGACATTTTCTCTTCCTGCTCTTTTTCTAAGGTATGCGAAGCATCTTTGAGCCGTTGTTGATTGAGCTGCTGACGCATTTCTATTTTGACAATCTCCTTCTCAATGCTCAAGAGCTGCTCAGCATCAGCTTCACTCTGTTGGGATGCATCTGAAGGGCTGGAAGGGTTCTGGGCTGGCAACAATAGTTGTTGAGAAGCCTGAATAAAATCCTGGTGCAGCTTTTCTATTTCCTGATCCAGGCTTTCCATGGCTTCCCATTCTTTCCAACTCAGTAGATCAACTGGCAAGGAGGAGATGGGATGCTGTAATCCCGGCGACTCAAGGGTAAGATGTTGATACCTGGTGCGGAGTTTTTGCGTGATTTCCAGTTGGGATTCTAGCCTCCCAAGTCGATAGTGCGGATGAGCCGCGATATCTTGCTGCTTCGCCGATTGGCTGGCTTCTGTTATGGTGACTTTTAGGTGCGCTATGGCAGTTTGTCCATCTGCCCAGGCCTGGATGAGCTTTTCCCGATAGGTTTGGTAATTCTGTTGAGCCTGTAAAAAACTTTTTTCCAGGCTATTTATATGCGGCATAGACGCTAGCATGCGTTGAAGCTGGTGCAGGTCCCTTCGGTCTTGCAGGATTGGCTGCAGGGCTTGCCTAAGCGGCTGAATATTCAACCTGGGTTCCAATACATCCTGGCCCGCCAGCAACAAAGTTGTCAGCCGGGTGGAAGTCATGTCTTCTGAGGTAAAGATCTGGCTGAGCCATTGGCGGAGAAATTGAGGGTGGTCCGTAGGTAACCAGGAGCTGAATTTGGGCGAGCGACTTTTAGGCGCTTTGCCGTAAAACCGGTGTAGGTAATCCTGGGGCCCCATGGGAGCGGTAAGGCCCATTTTTGCGGCCTTGATGGCCTGGATAATGTCGGTGATACTCCAACTTTTTACCGGTTCCTCCAAGACAGCTTCCAAGTTCCCTTTTCCCATGCGAAAAACGGGCAAGCCTTTTTCCAGAGAAAGAATGATAAAAGCTGCTTTGCCCTGAGGATGGCCGCTGAGGATCAAGCCAGCTTCCTCATGAGGAAGAAAACAGCTTAATCGTTGGGAGTACATACCGGGATGAATGGCTGTTTGAAAATCCCCTCCTAAAAATAATGACATGGCGTGTAGAGGCAGTACCCCGCTGGCCTCGGGCCCTTTTATATAAAGAGAGGTGTTTAGGGCAAATCGCTGGAAGGGAAAAGGCCCACTTTGGACAAAAATGAGTTCGTCAAAAAGGCTAGACATGATGAATTAATAGGAAGAAGTGGATTGATAGAGATGAAGGACCATGTGCTGGAGGTAGGAAAAAGCAGACAAGACTAAATAGCTATCCTCTGCTTCCAGATATTCAACCAGGTTGAGTTTCTCTAATTGTCTCAACAGGGCCTTGATCCGCTCCAGAGGTTGGGCACTACTGGCGCGCATGGGGAGTTGAAGGAGTAATTGGGCCAGTTCCGGTTTTTCCCGGCAAGCTTCCAGGATTCGCTGGGGCTGTAACCGATGGCCTGGACTTAGATGTACATGGTAGGCTGACAGAAAGTGATACCAGGCCAGGTAGCGGGTAAGCATCTCCTGCTTCTCAGCTATTTCGTGCGCCATTAAAGGCGCCAGCATGTATATATAGCCTTCCCCTTTGCAGAGGGTATAGCCCAGCGCCGCGAAGTGATTGGCCAGGATAGGAAATTCCTGTTGGGTATGGGAAAACAAGAGCTGGCGGTGAAGATTTTGGCTGTTTTCGCTCAAAAATCCTCCTGCCTGTAGGTGGGTGAAAATCTCGGAAACCATAGGAATAATCTCAACTACTCCAAAGATATGAGATTTTTGATAAAAAAATTAGCTAAAATTGATAAAAATATTAGCTGCTGGCTAAACTTATGTGAGCCACTTTCAGGCCCTGAAAGGGAAGGGAGGCCGGGGAAATACTCAGTTGATCTCGATAGATGTCCACCAGGCTGGTGAACAGGTAGATCAGCTCTGCGGGGGAAAGATGTTGCGTGAATGAGGAGGCTTGGAGAAAAGAAAAGAGGTCTTTTCCTTGGGCCTGAAAAGCCGCAAATATTTCTTCCAGGGAAATCCCCGGCTCACTGCTAAGACCTGGCTGGTCTTTCGGGAAAGGCCGGGAAGCTGGAGGCGTCTGGCGAGGACCGATTAGTTCTTGCTTAGCCGGATGGGCTACCGGATGAAACCAATCTCCTGCTTGAGATTTTTCCTGATGGATCAGCGGCTGAGTAACCGCATAAAGCCGCAATAGTTCCTGCCAGGTAGCAAGGTGAGCCTGGGAGGGTTCCAGGAGTAAGAGTTCCTGGCTCCATCGCCGGAAAAAGCCCTGACAACTTTCACAAGCTTCCAATGCCTGATTCCAGAGCCGAATAAAGAGGGGATTCGTTTCCAGGGCAAACCATTCCGTTTCAAACAGCAGCTGTTGAAGGCTGGACAGCTCTTGGGCAAAATCCTCAACGATCTGTAAAAAATGGTCTCGCTTCCGGGCGAATACTTCCAGATTGTTTTCCAGACAAATCGAGGCTTTGGCAGATTGGCTCCAGTCGAAGCAAGCTGGCCATATTTCCAATCCTACTTGTTGCAGCAGGGCGGTCATGGTCTCGGACTCTGGTGCGGCTTCAGTGGGAGGTCGCTGTTCCAGCACGGAAAGCAGAAAGCTGAATTGCTGGTGAAGCTCCTTTACCAAAGGGTAGGGGCGATACGTCGGAGAAAAAGTATGAGGAGCGAGGAGTTTTTGCACGTGAGGAGCCAGATGCAGGTAGGCCCCTTTTTGGATGAATAAGCCTCGCTTAAGCAGCGCCTGCAGGCGGCTTTTTTCCTGCCTCAAATGCTCCCAAAGTGCTTCATCATCTTCCCTCACGGTCTGGTAAGGCTGGCTGAGCAGGTACTGCAAAGCAGCCCTTTCACTATAAACCTGAGAAAACCAGGTAATGGGATGAGAAGAAGTATTCACGCTGGCATCCTTTTGCCCAAAAGTACGGTCAATTCTGCTTATTCCACGCTTTCCAGTTCGCTTATTTTTTCCCTAAGCCAGTTTATGTTGGCGATCTCCCGCTTTCGGTCTATGCGGTTGCGGAGTTTTTCTGCCGCTTTCAGAAAATTCTGGGGATGATCGATCCATTTCTGCGTGCGGAGCTGGTTGAGTTTTTTGACAAAAACCAACAGGTTAAGATGGGTCTTTCGTTGGTACTGGGAAATCAATTGGTTACGACGCAAACTCTGCTCAAACGCATGGATCAAAGACAAGAGCCCTTCTTGGTCAGCAAGTTCGTAGTAGATTTTCAGCAAAAGGGTTTTGGCCCCCAAATAATAAAATACATCCTCTATTTCCAGGTCCACCAACAACTTCATCGCCTGGCGGGAAGCTCCCTGACCATGATGTAGTAAATATGCCTGGTTATAAGCTAAGACTCCTTTGCGTTGGTCTGGACTGATTTTGTCCGCTATGTCGTGGAGGAAAGAAGCCGTCCAGGCAAAATCCTTTACCCTGACCCCCAGGGTTACCATATTTTTGACGTCGGTGGGGGAGATATAGCCTCGCACAAACACCAACTCCTTGACCAGCATATCCTGATACAAATCCAGAGATTCCCGGATAAAAGTAGACTGGCCCAGGTTGATCTGCTTGATGCAAAAATTTAAGGCATGTTGATACAGGCCCAGGGCTTCTGCTTTTGGGATGGCCGGTCCGGTGGTATACAAAGCCTTTTTGAATTGAAAATAGGTTTCAGCAGCTTCATTTTGTTGCAGGATCAATACCAAATAGTACAAACGGATCAAAGGAAAGGCATGATAGGCCTCCAGCCTCGGCTTCAGATAGGTTAAAAAATGATCAATCTTTTCCTGAGAGATCTCGGCCTGCAGAATTTTATGCTGATTGACCCACTGACACATATTCCGAAGGGTGTTCTGGACAAAAAATACTTCCAAAGAAACAATTTTGTCTTCGATGCTTTTTTCCACCTCTCGTTTTCCCTGACCTAGCTTAAAGGTGTAGGCTTCCTCCGCGCTAAGGTATCTCCATAGGTGATGGTTGGTATCGGTCAAGTGATCCGCAGTCAGGTGTTTTTCCAAGCGGGCATGGGTTTGCCAAAAGGGTTTTTCCCATCCTTCCCTGGCTTGCCGTTGTAGCAAGAGAAGTTCTGCCGAGACCGGACTTTCTTGTAGGGCTTCGACCTGTAAAAACTGATGAAAAAGTTTTTTTAAGTAGGAAATCAGATGCGTAATGCGCGCCTTTTTGAAGAGTATATCTGGGAAAAAATCTACGTGGAGTTGGTGGTAGTTAAGCGGTTCGGTGGGCGTAGCCTGGTAGATCGCGTCCAGGAGGTTTAACAGCTTGGGGTCAGTATTGAAGTAAGGAGAATCCACAAATTTTCGGAATCGCTTTTGTTCCCAATGATCAAGGGCGTGCAATTGTTGTTGAAAATTCAGTGATTCCATTTAATCGATTTTGATGGAGTGAGGTCTAATAAATATAGAAAAATAGACCTGTTATTCGATGAATGGGGATATAAATACAAAATTAAATACTCGATTTTTTATAAATATTGTGTTTTCTCACTTGTGGCTCCAGCGGTAGATTTGTAAGGTGATATAAAAATCCACCATACAAATACTTCAAATCATGAAGCACATTTCCCTCTTAACAGCCTTCCTATTGTTAATGTGTATGCCGGGATGGATACTGGCGCAGGTGCCTTTTGGCATTAAGTATCAGGCGATCGCCCGGGATAATGGAATTGTACTAGCCAATACCAATCTGGATGTGAGGTTCACCATTCTGGATGCCGGTACCATGGTTTATCAAGAACAGCACAACCTGACCACCAATCCTTTTGGATTATTTCTGGCCGTGATCGGTCAGGGAGGCACCATCATGGGCAATTTTCCTGCCTTGGCCTGGGATAGTATACAGGCCAATCTCCAGGTGGAAATTGACACAGGAGGCGGTTATGTCGATCTGGGCATCCGCAGCCTGGAAAGCGTGCCTTATGCTTTGCACAGCCATACCGCCACCAAGGCTTCTCAGATGTTTATGGGGGATTTGGTAGATGTGCAGACGGGACAAGTCCAGGCTGGACAGGTTTTGAAATTTGACGGGACCGAATGGCTTCCGGCCTCCGATTCCGTTTTGGCCCAAAGCCTAAGCATCAATGGCAATATCCTTACGCTCTCAGATGGGGGAGGATCGATTAACCTGCCCAACTTCAGTGTTTCAGCAGGTGCCGGGCTGGTGATCGTGGGCAATCAAATTATCAATACAGGGGATACCAACGCCACCGATGATGTTACCATCGGTTCTCCTGCGGCCGGAGATTTAGGCGGCTTTTTTCCAGCACCTTCCGTAGAGCGAATCAAAGGCACGCCTATATCTTCTATTCCTCCTTCCAACGATCAGGTGTTGAAATACAACAATGGTCAATGGGTCCCTTCAGCCGATGGAGTTGATGATGCCGATGCAGACCCGACCAACGAAATTCAGACTTTGTCGGTTAGTGGAACGATTTTGAACCTTTCCAATGGAGGGGGTTCCGTCAACCTACCCACCGTGCCCAGCATCGTGGGAGGCACCGGTATTTCAACCAGCATCGTCGGTAGCTCTGTGCTCATTACCAATACCGGTGATAGCAATGCCGGTGATGATGTAACCATTGGTACCTCTGCTGGGGGAGACTTGACAGGCACCTACCCAAATCCTGGTGTTTCCGGATTAAATGGCGTACCCCTCGCTTCTACGTTTCCGACCAATGGCCAAATCCTCTCTTTCAATGGCATACAGTGGGTTCCCGGGACGGATGCGACCAACGATGCCGATGCTGATCCCCTGAATGAAATCCAATCTCTACAACTGTCCGGCAATACGCTGAGTCTCAGCGGAGGGGGAGGATCGGTTGGCTTACCGGTGTACACGGCTGGTACAGGGATCAATATTTCCGGCACGGTGATCTCCAATACGGGGGATATCGATGGCTTGGATGACGTGCTGATTGGGAGCGTCGCTGGAGGAGACCTTGGGGGAACTTATCCGAATCCGACGGTGGAGAGATTACAAGGAAATCAGGTAGCTAATACAACCCCTACTACTGGTCAGGTCCTCAAATGGAATGGCTCTCAATGGATTCCGGCTGCAGACGTGAATACCTTGTATGCAGCAGGTACCGGGATATCAATTTCTGGTAGTACCATTACCAATATAGGGGATACAGATGCTTCGGATGATCTGACCACTTCAACCGGGGCTTCGGGAGATCTTAGTGGTACGTATCCTAGTCCTACTGTAGTGGGTTTACAAGGAAATGATGTAGCTAATATCGCCCCTGCTTCCGGTCAGGTCCTCAAATTTAATGGTACTGAATGGGCACCTGGCCTGGATCAAAATATTCAATACGTAGGAGGAAGCGGCATAGCCGTTTCAGGTAGTACTATCATTAATACCGGAGATACCGATGCTTCAGATGATCTGACCACTGCAAGTACGGCTGGGGGAGACCTGAGCGGTACCTTCTCAGCCATGTCCGTAACCGCTTTACAAGGCAATCAAGTGTCCAGCAGTACGCCCAGTATAGGAGAAGTCCTGATTTGGGACGGCACCGAATGGAAACCCGATACCATCAATCAGTCTGCCTTTCAGCCTAATGGCAGCATCTATACCTTGACTGGCGGCACGGTAGGGATTGGCACCCCTGCCCCCAATGCCACCCTCAGTGTCCTGGATAGCCAAACGGTGGTCAACAGTAGCAACCAGACCCGGGTAGCCCTGGGCATCAATGCCAGCGATGAAGGCTATATCTATCTGCAAGACAATAGCAACACGCCCAAAGCCGGTATTCAGGTCAATGCCCTCAACCAATGGGAGGTCTTTGGCGACGTGAAAAACTTCCGGATGGATCATCCCGCTCAGCCCGATAAAGAAATCTGGTATGCCAGTTTGGAAGGCCCGGAAGCCGCCGCTTATGTCCGCGGAAGTGGAGAAATGGTAGATGGAGTAGGAGAGGTCCATTTTCCTGAACACTTTCAACATGTAGCGGACCCCGCTAGTATGACTGTCATGCTCACCCCCCTTTCGGGTGAATCCAAAGGCCTGGCGGTTATTGAAAAGCATGCCGATGGGTTTAAAGTAGTTGAATTACTTCAGGGAAAAGGCAGCTATCGCTTTGATTGGGAAGTAAAATGTGTGCGCAAAGGCTATCAGGAATTTAAAGTGATTCGGGAAAAAGCCACCTTAACGCAGCAACCATGAGATTTTTCTTTTACCCGATACTAAGCCTGCTCATCCTGGGCCTGTGGCCAGCTCAGCTTTCGGCTCAGAGCCTGGAACGAGAAGTCATCAATAATGAAGGAGGAACCCTTTCTGCCGGTAACCTGAGTTTATTCTATAACCTGGGAGAAGTGGCGGTAGAAAACCTGGATGGTATTGGCAGTAGTCTCTTCTTGTCCGAGGGCTTTGTGCAGCCAGCCGTACCCTGGCCGATTGATAGCGTATGGCCGGGAGATGCCAATGCCGACTTTCTGGTCAACAATGTTGATGTGCTGGCCTTGGGATTAGGCTTCGGACAAAATGGCCCCTCCAGACCCATGGCCAGTCTGCTCTGGACGCCGCAAGCGGCCCCCAACTGGGTCAATACCCTCTCCAATACCGTTAACTATAAGCATATAGATACCGATGGAGATGGGATCATTCAGTCAGATGATACCCTGGCCATACATTTGAACTATGGCCTCTCTCACAATAAAACCGGAGAGGGAAACTGCCTGACGGGCATCCCGCTCTGGATCGATATCCTACAGGACAGCCTGAAAACAGGCGATACCCTACGAGCCGAAATTGGATTGGGAACCGATAGCCTGCCCAGTCCTGCGGTATATGGCTTGGTTTTTAGCCTTAGCCTCGATACCTCATTGGTGAAAACAGCTTCCATGGAAGTGGATTTTCCGAACAGCTGGCTGGGTACCGCCAACAGCGACCTTTTGGGATTCTGGCACCTGGTGCCTGAGTTCTCTCGTCTGGACTTTGCCCTGACTCGTCTGGATCAGGTAAATAGAGCCGGTTACGGAAGAATAGCTTCCATAGATATCATCATCGTAGATGATATTTCCGGGAAGAAAGACTTGATGGAAACCCTCAAAATGGGCCTTTCCTTACCCTATATGATCAATAATCGAGAGGAGTTCATACCTGTTTGTATGTCAGGAGATACAGCCCTGATCATTGATGAGACGGCCACGAATCTGGAGGATGAGTTGGCTGCATCTCTGCACGTATTTCCCAACCCCGCTACTACTTTTTTGTCCGTAAAAAGCGATCAATATCCGTTGGAAAAACTGGTGGCCTGGGATGCCCAAGGCCGGCAAATGACACAGGAATTACTTTCCGGCAGGGAAGCGCGCATTTCCTTACAGGACTGGCCTTCGGGACTGTATCTTTTCCAGATTACCACCTCCCAAGGAAGCCTTAGCCGAACAATCTTCGTTAATCCTTGAAAATCCCCTTAAAGACTTATTGTATATCTACGTTTAGGCTACAAGCGACCGGGTCCATGAGGCCCGGTTTTTTATGCCTCAGTCTGAGGAGCAGTCTGATTGGCGGCCACTTCAATGCCCCAAATACTCAGCGCCCCCAGAACCGCCACAACCAGGGCGATGATGACTGCGCTTTCGCCCAATTCAGGCATAAACCATTCATACCCACTGATCAGGGTCTTTCCTTCCTTGATGATGGGGTTTCCGTCAGGCCCAAGGAGGGGAACTTCATTTTTCCAGGGCCATATCGTCAACAGAGAACCCAGAATAAAGCCCGTCATCAGGGCAATGGTTTGATCTCGATAATGCTTAAATACCCAGGAAAGGATTCTGGAAAATGCAATCAGACCGGCTACCGCACCAATAGCGACGGGGATGAGGATTTTTACATTTAATTCACTGACGGCATCCAGCATGATGAGTTTATAATTGCCCATGAGGATCAGGACAAAAGAGCCGGAAAGTCCGGGTAGGATCATGCTACACATGGCGATTACCCCACAGATCCCTAAATACCACCAGGCACTGTTTTCGGTGGCAGGATTTAGCAGGGCGATCCAAACCGCGAGGGCCGTACCCACCACGAGAAATAAGATCGTAATGGGAGACCACTTTTCCACGGTTTTCCCCACAAAGTAGATGGAAGCGAGAATCAAACCGAAAAAGAAGGCCATCAACCAGATACTGTAATTGGGGTTTTCATTTTCCAGTAAAAACTTGAAAAACTTGGCCAGGGTAAACAGGCTCACCCCGATACCCAAAAACAGCATGGTCAGAAAGGTCCCGTTGATATAGGTCCAGAATTCTTTGAATTTACCTTTGAGAAGCAATTGAATAGCCGAGAGGTCAAGTGACTTGAGGGAATTGATGAAGGTTTCGTAAATGCCGGTAACCAAGGCAATGGTCCCGCCTGAAACCCCGGGAATGACGTTGGCCGCTCCCATAGCCAGTCCCTTCAAAAAGAGAAAAATGGATTGCATCATGGGCGCAAAGCTAAGAAAAAATGGCTGGGATAGAGGGTCTTAAGCTTGAATGGATGCATTCTGCAGCTTGGAGGAGTTTATGGCTGGTTTTTCGGCAAAAAAAAAGGGGCGAAACCGCCCCTTTCTGAATATATGTTGATCACCTAGACCGTCATGATCTGGGATTCTTTTTCTTTCATAATGGCTTCCAGCTTGTTAGCACACTCATTGGTGATGTCCTGGACTTTCTTTTCTCCATTTTTCACTTCATCCTCAGAAACACCATCTTTCTGCAAGCTTTTCAAGTCGTCATTAGCATCCCGACGAATGCTTCGCAGCGCAACTTTTGCATTTTCCAACTCAGCTTTGGCTTGCTTTACCAGGTCCTTTCTTCTTTCCTCGGTCAACATAGGAATAGGAATCCGAACCAGATCGCTGTCGCTGCTGGGGTTAAATCCCAGGTTGGCATCCCGAATGGCTTTTTCAATCACGGGAATCATGTTTTTCTCCCAGGGTGTAATGGTCAGGGAGCGGGGGTCTGAGGCGGAAACTGAGGCTACCTGGGCCAGAGGAGTAGGGGAGCCATAGTAGTCTACCACGACACCACTTACCATATCCGGACTGGCTTTACCAGCACGGATTTTTGTGAGTTCTCTCTTAAAATGTTCTATCGATTTTTCCATACCAGTTTTGGTATCTTCCAGTACGGATTGAATCAACGAGTCCATGATGCTATTTTTTAGGTTTATTCCGGAAAGGAGTCTTTGGGCAAACCTCAAAATAATAAGTTTGCAGGAAACTATCCTAATAAGGCCTGCCAATTCCTCTGATAGGACGGACGAAAACCGCCAAAGTTACGCTTATGGGCTCTTTTTGAGACTTTTTTGTACGACCTGATTTACTTCCTTAGGATCAGCCTTGCCTTTAAACTGCCGCATCAACTGCCCTACAAAAAAGCCTTGCAGGGCTTTTTTACCCTGCTGATATCGCTGGACTTCATCGGGAAAAGCTTGCATGATTTGCTGCATAGCAGTCTCTAATTCAACGGCCTGGGATTCAATCAACAATTGTTTTTCCTCTGCCAGGCTTAAAGGATCGGCCTCCGGCTGAGCAAGCATAGCGGGAAAGAGCTGTTCTTTGGCCAGGTGGTGGGGGAGTTTGCCGCTTTTAACCAATTCAATCAGCGACGCAATTTTTTCAGACTTGAGCGGAAAGTCTCTGATAGGGATGTTTTGCTGGTTGAGGTAGGCTTTTATTTCGCCCAATAGCCAGTTTCCGGAACTTTTTGGATCCTGGGTAAGTTGGATGAGGCTTTCGAAATAATCCGAAGTAGCTCGTTGTTCGACCAGGGCCCAGGCTTCATTCTCTCCCAGTTTATAGGTTACGAAGTACCGCTTGAAGCGCTGTAACGGCAATTCCGGGAGGCTTTTTTGATGGAGGTCGATATCCTCCTGGGTGAATTGTAGCGGGAGCAAATCCGGTTCCGGGAAATACCGGTAATCGTCAGCCGTTTCCTTTTCACGCATGGGGGCAGTACGGCCGGTATCCACATTCCATAGGCGAGTTTGCTGTACGATGGCCGCTCCTTTTTCCAGTTGATCGATTTGGCGTTCTCGCTCGTAAGTGATCGCCTTGACCACATTGGAAATACTGTTGATGTTTTTGATCTCCACCCGTGTTCCTAAGGGGGCGTCCGCTCCTTTGCGGACAGATACGTTGGCATCGCAGCGCAGACTGCCCTGCTCCATATTGCCATCGCAAATGCCCAGGTAGCGGACCAGCCGCCGGATTTCCGCGACGAAACTTCCCGCCGCTTCCGGGCTATGAAGTTCTGGCTCCGTTACCAATTCCAATAAGCCCACCCCTGAGCGATTGAGATCAATATGACTGTGTTGGGGGCTAAGGTCGTGGATGGATTTGCCGGCATCTTCTTCCAGGTGAATGCGGGTGATGCGCACCGATTGGTAGGTCCCATCTGGGTGCCGTATTTCCAGGACACCCCGTTCACAGATGGGTTTTTCCGCCTGAGAAATCTGATATCCCTTGGGGGAATCAGGATAAAAGTAGTTTTTCCGGGCGAAATAGGTGGGGCTGTTCAAGTGGGATTGCGTAGCCAGACCGAGCTTAATGGCAAAGGCCAGACACTGCTCGTTAAAAAAAGGCAGGGCACCCGGATGGGAAATCGTCACCGGAGAAAGCTGATGATTGGGGGCATGGCCGAATGCAAAGCCTTCTGTGCCGAATATTTTTCGTTGGGTATCCAATTGAATATGAATCTCCAACCCGATCACGGTTTGATATGCAGTGCTTTGAGACACGTCTCTATATATAAAAGGCCTCCTAACAAGTAGGAGGCCGGTAAATTTCTATCATAAAAATGGAATGTCCTATTCCAGGTGCATCCATTCTTTCTTCGCGGTTAATTCTTCCTCACTTTCCACATAGTCAGGGTCCGGAACACAACAATCTACAGGACAAACCGCTGCACATTGTGGTTCTTCATGAAACCCGATACATTCGGTACATTTATAAGGAGTGATATAATACACTTCATCTGATACGGCTTCCTGCTCCTCATCAGCGCCAATCACCACGCCATCGCCAAAGTCCAGATCTCCACTGAGCTCTGTTCCAGTGGAAAATTTCCAGGGGACTCCTGGCTCATATATGGCATTGTTGGGGCACTCAGGCTCGCAAGCCCCGCAGTTGATGCACTCATCTGTGATAATAATCGCCATAAAACTGCTTATTTTTGGTCAAAAGTAGGGGAATATGCCCTATTAACAAAATGAAGAGGTGAATGTTTCTTCGGTTGGTATACGGGAAAAAATGGCGGAAGGCTGAGACTTTTTTTAGACAAAATTTAGCAGACCGAATTTTTAAACGGATCGGATGAAATGAGTTGAACAAAAGTTTCCGAAAAAGGTGTCACATTCAACGATAAACTTACATGAAGCGGGAGCAATGGCATGAGGTACTGCAAAGCCATCTCAGGCAATGGAACGAGAATATCAGACCTGAGCGATTGAATGAGGAAATCGTACAAAAAGCCGTGGAAGCCAACCCCTGGTTTACTCCCTTTTTTATTCGAAAAAACCTGGGGCATATTGGGACCTGGTTAAGGCCAGAGAAGGTGCAGGCCTTTCTGAAAAAATACCCAACAGTGGAGGGCAAGCCCAAAAGGGTGGGGGTGATCGCGGCGGGTAATCTGCCATTGGTGGGATTTCACGATATTTGGATCACCTTACTGGCTGGCCATCAGTTATATCTGAAATGTTCCCGACAGGATCGAATCTTGTTGAATTGGATCCGCCAGCAGTGGGTCGCCGTTGCGCCAGCCCTGGCGGATCAGTGGAAAATGGTCGATCATCTCCCGCCTATTGATGCCCTCCTGGCAACCGGGAGTAACAACACCGCCCGGTACTTTGAACAAACCTACCAGGGGGTGCCCAGATTGATTCGGAAAAATCGCTATAGTGTGGCCTTTCTGGATCATACGGTTTCGGAAGACCAAATGCACAAATTGTGTGAAGATGTACTACTCTACAACGGACTGGGATGTCGGAATGTAAGCAATATGGCAGTGGCAGGTGAGGAAGCCTTTGATAAATGGGGAAAAATCCTCAACTCTTACAATCCAAAATGGCTAAATCCGCTTTATTTGGAACGAGTTTTGTACGTAAAAGCTGTGAAGGATTTTGTAGGCGAAAAGGTATCACCGAATAAGTACCTTTTGCTGGAAGAAAGAAAATCCTTCGGAAACCCATCTATGGGGATTTTACAGTGGGTCAGGGTGAAAGGGAAAGATGAATTTGAAAGCCTGGTTGCTTCCCATCGCGAAGATATACAGTGTGTAGTAGGAACTGAAGTAGCGTATGGTCAGGCTCAATATCCTTCTCTGGAGGACTTTGCAGATCAAATGGATAGCATGATGTTTTTGTCTACATAACCAGCATCTCTTTCCTCCTCCAATAACTCTGATTTTCAATTGCTAGATTTTTTGCTAGCTTTAATCTCCATAAAACGGAAAATCTGAAATGTTAGATTTCTTTTGGGTTAAGTCGCAATAAGTGCATTTATTCTTTTCCCTCGTAGAGCTAAGATCGTTGCAACTCGAATTAAACATGACACGCACTTACTCTCCCAAAGGCCTCTCGGTGCTCCTCATAACCTTGCTTGTGTTTATTGGTGATATGGCCATGGCTCAGGGATCCTGGGATCCTAAGAAGTATTTTGGCATACCCAATCGCGATAAGCACAACGTATTCTTTGATGAGTTCGAAGACAATCGTCACAATTGGGACCTGGGCTCATCCTTCCTAACGGAGCGTATTGAAGACGGAGAGTATTACTGCTCTTCCCGAACGCCTCGCACCTATGTGAAGCACCGTCCCATCTCCATGAACCAGTCAGGGAATTATGAAATTGAAATCCGGTTACGGTATGTAAATGGAGAGACTAACAGCGTCATGGGCCTTTCCTTTGGCCGGGACCTCGAAGGCAACGAATACACCTTCTTCATCAATCCTAAATATCCCAAGAGCCGCTTCAAGATCTGTCAGATAGACTATCTTAATCGTACCATCAACTTCCAGAACTGGATGTCGATGGCCAGCCGCTATAACAAGCATTCTCACAATACCCTCCTGGTTAGAAAAGTGAACAGTACCTGGTTCTTCTTTATTAATGAGGTATTGGTTTTTGAGATGCCTGCGAAAAAACTCTTCGGCAGCGACTTTGGGTTTATCGTAGGAGGCAAGACTGCCGTTGAAGTAGATTACCTGCGGGTTTCTGAAATCCGTACCGTAGACAATATGGGCCCACAGATCACTATCCTGGAGCCCCCCCTCAACGGAAAGAAAGTATTTATCGGAGAGGATCCTAAGCAGGACATCGTAGGCAAAGTATATGATGCCTCCGGAATCTCTTCTCTCTATATCAATGGTGAGCGTCTGGAAGTAAGAGACGGCATCTTCCGCGCTTCGCTTACCCTTCCAGACCAGCAGGTTTACCGCATCGAGGTAGAAGCCAAGGACAGTTATAATAATGCCAGCGCGGTTACTTTCTCCATGCGCTATAAAGAGCCTGTACAGCAGCTCGTTTACAGTACCCAGCAGAAGAGCTTCTATAACGAAGACTTTAAAGCGGTCAAAAACACCCGGGGCAAAAACTTCCTCCTGTTGATCGGCATCAACCAGTATTCTAACTGGAATCGTTTGCACAATGCCGTGAAAGACTGTAATGACCTGGCCCACACCCTGACTTCTTATTATCAGTTTGATCCAGAGAATGTCATTACCCTGTTCAACGAGAAAGCTACCCGAGAAAATATTCTGGAAACCCTGGAGTCTCTTCAGGAAAACCTCAATCCTGACGATAATCTGCTGATTTATTATGCAGGCCACGGTTATTACGATCCACAGTCCACCTTGGGCTACTGGGTTCCCGTAAACGCCCGCTTGAATAAGATTCCTGATTTTATCCGGAACTCTACCATTCACGATTATCTGCGGACGATCAACTCCAAGCACACCTTCCTGATTGTGGACGCTTGTTATGCTGGATCGCTGTTCGCACATGCTCGTGGGTCCATTATTCCGAACAACCGTTCTCGCTGGGCCTTTACTTCCGGAGATATCGAAAAAGTATGGGACGGACAGCCCGGACAAAACAGTCCTTTTGCCCGCTACCTAATCCGCTATCTCCGCTCCAGCGAAAAGCCACAGCTATCTGCGCAGGAATTGATTGAAAATGTATCCGATATCGTAGAAAGAAATACCGCTCAGTCTCCCAAAGGAGATCCACTGAGAAGCGTAGGGGATGAAGGAGGCGTATTTATGTTCTATCGCCGCCCCAGTTCATACCGACGCTAAAGACATAGAAGAACGCTAAGCTTCTATACGTGCACCGGGACCCAATTGGGTCCCGGTTTTTTTTGTCCCATCCCGAAGGAGCTACTTTTTCTCTGGCTTTGTCGTATATTTAGGTACGCAGCATGTTTCGCAAGTCAGGAAATATCAAATCCTTTACGGACGAAGACCTCATCCGTAGGTATCGTAACAGCCACGATGCCAACTATGTGGGTGAGCTGTTTGAGCGTTATACCCACGTGGTGTTTCTGGTGTGTATGAAATACCTGAAAGATCCGGTAGAGAGCGAAGACATGGTGATGCAGATCTTCGAGAAGTTGTTGGAGGATTTAAAGAAATACAACGTCAAATCTTTCAAACATTGGTTGCACACCGTTACCAAAAACCAATGTCTCATCAAACTCGATAAAGAAAAGCGTAAGCGCCATAAAGTAGATGAATTCCGCGAAACCCAACAGGCGCTTATGGAATCCGGGCAAGATTCTGATCTTTTAGACGCAGAAGAAAGGGAAGTGCAGATCAATCATCTGGAATCGGCCTTAAAACTGCTGAATGAGCAACAAAGGCGTTGTGTAGAACTGTTTTACCTGCAGAAGATGAGCTATCAGGAAGTAGCTGATAAGACGGGTTATGATATGAAGCAGGTAAAGAGCTACATCCAGAACGGAAAAAGAAACCTGAAGAAGCATTTGGAAAAAATAGGCGCGGATACCTTTATGGGGCAAGCCAATGAGTGAGGAAAGAAACATATCGTTTGAGGCAGGGCAAATACCCAGCATGCAGATGCTCCAACAGTATCTGGAAGGGACCCTGTCTGAGGAGGACCGGCGCTTGCTTGAATCTCAAATGGGGGATCACCCCCTCTTCCAGGATGCGATGGAAGGTTTGGGGCAGATAGACGATCCCAAAGCCTTTGAAGGACATGTACGGAAAATCCAAGCCGCAACGCATAAGCGGTTGCGCGGCAAAGGCAGGGGGCGCGAAAAACTGGTCAAGCGCCAGTCCCGAGTGCTTCCGCAAAACTTTACCATCATGACCCTGGCTGCAGCAGCAGCCCTGGCCTTGATTTTCTTCTCAGTAGTCATCATGCGGGAGGAGAATAAAGGGGAAGCAACTATGGCTGATGCCCAGATCGAAGAAAACACCGTCCCGATGGTTCAGGAAAAACCCATCGAGCCGGAAGCGCAGGCGATTATCGCCGATACGATGGCTGATAGAGAGGAACCGGAATTAATGGCCGATGCGAAAGTACCTCAACAAGTCATACCCGGAACACAATCCACCCCCAATCCATCTAACCCTACGAGCCTGCAAGGAGCTACTACAGCTAATAGTCCTCAACCTACAGCAGGTACTGTTCTACCCGAGCCTGTAGCAAATGATATCAGTCCTTCCCCTACGACTGCGCCAGCTTCGGCAGCTTCTCCGCCTCCTCCTCCGCCTGTCCAGACAGAAGAAGCTGACGACTTTGGCTACTCCTCTGAAGAACTCGCCAATGTTCCCTTAGAAGAAAGTGTCGTGCTGGGCGAATCCGAATTAGAACGAAAAGAAGCCTCTCCCAAAAAACGTAAAGCGAGCCGCAAGCGAGATGATTATAACCTGTCTTCTGCCGATGAAAAGGCCGGAGCCCAAAGTGATGAAGACAAAACCTTCGGGCAGTTGGAAAAAGGGCGTCATATGGCGGATTTGCTCACCGAAGCTGCTGGCTATTATGACCAGAACAATTTTGCCAAAGCCACCCCACTATTGAAAGAGGTAATCCAGACCTCCCCCAACAATGTTACCGCCAACTATTATCTGGGCAGTATTTACCTCAAGCAAAAATCTCCCCGACAGGCCACTTCCCATTTGGAAAGGGCCGCCAACCAGCCCAATGCTTCAGCTTACTATCAGGCGCAGTGGGAGCTTAAGCAAGCCTACAGCCAACGTGGCAAGAAAGGCAACACCAAAAAACTCCTCACCAAAATCGCCAGCGAAGGGGGACCTTACGCCCAGCAGGCCAAGGCAGAACTGGAGAAGCTGAAATAATAAAAATGCCTATCTTTCGGCATGGCCGAATCCACGGATACCTATCGTATTCAACTAGCCCACTTTGAGGGGCCTTTTGACCTGCTCCTGTTCTTTATTGAACGGGATGAACTGGATATCCATGATATTCCGATCGCTACCATCACTGAAGACTTCCTGGATTATATGAAGCAGATGGAAGATCTCAATATTGAACTGGCTGCCGAGTTTATCCTGGTAGCGAGTACCTTGATGCGGATCAAAGCCAAAATGCTGCTGCCTCGTCCTATCCTCAATGAAGCCGGAGAAGAAGTAGACCCACGGGAAGAACTGGTGCAACGCCTGCTGGAGTACAAGCGGTATAAGGAGGTGTTGGCTGACCTGGCCAAAATGGAAGAGCAGCAGGGAGAAAGAGAAACCAGGGGGTACGCCAAAGCAGAAGAAAAATTCCTCATGCAATCTGAGTACCCTGAGGAGGAACTACTGGGGATGGATCTCTACCAACTGATGCGCACCTTCAAGCGAATTTGGGATCGTCATCATGACGAATTGAAAAGACCGCGCCACGTAATTCGCCAATATCCTTACACCCTGGAACAAGTAAAAAATAATCTCCTGGAAAGGGTATTGGTTACGGACCGATTAGACTTCGTTGCTTTTGCCCTCATGGAACATAATCGTATCCATGTGGTTTTCAGTTTCTTGGCCATCCTGGAACTCGCCCAGGTCCAGAAAATTTCCATCATCATCGGCGAGGGTTACAACAACTTTTGGGTCACCCGCAAGGCTGAAAAAGAAGCCTAATCTTTCATGCGAATTTATTGTACACTTGTATAATAATTTGACAAGTGGATTAATTTACCCTACCTTAGATATTGTCTTTTAGGCATTACGCCAGATACAGAAGCTAGGGGTTAGGGTTGACTCTCCCAATGGGATTGAGTCCCCTAATTTTTTTATACCTATCCCATCTCTTTTCCTTCCCTTTTCCTTTTCGGGCAAAAATCGCAACTTGCGAGCCGACATTTCCCTTTTTCCATCCAAGAAATTTTGAAGGATGCATTATCTATGGTTTGTGTTGATCGGTCTGGGGGCCGCTAACCTGGGAGGACAACTCACCCAGGGAACGGGTGTAAGCATCTGGCATCATGCGTTGGCGGCGATACCTGCGGCCTTATTGGCTGGCTGGTGGATGCAGGGAAGTGATCCCACCTTATTCCATTTTCCTGCGATGGCGTTGGCTGCGGTAGCTGCCATGGCCATGGTCCTGCTGATATTTTTTCTAAAACGTCTTTAGAGCCCCTCGGGGAAAATATAGCGGAAGGTCAGGTTGATTCGTTCCGCTACCATTCGGGCTGTTTTGGGAAGACTGTGTTGCCATCTGGCTTGCATGCCTGCTTTCATCCAGAAAAGACTGCCGTGTTCCAGGGAAAAGCTATGCTTTTCTACCGCAGATTGATCCCTACTTCTTAGGTTAAACTTCCGACTCGCCCCCAGGCTAACCGAGGCGATGATCGGCTCCGGGCCTAACATCTTTTCATCATCCTGATGCCAACCCATACTATCCTGTCCGTGGCGATAAAGATTGAGGAGCACACTGTTAAAGGCATGGCCTCCCCAGCCTTGCACTTGCGCTCGCAGGTCGAGTAGGGGAGCTGTCCAGGCCAGGGGCTCTAGGTTGAGGCCCGAATAAGTATAGGCAGTGCCTGGTTCTCCATACCAGGCCGTAAGCCTTGGTTGAGGCAGTTTTTTTCCGAAAATGCGCACATGGTACTGTTGCCAGTCCACTTGCTCCCGCAAGGTCTGAAAAAGCTGGTCCGCTACTTCTTTAGGTAAAAAGTCCGGTTGGTATATCCAGTCTGGAGCCTGGGATTTAGGAGGCGTCATAGACGACTACTTTTGCCCACATGCTGCTACAGTCTTTGAAAAATTGCTGGTGAAGAGGGTCTACCTGGTAGGCATCATGACCAGCGAGATCTTTGAGTACCACCATCAGGGAAAAGTCAAAGGAATCATCCACTACAGGCCGCTCGGAGGCTACCGGTTCTCCGATGTAAATCGCTTCGATAGATTCGATTCCGCGCAGGCTCTCCAGGCCTTTACGCATGCCTGCTTTGTCAGAGCCTTCTTTGAGCCAGAATAAAACGTGATGGACAAACATATTGATAGGTAAATAGGGTACTTAAGAAAGTTTGGCCAGGGCTACGGCTATTTCAGCAGCCAGGCGCGCGTTGTTTTCGACCAGGCGGATATTGGAAAAAAGGCTGTTACCAGCCGTCAGCTCTTTGATGCGGTTCAGGAGAAAAGGGGTTACCTCTTTTCCTGTGATCTGCCGTTCTTCCGCCTCCTGCAAGGCGGTTTCTATCACTGCTTCAATTTCCGCGGCTGGCATGGAAAATGCCTCCGGAATAGGATTCGCAATAAGTATGCCCGAGCCCAGTTCCAATTGCCAATGGGTATGCATCATGGCGGCAATCTCTGCGGAGCTGCTCAAGGCAAAAGGCGCCTGGGAGCCGCTTTCACGGGTGTAAAAGGCAGGGAACTCCCGGGTACCGACCCCTACCACCGGCACACCCATGGTTTCCAGGTACTCCAGCGTCAAAGGGATATCCAGAATAGATTTTACGCCGGCCGAAACTACGCCTACTGGCGTCCGAGCTAGTTCCTGTAAATCAGCAGATATATCAAAGGTTTCCTGCGCTTTACGGTGTACGCCTCCAATCCCTCCGGTCGCAAACATGCGAATCCCAGCCAATTTGGCGCCGATCATGGTGGCCGCCACCGTAGTAGCCGCATGCTGTCTCGTAGACAGCAACCAGCCTAAGTCCCGCCGACTGGCTTTGACCACTTCTGGCGATTGAGCCAAAAAGAGCAAATCCTCTTCTTCCAGGCCTACCTTAATTCTTCCCCCAAGAATGGCGATCGTTGCGGGAACCGCGCCTCCTTCCCGAATGAGTTGTTCCAGCCGTTGGGCTGTCTCCAGGTTTTCCGGGTAAGGCATCCCATGGGCAATGATGGTAGATTCCAGGGCGACCACTGCCTGCCCATTTTGGAGGGCCTCGGCTACTTCAGGGGCTAAATCAACAAGAGAATGTATCGACATGATGGCAAAAATGTGCCCAAAGGTAGAAAACTTTTTTAGGAGCGCTTGGCTAGGACGGTCTCTGCTGAAATATCCGGCGCTACGGTTTGCGTAGAAGCTACACAGATGGCTCCTGCTTTGGCTCCGGCCAGCAAGGCCTGCGCGATAGTGGCTCCTCTATAGAGCGCTGCTACCACCGCTGCCAGACAACTATCGCCCGCCCCGACCAGGTCTTTCACTTCTGCGGGTAAAGCTGCTTGTTCGATGGACTGACCTTGAGCATTGATCCACTTGAGTCCCTGGGCTCCGCGGGTAAGCAGGATATGTTGACAGTGGAGGCTAGGGGAGGCTTGTTGAAAGGCATTCCACTCTCCTTCATTGGGACAAAAGAGAAAAATATTTCCACGGAGGGAGGCGAGACGCTGAGCCAGGGGTTGAGAGACCGGGTCGAGTACCACGGGCACTTGTCGCCTATTTGCCTCTAGAATCAGGGTTTGAAGCGTACCTACAGGAAGGTTTGTTTCTAGGATTAAGTATTCGCACGGGAAAATGCGGGCTAATTGACGCTGAGCCCAGTCTGGCGTTAATTCTTCACAAATGGAAAGATCTGTGATCGAGGCCTGTAAGCCTCCGGTTTCATCCAGGAGGGATAAGTCCGTACCGGTATCTTGATCCTGACTTTTGCCTACGCCTAAGGTATCCACGCCCAAAGCAGTGAGCTGATTCATCATTTCCTGCCCAGCCCGATCGTGGCCGATCTGCCCGAAGAGCCGGACTGGTATGTCCAGGCGGGCCAGGTTCTCAGCAATGTTACGGGCTACGCCTCCAGGGCTGTACCGGACCTCGCCCGGTTGAGAATCCCTGGAAATCCATCCTTTGGACGCTTGTCCCCGGATATCCCAAAAGATGCCTCCGGCCACGCTGATGCTTGCCTTTCGTTCCATAACCGAAGAAAGGCAAGCCGGGGATCGGAATCAAATTTTATAAAGCAATCCCCATACTTAGCCCCAAAGATATGGCCATTGCCTTTCGATAATTAGTATTGGCGTAAATATGGCTGTATTGAAAATCGTAGCGGGCAAAATCGAGGAAGGATTCATCGGTATAGAAAGGCTCGTCCAGAAAATCGGTGATTTCCAGTTGTTTTTTGCCAAACATATAGCCCAATCCTGCCCGAAAGTCCAGGCAAAACCGGCGATATTGAAAGAAGTATCCAGTGTTCAACATGAACCCTCTTTCAGTATTGACTTGCTCATAGGCATAGTCGAATTCTGGATTTTGCACCGAAAGATTATCGCTTTCCTCGAGGTAGGTATGTCTTCCAGAGACCGTGAGCTGACTGAAAATCAATTCTGGTTTGAGATAAAAGCCTTCCAGCCCTGAGGTGGAGGGAATCACTAATCTGGGCCCAAATTTGAAAAAATAGCCCCTGTTTTTGTCAAACTGATTACGTACCACGATAGGCACGGCTACCACTTGCCCGTCTATGAAGCGGTCATCATCGCCCTGGAAGAAATAATCCTCCCGGCGGTGGTAATCTTGCCCGATGCCAATCCTGCCCACCGTAGCTTCCAGGACCAGGCCCTTCCGCAAGAGAGCATGGTAGGTCAAGGCGCCGTAGCCTAGCCAGGGCCCCATCAGGTCAAACATGATAGCGTGGCGCAAGGAGCTTTCCTTTTGTCGAGGATTTAATTCCCCTTCTTGCCTCTCGAGAGTTTCTGCTTTCCCATCCCCTCTTTGAATCTGACTGATGGTGCGTCTGGATACCCGATAAACTGGCCCATCCTGTTGACCCCAGAGTTTATATACCACCTCTTGTTCGTTTACTTCCAGGAGGTTGACCTTTGATTTCCCTCCTTGACGGAAATACACCCAATCCTGGGCAAAAGTGGGAAGCATGACACCCATCATCAGTACCCAAAGGCTATATGTACGAAAAATGTGTTTCATGAAATTGGGGTTAGAAGGCCCAGCCCATTTGTAGACCAAAGTTGAAAATCACCGGGCTCAACCCTCCAAAGGCATCAAACCCAATATGGTTGTAACGGAACACATAACGAGGCCAAACTTCCTCGGTCGGCACTGTAATCGCTTCCCCTGTGAGTAAGTTCGTTTCCTCTTCCTGCCAGTTGCTAACCGCCAGCCCTAAACCCAGGTATATATCAAAACTCAAACGATCAAAAAACAAGTGTTGATACCCCAGATTAGTAGCCAGGCCTGCATGGGTATATTGAAAGTCGGACCGAATATCCAGGGGGTCCTGTCTGGCTAGGGGATCGGGATGATTGTTCCCGCCTCGGATGCGCTGACTGCGTTGGTAGCGCGTAAGGAGCAATTGGGGTTGGAAGTAAGGGCCTTGTAAGGCCTTTTCGGGATTGCCTAAGTGAAGTTTGGGGCCTACTTTGAGAAAAAAGCCCTCGCTGGGTTCGTATTCTTCTGATCGATAGGCCGTATAAGGAATGGTAACCCCATTGATATCGGCCTGCAAGGACCGGAACCAGCTGTAAGGTTCCCGGTAATTTGGATCGGAGGTCAGGCCCAGCAAGGCAGCATGGACTTCTACGCGAATCCGCGGGCTCAATACCCGCTGATAACTGAGGCCGACGTATCCAAACCCAACACTGAGTAAGTCCCAGGCCAGCAGGTTTTTTAATCCGGTCTGTGCGCGGGGAAGTTCTTGCCCGGTCCAGGGTTGGAGAGATTGGTTACCGCCGTCCTTGAAACGGATCATGCGCACCCGTTGTGTAGGGATGCGCAGCAAGGGACCCTGCTGGTTTTCCTGAGCATAATACAGGATTTCCTTTTCATTGACTTCAACCAGCCAGGCTGCCTTGAGCTCACCCGTGGTGAGTTCCAGTTGGTCTTGGGCTTGCAGGTGCCCGAACATGCACCAGCTGAGAATTACCAGGAATATGTGCCGCATAGCGATGAATTGCTTCATGGATGTCCAGTAAACTTACCGAAAGGACCCTATTCGGAGAAAGGCATTTATGAATCCTGTTTTCCGGCGATCAAGGCTTTTTCCCAAAATCATCTATTCTCTTCCTCTCATCAATGAAAAACCCCAGGCTGGCGACTTTGGCACCCAAAACCTGGGATTTTTTCAGAAAATATACACACACAGATTCGGTCGAATATTCCGTTGGCTTTGATTCTTGTTCCGCTAAAATAGATAGCCGACCCTCAGAGCAAAGGTCATGGCCAGGTCATATCTCAGGGTGTCCAGGAACAAATGGGTATACTGAAACGAAGGATTAAACAGGTACATTTCATCGAAGTAGTAGGGAAGGGGCTGTTGCAGATGATTGTCAACTTCCCAGAATAGGTTCTGGTGCACATACCCAACCCCCAGTTTACCATCCAGCATCAGGCGCTCGAACCTCATTTGATACCCAGTATGAAGAAAAAGTCCGGATTGTGTAAATCGCTGTCGATAGGAGTAATCATAAGGATGAGTTATGACAGGAATATCTTCAGGGGTGGCGAAATATGCTTCCCGTCCTGCTATTTCGAATTGGGAGAGCAGAATTTCGGGTTGCAGATAAAAGACATGTGAGCCTTGAGCTTGGGTCAAATGGAATCGGGGACCTATGCGAAGATAACCGCCCCCTTTATTTTCTCTGGAAAAAGCGTGAGTGACCGTAAAAGGCTGTTCTACTCCCCATTCATTCCTGTAGATGTCTTCTGTGCTCGCTTGGTAGGGATTCCGGGCATGGTAGTCTTTACCTAAGCCAATATATCCCAGGGTGATTTCCAGCGTTAATCCTACTTTCAACCAGCGGGTATACGTAAGGGAGGTATGGCCGAGGGCAGGAGCAAGCAAATCTATCATCAGGCTATTTTTTCTGTCTTGCATCTCCCCGGTAGCCTGGTTGAGGGGAGCAACCGGATCCAGATCAAAGGTCTTGCCGCTACTGCTCTCTACTTTTTTCACCAGATGATCCGAAACCCGGAATACCGGTCCGTTTCTTTTGTCCCAAAGCTGATACACTATTTCCGTTTTCGTCCGCTCAATGATGCGAACTTTGGCTTTGCCGCCATCCCGAAAATATATCCAATCCTGGGCGACCAGGGAGGAAAGTGTGCCGAGCATACATAGCAGCGAAAACAGGGGTATACGATAAAATTTCATAGGAGGATCGGGTTAAAATAGCCATCCCATCTGGACAACCAGGGTTACAATGGAATTACGACCGACCCTCCATCTTTTTTGGTTAAAATGCAGGTATTGGTAGGTGTGGTTATAATCATCCCATTGGATAAAAGGCGTGTGGGATTCCTGATGGGTGAGCAGGTCGATTCTGGTCCGGTCAAAAGTAAGATAAGTGTATCCCAACCCGGTGTAGATGTCCAGACTTAAGCGTTGAAAAAAAAGATGTTGATAGCCCAGGTTAAGCGCCCCACCTATGTAAGTGTGCTTAGTTTGGTCGATGTAATCGTAGTCGTTTTGATGATCTTCCGCTAAGGGGCTATTGTTGAGATTGGTAAAAGCCGCGCTCCGCTCCATTTGAGAGGCTAATAGCTGCGGATAGAGATAAAACCCTTGCCAGACCTGCTTACTGCGGAGGTATAAGCGGGGCCCACCCCGGATAAAAGCGCCCGTGTATGGCTCATATTTTCGTCGGTATTGACTGCTAATCATCACGGGATTTCCGTCGATTTCTACTTCTACCTCTTGGGTTTGGTCTATAGGTCTGGGCTGATTGGGGTCTTGTCCGATACCGATATAGCCTGCTCCGATCTCCCACACCACACGAGGCCTGGCCCGAAACTGAAAACTGCCAGCGAGGTAGCCAAAGCCCAGGCTTCCCATATCATAGTAAAACGCTTGTTTATAAGGTATTTGAAGCCCCGGCTTTGAAGGAAGACTTTCCCCCCAGGGCTGCACACTGTGGGTCCCTCCGGAAGCGAATGTGATGAGTTTGACGGTTTGGGTAGGTACCTGCAGGGTAGGGCCTTTTCGGTCGCCCACCGCTTTATAAAGAATGGTTCTTTCATTGACTTCGACCAGCCAGACAGCCTGGTTGGTGCCGTCCATCATGAGCAGGCGATCTTGTCCCGAGACTGAGCAAGAAGAAAAGATGAGGCAGAGAAAAAAAATGAAACTTCGCATCATTCGGAGGTTAACGTCAGGCTGTGTCCCTACCTAAACCTCTCACGGAAAAGTCCCAGGCTGGAAAGGTAGTTTCCATAACCTGGGACTTTTATGCCGGCTTAAAAATGACCTATCTCTCTATTGAGGGAGATAAACCTCATATTCGTATTCGATGTCCAGACTTTTTCCCGCTTCAAGTTTGACCTCCCAGCACACTTCTGTCTGACCATTGATGACCTTTTTGGACGCTTTGATTTTTTCATCTTTGAGCCAGTCCGGATTGGTGCGTTTAAGACGGCCCGTGATGACCCGACGAATGTCCAGTTGGAGGTCTTTGTCTTTATAATTGCTCACTTTGATGGTTCCTTTAGCGGTGACCAAAGCGTAGGAGACCTTGCGGAGCCTTTTGGCATTTTCCTCCCGTTTGATTTCTTCTTCATCATATTTCACCAGGATGTCGGGCGCACTGGTGATTTTCAGGGTGACCTTTTGGCCAGGGGAAGTATAGGTGAGTTTATCCTGGCTGACCGCAGAGATCAAGTCTTCGTCTTGCTTGCTCACCATAGCGGAGCCGGTGGTCCAGGGTTGGTTGCCGGTATTGGTGAGGCGGATTTTATGATCTACCTGGCTGATACGATCCTGGCTGGGCAAGGACTGAAAGTAGTTCCGGTTTACCTGATTCGGAATAAGGCGACATTCGTAGATATGCTTGATGGGAATTTCCTGACTCAGGACCGTGTATTGGGCCCTACTTCCTTTGGGCAGGCTTACCTCCGGTAAGGTATAGAAGTACAGGTCCTCAGAGCTTTTGCCTTCCAGGGCCTGAACGGGGGGCAAGGCAATCGGTTCAGCAGGTTGATTGCGGTTGCGCTGACTTCCGTAGCCGGATACCACTACTTGTTGATTGGCCAGCATATCCTGGCTGGTGGGACGATAGGGCGCTTTATAAGCCATGGGATTAGCGTCCAGGAACATCTGGTAAAAATTCATAGAAGTGGTCAGGACCCCTTCCCGGGTCTGATAGAGAAAGTTGGGATTTCCCACCACGAAGTTGAGGTCGGTGTCTACCAGGTCTTCTGCTTCATTCATGACAGAGGCCTGAAGGACCAGTTGGGCTTTATCTTCATCGGTCAGATTGATCAGGTATTCCGGTACCCAGCCGATGCCTTGTTGTAAGTACACCAGATCCAGTTGTGTTTCGTCCTCAGGCTCGACGAAGTCTATCTTCAGCTCTTGCTTTTTTTCCTTTTGGGCTTTTTCCATCACCGGGGCTTCCAAAAACTCCCAGCGGATCACGTCTGCTGCTTTCAGGCTGATCCAGCTTTGGGTGGTTTTGAGCATGATGTTTTGGCCCACTACCTGTTCGATGGTACCGGACAGGCTTTCTGCTTCGGTGGTCAGGCTGATTTTTTTCCCGACATTGGCTTGTAAGGCAGCCAGAAAGGAAGGGAAGGCCACCATTTTTTCACTTTCCTTGCGGTGGAGGGTCGCTGCTTTCACTCCCTGAGGAGAGAGCACCCAAAAGGTGCCAAATCTGGCCTTGGGGATTTCCTTTTCGGCCAGGCTGAAACTGCCATCAGTAGGAGCTACTTGCCCGGAGCGTAGCACAAAGGCATATCCATTTTTAAAAACCGTTACGGTGTGGGTTTTGAGCTGAGCCTGGACCGAAACACTGACGATCAGGCTGAGGAAAAAAGGAGCGATAAACTTCCAATTGGTTTTCATAGAAAGGATAATTAAAAGACCCAGAGGGCCAGGGTTTGTTGTAAAATAAAAAACTTCCCCGGGGATCGCTCACCAGGGAAGCCACTATGCAGGAAAAGGTTTCATGGATATGCTGCAAACTTACTTTTTCTCAAATCGGTAGGCTTTTTTCTGCGCCTGCTCCTGAATGGTTTTTAGCATGGCATTACCCAGGGTGTTTTTATCAGGGGTGGTCTGATTGTCCTGGATGTACTGCTGCCGTTGTTTGCCTACCTCACCGATAACTACCTGAATGCTATCGCGTTTGACGGTTAAAGCCTGGACGGCTTTTTCCAGTTCTGCTTTGTTGCGGTATTCGCCGTTCTTAAAGACTTCATCATCCTCTTTGAGGTTTTGCACCACCTGCTTGTCCTTTTTGTAAGCGTCTACCAGGTCCCAGCTTGAATTGCTGTAGAGGCTTTTTTTGCTTTTGGTCAGGGTACGGGAATAGCCGGAACCGTTAGAGGCAGCCTTTTGGTCCTGGGACTGCATGCGATCAAAGTTGGCTTTGCCTTTAGCCCCATAATAATGATAGGTCTTGTTCAACTCCTGATTTAGTTGGTTCAGCCTACTGTCATAAGGCGTCTCTATCACTACCTCTCTGACATTCTGGTCGATATTGAGGTAGGCTCCTTGGGTCAGCTCTGCTCCGTGTTTCCAATAGGTATTGATGCCTTGCTGGAAGTTGCCGCAAAAGATGGTATTGACGAAAATGTCCTTTAGGGCAGCCTGCTGACATACTTGCATATAAGCCAGAGGCCCTTGGTTGAAGGGTTCATTCCCTGCGATAAAGATCATTTTTAAATCCTGGCTTTCGGCGCTCCAGGGCAAGGCCAGGGCTTTCTCGATCGCTTTGCCACAAAACTCGCTGCCGCCATTGGTCCGGACCGAAAAGAGATTTTCGGAGATATAATCCAGGTCCGCAGTCATAGGCGACAGGACTTTGACATAGCCTACTTTAGGATCAAGGTAATCTCCCCCGTAGATGATAAGCGAAATTTCCAGTTGAGGGGCAGCCAGGCCTTTGCGGGCTTCTCCCAGTTCGTTGACGACTTGCCAGAGCTTGCGTTTGGCCTGATCGATCAGGCCATCCATGCTGTTACTGACATCCAGTAAAAGGGCGACTTGAATCCGGTGCGTGCTGACCGCAGAGTCCACCTGCAGGCCTTCCACTACAGGGGTTACCGCAGCCAACTCTGCTACCGGAATTTGAGGCGTGGAGGCAAAGAGCTGTTTGCCATATAATTTGATGGCGACCAGCAGGGCCAGGATAAAGGGCAGAAAGGAGATAATTCGAAGGAATCTTTTCATACGATCTTGTGTTAATTGGAGTGAGAAGACAAAAAACCGCACCAATGATCTTCCTATGTGGACCGGATAGGGCGTTTTTGTGGAAGGAAAGCTCGCAGGAAAAAAATTCTGTTGACAGCTGTACTTATTAAAGTGGTCCTATGACTGGATAAACCAGACGCTTGACTGTGGGAAGGATTCCAGGCGTAGGGTCAAAAGCTGCGAATCCGCTCGGGGGAAGGGTAGAGGGGTTTTCTTTTCCCATCTTTTCCGCGTATGTTTCGTACAGCTGAGGGTAACGCATCATCATGCAGCGCTATTGTTTAACGGTTTGGTTCTTGCTTTTGGGAATGGGACTTTTTGCCCAGTCCGGGGAACCTTATGCCTTGATCAATGAGGCTAACCAGGTGATGAATGCCTCTCCAGATAAAGCCTTCCCTTTATTACAAAAAGCCCTAACCCTTTCCTTTAAACTCCAGGACACCCGGGCCGAATCTTACTGCTATTTAAGTCTCGGTGCGGTCAACTATGAGTTGGGACAGTATGACAAAGGGGAGGAGAATTTTCGTCAAGCTCAGGCAGGCTTTCGATCGTTGGAGGAAAGAGATGGCATGTTCTACAGCACCTTGTTTCTGGGTCTGAGCCTGGAAGCGCAGGAGGAATATGATCAGGCCCTCGAAGCATTTGAAGCCTTTCTGCTATTGCCGGTTCCGGAAGCACCAGTGAGTTCGATTAGCAGCCGGACCATCAGCAAAAAAAGTTCCAAGGAATACGCGCCTATTCCCGATTCCATTTCTGATCCAAAGGTGAAATCTAACCGGGGATACAATTATAAGGGCAGCTATAGAAATCCTCGCGCAGAGTCAAAATATTATTCCCCTCCGCAAAAATTTTCCATCCGAAGCAATCCCCAGGCGGCTCGTTTGGATGTGCAGCAGCGGGTAGCGCGTATCAAATTCCTTAAGGGAGAGAACAGTGCGGCCTATTACCTTTTCTCCGCCGTAGCCGAAGAGCAGCAAAAAAATAACGATGTCAAAGGCCTGGTTCAGACTTACAATAGTCTGGGACTGATCAAGGAAAAAATGGGGCAGCAGGACAGTGCCTTGCGCTTCTTCGATAAGGCTGGTAACCTGGCCGAAAACAATCAGATCGTATCAGGCCTGAGTGAAAGCTACGACAACATTGAACGGGTGTACGGGAGCCGCAACCAGCCCCAGCAGCAGATCCAGACCCGTCAGCGGGCCCTGGCCAATAACGCCAAAGTCCGGAATAAAAAAGAAGCCCCCCAGGCGAACCTGAACCTGGGTAAGCTATACCTTGAGCAGGAACAGGAAGAAGCGGCCATTCCCTATTTCAAACAAAGCATCAATCTCCTGGATGAACTGGGGAGCCTGGAAGAACCCCCTCGATTTCGTATGGAACCCTTTTCCTCTGCCCGAACGCAAGGAGAGGCAAGCAGCTTTGCTGATGCCAAAATCAAACCCATGGCTCAGGTAGAAGATTTATTTAAGCTCAGTAATGCCATACAAGAGGATATTGCACAGCTAGAGATACGGAAAGAAGCCCTTAGCTCCCTGGCTCAGGCTTATGAGCAAAAAGGCGATCTGGACAGCGCGCTCGTAGTCTTAAAAGCCACTGAAGGGGTCAACCTGGAACTGGATAGCCTCAAAGACCAGTATCGATTCTACGATCAGGCTTTGTCCGCCGATGCCATCACCCAAAACATGCGCATCGCTAACCTGATCCAGGAGCAGGAGCTGAAGACCGAAAGGATCAAGCGCCTGGAAAAAGAGCAAGAGCTGAGCCAGGCCCAATTAAAAACTCAACGAAACCTGATCTGGTCGTTGGGATTAGGACTGGTGATCATTTTAGCTGCAGCTCTCTTCATGTATCGTAGCTATCAGGCGCGGCGTAGGGCCAATATGCTGCTGACCCTAAAGTCTTTGCGTACCCAGATGAATCCGCATTTTATCTTCAACTCTCTTAATTCTGTCAACAGCTTTATCGCTCGTCAGGACGAACGCTCTGCTAATAAATACCTGACTGAGTTCTCTCGCCTGATGCGCACCGTGATGGAAAACTCTCAACATGAGTTCGTGCCGCTCAAGACAGAATTGGAGGTGATAGCGCGTTACCTCAAGCTGGAGCATTTTCGGTTTGCTGATCAGTTTTCCTACGAAATGACTGTGGCGGATGAACTCGAGGGAGGGGAATACCAGATCCCGCCTATGCTGATTCAGCCCTATATCGAAAATGCGGTCTGGCACGGCCTGCGCTACAAAAAGGATCAAGGCTTTCTCAAGGTAGCGGTGACCAAAGAAAATGAAGCCATTCTGGTTACCGTCTCCGACAATGGCATTGGCAGGGACCGCTCCATGGCCCTGAAAACCCGCCACCAACAACAGCAGAAATCCACCGGTCTCAAGAACACCAAAGAGCGCTTGCGCCTCCTCAATGAACTATACCATCAGGAACTCACCGTAACCATAGAAGATTTTGATCCGGAGCAGGAAGATACCGGCACCCTGGTCCACATCAGCATTCCGCTAACCCCCATGAAATCATGAGAGCCATCATCGTAGAAGACGAACTTGCCAGCCGGGAAACTCTCCAGGCCTACCTCTCCAAATACTGTGAAGACGTAGAAGTCATCGCCGAGGCCGCTACCGCCCAGGATGGGATTGCCGCTATTCATCAGCATCGCCCGGACCTGGTGTTTCTGGACGTGGAAATGCCCTTTGGGAATGCCTTTGATCTATTGGAAGGGGTGGATAAAATCGACTTTGAGGTCATCTTTGTTACTGCTTACAGCCAGTATGCCATGCAGGCGCTGAACTGCTCTGCGGCTTACTATCTGTTGAAGCCGCTGGATATAGATGAATTGGTCTCAGCGGTAGAAAAAGTAAAGGCCCGACTGGCCGCGCAGGAAGAAAGCGTGCATACGCGGGTTTTACTTGATAATATCAAACTGGTCAATCGCCAGCGACAAAAAGTAGTGCTCCCCGTACTCGATGGGTTTGAAGTGGTGCAGGTGCAGGATATTGTACGCTGCCAGGCTCAGGGGAATTTTACCGACTTTATCATGGCTGAAGGAAAAAAGCGCATGATCTGTCGCACCCTTAAATTCTACGAAGAAGTCCTTACCCCCCTGGGCTTTGCCCGGGTTCATAAATCCCATTTGGTCAACCTGGATTACGTGGTCGGATACAAAAAAGGCAAAGGGGGACAGCTGGCCCTCAAAAATGGAGACGTGGTCGATGTCTCTCCCGCCCGCAAGCAACAATTGCTGGATTATTTTTAGCCGTCCCATTCAAGCCTGCGTTCTGATACCCTTTTTGGAAACCCTCTAACTTTTCTTCTGTTCGGGAGCGAAATGAACATTTCTTGTTATTCTGTCCTCAAGAATTACTTAATAAAATGCTTCATGTAGCGAGACAAATCCTGGCCCTTTTTGATTTCGTGTACAACGGGAATAGGTGTGTCTGAGGAGGTGGAGGGCCTTGAAAAAGATTTCTAATTGGTTGATTTTTAATGCTTTGCCTTTTTTTAAATGAGTATTTTAAAAAAAGGCAATAGTCTTTGCAAATATTATATGAAAGATATTATATTTGTGCTACCCTCCTACGAAAATAAGTAAAATCCAAGCTGTGAGCTATTTTTCTTTGGCAAATCCAAAATTGCCTTGCGCTATTTTTTGCTTCTTGATGTTGAGTATGCATTGATTTCATCTATGATGTGCTGAACCCAGGAGTTGAATTTGCCTAAGAGTACTGTTTACCTTTTAATCATTGCTTTTAGCATGAAAAGATTTCATTATTTTTTACCAATTCTTTGCTTATTGTATGTTTCATTTACTGGCTGTGAGCCAGAATCTATTCTTGAAGCTAGCCCTACTCAGGCTGAAACAGAAAGCTCTTTACCAGCGGTCACTCATGCTGATTTTAAGCATACTGTCCGAATCCCTATTCGATCGTCTGATGGTCAAAGCGAATTAGTTCTGGACGTTTCATTTAACGATGATGATCTACTGGATATGTATCAGCCAGAAAATTTTGAAATAGTCCCGAGACTAGAAAGAGATGATTTCGAAATAAATTCCGAACAAGTAGAAGGTGTTGGGAACCCAGCCACAGGCAACGAAGAATCTGATGGGGAGGAAACTGAGCTTTATATCTCCGTAGTTGAAGCAAAATATGCTGATGGGGTAAAAGGTATGGACCTCCAATTTTCAGCCATGGCTAGGCAGAGGGCTCACCTTTATGGATACACATACATAGGTCAATGGTACAATACTACCTTTCGTGTAGGTCATAGGAATGGTTATTGGACCGCTAGAACCACAAACTACAAATGGTTTTTTGTGTCTGACAGGTACCATCACAATAAATGGACAAACTTCCATTCCACTCCTATAGGTAGCAATTTGTCTATTAGGACCCAAAGAGCAACAGTTTTAGTCTCTTATTGGCGTTGGTTCTAGTGTTTATGCTTGCTCAGGTAAGTAAAGGAAAGGATCATCACTTGATCCTTTCCTTTTTCTTTTAGTGAGGTGCGTTCAAAACGGTTTCTTCATTCAAGAAAGGCATCACTTGATCACCCAAACATGATTATCTTCTCCCTTGCTCATTCTTTCTGCTAAGGCCTCTTAAAAGAAAACTCAACTAATTTCACTATTATTCGTCTTTTACTTAAAGACTCCAGCTAACCTCCATCCTATGTCTACCATCAAGCCTTCACAATACTTGCGTAGCACCAACACCTTATACTGGGCGTTATTTGGCGGGGTAATGATTTTCTTGCTGGTGGCCATTTTCCTGGTACAATCCCAGGGCCCCTTTGCCGATGACATGGGAGGGGTTTTGCTATATGTAGCCATCGGCCTGGGCATCATGACCATTCTGATGGCCAACTTTGTTCCTCGTCAGTTCATGGCTCAGATCGATACCACGGCAGAATTAGAACAAAAGCTCAGTAAATACATGAGCCCCTTTCTACTCAAGTTTGCCTTGCTTGAAGGCGGCGCCCTATTTGCCATCGTAGTGTATTTGCTAACGGGCGATCAAAACGCCCTCATCGTGGCCCTGGTGTTGATGGGCTACTTCCTCCTCGAACGACCGACCCGGGATCGGATGGTGCAGGACCTGGAATTGACCCCTGAAGAACAAAAGCAGGTATAAGGCCCACACCGAGATCCCACCTTTTCTATTCCCTTTTCATAGATGATCAAGCGATTAGACCATTTGCGCTAGTGGTTTTTGTGTCATCTCTTTTCCAATCTTTACTAATTTTACCCCATGAGGGTCTCACAACTATTGGGGATCACTTTGCGTCAGACTTCGCAAGATGCAGAGTTGATTTCTCACCAACTTTTGCTGCGTGGCGGGTACATTCGCTCCCTGGCTGCGGGCATCTTTTCCAACTTGCATTTGGGCCTCCGGAGCCTGGAAAAAATCGAGCGAATTCTCAAAGATGAAATGAACGCTATCGGAGGGGTGGAGGTATCCATGCCGGTCGTCCATCCCGCAGATATTTGGCAAAAAACCGGAAGATATGAGGCCATAGACGCTTCTTTGGCCCGTTTTCATGATCGGACCGATCGGTCTATGGTGCTGGCCATGACCCACGAAGAAGTGGTGGGCAGCCTGGCTGCCAAGGAAATTTCCTCTTATAAACAGCTGCCTAAACTCATCTATCAAATTCAAACCAAGTTCAGAGACGAATTGCGATCCAGAGGCGGGTTGATACGAGTTCGGGAATTTCGAATGAAAGATTCGTATTCTATGGACAGCAGTTGGGAAGGATTGCAAGCCCAGTACGAAGCGCATTATGATGCCTACTTTCGGATGATGGCTCGTCTGGGACTCCCGGTTGCAGCCGTCAAAAGTGACGTAGGCATGATGGGCGGGCGTATGGCCCATGAGTTTATGTATCTGAGCCCGATTGGAGAAGACTCCATCTTCATTTGTTCTGCTTCCGGAAAAAAAGCTAATAAAGAAGTGGCGCAGATTGGCAAAGCAAAACCTGCGGCCGCCGAAGCCAAAGCCTTGGAAAAAGTATTGACCCCAGGCGTCAAAACCATTCAGGATCTGGCGGCTTTTTTGGAAGTGCCTACCTCAGAGACCGCCAAAGCGGTTTTCTTCTGGGCTAGCCATCAGGATTGGGAATCAGACCGATTGGTCATTGCCATGGTGAGAGGCGACCTTGATGTAAATGAGGTAGCGGTCAAAAACCGCATTCAAGTCGAGCACATGCGGGTAGCGCAGGAGGAAGAAATCCGCGCCGTAGGTTGTGTGCCTGGTTTCGCTTCTCCTTATCAGATTGACCGGGAGAAAACCATCGTGATCATAGATGATTTGGTGGCCGAAACCCCCAACCTGGTGGGGGGAGCCAATGAAACGGATTATCACTTTCTCAACATGAACCATGGCCGGGATTTCGAGGCGGACATCGTGGCCGATATTACGGAAGTGTACGATCAGGCTTCTAGCCCTTATGGTGGAACCTGGCAGCTCTACCGTGGGGTAGAGGTAGGCAATATATTTCAACTAGGGACCAAATACACGGAAGCCTTTGACGCCCATTTTATGGACGAAGGAGGCCGGCCTCAACCGATTATTATGGGCTCCTATGGCATTGGGGTAGGGCGGCTGTTGGCTTGTCTGGCGGAGGAATACCACGATGAACATGGCTTGATGTGGCCTGTTTCGGTGGCTCCTTACGAAATTCAGCTGGTTTCCCTGGCTGATGGAGAAGCCACGATTGAAGCAGCCGAACAGCTGTATGACCGATTGGTCCAGGCGGGTTTTGAGGTATTGTATGACGACCGCCCGAAGAAAGTGGCTGGACCTGGGGTAAAGTTTAAGGATGCAGATTTACGAGGAATGCCGATTCGTCTGACGGTTTCTTCCAAAACCCTCGCTGAAAACGCGGTAGAATTTAAACTACGGGCTGGTACCGAAAGACGTATGGTGCCTATGGGGGAGATTGAAGCGACCCTGGCGCAAGCCCGTGCTGGACTCTGGCATTCCCTGGAGAAGGGATTGGCTGGCGCTGAGACCTGGGCATAAAAAAACAGGGGAAACAAGCTGCTTGTTTCCCCTGTTTTGTCTTCCACTACTTAGTTTTCCAAGAGCTTCTTTAAGGTCTTAAGCGTGTCTGTTACGACTTCCTGGTAGCGAGGCTTTAAAAAGCTTTCCGTCATGCGGAAAAAGCTGCCTGGCTCTACCTGGTATTCCATGGTAACTACGGTACCTTCTTCTTTGGGTTCCAGCAGGTAGCGAGTCTGAATGGGAATCGGTCCGTTGAGGGACTCAATTTTTATTTCCTTTTCGGGCACGTAGGCGGTTACTTCACTATCTGTCTCGATTTTTCTTCCCAGGAAAAAGGATTTGTGAAACAGCTTGGCACCAAGGCCCATTTTGCCGTCACTGGTTAGTTTGGTTTCCTGCACACTGGCCACGATTTTTTTGTGGCTCCGGAAGTTACTTAAGAACTTAAAGACTTTAGCGGTGGGAGATTGGATAAATACACTTTCCTCGAACTTCATATCAAACACCTTATCGTTTCTTCTTACTCAGCATTTCTGGGCGTTTATTTCATATACCCAAAAAGCGGCATTTTGGTTTTAATTTTGGGGAAATACTTAATTAACAGTCAGTTTAGCCAGATATTCATAATGGTTTCCTTCCCCAAGAATTTCCATCTGATATCCATACTTTCTGGCGTGTCGAGCCAGTTTTGGCGCGTCTATATATAGCCAATCAAATGGCTCGCTTAAGCTCTCTTTATACGCCATTTGATAGCGTATGATCCCATAATACTGATCTCCCGGCAATTGCTCATCATTATCTTCATAGAGATACATCAGATCAGAGGAATCTAATATAATTTGTCCACCCGGATTGAGCCAATCTCTGGCTGCCTCCAAATAGGTGTTCAATCCCTTCAAATCCCCTACCAGACCGATCCCATTCATCATCAGCAAATGGGTGTCGTACTTCTCTTCTCTCAGCGAAAAAACGTCCATATGGCGGACGGACTTTACGCCGCGGGCTTCCATCAGGCTTACGGCTCCAGGAGAAATATCAATGGCCGTGACAGAAATGCCCATGTTCTGCAAGACCAGGCTATGCGAACCTGCTCCTGCGCCTATATCCAGGGTTTTACCCTGACAGTAGGTCAATGCCTTCTGCTCCAATTCAGGCATTTGACTGAGTGTTCTAAACAAATAGGCAGTGGGAATCACATCTTCCAGGGCAGCGTCCGAATAGACAGTTATTTCAGCTTTCAGGTTGCCACGAAAGTAATCCCAGACTGCTTGACCAAAGGGATCCTTTTGCGGAGATGTGATGAGCCGAAACATGCTAAGGAGCGGATTTTCCGCAAGAATAAGACACGGAGAGCAAAAATCCTAATATTCAGGCTTATGGGAGCTCGATTAAAGCAGGAAGTCCCCCAGAAACCGGCATTTTAGCGTAACTACCTCCTCCTAACTCCGCCAGTTTTTGCAATCTTTTGCGAACCGCGGTCTCATATTGACCCACATGACGGATGTGTAAGGCTTTACCTTGCGCTGAAGCCTGGGCTACTCTTTGAGGTAAAGGGTCCAGGATATCAAAGCCGCCGTCAGTGATTAAGACTACCGTCGCTTTTCCGGAAGCATGGGTTCCGGCCAGCATATAGGCCAACTCAAATCCTGCCAGGGAGTTAGCTTTTCCCTCCCCTTTCAAGCGATCCAAACTATTTTCCCATCCCCCTGTTTCGCCGAGTTTCGTAAAAGGGAGAATTATTTCGTTTTTCCCGGAAAACCCGATGATGGCCACCAACTGGTTGGGAGAAAGTTGGGGAAGGGTGGTCTGAAGGTAATGTCTTACCCGCGCGAGTTTCCCGGATTTTTCCATAGAGCCAGAGTTATCGACCAGGAAAATTAAGTTCTGGGACGGTCGCGGGCTTTTGGCTTCCGGGGGAAAGGCTGGCCAGGGCGATATTCTGGGAGGCATGGGTGCGGATTGGCCAAGCTGCCATTGATTATATTGTGCAATGAGCCCTTCCCCCGGTCCGGCCAGATGAGGTAAGAGTAAATAATTGTAATAATAATGATCGGCTCCCCAGGCATAATGGGCAGGGACTTTTGCCCCATTTATGAACTCCTGGCAGATCTGAACCACCTGGTCTATCTGCTTAAACATGGCCTGGTTATCCGGGCTGCTAAAGGCTAGTGCCTGTTTGCGGAATGCGATCAGGCGTTGATGTTCTACGCGAAGATTAGCTTCTGAGCCGGATAATAAGGTCTCACTGAGCAGCAGAGCTTGATCTACGAGCTTCGCAAATTGCCATTGCCCTGCTGCGTAGGATTCATGGGCGGGCCAATGTTGAATCCAGGCCTCGCCTGCTGCCTTCAGGTTTTCAATCAACTCAACAGGAGAGGAAGCGTGTGCGTCAAAGGATTCTGTCCAATGTTGGAAGTGAGCCCATTGATGTTGGAATTGACTGCTGGTCTGATGGAGGTCAGAGAATGCCGGGCCACTCCTTAGCGAGCTTTTGCTTACCAGCGCTTGCCATAGGTCCGGATTTAATGCTCCCCAGGCGGGTAGGGAAGCATGAGAAGGCTGATCAGGGGAAACTTGCTGGGATTCCCAGGCCTTCAGCCAAAGCTGTGTATGGTATACTTCCTGGTTTAAAGCCTCAACTAAGGAAAACAGTTGAGCTTTTAGGGCCGGAGGTTCGGTGGATAAGGGGACAGCCCCGCATGGGGTAGGTGGAAATAAAAACAAACATCCTAGCAGGATTCCAGGCAACAAGCGGTAATTCATATAGAGCAAGCATTAACAAGGACTGAAAGATAGGGAGGCAGGGAACGCTTTCAATTACGAATAATCGAATATTTTAACACTTGAATGTCTGCTTTTCAACCTGGATTTGCTGGATTTTCGCGGCCATTCCGTACATTTGGCCATGGAAATTGGGCAAAGCAAAGTCTTCATTCTCTCCGCACCCAGCGGCTCTGGCAAAACCACCCTGGTTGGCAGGGTGTTGGCCGACGATCCCCGATTTGTTTTCTCCGTATCGGCAACCACCCGCCCGCCAAGAGATTATGAAGCGCATGGGCTTCACTATTACTTTTTAGAAGAAGCAGATTTTCGGGAAAAAATTGCTCAGGGAGCATTTTTGGAATGGGAAGAAGTCTATCCCGGCCGCTTTTACGGTACCCTAAAAGCGGAGATAGATCGCATCATGGAGGCTGGACAATTCCCTATCCTGGACATTGATGTAGAAGGGGGCGTAAACGTGAAAAAGATCTATGGCGAAAGGGCCGTATCGCTTTTTATCCAGGCACCAGGGCTGGATGCATTACGCAGCCGATTAAAAGAACGAGGGGCTGACAGTCCGGAGGAAATGGAAAAGCGCCTGGCCAAGGCAGAATATGAATTAGCTTTTGCCCCTCAGTTTGATCATATCATTGTCAATGATAACCTGGAAACCGCCGTGCAGGAACTGAAACATTGGGTAAGGGTGTATACGGAAGGCTAGGAAGCTTAGGGAGCTTAGGAAGCGTACTTATTGTATTTTAGAGCAAATATCCAGCAGAACATCCTATGCACATCGGTTTATTTTTCGGCTCTTTTAATCCCATTCACATTGGCCACCTTATTCTCGCCCAAACGGCCCTGAACGAGACGGGGGTAGACAAGGTGTGGTTTGTGGTCAGTCCCCAGAATCCTTTTAAAAAGAAAAAGAACCTCCTTTCCGAATATGATCGTTTAAAAATGGTGGAGGCGGCTATTGGCGACCGCCTGGATTTACGGGCTTCCAATGTGGAATTTTTTTTACCGAAACCCTCCTATACCATAGATACCCTGACCCATCTGGCGGATAAATATCGAAAGGATCGCTTTTCGCTCATCATGGGGCAGGATAACCTGCAACATCTGCATAAATGGAAAAATGTGGAGGCCCTGGTGAAATACTATCCGATCTACGTCTATCCACGGGGGACTGGCGGGCCCAGTCAATATGATGAGCATCCCAATGTCCATTTTTTTGAAGCGCCTTTGTTGAACATTTCCGCTACCTATATTCGCGAATCCCTCAAAACCGACAAATCCATCCGCTATTTGGTACCTGATGCGGTCTATGAATACATTGAGCGCACGGGTGTTTATCAATGATTTCCTGCAAAATCTGAGAAAAATCTGCTCAAATCAGGATAAAATGCCGGGATTCTCGCATTTTTAAACTGTACTTCACCCTGACCCATACTCAACCCTACTCCCATGAATAAAGCCGCCATTCCTAATTCACTCACTGCCACTAATTTATTTTGTGGATGTCTGGCCTTAATGTGTATCGGGCTAGGGGAGGTGGAGCCGGCTACTTTTCTGGTGGTATTTGCCCTATTGATGGATTTCTTAGATGGCTTTGTCGCCCGCATGTTGGGGGTTACCTCCAATATTGGGAAAGAGCTAGACTCCCTGGCGGATATGGTAACCTTTGGGGTGGTACCGGGTTTTATCATGGCATTATTGATTCGAGAGGCCCAAGGCTACGATTTTTTACCGGGTGAATTCTGGCAGGAAGACCAGGGATATCTGTTCTTGCTGGCGCTATTGGTACCGGTGTTCTCTGCTGTACGCTTAGCCCGGTTTAACCTGGACGAAAGACAATCTGATGCCTTCTTTGGCCTGCCCACCCCTGCAAACACTATCCTGATCTTTGCTTATTGGCTGATCTTGAGGTTTCAACCGGATCACTGGTTGGCCGTTCCTTTGCGAGAGCCCTGGGTGCTGGTGGGGCTTTCTCTGCTTTCCAGTTATTTGTTGGTAGCAGATATCAAGCTCATCGCGCTGAAATTCAAAGATTTTGGCTGGAAGGGGAATGAATTTCGCTACACCCTGATTGTCTCCACGCTAATTATTCTGCCGCTTTTTCGCTTTGCAGCTATTCCTTTTTTAATTTTGCTGTACTTTCTGCTCTCCCTGGTCGCTAACCAAAGAGAAAAAGTTACTGCCTAATTTTCGGCCATCTTTAAGCAAGAAATATCGTGAAGTATAAAGCCACCATCCAGATCATGCCCCGCGAAGAAATCCTCGATCCACAAGGAAAAGCCACCTTGCAAGGACTACACAAACTGGGATATGAGCAGGTCGGTCAGGTGCGCATTGGTAAACGCATCGAACTGGAGGTTGAGGCGGCTGACCAGGCAGGTGCTCAGGCTACCGTGGAAGAAGCCTGTCGCAAGCTCCTCTCCAACCCGGTGATTGAGCAGTTTGAATTTTCCCTTGAGGCGGTAAACTAAGGCTTTCCTTCCTATTCCCAGCAGCTTTGCGGCTGCGTGTCCTTACCTCAATTCCTGAATTTCCAATTTGTGAGCTTCCCAAGGGTGGGGGAGTTGCAAGTACTTCTGCAAGTTGCGGTGATCGTCCGATGTCTCTGAACCTTGCTCTAAATAGAGGAAGTGTAACTGGCCGCCCTGATGACGCACCGCCTGGGTCATGATCTCTCTCAATTCTTTTTTCCAGAATGGTCCTTCGATCAAGATACTCCGGCTGGATTCGGCATAGACCGAGATAAAATTGCGCATGCTGCGTTCCATGCTTTGGCGGGCGGTGTGATCTGCCTCTGCATAGGGCTTGCCGCTGAGCTGAAAGCGCGGATGTTGGGGAAAGTATTGTTCCAGGTATTGTTGGAGCTTTTCGTTGGGTAATCCTATGGGAACCACACAAAACCAATGGCTTCGTACCGGCTGGGCAGGAGCGGGTGCCTGCAGTAGTTTTTTCAGCAGCCTTACGTTTTTCCAGTTATAGGCAGACCAAAGGGTATTTTTACGTTGATAATCAGCTTGTTGATAAGCCTTTTGTAAGGTATCAAAAGAGCCAACCTGGCGGATTACCTCAGGCACAATTTCCTGGTTGAAGGTATCCAGCAGATGCATATTCTCTGCTTTTCGATCACAAATTCTGCCCGCCATGTCAAACCAGCCAAAGATTCCCAGCAAGCGGAGGTCGGTTCGGGTATGGAGCAGGATATATTCTTCCAGCGAGGCCTGGCGAGCCATCCACTTTCTGGGGACACTGTGCCAGCGCACAAGGTCCAGGATTTTTTTTCTTTGCTGGGAGGTGATTTCGGGTTGGTTGAGGAGAATTTCCCGGGCGGGAGCAATCCCTGCAATCTCATGCCCATGCGCTTTCCACCGCCCATTTTGCCACTTGGTCGCTGTGGCTTTGCCGATGTCATGCAGTAAGCCTGTCCAATAAAGGACGATTCTTTCTTCTTCGGTCAGGTCAAATCTGTCGAGATACTCCTCTATTTGCTTTAACACCAGCAGGATGTGGTTATACACATTGCCTTCAGCATGGTATCGAGGATTTTGTTCGGTCTTTTTGAGGGCTTCAACCAGTGCCGCTGGGAGGGGTAAAGCCTTTTCAAATGTGGGTATCATCAGCAATTAAATCTGCGTAGGAACATAAAGGGCAAATATAGGTTAGCGGCAATTTGTGATTCAATAGTAAAGGTTTTCTACCTAAAGGAAAAATGATGGTTATTTTCCACCGCCTCCTTTTTTCTTGGGAGCAGGCTTTTTGGTCGTTTTTTCCACTGACTTCAGCAGGATATCCGCTTCGAGTTCTGCTTCCAAATCCAGCAGTTCATCGTCCATTTCAATCTCTTCTTCCCAGTCCTTTTTCTCCGCATCCGTCATCTCAAAGCCATCATCTATTGTTTCATTCTCGTCATACCCTTCATCCAGGCTGTCATCAAAGAAGAGTTCTTTTTCGGTGGGTAACCAAAGGTCTCCATCATATAACTCATCGAGAACCAACTTAAACTCAACCCTGCGGTTTTTGCTTTTATTCTCTTCGGTATCATTAGGAACGATAGGACGTGTCTCTCCGTAGCCTGTCGCACTCACTTTATCCTCATCAAATCCTCCTTTTTTCAGAATATATGCCCTGATACTACTGGCCCGGCTTTGAGAAAGGAGCAGGTTGTCGTCTTCATCTCCGTCTGAATCGGTATGCCCTTCTACCTCCAACTTGAACATGGGGTAGTTCTTGAGAAAGCGGACGATGTAATCTAGTTTAGGCCGAGTGGAAAGTAGCAAGCGCGAACTGGCGGACTTGAACTCCATCGCTTCAAAGACGATGGGTTTATTTTCCTCAAAACTTTGGGTCATCACCTGGAAGGAGGTATCCCCCTTCATTTGAAACTCCTGTTCTATGGTGAGGAAATTATCGCCCAGAACAAACAGCCGATAGCGGTTATCATTCTTGAGGTTGAATTCAAAGTACCCGTTCTCATTGATCTTTTTCGGGGCAATTTCCCGTCCATTGTCCAGGTCAATCAGCATGACCGTTCCTTGTAGGACGTGCCCAGAGACCGAATCAATTAAGACGCCTTTGAGTTGCGCAATCGCATCTGGCATGGCCTCCATGGGCATAGGGAAAGAGTACAGATCAAAGTTTTGCTTGATGTGGTCCTCTTCCGGGTCCCGGGCATTGGCGTAAAAGATGGTTTCCCCATCTCCATCCAGAGAGAAGTAATATTCATTGCCCTTGGTATTGACCAGGGGACCTACATTTTGAGGGTATTCCCAGCGGTCCAGAATCCAGCGGCTTTTAAAAATGTCAAAGCTCCCGAAATTCATCAGGTGGCCGGTGGAGCTAAAGTAGAGGGTATTATTGATGCGGTGAAAATAAGGCGTTACTTCCTCTCGGGGCGTATTGATGATGGGTCCCAGGTTACGGGCGGGCCCCCATTTCCCATTTTCATCCTTTTCCGTCATGTAAATATCTGTTCCTCCGAATCCGCCTTTTCGGTTACTGGCAAAGAACAGCACCTGACCGTCCGGGGTTACATTGGGTTGGGAATCCCAGGAGAGGGAATTCACATTTTTCCCCAGGTTGGTCACTTTGGACCAGCTTACCCCATCATATACTGCTTCATAAATATCGCAATCCCCAAAGCCTCTTAGGTCTCGACAGCGTGTGAAATACAGGGTTCTTCCATCTGGTGCCAGGGTCGCAGAGCCTTCGTTGAATTGGGTATTGATGGTGTCAGGTAATTTTTCCGCAGGCCGCCATTCTCCACTGACAAAGTCGATTTCTGCATAGTAGAGGTCCTCGTTCAGGGAAGTGAAAGGGTCCACAAAGTCGGCCGTGCGCATGCCAGAGCCATCCTTGCGGGAGGTGAAAATGAGGATACTATCCGAAGGATGCATATACGGAGCGTACTCAGGATCCTCCGAGTTGATGGCGTTGGTCATCTTGGTGAGTACATTCTTCGGCGGAATAAGCGGGTCAATTCGCTTACGGACCTCCAGCAATTCGTAATATTTATCGATCGGCAGCCATTCACTTTCGTAAGGCGCTTTGAGAGAATCGTAGGTCAGGCGGGGAATCTGCAGGTTTCGGTTGTGGGTTTGGGCGAGGTCGTAGAAAAAAATAGCCCGGGCCGTATCCCCTTGCAGTTGTTTCACTCGTCCGGCCAGCCACAGCATTTTGACATCCCTGCGAAAGTTCTCGATGCCGAATTGGCTGATATAGGCATCCAATGCAGCTTCCAGTACTTCGATACTGCCGTCCTTTTCGTAATCCCGGATCGTGCCAATCGCTTTCTTGTCCAGGTAGAATGGGACCTTGTTGACATTAGGAAATAGCATAAAGGTAGAGGTACGCGCCATGATGGCGTCCTCATCTTTGAGCAAGACAGAACGATCTCGCAATACGTTTTCTTTGCCGGGCATAGGGTCGCCCTGAGCAGATGCTATGAGGGTAGCAAAGACAAGCAAGCCCCCACAAAGGACGGTGGAAAGGAAGTTGACTTTCATGAGACTACTCCTGAAAGGGTGAATAATCGGGACGATGAAAACAAAGATACGGGTAAAAGCTTCCCCAGTGCAATACTATTGTTAGGGAATTCAATGCTTGCTTAATTTTTTATTCAGGAGAATGTTGAATTCAGCGAAAGATTCGCTGTACCATGAGGATGGCTTTTTGGTGGAGGAGCTGGTCTTTCTCCAGAGAAAGGTAAGCCTGATCTGGGAGGCGGATACAGACAACTGCCGTGGTTCCTTGCTCCCGGCTGTTCAAAAAAGAGAAGGCCAAATCTACCGGCTGTGGGCTGAGTTCCGTAATGGTTACCCCCGTGTATTGTAAGGGATTTTCGGTATAAGAAAAGCCTTTAAGTGTAGCCCAGACCCGTATTTTTTCCGTTAACTCCGTCTTGGAATCCGTCAGGCGGATCATGTAAGCGGGAATATTTTTGCCTCCCTGCAAGATGTTACCAGAAAACACAGGCTGGGGAGCTGCCTCTTTGGCCTGCACGTTCTTGCGCCATTTTCTCTCCTCTGCCAGGGCCGCTTCTAGTTCAGAAATCCGTTGTAATAATTTTTCTTCATTAGGCTGCTTTTCCAGCTCTTTCAGATATTTCTCTCGTTGCGATAATCGCTTTTCCAGGACATCGGCTTCCCATTCTCTTTGTTCCACCGTTTCCATTCTCTCTAGCATATCCTCCAACTGAGCCTGATACACTTTCCGGCGTATGGCCGCTTCTTCTGAATCCGGGTCCCAGAAACTGAGTTCTGCTTTGAGGGAGTCCCGGATGCGATAGCTTTCCAACAGGGCCAGTTGCCGCGCTTCCAACTGGTAGGACAAGGAATGCTGAATTTTTTCTCCACTCTCCTGGGTTTCTGCATACTGCGAGGCATCCATTTTTAAGCGTTGATGCCGAATCGAGAGGGCTTGGAGGGAGTCGCGAAAATCCAGGTTTTTCTGCTTTGCCTGCTCTAACTGGAACAGTTGTTCGGCCATGACCATTTCCTGCTCTGATTTTTCCGAGGCCAGACGAGCTGCGTAATCCCTCCAATATTGGTTACGCTGGGCAAAGACCTGCAAGCTGTCTTGCAGACTGGGGATGTTATCCGGCTTGCTCTGGGCGGGACGTTTTTCCAGTTGGCTGATTCTGGCAATCAGGCTATCATAAAAAAGGGTATCTACCTGGCCTGCGGTTTCCGCTAGCTGGGCGCGTAATTTCCACATATCGGCCTGTAGCGCCTGTAATAAGGCGGCCTGTCGAGCTAGCGAATCCTGAAATTGGAGATAGCTAAAACTGGGCACAGTTTGGAGAGGAGTCGTTGCTGTATTCCTTTGGGTATAGGCTTCAAAGCGGCTGGCAATCAGGGAAATCAATTCATCTTCCTGAGAAAAATCTGGTCCGGCTTCCTGGTTAAAAGGATCACCTTTGACCCGGGTTTCTCCAAAGTCACCTACCCAATCGCGTTTTCGCTCGATGAAATAATCATAGGAAACCTGGGTTTTGCGGTGCTCATACTGATTCAGAATGTCGGCAGCGCTGGTCGTTTGGAAGACCTGATCGAAATCCAGACTGTCTCCGCAAAGTTGTTGGGTGAGCTTATCCAATTCCAACAGCAATTTGAGGGTCAGGTCAGGAAAATCCCTGTGGTTGAGGGGGCGTTGATAGTCGAACATACCCACCACCCGGAGCTGGGTAAGACTAGGATGCTGTTGCTCAGTTAAAAAGTATAGGGTAGTGGGTTGGGATTGGTTGACGGTGGGCAGGGCTATTTGCTCAAAGATGAGCATATCCTCAAATACAGCCGGTCCTTTTTCCTGCGAAGCAAAATAGGCCATGATTCCCTGCCGGATCTTGAGCGCCGGCTGCGGTAACACAAACTGCAGGCCGCTGAGTTCACGGTCAAAAATGGGAACGGGAACTTCCTGGACCGGAATTCCTTGCCCAAAAATGGCCAAAGGAATGGCCATCAAAACCGCGCAACACCAAACCCTCCATGTTTTTATCATACCACTAATCCATAATGCCTGATCAAGTCGCCTGTGTGCCAGCTTTTACAATCAGAAACCTTAAACCCCAGGGATTCTACGGTTTCGTATAGTCGCTCCATATTGGGGGCTTCTATCTCCAGGAATACCGGAATCTGGGCCATTTCGTCCTGGTAGTGGTCGAATAATACGTGGGTATCTCCTAATTCGTACTGGGTGCGGAACTTTCTGGTTTTTTTTACCACTTTCAGCCCTAGTATATCCAGGATGGCTCGCATCTGCACCAGATCATTGATCTCGGTTTCGTATTCTTCCATGATTTTGGCCCCTTCTTTGGAAATAGGCCTTTTGTAGGTAAGAACAGCGTTCTCTCCCTCTCTTCTTAGACGAAATACTTCTCCTGCCTGACCGATTTTGCCATCTTCCCAATCGAAGAATATAGCCAGCATTTCTCCATCAAAGCTTTTGGTTGCTCCGAGGGCCGCCAATCGCTCCTCTACTTGAGGACGGTTGACTTCCAGTATTTTGACTTCCAACTCTTGCATATGTTGGATATTACGTAAGGAAAAGAAAGGGGTTAGGAGAGGTGTAAATAAAAAAAGGCCTGCATAAATACCAGGAGTTTTTGAAACCCCCATAAAAACATGTATGGAGACGCCGGTTGGTTTCGGTAATCCTCCTGTCTTTCCGAGGAAAGAATTCCCGAAGGAATTGAGGCCCGCCCTTGACCCTCCGAGCTATTCACCAATTGGAGTAGTGTTGGTTCAAAAACAGATCGGTATCTACGCAGGATTTTTTATGTCTGTCCGGCACCCCAGGATATCCGGACGAAGAACAGTATCTTTTTGAGTGGGCTAAAATTAAGAAAGCCTTCAAGACAAAACAACCGAAGTTGCAGGACAATTGTTCTTACTTCTTTCATGGTTGCCAGGGCCGGTTGGCGCCGAGGTACCTTTTCAGATAGTAAGGCATTGTCTTGAGGTTATCAATTACCACGCCACGATTGGTCGCATGGATCATTTCCAGTTTATCCTGGCTGTGGGAGACAACCAGGGCTACATGCCCAGCCCGGCTACTGGAAGCATCACTGCCGGTAAAGTAAAGCAAATCCCCCGGCTGAATAGCTGCAGAATCCAGATGCGGCTTCCAGGTCATGAGGGACTGACTGTTGCGGGGCAGTTTGAGCCCTTCTTGTTTAAACACATAGCCGACAAAACCCGAACAATCAAAGCCTTCGGGATTTTCTCCGGCAGCTTTATAAGGTGCTCCTTCCAGACTTTTGGCCACGGCTAAAATCTTGGGAATAGGGGAGGGGATTTCTTGGGAAGGCGGAGAAATCTGGGCTGAGGAGGTAGCTTCAGAACCGAAAATCCAGTCTCTGCTGATAAATAGTACCAGAAACAAAACTAAAAAAAACCAAAATCTCCGCATTTGGTTGAAATTTAATCCAGCTTATTCGTTATACAAAAGTACGAGATTTGTATCTCTCTTCAGAAAATGATAAAAAATCTGTTACTTATTCAATATTCCGAAGTCTTTAAAGATGATATTAAAAATGACTATGAAAAATAAGGTTAAAAAATCTCTGCTTATTTCGGCTTGTTTTGCCCTGTTTTTGGGCTTTGTGGCCATGTCTGACCTCCAGGCACAGTCTGTACTGGGGAAATGGAAGACGATTGATGACGAAACGGGTGATGTTAAGTCCATTGTGGAACTTTATATGGTAGGCGAAAAAGTGCACGGAAAAGTGGTGCAGCTTTTTAGGAAACCTGACGAAGATCCAGATCCAGTATGTGATGAGTGTGATGATGATGATCCGCGCTACAACAAAAAGGTGCTGGGAATGGAAATCCTGACCGGATTGGAAAAAGAAAGTAACGAAGAATGGGAAGATGGAGACATCCTGGACCCCAAAAACGGGAGCGTATATAGCTGCTATATCGAACTGGTAGAGCCGGACAAGCTCAAGGTTCGAGGCTACCTTGGCGTATCACTGCTGGGAAGAACCCAGTACTGGTATCGCGTGAAATAAAGGCTTCCATATAAGACTTTTTGAATTCAGCCGTCAAGCTTGTAGTTTGGCGGCTGAATTTTTTTATTCGATTATTTGAAATTGTATGATCAATTATCCTCTTAACCAGATTCCTGAGCGGAGCACCAAGCCCCGCCTGGAAGGCCTGAGCATGATTATGGACAAAGGCTTGAGTGTGCGTCAGGCTGAGGACCTTGTGAGTGTGGCGGCTCCACACATAGATGTGATCAAGTTGGGATGGGCTACCTCCGCCGTTACCCAAAACCTGGAAAGCAAACTGGCTGTTTACCGGCAGGCAGGGATTCCTACCTACCTGGGTGGGACTATGTTGGAAGCTTTTTATATCCGCGGTCAGATCGAAGACTACAAGCGGGTATTGGACAAGTACAAAATCACCCATGTGGAGGTCTCTGATGGGTCCATTGACATTTCCTCCGAGGATAAATGTGCCCTCATCCGGGATTTATCTAAAGACTTTACCGTCTTGTCTGAAGTAGGAAGTAAAAATCCTGACGTAGTGCTTCCCCCTTCCAAGTGGATTCAAATGATGCAACAGGAACTTGAAGCTGGTTCCTGGAAAGTGATTGCCGAAGCTCGTGAAAGTGGGACCGTAGGCATGTTCCGGGGAGATGGTAAGGTACGGAGCGACTTGATCGAAGAGATCATGCAGGCTATCCCTCCTGAGAAAATCATCTGGGAAGCACCCCAAAAATCTCAGCAGGTATGGTTCATCAAACTGATCGGAACCAATGTCAACCTGGGAAATATTGCACCAAACGAGGCGATTCCGTTGGAAACCCTCCGTCTCGGCTTACGAGGAGACACCTTCCACACCTTTTTAAAGGCTTAACCGCCCCTAAAAAAATTGCCCCGACAGCATACTGCCGGGGCAATTTTTTTTCATTCAATCTCTGTTCCAACAGAGATTTCTCCCTTTGGAAAGAGGGTTCATTTGATTAACTTGAAATAACTCGAATTCCTCCTGCCGGTAAGTGGCGTCCTGGTGGGTTCGGAGCCTTCTCTTCAAACAATTACTGCCCTTGATAGCTTGAAAGGCAGGCATCAAGCGGTAGCGTAACGAAGAAATATAAGACCAAACTACTGCACTACATGACAGGTGTGAACCCCGGTTCATGCCTGTTTCATTTTGACTAGCTACGCTTGAAGGATTAATCCCCCGGTAGGAAGGCCCATAATTCCGGACGACCGATCTGGGCTGACCAGGATCGTCCCAGGAGATTGAGCCCCGCCCAGGATAGGTACTGGCTGTAAGCCAGCACGAACCAACTGCCTTTTTGCGGTTTTTGGGTCTGCATAGCCGCCTGCCGGTCGGGAAGGGTAGGAGTAGGATGAAAAAAGCCCAACCAGGCGGGTTGAAAGGCTTGTTCCAGGTCCTGCAGGCGGGAAGTTTGCTTAAATGCCTCCCGCAGCAAGTCTGCATCGGCATTTTTGTAAAAAGTCCAGCGATCGACTTCCAGGGTAGCCTTTCGACTCATTCCCGGCAGCAAAAAAAGCATCGGTAGCAGGTTGAATAAGCTGTAAAGGCCGATGGTCTGGAGAAAATGGCTGGCATTGGGTTCATGCATCCCTCCCAACCAGGCCGCCAGTCCAAAACAGATGAGTTGCGTAAGAAAAGCGAGGGCCGCTCCCCGTCCATGGCTGGCGGTGACGATCGCTCCCTGCCGTCTGGCCAGGATCATCTTCATGACCTTCTCCGAAAAGCGCGTTTTCCAATATTGGGGGAGAACGATCACTTCATTGCCCGGTAAGCCAGCGATGCCGCCCGTGAAGGCCTGGTTTTGGTTAGTGACATACATCACCAGCCGCCCCCGGTCATTTTCTGGCTGGACCGTCCAACCATTGAGCGCCCTACCAATCCATAGCTGTAAACTTAGCAATAGCAGCATGATCAGAATTAAGCCACCGATCACGCCAGCCAGCCCCAACCAGGCGCCCATTTCCCACAGCAACATGCCTTGTACCCACAGCAGCAAAAGATGAACCAAAGAGGCTCTCAGCCAACGCTTAAACCACTGTCCGGGGCTTTCGACAGTTTTCCCATGTAAAGCGGGTAGGCGGTAACCCCCCAGAAAATCTATCGGAAGCGAGATAAGCCAGTAAATCCCTAAGAAAAGTCCCACTACGGCAGCAGAGGGAAGTCCTTCCAGGCTCAAAAGGCCTGTTTCTGAGGGCCAAATCATCAGGGATACCATCAAACCAGCCATCAGGAGGAGATTTCCTGCGGCTAACCATCTGCGACTACGCTGAAATTTCATCTGAATCTATGCCGTCATGCTGGGTTCTGTGAGCAGGTGATATTGTTCCAGGCAAAAATCTACGCACTCTTTCATGTAGGCGGCTGAGAAGTCAAACTTGATACCGGCCGCCTCGTAGATTTGGGGGATCGGTTTGGTATAGCCAAGTTTGAGGGCCTCCAGATATTCATTCATGCCTTTTTCCGGATCCTGCTTATAGTTTCTCCAGATCGCCAGGGCTCCCAGCTGAGCAATGGCATATTCAATATAGTAAAAAGGCACATCAAAGATATGGCCTTGCTTGACCCACATATTGAGCATAGAATCCTCATATCCGCTCCAATCCACGGCGTCTCCGTGGAAGCGGGTAAATAAGGCTTTCCACTGCCCATTTCTCTCCCCGTGTGTATGATTGGGGTGGTCATAGGCCCACTGCTGGAAGGCATCCACCGCCGCAATCCAGGGGAAGATGGTGATACAACGGATCAATTGACCTTTTTGGGCCCGGATGAGATCGTCGTGATTGGGATAGAACTCTTTATACTGATCCAGGCATAGCAATTCCATGGTCATGGAAGCCAGCTCGGCCACCTCGGAAGGCGTTTGTTTCAGAGCGTTCAGAGAAATAAACCGGGTGACAAAAGAATGCACCGCATGCCCACTCTCGTGCAACATAGTGATGACATCATTCTGTGTGCCCGCCGCATTCATGAAAATGAAAGGAATTCCTGTTTCCATTAGCGGGTAGTTATAGCCGCCAGGCTGCTTGCCGATCCGGGTTTCCAGATCGAGGAATCCCTTTTGGTCCATGATCTTGAGCATCTCTCCCAACTCAGGTTTGAGCGCAGCCAGCGACTGGACAGAGCGCGCCAGGAGTTGTTCGGGTTTTTCCCGGTCAAAAGGCACCAGTGGCTCATCTCCCAGGACATCTACCTGCAAGTCCCAGGGGCGTAGTTTTTCCAAGCCCAGTTTGATCCTTCTTTCTTCTAATATGGATTCGTAGACAGGCTTTACCACTTTCTCCACGGCATCGTGAAAAGCATAGGTGTCCTCCAGGCTATAATCAAAGCGGCCCATGGCATCAAACTTATAGCGGGTGTAGGAGCTATATCCAGCGTTCCCCGCCATCTGATGCCGTAAGGAGATGAGTTTATCAAATAGGTCCTGTAGTTTTTCATAGTCCTGGGCTCTCCGTTGGGCGATTTTTTCCCAGACTTCCTGCCGCCTAGCCCGATCCCGGGACTCCAGGATTTTACCTGCTTCCTGTATGGTCAGGGTTTGTTCCCCAATCTCTACTGTCATGGCTCCTAAGGTGGCACCATGCTGCTGAGAGGTAGATTCTTCTTCTACCGAGAGGGCTACATTCTCTTCCCGAAATAACTCAATTTGCCGTTTTAGCCCTCTTACATAGGTAAGATAAGGCTCGTCCTCCAACTGATCCAGGTAGGGCGTGGCCGCAATTTTTCGATTGAGCTGATCCCGGTAGGTAGAGAGATGGGGGATGATTTCCTGGAGAAAATACAGAAAGGATTTTTTGTAGGCTTCGTTCTGGGTGTCCCTGGTTTTTCGGATATATCTCCAGGCATAGTCCTCCGAAACCAGCGCGTCCAGCTCATTCCGTTTTTTGAGAAACTCCTGCAAAGACTCCGGAGAAGTAATATCAGTTTCTAGTAAGGCCTTAAAATAAGGTTCCAGGGTCTCCCAGTCTGAGATATCAAAATCTTTGGGAAGAAAAGTCCGGCTCAGCCGGTTGTCCTGGATGGTAAGAAACTCTTGCATAGGGTTAACTTTTTCCTAATTCTAACATGAAACAACTGGCCCGTCAAATGAAAATCATTCTTATTTGTTGAAATTTTAGGCCCGAAAAACCGTATATTTGGTCACCGTGAAATAGAAATTCCTTTCCAGAAGCAGTTTGTGATCCGTTTCCCTCTTTAA
>JBCBGC010000011.1:0-89230 GCA_038527215.1 Bacteroidota bacterium
TTTAGCAAAGAACCTGTGAAGGCCCTTTTTTATAGAATTATTAGTCGTATTAAATCAATTTATGAGTGCTGTAATTAGCCCTAAAGTAAGCTCCCTGCTCTTAAACACCCCTTATTGCCATTTACTCAAGACCACGGAGGATCAGGTGGAGGTTTTTAAGTTGTATTACATCGTCCCCGTAGCTGAAAACCATCATATTACCAGTCCCAATCTGGTCATTTCAGGAGGTACCGCATTCCTGGAATTAAATGTGGTTTACCTGACCGAGCCCGGAGCAGGCCAGATGTCTGGTGAAATGACCTTGCCTACCCTGAACCAAATTGGAGAGAACATCAGCAAGATCGTGGTTTCTGTGTTGATTTATCCAGAGGCTGAGGAAGAAGGCGGCCTAACCCAACCGCAACGAGCTGGTACGACCATTCTCAACTACATTGATGCTGATGAAGACTAGCCCATCCTTGAAAGCATAAACGGATTGTTTTCATGATTTTGTCCCCTGGGACCGGACCTGCCTGGCAGCCGGAGCCCAGGGGTTTTTCTTGTTACCTGGTTGGGTTGGAGCTTTTTCCATGCTCCCCTTATTTCCTTTACTCAGCTATTCCTCCCTTTCGCTCAATGGTATCTGACTTCCACTCATCTTTTTTCCATTCGCCTCTTCCTTTGGATTATTTGTTTCTGAAGAAAAAATAACCAGAGGGAAAAATTGTTCGCGCTGCAAATAGAACGGCCTCGGGTTATGGGCGCATACCGAAAAGCCTGAATAGAGTAGGTAGAAAGATTTAACCATTGAAAAAATCATGATTAAGTACGATTTGAGAATCTCCTTCACTGATGCTCAATTGGAAGCCATCTACGCCACCAATTCCAATGTGATTGTGGCCAAACCCACGGAGGACTCAGAGGCCAACGTCGCCTGGCAGGTCTTTAAACCCCTGCAATCCAATAGCCTGACCTGGGAGGAGCAGTACGGGATTTATGTATCCACTACTTCTGCCGCTTCTGGTGCGAGGCTGGAACAGTTGTCTAGTGTGCCGGTGGGAGCCGCTCCGGATAAACTTTATACCCTCCTGCCTTCAGGCGTGATTTCCGGCCCGGCAGAAGGTGGGGCCCCTGATGCCTTTGCCCTGCAAAATAAGTATCAGGTGAACCCCTACATGACCGTAGGTCTTTACCAAAATGCCACGGTAAATGGGGTGGACATCCTGGGTAACGCCCTTTCTGCCGCCCCCGTCCTGGAGGCCAGCACGGCTATCATGACTCCCTTTACCACGGTCTATGTGTGGTTGCAATCACGAATTGAGAGCAATACCATCGTTACGACCGTGGCTTCCCCGATGACTGAGCTCAAGTTTGGCGGTGGGGTTGACACCATCCAAACTTCCTATGACACCACTACCGGTAAGTTCCTGATCAACCAGGGGTAAGCTAGTTTCTTTCCCATTCACCATGTACATGAAAATAGGGCTACCATCTTAGGGGCCCTATTTTTAACCCCAACCAAATTATGCTCAAGATCGGAGAAAAAGAGATCCCTTCAACCCTGGAGGATTATCTCTATGCCTTGCAACAAAGAAACCTGGTCTACAACCATGATTTCAGGTACTTCAGCAACCAAATGCCCAATCAACCGACCATGGACTATGGGATCCCGGATGGTTGGCAGTACGAAGACCCTGGCCCGGACGGGCGCTTTAGCTTCAATCCGGAAACCCAGCAGATTGAGATCATCAAAAGTAGTGGTGAGGAGGAAATGATGTTCAAGCAGGCCATCCATGAATTCCCCCGCTGGCAGCAACAACTCCTTGGAAAAACCATCACAGCTAAAGTCTGCCTGGTCAATTCTGCCGGATCGGTCATGGTCAGCCTGACCGACGGGATAGATACCAGCACGCGGACCGTGAAAGAAGCAGGAGAGACAGAGGTAGTGGTGAGCCTGCAGGTAAATGAGGAAGCCCAGTCTGTCTATATCATCATTAGCTCTTCAGTGGCTTTTTCCAACATTAAAATCAGCCAGGCATTCGCAAACGTGGGTAACATCGCCTTGGAGAACCTGGCCTGTATCGTCAAAGGCATTATAGGGCAGCGCCACCAATATGTCGCTACCGAGACGCCCCCGGCAGAGGAGCTTTCTTTGTGTAATGCGCCCATCGAACTCTGTAGCGAACCCTATCCTAATACTACCCGCCTAAATACTGTCATCAACCACCGCTTTGGCACGGGCCCCAACGGCTATTCTCTGCTGATAGACATGCGGGGATATTTCAGCCGGGCCTGGGATCACGGAGCCGGGGTAGATCCTGATGCTGAGGAACGGACCTTTCCCCGGGATGGGGAGGTCATAGGAGATAAGGTAGGAACCTTTGAAGGAGATGTATTTCTCAAGCATGACCACGGGCTAAACTTTGCCCTCCAACCGGGTGCGTTGGGCGGAGATAAAGCGCCCATCACTGTCATCAATGCCGCCAAGACTTCCGAAACGGAAGTGGAGGATGAAGGCCTTGAAACCCGCTCTGTGAACATCATGGAATTATTCACCATTGTCTGGGCCTAAGCTGGCACAGCCCTTTTTTTTTAACCAGGCTTGCATCTTAGCAGGTCTATAATCACCATTTTTATGCTTTGCCGAGATTTACGAGATGCGATCACCATACAGGATATCCCTGGCTTCGATGGGACCTATCGTACGACCAACGCCATTGCTAACCCTGCTTATTCCTATTACCGTCGTCCCGAACTCACTGATGAACATAATACCCATTTTACGGTGTCCCCTACGGACGCTGGAAATGGAGAATTCCATAGCTACCATATTTCGCTGAATTTTTCCGATACGGGGGGGATCAGGAACGCTAAGGTTTTTTTCAGAGACGGCTTTTTTCAGCATTACAACCTGGAGAATCTTGGAGAGAACGAAAGAGCGGCCTTTCTGGCCTTCTGGGAAGTGCACGAGATGGAACTGAAATTTATGGGGCTTCAATTCTGGGTGTTGGTTCAGCTGCAAGAAGCAGGACTTACCTTGACCGACCGAGAACTGGTAGGAGCACTTCAAGCAGGTACCCTGCTGGCTGGAACTTCCCTTGGAGCACCTGCCAGCAGTCGTAGCTGGCCTGAAAAAGCTTTGGTGGGCTATGTGGAAGCTTATGGTTCAACTGATCCTTCCAATCCCAATGTGAGCAACGCCATGATCACTGGCGCCATTGTGGAAAAATACCGGGTGTTCAACTATGCCTTTGGTACCATAGATAAAACGAACAAGCTTTCCCTGCCTTCTGCCATCACAGCGCAAGATCTGGCCACCCAATTGACGCAGATTCATCAAGTAGGGGGCTATGCCCTGATCTCTTTTGGGGGGCAGAACAATACATTCACCCCTGGAACTAACCCTCAGCAGGCAGCTGCAAATACGGTTAATTTCTGCCATCAATACGGCTTCAATGGAATAGACCTTGATTTGGAAAGTATTCCGGTAGAGGCGGCCTACGTCATATCCTATATCGAGGCTATTCAACAGTTGGACGCTAGCCTGTTTATTACTGCGGCCCCCCAAATTGGTGGGGGTTATGGTGGACCCGCTACTCTGGCCCCTACCACCATTTTCACCTCAGAGCTGTTAAGCAAGGCGAACTTCACCGCCTTGAACGTGCAAAATTACAACCAGTTTGGAGGTGCCAAATTTGATGGGAAAGAGGATACGGATGTGGGCTTTATTTCTGCCAGCTTTGGGCCCTTGACCGAGATTGTCCCCAAGGGCACTAAAATTCTAGTCGGTGAGCCGGCTAATGCTAAAGCTGGTACGGGTTTATCTAATCCTGTAGAGATTATCCAGGATATCACCCAGGCCTATCCCGGTTTTTCAGGGAAAAAAGTCATGACTTACCCCCAATACGGAGGCATTATGACCTGGTCGATCAATTATGACTACGCCCAAAAGTGGAGCTTCGCCAAGGGGGTACAGGCAGTGATTTAATGCATGCCCTAAGAAGGCTCTGGTACGGACTTGACACAGCCGGGAGGGGACAGATTGTCCCCTCCTATACCAGATGCTTTCCTCCCTTTTACCTGAAACACCGAAGGATGCCTCATGGTATGATCCCGTGTACTTGTTTGAATGCTTTCAGATTTTCCCGATGATACATATGGAGAAAATAAATGTCTTTACCCATTGGATAGGATTCCACTTTTTCTGGAAGGCCATCCCCTGGGCAAAAAGTACGGAAGAGCAAGCTATCTACCACAAAATCTTCAGCTGGAGCATGATACCTTATGTGAACACCATATTTGGCGTAACAGCCTTGTCCATAAGCTTGGTGGAGGATAAACCCTCCTGTTTGTGCGGTAAACTGCAAGGCCTCTTCTCCAGGATGGATAAGAGAAGAGGGTTCATTGGAAATAACCTGATCATAGTAAAACGCCTGATCTACTTTTCCCTGCCGGTTCATCAAGTTGATCAATAATAGGCGATTACCTATCGGATTCTTCAGCTGATTCCGGCAGGAAAAGTATTCGGGCAAAAGGTCTATGGGACTTAAGATGGCCAGGGAATCCTGAACACCATCAGCATTCAGGTCAAAGGCCTTCACCGAAGTGAAGGTATAATATGGGGAAACCTGATAGCCAAAGCGGTGATAGGAAGCTGAAAGAGCTACTTCGCATTCGTCTCCCTTGGGAATAGACAAAGGATTAATTGAGCTGTGGATTGGTAAGGAATTGGGTTGGCAGGCGTTTAAGCACACCCAGAGCATCAGCCATTTTACCTGTTTCATGCCAAAATAAAGTCTAAGTCATCATCCTGGGGCGTCTAAGAGAGGTTTGAGTTACCACCTTATGTTGGAATAAGATGGTGAGGGTCCACTCTTTTTCTATATGAAAAGAAACGTACCCCCGATCAGAAAGGGAATAGTCATAGCTGTTCTCAAATCCTTCTCCCAAGAGGTGCTTCACTTCATTCCTGTTCATGCCAATTAGTTCCTGGCTTTCTAACAACTGGATGGCCATTCCCAGCGGCTTCCATGGCTGCTGCTTCCAAATGGTAGCATCCAAAGGTTTTGGGGCAGGGAATCTTGCAGAATACTGCGCACCCCACCATAAGCAGATGACCAATGGCCAAATGCTGATACCCAGGCCCAGGGATTTTCTTTCGCCCTTAACACATCGCCAACTCATCCATGAGGTGATGCTGATCAGGAACAGGGAAATGGCAAAGAGCATTCGATTTTGAAAGGTTACTTTTTGAAAGCTTTCACCTCCTGCCAAATCAAAGGTTCCGAAAAAATATATCCCGGCTATACCGAAAATGATCATCCCGGTAGTCAGCAATCCTATCAGAAACGAGACGAGCTTATTTTGGCCCATGTTGAAAATGTCGATGCTAAGTAACTTAAATCAATGCTCAGGGTTTACGGATGCCTTGGCTCAGCAACTCGAAGGGATAATCTCTTGAATGGGTGTTGACGCTGGTTAAAAAGTAATGCCTCATCACGATTTCTTCCTCTTTGGAAATAGCATGACCATAACGTTCGAAAAAAGCATCCCAAATAGCCTGGGCACTTTCTTCATTATTTGGCCGGATTTCAATCTTGTCCTCAAATTTGAGCAAGGGGGTCATCCAAACACCACTTAGTCTGACCCTTGTTCTTGGCTCCATCAAATAAACGCCAACACATGATCGGTTCAAATCAAGGGTGAGTAGGCGTTGAATATATACTTTTGTAAAATTGGTCTGATCCTTAAAATAATACATCAGTTCCATTCTCTCCGCATCTTTAAAACAAGGACAATATCTGGCTTGGCAAAGTATATGGGTGCCCTGCTTTTGATGGGTAGAGATGCCTGACCAATATATGTTTTGACCGCTATCAGGGCTGTAAGTTAGCTTGGGCCAGCATCCCGAGAATAGCCAAATAAATAATAAACAAGAGATGAGGCTATTCATGGAAAAGTGTGAGGGTTTCGCGATAGGCATGCTTTCATTTTGGCGAAAGGACTTCATAGGATTTATCAAGTTCCCTAAATCTAGTGTGCAATGTAAAATAGGGCGCGTTGATGGGTAGAACCGGAGAGGGTTCGGCAGTAGGGAAAAATTCTTACCTTTAGGAAGAAATTGTTCCCATATATTGTGCTACCTAAACATTCTGGTGTGAAAACAAAGTATTCTTCCTTCCTTATTGTTAGCTATCCTCCTCATTCTTCGGCCTTCTTATTGAGCTTTTCACCTCATTGATCTCTCCTCGTCACACGCCATTGAATTTTTTCCAGCCTCCAAGGACTCATCTCCATTAAGCGTTTTAATATTCACATGAAAAAAGTTATTCGGGTTCGTACCCCAATTGCAGGGCTTTGGGCTTGCTGTTGTTTAGCGCTGCTATCTTCTTCCATGCTGCAAGCCCAATCGGCTCAGCTGTATCGCTCAACCCTTATCAAGGGCATGGGTACTTCGCCCTCAAAATATCTGGAAGTGGTAATCCCCAGTGAATTCTCGAAAGGGCAGGTCTTATCCCTTAGCCTGGTTTTCGTATCCTCCTCAAATCCTTCCCAGGTAGAGGGAAGCATGACCCAGGATTTTTCCATCCAGACTCCATTTCAAGGGGAGAACGCCAGAATCGACTATCCTTTGCTGAAAAAAGGGACAGTGGTGTCAAAAGGCAAACCGGGTTTGCCGAGCCTCCTGGATAATCTGGCCCTGAAAAAGACCCAGTCTTTCGCCTTTGTCTTCAACGGAGCCTTGACCGATGATCTGGTTTTGCAATATCCGCTCGCCAGCGGGGAAAGCGGTAAAATCAGCTTGTCATACGTGGGCAAGGTATCGGATCAGCAACCCAGTTCACCAACTGCCGCTTCCACGCCCAGCAAAAGCCTGTATGATAAATTGTTGGGAGAGGATCCCCCGGCTAAAACAGCCGAAGCTCCCTCCAAAGAATCAGAAAACCCCTGGGACATGTTCACCCCTGAGGTGGAAGTCGATGTGGATGCCTTGTTGGAGAAACGGGAGTATGAGGTTTTTGTGCTGAAAACGGACCATCCGGTGGAGAGAAATGGGCATCTGATCCAGGTGGGTTTTTATGTGCCAACCTCGCTCAAAGAGGGGAGTGTTGTCCGAGTTCTAGCTGTGAAAAAGCTAGCTTCATCTGGTAAGGTGGTAGGCATGGTTGAAATGGATTATTATGTAAAAAGAGCGGTGCCTGATAAGCAACTCCCGCTATACTATCTGGCCGACATGGCACCTCTTTCACGAAAGATGGGAGAATCAGTAGACCTTTTGCCCGGGGAAAAAACGGCTTTCGAGGCTGCTAACTTCCTGTCTCTCGTCAAAGGCGACAGTTTTAAAATCCTCAGCGTCAGCCATGGGGATCAGACCAGTACCGCCTTTTTTGAAGGAGTTTTTAGCTTTTAACTGCACCCTTCCGATTGCCTCCTTGGGACCCTAGCCTTTCCCTATGTTCAATACACCCCTTGTTTTGTTCATTCCATTTTGATTCTCCCCTAAAGCCACCGGAAATTATGGTTCGTTTGTATCAGAATTTTAAACAAATGAACCATGATTTTTCGAAGATTTTCTACCGGCCAACTGAATCATCCCAATAGGGGCAGGGCCGGATTTGATGCCCTACCACTCCTGATAACCAGCAGCGACTTCGCTCGCGAAAGCTTGAGCGCTGTCCGCGATTTCTTTTTGTCCCACGCTAACAATACCCTAACATGAAAATTATATTCACCTGCTGCCTGATCATGGCCAGTTTGTTCGCGCATGCCCAGTCCTCTCCCGCAGGCATCTGGAATACCGGAAAAGACAACACCAAGATTGAAATAGCCGAAGGGGAACAAGGCTTCGAAGGCAAAATCCTTTCTTCAGACCATGCTGACGCCCCCCTGGGGAAACTGCTGCTCAAAGAGATCAAGCAAGTAGAGGGAGCATGGAAGGGGAAATTATTTGCTGCAAAAAAAGGAGAATGGATGGATGCAATATTGCAGAAAGAGGGCGACCAACTGGTGATTACTGTAGGCAATGGCTGGATGAGTAAAGAGGTAACTTGGTCCCTGGACAAAAAGGAACATTAATCAGGATGGACGCGCTAGGGTAGCGCTTGTTCGGAAATTTCCTTTCGGGCCCAAACCCGAAAATCCTAACAAGCGCTTACTTTTGCCAGATTGTATATTAGGGCGTTCATTCATCACCCCTTCACGCTAGAAAATTGAAAATTAACATCACCCACATATTACCCGTTATTATGGTGATCATCCTGCCAGGCCTGCGATTCTATTCTCAAGAAGATTCAGGGCTTGCAGTAGACAATCCGATTTTTTCCATCTGGTTATTTTCTTCTTTGGTTCTCTACAATTTGTGGTATTTCTTTTGGTTTTGTTGGGAGATCAGAGAAGGACATAAAAAGTGGTACGTCTTGGGCTTGTTTGGAGCCCTATGCTGCTTAGGATTCCTTTTTTTTGAGTTTTTTGAAGCAAATGATATGGGGGTGCTTTGGGGCCTCATCCCTCCCTCTTTTTTGTTTTTGGTGGTGCAGTATACCCTGAAATCACAAAAGAAGGTTTCTCATCTACTATTAGAAAAAGAGCAATTGCAGACAGAGAATTACAAAGCGCAGTTGAAAACGCTTCGGACCCAGGTTGACCCCCATTTTTTGTTTAATTCCTTAAACACCTTGCGCTCCATGGTCCGGCAACAGCATAGCGGGGCAGAACAATTTATCCTGAGCCTCTCAGACTTTTACCGGCAAAGCTTGCAGCATAATGAGCATACCACTGTTCTGCTGTCCAAGGAATTAAAAGTATTGCAGTCTTATTTGTTTTTGATGAAAAGTAGAAACGAAGAAGCCGTCCGAATAGAAGTTGACATCGAGGAGGAGTTACTGACCAAAGAGATTCCCACCATGGCTCTACAAACCGTGGTAGAAAACTGTTTTAAGCATAACAGTATGACTGCCAGGCATCCCTTGCAAGTGAGCATTAAAAATCCTGACGATTTATCCATCAGCGTTTGCAATAATATCCAGATTAAGTTTGAAGAAGATAAAACCACAGGTATGGGATTGGAATTGCTCAACAAACGGTATGAATTGATGAATATTAAGCATGGGCTTAGGGTTGAACAAACTTCTGAGCAATTCTGCGTAAATCTAAAACTGGTGTAAAAAAATGAATGTCCTGATCGTAGAAGACGAAGCCCATACGGCCATCCTATTGCAGGAAGTGATAGAACAAGACAGCGATTTTATCGTGGTAGAAAAACTGGAGTCTATTTTGGAGGCTGTGGCTTATCTCAGTAAGCATCAACAAAACTTAGATCTGCTATTTTTTGATATCCAATTGGCGGATGGGCATAGTTTCGAAATATTTAAGCACGTTGATATAGAAGTGCCTATTATTTTCTGTACCGCTTTTGATGAGTACGCCATGAATGCCATCAAAAATAACGGCATTGATTATGTGCTAAAACCCATCAAAGAAGAGGACATTCATGCAGCCTTAGGGAAATACAAAAAGCTATTTTCCAAGCCGCAAGCTCATCCTGCTTCTGCTCCAACATTTCAACTGCCAACCCCCAAATCCTATCAAAAACATTTCCTTACCCAATACCGGGGCCAAACCCTGGTGGTAAGCGCAGCAGATATTGCGCTATTTACGGTACAAAACGAAAAGGTATACCTCTATACCTTTGAGGGAAAGCAATATACCCTCTTTAAAAAGCTCGAATATATCGAAGAAGTCTGTGATCCTCATCAGTTCTTCCGCATCAATCGGCAAATGCTGGTCAATCGCCAAGCCGTCCATTCCTTCGAGCCCTATTTCAATCGGAAAATCGTCGTAAAGCTCGGCATCCCCTTTGAGGAAAAACCGATCGTCAGTCGCTTGAAGGTGACGCCTTTTAAGGAGTGGTTGGTGAAGTGAAAATTTGGTATCAATAAATCCAGTCGGAAGAAATGAGGGTGATTTTTTCTAGGGAATCCGATAACGAAAAACCTTGGTAAAAGTAGTAGAATTTGATCGGAGCTTCTGCCTGTTCGAGAATTTCAGGAAGTTGATCTAACAAAAGTTGCAAAGTATCGCCTGCTTCCAGGATTACCTTTTCCTGGTAATAAGGATTTCTTGTATCCATTCCTTCGCCTACAAGGTGGAGCTCCATGTTTGCTATTAAATCCCCCAGTGAAATACTATCATGGATCCACGTGCGATATGATTCAAAGGAATTACCTTGACTTTCGAAAAGCAGAAGAGGATAGGCCGGGTAAGAAATACGACTGATGTATTCTTCTATTGAGCTAGATGGAATACCTAACGAATCATCCTTTAGGTGAAGGCCCAAATTAAGGTCATGGATAAATGCCCGACGATCTAGTAAAAAAGAATCCCTGCTGAGTGCCTCAAAATATAGCCTTATTCCCTTATTCCCATCTGTACTATCTCTTTCTAGTCTGATACAAATATTTTCGTGAGGATGGATATCCATTATGGCAGGTCTGAGTTGGAAATCTGCGAAGATCCAGTAGAAACAACAAATCAATATCAGGAGGAAGGCCAGGTTTGGTATTCGAACAACCATGGCCTCAAATTAACATATAATTAAAAGGACTGTTGCATTCATTGCCCATATGTTCTGGGAAGTATTCGGGGGGAATAATCCTCGTGGCTAGCCCTTATTATTCGGGAAGCACTCCGTTTGTGATCAATAATTCTGGATCTTCTTCATCTCCATAATCATTTAAGAGAATCGTAGGTCCATCTTCAAATTTTATTTGTAACTGACAACACATCCATGGACCTTTTTCGAAATAAACCCTTTGTGCGTCCGCTATAGTTTTACCCCCCAGGTTGAATTCCCGGAAAAGATCTCTTATCACCCAAAAAGCCCCATCAAATTCCCCTTCCTCAAAATCTTCCTCCATGACCTCTTTCATCTCTTCCTCCTCATACTCCCTCCAATGAAGCAGATGGGCGTCAATAAAAAACCGGTGCCATTTATCATCTTCTGCTTTGAGCCATCCCATTAATGGATATGAAAAGGGTGGTTTATCTTTGACGAGAAAACTTAGATATGTTAACCTAAGGCCGAGGATCTCAGGTATTTTCTCTGGTGGTTCAGTAACTGTGAAATCCATGTTGTGCCAGGTTTTCTGGTCGATGTAGCACTGAAAAAAGTAAATTATTCGACTGGTAAATTTTCTCAGCCCGCTGCTACCTTCCCCGCTAAAACCCGAATTTCCGCCATGAGCGCCTCTGGCGCTTCCCAGTTGAGCATATGTCCCATGCCGGGCAGCCGTACCACCTTAGATGTCTGGAGGTGCTCGGCCATCTCATCCGTATGGAAAGGGGGCGTAGTATGGTCTTTTTCTCCGACAATGATGGTGCAGGGAATCTCAATTTCGCCTAAGCGGCTGTAGTAATTTTCATCCCCAAATGCGGAAAGAATAGGCACCAATGCCTGGTGGTTCTGTTTCTTAAATACATCCAGGAATGCCTGAATCATGGCGGCATCTGGTTTTTCTCCCAGCAGGGATCGACCGAAAGGATAGCCCAGTGTTTCGGTATGGGCCACGCGGGTCATGATGCCATGCTTAATGAGGGGAATCTGCACTTTGTTTTGGGTGTTGTTGCGGTACACATCCCCCGCGAAGCTCGCCATGATCAGGGCCCCTCTTAAGCGCTTTTTCACCACCTCCGGATAGGTGAGCATAAACACAAAACCGAGGAATCCTCCCATGGAGTGTCCTACCAATATGCCATCCTGCACATCAAAGTGTTCGAGGACCGATTTGTAAGCGGCGGCCATTTGCTGGCTACCAATACCTTCGGTGCCGATTGTCGAGTCGGTATGCCCTCGTTGATCAAAAGCAATGATCCGAAATCCCTCCTTGACCAATTGATCAGCCATGATATTCCATTCCACCAGGGAGGCCCCGTACCCATGAGCAAACACGATGGTCGGCCCTTCACCGGCAGAAATGGCTCTGATTTGGTTCCCGTCATGACCGGGAATCATGACCTCCTCTCCCTGAGGATTGGCAGAAAGGGTTTCGAAGGAGTAAGGGCGTGGCTTTTGTTTGAGCTTAGCTACATTCCAACTAAGGAGCCCATATATGATCAGGGCTAAAACGGCGAGGGTGAGAAGCGTAGTCATGAGTAGTAGGGTTATATTCAGAATTCCTAACGTAGTTATGTTTGCTTTTTGGCCACTTCCATCGCAATAAATTCAGGCAGGTAACTTGGGGTACACCCCCGGGAAACTACCTCATCCTTATACAGGCCAGTATTCTCTCCAATGGCGATACATCGATCCCGATGGATTTCCTGCCACACACCGATTTGACCAGCGGTGTAATTCATGGCCCATTGGACATCGGGCACTTCCTGGGCCAATCCGGTTTCTATCGCCGCCAGCAGATCCTCTGTATTGCTGTGGTTAGTATTGCCCATCCAACGCAGCCTGGCTTGATAATACCAGAAAATCCGTCTTTTCATGTCTGAAGGGCTTTTTTCCCAGGACTCCATCAAGGCAATCAAGCGCTTATCCTTCGCGAGTTGATTCGCCATAAACCAATCCGTCAGATGAATTCTTTCCTTAGGATCATGGGCCTGCATATCCTGATCTGCCTGATCAATAAAGGCTTCGTCGATCTGCTTTTTATCCATGATGAGCATGGCTAGTTGACGAGAGAAAAAGCCACCCGTAGACCAGAGTTCCATTGCCAGGGCATGATCCTTTTTGATCTCTTTAGCGATTTTGCGAAGATCACCCAATTTGGTGTTGGGCTGGTCAATCTGAGCATGAATGCTGGCGGCTTGAGGGGAGAGATTCGACATGAATTTCGTGTTATAGCGCGAAGAGGCTTGATTGAAAATACCGCTATCTACGGCCAAAATCAATACAAGCTTATCCCATTAAACAAACCGATGCTAGTAACAGTCAGTGAGAATCTGTCCTTTTGATTCAAAATGATCCAGAGGGAGTTGATAATGTTCCTGGGTTAGGGCATCTAATACTTCCCTGACTCCGGCCTCCATGGTTAAAGAACCACAGATCATCAGGCTACCTCCTTCCTTGAGCAGGTCGGCAATTTGCTTTCCATCGGCTTGGATCAGCTCTTGGACATAGGTAGCAGCACCTGATTCTCTGGAAAAAACAGACTGAAAGGTATGGAGGTGCCCAGCCTGTAAGGCTGCTTCAATGTAGGGTTGGTAAAGCTCGTAGCCCTGCCGCGTCCTGCCTCCCCAATAAAGAGAAATTGTGGATTGGGCATTCCTTCCCTGGATCATACCCAGGAAGGGAGCGATCCCAGTCCCATTCGCAATCATGCACACCTGGGAAGCCTTGGCAGGAAAGTGAAAATCCTCATTTTCCCGGATTTGGGCCTTGAGAACCTTTCCGGATGCCAATTGATGCAGAAAGTTCGAACATACCCCTTGCTCATGCCGTCGGATACTGAGGAGAATTTCATCCCGTCCAAGCTGGGCAATGGAGTAAAGCCTTTCTTCTGGATCACCGGGAGGATAGACGGCAAGGAGATCACCAGATCGGTATTTTTTCTGCGGGGACCTTAGCCTCATCAGAAATGTTTCCCCCGTCTCATCCGAGGAGAGCCGTTTGTCCATTACATGGAAGCCCTGGGAAGCAAGTTGTGAGGTCTTCCTTTGTGGGGGAAGTTCCAGGGCCAGGCCTTTCTGGATACTCCATTGCGTAGCCCAATTCAGGAAAAGCTCATAGGATTTATTGTGAATCAGGAAAGGCTCATGGTTAATGTCAATCTGATCGTGCAGGGTTAAGGCTTCATGCACATTCAGGGCAAACTGACAAAAATCAGGATAGGCCAAAGAACCGAAGCCTACCACTGAAAGGTCAACTTGATGGGGTAGGGTAACTTCAGGAAAACGGGACAGAAAATCTTTGCCATTGGCTGGAGGATCTCCTAAGCCATAGGTGGAGGTCATGATGATCAATTCCTTCATCTTTGGATACGCCTGGTAGGCATTGAGTTCATCCAGGTAAACCATTTTTCCTTGGGCTAATAAGGCTTGCTGAAATAAACCGGCAAATTCCCGGGTGCCTCCGTTTTCAGAACCATACAAGACCACAATTTCCGCCTGATCAGCTCTATAAGGATTCTTTACCCGAGACTTAAGGCGTTTGTAAGAAATCATGCCCCCTGTATACAGGAAAAAGAGGATGTTAAGGGAGGCGAGAAATAAGACTAGAGACCAACCAATGCTACCAGCGCCAGTATGCAGGTTGAAACTCAGTTCCGTCCATTTATTGATAGCTGGATAGACCGAAGCTTCGACTATGTCTCCGTTTAATTGATTGATTTTGACCTGACGGTCCTGGAGACTTAAGGTGAAAAAATCATCCGCTTCCATGGTAAAAGGGAATTCCAACATGCGGACCTCATCCAGATGCGTCTCCCGGAAGACCGGAAAGTCTAATAAATCAGTATCGCCAGGGGTTTCACGGACCGGCATACTGGTAACCATTTCTGCTTCTCCTTCGGGCAGGAGGGAAAACCGCAAAAGGGAAAGATAGACCCCGGATAAGGAAATAATCACAATGGGGATCAACATCCAGCGACTGAAAATCAAGTGGTAGTATTGGGCGAAATCTTCTTTGATGATTTTGCTAAATACTTTTCGTAAACCGCGTTGTCGTTGGATAAACAAGAGGAAACCGGTCAGGCTAATCAGAAAGAGGAAAAAAGAAGTAACCCCGATGAAAATCCTGCCCGTCGTCTTTAGGAAGAGAGAGCGGTGCAGGTTGGTCATGAACTCAAAAAAGGGCCGCTGCGGGGGAACATTCCCGATTTTTTTCCCATTCCGCGGATCCACATAGAAGTCCCCATCCAACTCTTCTTCCATGCTGATAACCGATACCCTGACAAATTCGTTTTCGTCTACTGCTAACTCTAATACTTCGTCGTATTGGGTCCGCAGCGAGTCCATCAAATCTGCCAGGGTAATCTTGGAAAGGTCCGCCGGTTGAAATGGCTGAGCCTTCTTGTCAATTGGTTCAAAGGCCAGAATAGCGCCTGTCAGGGCAGCTAAAAGAATGAAGACACTGGAGGATAGGGCCAGCGCAAAATGGCTATATCTCCAAACCTTCAATATCATAGACGTTACTGAATAGGGATCATCCGGACGTACCGAATGTAGCCTGTTCCTTCAAATTTTCCTTTTAGGGTTTCCGTAGTGAGCGGCAAGAGTAAATCATCCTTTACATACTTCTGGTCCTCTACAGCGCTTTCAAAGCGTATTTTATTTCCTGCATCAATCCACTCGTCTTTGATCTCCATCACAAATACTGCACGGGCTCCAGCTTGAATACTGGGACGGGATACAGCATCAACTTCGGGCTTATCCTTTTCCATGTAAGACCACCATGCTGTGATATCCGGATACCATTCATCATCCTCTCCCAGCACTTGTACACTCCCAAGATATTCCTCCTTTTCATTCAAGACAGATACCACAATATAGGGGCCTTCCCCTGTATAGTTAGATAGTTGGATCAGGCACTTGTATTTGGAAACGTTGTCTACTTCTGATGCCGGATTCGTGAAAGCCAGGCAACCCGCCAGGGTTATTAGGCTAAAGAGTTTTGTAAGGTGTTTCATATAATTGATAAACCAGTAAGGGCTATTTTTGGGAAGATGGTTTGAGAAAATCCAGGGCTATCCCTGATTTTGCTAGTACTTCATTTTCGCGCGCCAGGTCGAAGGCACTTTCATCGAAATCAGTGAGCATGGTTTTGTCCGCACCTTTTTCCAGGAGTAAGGTCAACATCTCCTTGTCCTTCGCCTGCATGGCTGCCTGATGCAGGGGGGTGAGGCCTTCCTGATTTTTTTGATTGATATCTATCCCAAGGTTCAAAGCCTCTTCAACCAGGGCTTGATATCCTTTTTTTACCGCCAGGTGAACCAATGTATTTTCACCTTCATAAGTGGGTTTCATATCCAAACCGGCTTCCTGTGCCTTTTTTAGGAAAGCTGGTAAGGCTTCTTTATTGCGGCTGTTATAGCCGTTGAACATATGATAGACTAGATTGCGCGACTTTTTATCCAGGACTTTCATGTCAGCCCCTGCTTCTAATAGCATTTCAAATGCTTCAGAAGATCCTCGCATCACTGCATAAGTCAATGCCGAATATCCATCCTGGTTTTGGTGATTAAGGTCTGATACCTGAGGCTTAAGTTGGTGGGCAAAGGCCATGTTACTCCCTCTGATAGCGTTAAGGAATGCAGTATTGCCGTCTTTGTCCACCTGGTTCACCTCTACGCCTTTTTTCAGGAAGTATGAAATTACCGCTTCATCCTTAACCCTGTAAGCCATATTGTGGAGAGGGGTCTTTCCTTCCTTACTAACCAGATTCATTTTCAACCCCAGGCCTTCCAGGTATTTGTAAAGCTCCATACTATTGACATGCCCTCTGGAGCCAGAGGCAGCAAAGAACACCGCGTTTTCACCTTTTTTGTTTGCCTCCTTATAGGGAAGACCAAGATCTTTCAGCATGTTAAGGGTTTCAATATTTCCTTTTCTAGCAGCATAATTGAACATGCCGTTCCCGTCGTGGTCGGCGATTTTAAGGTCAAGGCCTTTTTCTTGGAAATAGGTGATTAGACTTTTATCTGTCATGCTTGCGGCCAGCAGCAGCAGTGCGTTTGCGCCAGACCGATTGGCGTCTGTTACTTTCCCTCCATGCTTGAGGATGAGGTCATAAACTTCGGTATCTTGGTTCCCAGCTACAGCGGCAAAGGTCATGAGGTTGTTGCCATGATCATCCACGATATCCATTTGGGAGCCCTTTTCAATGAGGGTTTTCATCAAAGGTTTGTTGCCTTTGTAGGCGGCCCACATTAAGTAGCTTCTTTTGTCATGGGTCATTTTATCCACCCCATTCCCTTCCAGTGATAGCAGGTACTGGATGGATTCCAGGGGAGCATTTTCCAGAATAGCGTAGACTGTGGCATCAAAGGCGCTGGAAGTTAGCGCTACTGGATCATTTCCCTTTTCAATCTCAGCTTTAACCAAAGCTACACTTGGAGCATTTGACCAAAAGGATCGATCATGGAAAATATTCTTTTGTTGTGCCTGGATAAATAAGGGGAGGCAAAGGATGAAGGCCAGGATGTGATATTTCATGACAGCTAGGTTTGAGGGTCATAAAACCTGGGAGAGAAAATTCATCCGCAGGTGTTGTGCTGGTGAAATTACGGCCTTCCCAAAAATCAAAGAAATTAAAGATGAAAATACCTAATCTTAGGTAATGAATTGAGCCTTTGGGGGTTGTCTATCAAACCTTGAGGTCTATCCTATTCAAAACTTATAAGGTAAACCGGCTCACCCTCCGCCTATGCTTGTTTATTCTGCAAAGCCAATAAGCCAAGTATCGGCCCGGCAGCCAGCACGAGGTATAGGAGATTTGGCTCGATCAAGGGGCTAATGGCATTCAACAACTGAATGCTGATAATGGTGATCGCAAAGCCAATGCAGTTCACGATGGTGAGGGCTGTACCTTTTAGTTCGGCTGGGGCGTTTTGGGCGACCAGGGTAGAGAATAAGGGCGAGTCAGCAATCACCACCATCCCCCAAAATAGGAGGAAAGCTAGGAACAGCCCTGCGGACGGCTGTGAAAAGATCCACGGAGAGATCAGGCAACAAAGCCCGGAAAGCAACAGACTTACAAAGGCGACTTGCTTCGCCCCAAATCGCTGAGAAAGGAATCCGCCCAGTACACAGGCAATTCCTCCAATGCCGATCACCAGGAAAGAGAGGGTAGATATGTCCCAGCTTATGGTTTCTTTGGAACCAAAGGCCAAAATCATGCTAGGCACAAAAGCCCAAAAGGCATATAGCTCCCACATGTGCCCGAAATATCCGAAAGCAGCTGCGCGGAAGTTTCTTTCCTGAAATACCTTGAAAAAAGCGGACAAGCGGATGTGCTGGCTAGGCTTTCTAAAAGGGCCATCTGGTACCAGGCTGAGCATGAGGAAGCCACCCAGGACCGCGAGGCTCGAAGTTGAGATCAAGACAAATATCCAGGATATGCTCTCCGTCAGGCCTTTGAGTAAATGTGGGAAAGCGGTTCCTACTACCAGCGCGCCCACCAGAAACCCCAGGGATTTTCCCAGGCCTTTTTCAAAATAGTCCGCGGCAATTTTCATCCCGACCGGATAAATGCCTGCCAGGAAAAATCCGGTAAAAAACCGAAATACCAGGATGCTTCCCAGGCTGTTCCCTTCCCAAATAACCCCCAGGTTAAAAGCAGCACCCAGCAGGGCACAGCCAAAAAACACCTTTGAAGGAGAAAAGCGGTCTGCCACGGACAACACGGCAAACATTAGGGTGCCGCTAATAAAGCCAAATTGAACCAGGGAAGTCAGGTGCCCCAAATCGCGTTCTTGCAGCCCAAAAGTATCCATCAAATCCGGCATGACACCATTGCCGGCAAACCAAAGTGAAGTGCAAAGGAACTGGGAAATGACAATGACGGGCAGGATGAATTTGGAGGATTTCATGCGGTGGACTCAGTTGCTACCCAAGTCCCATACAAAGCTTATCAGACAAAACTCAGCTTGGGGGTAATGAGGTAAACCTTCAAGATAGGAAATATGCGGCCCGGAACCACATGCAGGAGGATTCAGGTTGGGGGTATTTCTCTATCTTGTATTCGAATTCATTTCGCTTTCAGGGCGCTAACCTCCTTTTACCCGAAAAATGAACTTGCTTAAAGAAAGCCTTTCCCATCTTGTCAACTTTGAGCAGGAAGCCCTGCTGGCCCTTGAGGCATGTTTCAAGACGGTCCATTACCGCAAAGGAGCCGCGCTGGCCAGAAAAGGAGAATATGCCCGAAAAATTGCCTTTGTCAACGCAGGGGTACTCCGGGCCTTCTATAGCAACGCCAAAGGAGAGCAATACAACAAGACTTTTTTTACCCAGGGAACCTTCGTGGGGGCCTATTCTTCCCTGGTAACCGGCCAGAAAAATCTGATTGATATTGATTGTTTGACGGACTGTGAGTTAAGGACCGCGCAGTACCAGGAGGTGGTGAGCTTATACGAGACTTTTCCCCAAGTAGAACGTTTGGCCCGTATACTGGCCGAGCAGTTTTTTGTACAAAAGGAAAAAAGAGAAATCGAGTTGGTAACCCTGGAAGCCAAAGATCGATATGTGATTTTTCAGGAAGAGCACCCTGAACTTGAGCAATTGATCCCGCAGTATCATATTGCCTCTTATCTGGGCATAAGTGCTACCCAGTTAAGTCGGATTCGCGCTGCGAAATAGCCTCTCTTTCCCTGGAGCTTTCTTTACATATGTAAATGGATGATCGATACCAGCCCAGGATCTTTGTCCTATCATTCCATTTTATTTCAACATATGCGAACTCAAGGGAACAAAATCCTCATTACGGGTGCTACCCAAGGCATCGGCAAAGCCATGCTTGAGCACTTTCTCAGATTGGACAATCACATCATTGCCGTGGGCAGGGACCAGGAAAAACTCAAGCAGCTTGCCAAGACAGATGAGCGAATCTTTTCTTTTGCGTGTGATCTGGCTGATCCCAACCAATTGGATGAGTTGCTGGTCTTTGTAGAGCAAGCCCACCCAGATACCAATATCCTGATCAACAATGCCGGCATCCAGTATAATTATCACTTTGCGGACGACCCTCATGTCCTGGCCAAAATTGAAAGAGAAGTTCAGGTAAACCTACTTGCACCATTGAAACTCATCGCCTTGCTCCTGCCAGTCTTGAGCGCCCATGATCAATCAGCCATTGTCAATGTCTCTTCTGGATTAGGACTGGTTCCCAAAATGCAGGCTCCGGTGTATTGCGGAACTAAAGCCGGGATTCACATATTTACCAAAGCGCTGCGCTACCAACTCCAGGGTACCAAAGTCTTTGAAGTGATTCCGCCCCTGGTGGATACGGCCATGACGGCGGGCCGCGGAAAGGGAAAGATCAGTCCGGAAAAACTGGTGGAGGAATTCATGCAGGCCTTTCGAAAGGATAAATATGAGGTGAATATTGGCAAAGTTAAACTGCTCAGATTGATCAATCGGCTTAGCCCGGCCCTGGCTGACCGGATCATGAAAGGAGGCGTATAAGCTGGAAACTTTTGAGGATCGGTTTTGCTTATTTCGATTAGTATGGAAAAAGGGATGTATCCTATTGGCTGATGTCCGTATACTGTTTGAAGGTTTCACCTGAGCCCAGCTTCCATGAAAGATATTTATTGCGAACAAATCATCCCTGGAAAGTTAAAAGTTGATATAGTCTTTGAAACGGATTTGGTCATGGCTTTTCATCACACCAGGCCTTATTGGGAAAGGCATATTGTCATCATTCCCAAAGCGCATATAGAAGGGCTTTCTTCCTATCCCAATGAGCCAGCATTGAACAAAGATTTTTTCGAGGCCATTAGCTTTGTGACCCGTATGTTTGAGGAAAAATACGGCGGTTGCCGGATTTCTTCTAATGTAGGTAACTATCAGACTAGTAAGCATTTGCATTGGTATGTGCATCAGGGGAAACGCCTGGTTGCTGAAAGCGAAAGTCCTGAGCATTGAAAGAGAAATGATCTGAATTCCTAAAATTTCTAACCCTTGTATGATTCCTGTTGAAATGCATTCCTACTTTAGGAGGTAATGCCCAAGTTTTGGAGGACCAGATCAATCCTCCATGAAAAAGAATAATCGCCTGGTTTTAAAACCAGGCCTGAACAACCAATTAAAAGTCTTGCTCGGAACGGCCATCGGCATTGGGGCCATTATTTTTGCTGCAGTGTTTGGGGTCATGGAAACCACCTCCGTTGATGGAGGCTATGCGGATTCAGGCTCAGGAACCTATCATGGGAACATTTTTTGGTTTACCTGGGAAAACGGGGACCTATCGGATGGAGTTCACGATGGCGACACCAAAACCTTCACCGTACCCGGCGGGCTGGAAATTACCACTACCTTTTCCAATGTAACCGGGCAAGCCTCAGATAATATACCTACCGATATGGCCACCTGGAGTGGGGCAGTGGCCCACCGTTATTATCAAATCAGTGGGAGTAATGGGGAAGCCTTGTATGGCGGGAACGGTGATGACGGCGATTTCCGGATTACGTTCACTGCTACCCTAGAAGGCGCTCCTTATACGCCTCATTTGATCTTCATCGACCCAGAATCGACTGATGGTGGCGAAAACCTCAAGGTAACGACCAATGGGGATGATTGGGAGGTCATTGAAACACTTCCAGAGGGAGGTATCAATCTCGATTTATCCAATCCCAAACAGCTCCAGATATTTGACGGCTCTGCTAAGGTGCCCATCCTGCTTTCCCGCTCTGCTACCCAGTTGGATGTCTCTATCAATGCTGGAGGTCGCCAGGGTGTGGCGTTTGGCTTATGGTTCTCCATGGACTACGGGGATGCCCCGGATTCCTACGGAACCCAGGATGTGAGCAGTGGGGCCAAGCACTTACAGGACCCTAGCGTGCCCCTATTTCTAGGCAGTCAGGTCGATGCAGAGACCGATGGGAGTGCCTCGGGAACCGGCTCGGAAGACAATACCGGAGGCAACAACGACGAAGATGGGGTCACACTCCCGGCCTCCATGGAAGTACTCTCTGCCTTTACCCTGGACAAGTCAGATATAAACCTTACCAATCAATCCGGCGGTCAGGCTACCCTGCATGCGTGGATTGATTTTAATGCTAATGGCACCTTCGAAACGAAGGAATATACCTCTACCACCGTAGCCAATAATACCCTGAATGGAAATCCAGACGGAGACCTGGTTTGGTCAAATATTCAGGACGGGGTAAGTGGTAGTTCCTACGCACGCTTCCGACTGACGACCGATGGAAATATCAACTCTGCGGCTCCGGGAGGTCTCGCCATGGATGGAGAAGTCGAGGATTATCCTGTAACCCTCAGTTATACCTTTCTCCCGGTGGAGTGGCTCTCGCTGGATGCCAAATGGCAGGGAAGCGATGTGCTGGTCAGTTGGCAAACCGCTAAGGAAGTCAATACAGACTACTTCCAGGTCGAGCGTCAGGTCGGAACTCAGGGCATGTTTCAGCCCATAGGTGAGACGGAGGCTGCTGGATTCGCAGAAGAAGTGCAGACCTATCGCTTGGTGGATCAGGAAATGGCCCAGATCTCTAATCCTGCTGAGGTGATTTACCGGATTAAACAAGTGGATATTGATGGGAAATTCGAATATTCAAATTTGATAGAACTTCAGGGAAAAAGAGGAAAACCTGCACTTTCCTTCACTTTCGGACCTAACCCAGCATCCGAACAGCTGAATGTTCAGCTGATCATCCCTGATGGCACTGCTACCAGTTTTACCGTGCGGAGTCTCGATGGTAAAACTACTTTTGAAAGGAGTTTTACGCACCCGGAAACCTTATCCGTCAACGTCTCATCTTGGCCCAGAGGGATTTATATCCTCACGCTGGGGAACGAGGAGGAGCAGACCAGTAAAAGGCTGGTGGTTAGATAGGCTCTGATGAGGCGCCTACTGAAAGGGAGAAATATCCACGGTTCGCGCCTCATCATTTGCTTTTTTTACGGCTTCCAGCAAATCCTGTAGATGAGATTTCTGCAACCAATAGCCCCCTCTGAAGACAGATTCGATCGAACGAGTGTGTTGAATATCTTCCAGGGGATTTTGGGAGAGTAGCACTAAATCAGCCTGGTAACCTTCCTGAATGATTCCCGTTTTCGTCTTCATCCATTTACCGGGAGCCACGGTTGCGGAGAATAATACCTGAGCAGGCGTCATGCCGGCTTGGGAAAGGGAGACCAATTCATCATGCAAAGAAAAGCCTGGGATGGTCAGCGCGCCACAGGCATCGGTCCCCGCCATTAACTGTACGCCGTTCCTGGCCAGGGCTGCAGTCATGATATGAATGGCTTTCACATAAGTTTCCCAAAATTCCCGAGAGGCCTTCGCCCGTTTTGGATTGTTGGTGACCTCTTCCGATTCCATGTAATAATTATTGCCGGGTAGCCAGCCTCTGGCAAAGAGGGTGCCCTCGATTTGCCCTGGGTTGGCAAACGCCAGCTTGATTTGACGGATAGTGGAGGGGAGCTCGAATTTTTGTTTGGGGAGGCTTTCCATTAGCCAAATGGTGCTGGTAACAGCAATGTCCTCCTCCCGAATCAGCCTGGCCAGACTATCACTTTGCCTTTCCAACCAGGCCAGGAATTCTGAAGCATTGTCGCTTCCGATTCTACCGTATTCCCACATTTTACTTTTGGTGATTTCCTCTACATGGGCATATTCTTTCTGCCCACCATAAAGGGCCTTATTCAGGCCTACTGCGACCGGTATATGCCCAATTACAGGTAGTCCTTGCTCCTGGGCATATTTGAGGGTAGCCTCATACATCTCGGCGTTGAGGTGGGTGCTGATTTTTATGGCATCAAAGCCTTGGCTTTTCAGTTGAGCGATCTTCTTTTTTGCCGCTTCTTCACTCGTAAAGTTGATTCTATTCCTGGTCCAGCTATCGTAGAGCCCGGCCATACCTGGATTACTATTCACTTTTTCTGAGGCCACGAAAACCTGAGGTCCCATAGTTCCTTGTGTGATTTCCTCTCGCCACGTCAAATGGGTAGGATTACCAGCCATTTCTCTGACATAGGTAACCCCATTGGCCAGGTAGAGGTATAAGTCATTTTTGCTGGCTTTTAGATGGACATGGGAATCTACCAGACCCGGGATGAGAAACTGACCTTGGGCATCCAGCACTTTCATGCCTTGCCGGGATATGCTATCTGGTTCCACGGCCACGATGCTTCCATTTTTCAACACTACCTGATAGCCGGTGAGGAAGTGGCTACAGTCAGGGGCAAGGATATGCGCATGGCGGATAATGAGGTCCGAATACTGATGTTGCTTGCCTGGGGCTTCGATCACTTCGGTAAAACCCCCTCTGTATTTATAGAGTTGTCGGTCTGCCCAGTATAAGATGATCATGGACAGGAGAATGAATAGCAGCAGAATTTGTCCGACTCTTTTTAGGATGACTTTTTTGTTCATTACTATGTTTTCGTGTCTGACTGCATTATACAGGTTTACCTGACAGAAAACCGGCCTGAGAAGCCATTTGGTACGAAAGTCTAGCTATTAGGGACAAAATTACAGGGCTGGAATATCCTTTTTGTACGTCTTGGAAACGGGAACTTCAAGCTGCGTCAGTAATAAAGTGTGAGAATCCTTCCAGGATTTGATGTGATGAGGGTTGACGAGGTGAGAGCGATGGACCCGGATGAGGAAATCGAATTCGGCTAACAGGTTTTTAAGCGAATTGCGAATGAGCTTTTTTTTAAGCTGCCCCCCTTCCAGAAAGAAAATCTCTACATAGTTCTGGGCATTGGAAATACAAATGAGTTCCTGCTCCTTTATTTTCAGGACATCCATTTTGTTCTCTCCATACAAGGTAATGTAAGCATCTTTGGCCGGCGCTAATTTTTGGACATATCTCCGGGCTAGAAAAAGAATAGGCGTGAGCACCAGAAAAATATTGAGGGAAATTTTGAGGAGATACTCTGGGATGGTATAAAACCCCTGGACTAACGGACTCCTGTAAAATACATAGGAGCTAAGGGTAAATATGAAATAGAATAGGGCATATACCCCGATCTCCCAGGAGATATTCCAATGTCCCTTCCGTTCATACCACCATCGTCGCGCCAGGCTGACCAACAGGTAGCAAATAATAATCAAACCGCTGTATCCCAGGCTGACGGTCACCCATTTGGAGAAATCCATGATTCCATGACCGAAGGGCCGGGTGAAGAAGGCGAACAAAAATCCCCAAAGCCCCACCAATAGCCCAATTTGGCTATGCTGTTCCAAAGAGGGATTGAGGTCTTTCATGCGGGAAAAGATAGGCATTTGCTTGGGTAATATCCTCCATATTTGTAAGGATATTTCTAAAACCGATATCCCACCGATATCCCTTGACCATCCACATTTAAGGTGTACCATCCTCCCGGTTGATAATCACGCTTGTTTTTCTTCTTCAAAAAGTGGAGGCCTACCAGACCCAGGCCAGCCAGGGCCAGACTACTCCCTGCAACCTTTACAAAGACCATCGTGCGACGACCCTGATTGGCAGCTTCCAATGCACTACCGGCATCGGTAAAGGTAAAACCCTGGTCATTCCATTTTTCCAGAAAGGTTCCCTCGTCCAGGGTTCCATCGAAAACCAATCCTACTTCGGTCTGAATTTCCCCGAAAAGCTGCCTGCGCAGACAAGCCAGGGTAAACCCTGTTCCTCCGCTCAGGATTAAGCCGCTGCTTAGGGCTATTTTGCCCGGACTGGGGCCAGTCGGAGGTAACTGTAGCTTTGGCGCATAGCTTTCCGGCTGGGAAGCGACAAATTGAAGGACGATTTCGCTTTGGGATTCCAACCTGATGTCATATTCTGCTACGGGCCCGTATTCCCCAAATTGCAGTCGAAACAGAAACTCTTCCGCTTCCAGCAAGTCCAGTTCCGTCCCGTTCTCCCCCAAAATTTTGGCTTGAGGCTTGGCATCCAGTTGGGTGAGCACTTCCTTGATCACGGCCTCTTTTTTTTCATAGGCCGTTTGGGGGTTCAACAAAAGGTTGAGGTTTTGCTGAAATTTATACTCCTGAAAGGATTGGCTTTGGAGAGCGGTAGGCATGCCCAGCGCGAAAGCCCAAAGACAAAGGATGGCGGTTAATATTTTCATGGGGGGAGAAGGTTATTTGGTAAAAATGACGTGGCCAATTTTGACCTGAGGGATTTCCTTGAACTCCCCATGTATGTATTTTGGCTCGACCAGAAAATAAACCAGGAGGGCTTTAAAGGCTTCAGGAATGAGATTTCTGGTAACATAAAGACGTTCCTGAAATTTGACTTGCCTAACGTTGGAGCCCCGATGAAAAGGCTGCTGTTCGGTATGGCGGGTCCACGCAAACTTTGGCGGATGGCGTCGGTCAGGACCATATAGCTTGGCCAGATATTCCTCAATGATAAAGTCAGCATCAACGCGTTGCAGGCCTTGAAATAGGGCGGTGTCCTGCATCACGCCAATTTCCCAATCAAAAAAGAGACTTTGGGCATAGGACATGGCTTTGGCCCTTTCCCTGGGGTTTTTTGCATGAGAGATGACATTGAGGTAATTGTTCAAGGCTCTGGCCCTGTTCTCACCCCACCGATTAAAATCTGCCAGCTGTTTTCTATCTAGGACGGCGATGCGTTCCTTACCTTGTTGAAAAGCCTTTTCCTGCATAGGAATCGCGGGGGGCGGGGTTTGCCCGAATAGCAGGTTGGACCCTGGCAAAAGGCCCAAGAGCAAGCAGAAGAGGATGGATGTTTTCATGCTAGAAGGAAGATATTTTTACCCTTATGAGATCTTGATTAAGGGCTTCCAATTTGAAATTGACAAATTCTCCGAAACTCAGTCTATGGAGAAAATCGGCCAGGTCATACTGTTGTAAAACGGTTCCTTCCTCACCGATCACCGCTACCTTGGCTGGAAAGCGTTCGTCAGAAACCAGGATGGAAATGAGAGAATCCTTGGTCTCTAAGGGTACACTGATATCGGTGAGGACTGCAAATTGGTCTTTCAACCAATCTTCCGGAGAAGCGGAGGGACTGGTGAAGAGCCCAAATTGGAAGACGAGAAAAGCAATGATGGTAATAGCGCCCAGCAGGGCCACTATGATTCCATAACGACGGATCAGGCTATGAGATTGTACGTTCCACCTATTTGCCCGGCTTGGGAGTTCCCGGACAGGCCTGATGTCAGGATGTACCAGCGCCTGTAGGTTAATGACTGTTTCAGAAAATACCTTATAAAAACTATCCATCTCTATCACCCCTTGCTCCATCTGCACTTTGGCTTGTTGGAAATGCGCCTGGATGAGGCTCAGGTCTGCTGAGGTATAGTCATGGGCAGCTTGTTGCGCTTCGAGCAGTTGAAAGGCTTCCTGGAGTTGCGCGGCTCGGAGCTTTTCATCCAATTGCTTCCTTAGTCTCAACAAAGAGGGGGCTGCAGGAGCTTCTTCTGTTGAAGCTGATTTTCTGTTGCCGTGAGTCGCATAATCCGCCGTCAGAGAAAAAAGAGATTCACGTAAGCGGTTGTGTTCCAGCTCTTCTGCTTCGGAGGAGACGGTACCTTCGATCTTATCCAGCAGGAGATTGTGGTAGCGGGCTTGCAACAGCACCAGCCGCTGGTGAAGGCTGTGATTGGCAGGGAGCAAAGCCAACTGAGCAAAAGCAGCTTCCAGGTCATCCTGCGCAATGAGGCCTTGGATGGTGCTATATGGTTCCTTTTTCATCAGAGGGGGTGTAGAGGAAACTTACAGAAAAAACGGCATTTCCTCTATTTTACCTCAATGAAATAAGAAAAAGCTGGCAAAAAGGACCGGAAGCAGCTGGGACGCACTGGCAAATCCGCGTCTTGGATGATTCCGGTTTCTCTGATCTGGGGCAAAGCATACCCGTCAGTTTGATAAGGCTTTCCTTAATTGCTGACTTTTTTGGTAGAAAAGGTGGTTGGGGTCTCCCGCGATTTCCCGGAGCCTATCCCATGGAATGTCTTTTCCCTCTATGAGAGGTAGCAGACACAGATACCAACTGGCATACTCCCGGATGGCTTTTTGGCTAGATTGGGTAGCCAAAGGTTCAAAGATTTCCCGGGCACGGTGTAGGGCTTCCTCGGAAGGCTGGGCATTCCCTTGTTGGAAGTAAGCATGACCCAACAACAGGGCACACCTTTCTGCTTGGGGGCTTTGCTCGGTACAATCCTTAAAGAAGGCGATGGCTTCCTGGTAAGCAGCATCCTGCAACAACTGGAGACCCAACTGCAGAGAATCTGGCTGGTCTAGGCCGCGCACCTGATACTCGTAGGTTGGGGTATAAGCCAGGGCGATTTCTGCCTGGGTCTGCTGAGGGGTAGTTGGCCAAAGCACCCACAAACAGAACAATAAGCCTATCATGGCGGCCGCAGACAGGTAATAGGTCATGTATCTGTTTCTGAGGAAAGACAAGGGCCAGGATTTTTTCCGATTGGCGTTCCAACGGTTTATTTTTTTTCTAAGCTGAGCTTGAAGCAACAATTCCATGCCTCTATATTCGAGTTGGTAGAGGTGAATGAGTTCTCGCAATGCCTCATCTTCCTGAGCTTCTTGCTCCAGGGCTTGTGCGTCAGCCTGGCTGAGTTTGCCGAATACGTAGGCTTCCACTTTGCTATGATGGCGATAGATCTCCATAGTGCAGTTATTTAGCAGTCTTCAAATACTGGGTAAGCGGAAAAAATTGTGGAACGTTTTTGATGAGCCGTCGATACTTGGCCCTACATTTATCCATAATTCTATCCACCTGTTTATAAGTCAATTCCTCCGTCCAAATGGCGATCTCCTTGGAGCTGAGGTTTTCCTTGAACCGCATCAGGAGAAAATTCTGGCACCTTTCATCCAACTGGTCCACCGCTTCCCACAAGAGCCGGTCCCGTTCTTCCTGGCCGAGCCATTCCTCTTCAAAATCCTCCCCCTCTACCACCCATTTGTCCAGGGTGCTTTCCTGTAAAGGCTGTTCTTTTGTTCCCTCTCGATTGAAAAGTTTATTGATCATATTCTGGCAGATTCGGATAAAATAAGGCAGCAGTTCCTCGGGATCTTGTTGACCACTTTTCCAGGCATATAATACCAGACGTTCAAAAGATTCTGAAATGATGTCGTCTGCAGTAAGTCCTCCCGGAAATTTCCCCTGGATGCTGCGCCTTTGCAGGGAATTACGCACCCTGGGATCGTCAAGCAGGGAAAGGTATATTTCTTCAAGGCCGGTAAAGGGATCAGCGGTTTCCATGGCATTAGCTTTAGACCTTTTCATAGTGTGGTTTGGGTTAAGAAGGCTGGGGCTCCTTAATGAGACCCTTGCCTTTCTCAGCGTGATACTTTGTGAATTTGCCATTTTCTTGCCTAAGAATGATGATAACACTCCGTGATTTTTTAGCCTCTCCTACCTCTATAAGGAAGTCAATTTTGATATCTCCCCCCTGGGCCAGTTTTTTTTCACTTTCCTGAAAAATTCCCCCTGTCCGGGGGGAGATTCTGGTTTCTCATGCCTGAAATGATTGTCAGGGGGACATCATTTTCAACCCATCAACCTGACATTCATCACAGCTATATCCTAGGCAATAGCTCCTTGTAGAACTTCTAAATATTAGACCATCATGTTACAGAGAGCATGTTTACCGCTATTGCGGCTGGAGATTTTATGCACCTTTTTGGCAAAAACAGGCTTAGTAGTAATGCTCCTTTTGGGGGCAGGTACGCTACAGGCCCAGGTGATCATAGAAGTGGAGGATATCAACTTTCTGGCTGGGGCTACGGAAGATCCGCCAACCGTAGAGGCCTTTCCCAATCCGGTGCAGGATGACCTGACCATCAGATCCTATCAGGGCCCCATAGATCACTTAACCATCACTGATGCTCAGGGTACGGTATGGCTTGAGGAAGACCAACCAGAGGGCAGTTATTCCGTTCCCCTCACGCCCGGACTTTATTGGATCAGTTGCCGGATCGGGAACGACCTATTCCAACTATCCATCGTGGTTATATAGCGCACCAAAACGCCCCGAAACCCCGGTAGGCAAGACCGCCCGTCCATAGCATGGATGGGCGGTTATTTGCTGGTCCTTGCTAAGTAGGCCTCCATTTTTTGCTCCAACCACTGCCGCTTATAAACGATGTCAAAACCCTTGAATTTTTGCCTGACCAATTGAGGGGGTTTATCCCGAACCATGAGGTCAAGTACGTCGAGGAAATGGGCATATCGCTTATAAGCAGAAGCATTTAAGTTCATGGACCGGTTCAAGTATTTTTTGGCTGATTCGATCGCATTTTCCAAGGCTATATCATAGCCCTGTTCATAAGCTGCACTGATTCTCAGGAGGTCAGCGGGGAATTTATAAACCTTATTGGTGAATCGTCTTTTTTTCAGTAGCACGCTTGTGCGCTCGAACTGCCCTGCAAAGAAATGAATCAAGGCTTGGTTGTAGGTTTCGGCTTCCGCGCGTTCCTGCCCGGGCAACTGTGGGAGGTGTTCCTCAAAAAAGGATCGGGCTTCCTGTATCCGCCCAACATTCAGAAAAACGTTGATAATGTTTTTAAAATGGCGGCTAAGCATAAACTGATCAATGGCCAGCAGGTTCTCCGCAATGGCCCATTGGTAAATGTTCCATATCAGTTCCTGGTATACAGGTGAATCTGAATGTTGGATTTTTTGGATGGCGAGGTTAAGCAAAATGCTGCTGAAGTTGTGCTTTTCATCCAAAGGGATATGCGCTGATTGTTGCTTGACTTTCTCTAAGCACTGATGAATGGCTTCTGAGGGTGATGCTTCATTCAGATGGTAAAGGGCCAAATATACGGTTAGCATTTCATGCAGTGGGGCATCCTCGCCGGTCTCGTGAAGCGCTAGCCGATAAGCCTGGGGTAGGGCAGGGCCCTTTAAGCCTCTGGCAATCATGGCTCCCTTGATATATTCCAACAGTAACATCTCCTGATGAGCCTGGTACATTTCTGAATAATGAGCTTTACGGCCAGGTCTCTGGGTCAAAATGAGGTGCTCCTGCTGCATGGCCTTAAGCTCATATTTCAAGCGAAAATACCGAGCGTCTCTTAAGGGCTGATTTTCCAGCCGATTGTTCACCTTTTTGATCTCCTTCTCAAAAAGCCGCTGATCTTTCTTCCCCTTCAACGCCTGCATAAGAAAAAAATCCCTTTCTGCGGGATTCCGAAGCAGCTGCTTTTGAGCCAAATAGGCCTCTGCCAGTTCGGTTAGCTTTTCGCAAATGGATTTGAATAGCTGCTTGTCGAAGGGCTTTTCTCCATAAATTTTCCGCCAAATTTTCTCTGCATTCTTTCTTCCCCGCAGGGCATCATATAAGCGAAAAATAACATCCGTTTCGTCTGCTATTTTGAATTGCAACCACCGCCTAAGCTTGACGCGCTCGGCAGGGGTTAAGACGTCATAGAGTTCGAATATTTTGTGTTTATTCAATTTTTCTTACTCCTTAAATTTCGGGATAAGTAGTAAGTCGAAAATACAATATATTACCCTAAAAGAAAGATTCAGAGGCTCTTTTCGAGAAAAAATTGCCCCGGTTAAAAATGTTGAAAATGGAGATAAGTGCAAATTTTCATCCTTGGAGGAATATATCCCGCAGACTTAACTTAAGATATAGCATAAGGGATGGAAAACCACTCTGCTTTGGCAAGAGAATCCCTTATCAATCCTGAGCCAGGCTTTGTCAGCCCCCTGATTGAACACCTTGGTAACCTTTTCGACGCTCATTTACTCGAACAGCCCTCATGAACCTCAAGTCCCTAGCTATGTTGATGATCTGGTCCGTGTCTGGACTGATCTTTTTCAACCCTTTTATGCTAAAAGCCCAGGATGATACCCCTGCCGCTAAATTGGTAAGTCAGGCCCGTAAAAAAATCCTGTTACCTGATCTAAGTCTTGCGGAAAAAAATACCCTGCTGGCCCAGGCACTAGCGGGCTTGATAGACAGTGACGACCCTTCCACAGATGAATTAGGCACCTTGCATTGGGAAATTGCCATGGATTTTTATCAGCTGTCGGCTTTTGAGGAGGTGATCCACCATTTTCAAGAGGCTGCGCAAGCATTTGAAAAAGTGTCTACCTGTGATAGCCTGCTGATAGAGACCTATCGATACTTAGCTGTTTTTAATAACCACACCTTCAGACCCAGAGAAGCCCTCAACTGGTGTAAAAAGACCAAAGGCTGTTTATTGCCGGGAGAAAGCATGACCGACAGATTATTGCCTTTTTTGAGTAAAGTTGAAGGAGAGGCTTACCGTGATCTGGGCCAGTTGGATTCCGCCATACAGGCCCTCAAAAATTCCTTTCAACAAAGAAAACGGCTGGGAGCGGACCCCAAATCTTTGGGCGTTATTTTGAATAGCATTGGGGCAACTTATATGGAAGATAAGAGCGACAGTGCCAAGCATTACCTCATCGCTGCGCTGAATACTTTTGCCCAAATCAAAGACACTTTTCCAGGTCAGGACGGCATAGGGAGTTGCCTGGCCAATCTAGGGTCCTTTTATAATTCGAATTACGAATTTGACATGGCTGAGCTAATGTTGGAAACCTCAGCCCGTATTAAGGAATCCCTGGGGCAAAGCCCCATTATTCCTCTCTCCAATTTGTTGACCACCTACACGGAGACCGGCAAAGAAGAAGAAGCTAAAAAACTGGGCAGCTACCTGATTGACAGCCTGCAGGCTCGGGGCTTAGTCCTGGGGCGCATTTATTATTCTCTGGTTGCGGTGTATCGCAATCAGGGAGAGCTCGATTCAGCCCTTCAATATGTCCTGGCCGCCAAAGAAATTTTTCAACTTATAGGGGCAAGTTTTGACCTTTCCCAGGCCTTGATGGTAGAGGGTGATATTTACAAAAAGAAGGACTTATATGATGAAGCAAACCAGAAATACCTGGAAAGCTTAGCTCTTTTAAAAGGAATTTTTGGTGATTCCGGCACCTTCCTGGCCATGATTACCAATCATCTTACAGAAAATGCCCTTAGGGCCGGAAATTATGAAGATGCCATTCGCTTTAATGACCAGGCATTTCACCAACTGGGGCCTTATATGGAGGACTTAGGGGAAAGTATTCAACCCTTTCAGATTGACTTGATGCAAGCATATTCCAGAAAGGCCTATACCTATTGGATTCTGTACCGGCAAAAGCAGGAACCCGCCTATTTGGATTCAGTCTTTCAGACCATGGATTTGGCGACCAATAGTTTGCAACGGCAAGGGCATCAAATGCATGCGGGGGATTACCTGATTTTTCGGGATGTATTTGACGAAGCACTTAGGGTGGAGTTGGCCCTGTTCAATGAGGAATCGGAGGAACGAGTACGGCAAGCCATCAACCGCATTTTTATCCTGGCGGAAAAAAAACGAGCTTCTTTGCTAAGGTTGGGCTACTTGCAAAAGAATAAGATGAACCTGGCCAGCTTGCCTGGCGAACCAAGAGCGGAATATTTGGGCCTGGAACAAAAAGACCGGGAGCTCGCCTACCAACTCAGAAGGCGATTGAGCAAGGGGGAAATAGCTTATGATTTGCTTGAGGATTGGGCAAAAAACCAGCAAAGCTTTTTACAAGCAAAATCCATCCTGCAAGCGGCTTCTCCCGATTTTTCTTCTACCCCCAATGATCTGCCCCTGAGGTCGCTTAACGAAATTCAACAACTCCTTTCTGAAGACGAGGTAATGTTGGAATATATCTACAAATATGAACCGGTTTTTGATTCAACCTATATCTATACCCTGGTCCTTAAAAAACAAAGGAGTCATTTAGTCAGAAAGGTAATCCCTGGAGATTTCGGAGGAAGAATCGAGCAATTCCGGCGGAATACGACCGCGCTCGCTCAGCCTTTTCCGAGTCTCGAGCAGCAGGCCACCTATGTTAGGCAGGCTTATGAGCTATATCAGGTATTGTGGGACCCGGTTAAGGATTTTTTATGGGATCATGAACGGGTGATGATCGTACCGGATGGCCCCTTGTCTGGGGTACCCTTTGATGCCTTACTGGAACAGCCGGTGCCTGATTTTATTGATTCAGACAGACAGGAATTTCGCAGCTTGCCCTACCTGATAAATCGGCATACCCTGAGTTATCAATTTTCTGCCGAACATTGGGCCCTGCTTCAGGAAAGTGATCATCCACAGGCCAGCGGGGTATTGGGGATCGCTCCGGCATTTGACGGGCGAAGGTTTGAACCCTTGACCCACACCAGCGATGAGGTATCGAATATTCTGGCTGTCTGGGGCGGAAAGGTCCTGCTGGATTCTGCGGCCCAACTGGCTGCCTTTGTAAACCATCTTCCTGATTATGACATCATCCATGTAGCCTCCCATGCCAAGGCCAATAACCAGGATCCGCAAGACAACTATATTGTCTTTTATTCTCCCTATACAGGGGAAAAGAGTATCCTGTATTTAAGAGATATTCATCACCTGGCAATCGATGTAGAAATGTTGGTTCTCAGTGCTTGTGAAACTTCCTCAGGCATAGAGCGAAAAGGGGAGGGTACGGTAAGCCTGGCGCATGCCTTTGCCTATGCAGGAAGCAAAAGTGTGGTTTCATCGCTGTGGGCAGTAAATGATAGTAAGTCCTCGAAATTGATGAAGAACTTCTATACGCTGCTGAGGGAAGGAAAAAGGAAGGATGAGGCGATGCGGAGCGCAAAGCTGGCCCTGCTGAGTGAAAGCACAGACCCTTATCCGGTTTTTTGGTCTGGCTTTGTGACCATAGGGGATATGCGCGCCTTTGACATCCCATCCTGGTGGAATACTCCCTGGTTTTGGGGAGTGGGACTGCTCCTGTTGCTCTTGGGTGCCTGGCTTCTATTCAGGCGACAAAACAGCCAAACCAGCGGTAAGCCGGGATAGACCTCTCTGAGAAAATGAATACGTAACAGGCTGCAAAGACATTTTTTTGTTTTTCTATGATGCTTTAAAAACAAATCATACTGGGCGAATCTGAGAGATTCACCCCTTAAAAAAAATACCATGGTAAATTATCTTAATCGCAGGCGGCCGCCTAAGAGCGGCCCGTCGGGGATTTCTTTTGCCCAAATCCTTCAGGGTGTAGGGTCCTTGGGTCTGGTAGGGCTGATCATTTTTTTAATCCAAAAAAATACCCCTAGTCCATGCCAGGATGAGTACCAAAGGTTCATGCAAAACTATGTGCTCTACTATCCACAGGGACAAGTGGGGTATAATCATTCCAGCTATTTATCAGCTTTTGATACCCTGCGCCTGGACATCTCTGATGGCAAGGAACTTCCCCTTACCTCAAAGGATATTATCGCCCATTTACTGGAGAGTGCCCTGGATAAACTAGACCTGGACCCCGTGGTCGACAAAAACAAATTGTTGGCGGTGCTTCAGCAAGATAGCAGTTTGATCAACCGGGATTATTATACCAATCGGATTCTCCAACCCCGGGATTTTTACCAGAAGATAGAGGGAGTGTGCGAGATAAAAGTTGGGTTGGAGCTACTTACCCCAGCTTCCTCCTCAGATTTATTACCCAAGGAAATCAAAACCTTCCTCCGGACAAAAGTGGCTGCTTGTGAAAGGATTACCAATCCCGCGCTGAATAGATCTATCAATGTGGTGGAAATATTTGATTGCCTGTCAGAGGATCCTGCGTTTATCCAGGAACTAGAGAACCTCCTGGCTGAATTTGATAAGTATTTCGAAATCGTCCAGCTGGGCATGGAAGAAGCCAATCTGTATTTCGAAGCAGGAGATTTCATCTTGCCCGGAATTTATAAAGTAATCATTGATAAAATCCTTGCGGATTACGCCAGACACATCCAGCGAAACAGCCATCAGAAATACATCATTCTTTGTGAAGGATTTGCAGACCGAAATCTTGTCGGTCCTTCAGGGATTCCTTACGGATTCGAGGGGAGATATACAGGGCCTGGCCAATTCCTTGAGGTGGGTTCCGGAATTCCCATCGGCGAGCGGATTCGGGATAATCTGCAATTGTCTTTTGCTCGGGCTTTCAAAGGGATTGAATATGCAAAAAGAGCCTTCCCGATTAAAGAAGGAAGTATTGAGGTCAAGTTCCAATATACAGGCCATGGCGCCATCACTACGGAACCAGGAGATGCCCGGCTACACAGAAAAATTGTGTTTAGCCTGATTGAAGATGAGCATGATTAATGATTCGGATAACAACCTAATGATTCTTCCAAACATGATGTGGCGCAAAATAATCAATCCTTTTACCCGGGATAGAAACTCAACTTATCCACCAGCTGATGATTCCCATGAACCCGATGAGAAGAGCGGGAGGGAATCATTTCAAAAAACAATCCTTAAAAATATGACAGCAAATAACCCTAATGGGAAAAAAGACTCCTTTAAAATTGGCTTGATGGCCGGCATGAAAAAAGATCCGGATGCCCTAAAGAAGCAATTGGCTTTCTACCAAAGCCAGATTACTACCTCGCGCGAACAATACGAAAAAGCCCAAAAGGACATTGTTTCCCAGTTCGATCAACTATCCGAAAAAACAGATAATATCCTCGGCAAATTTCAGGAAATCTTCACCCTGTTTAATGAATCTCAGGAAAACCTGGTGGAGAATATTCGGAAAGCGGTGCTGAATTTTTTACCGGATGAGTACCCAGATGATGTGAAGCGACAAATCTTAGCACAACTGGTAGAGGGTCAATTGCAAAAAGTAGAGGTGGTCAAACAGACCCTGGTACAAACCAGCGGAACCCTCACCATGATTGTAGAGGAATTTAAAGATAGCAAGTGGGCAGAAGCCTCCCTGAATCAATACAAGGAAAATAGTACGGCTATTCAGCAAATCATTGAAACCATGGGAAGATTTAAGGAGGGATATATATACGGCGAAAGTATCTCACAAGAATAAATTAGGTAGGCCATGGCTTTGATTGATCAAAACTTAATGGAAACCCTACGCCAGATGCTCCGGCGTAACTTTGTTTCCAATAACGCGGCCGGGTCCTCTTCAGCAGACCAGAAAAACGGACAAGCCCTTCTGGCAGACCTGGCCGATAGACCGCTTAACGGAGCCCTCGACTATGATGATTGGCTGGAAGGTAAGCTGAAAATAGGGCTGGGCATCCTCAATGATATGTTCGAAGAACTGAGTGGCAACCCTTGCCCGCTTCAGCTGCAGGGGCAGCGGGCGGGGGAAATCATGGTGGACCCCAAAGAAAAAGCAAATGGGCTAAGCCGTCTGGAAAAGAAATATGAAGGGAACGCGACTTTCCTCCAAGGCCTGTTTAAAGAAATTCACCAGCGGGAAAATGCCCTAGCCAAAGTAAAAATTGCGGCCCTGGGAAAAGACCTGGACACGCTGGAGAAAAAACTGGATGAATCCCAAGAGGGAAGCCAGGCTGCGATCATCCTCGCTAAAATCAATAAAAAGGAGGCTGAACTGGAAGCCTTCCAGGAAAACGTACAGGATAAAGCCTTTTTTCGCCAGTATAAGGAGGTGCTCGAAAAAAGGAACCAGGAAATCCTCGAAGAAATCTCTGCCCTCCAGAGTCAGGTAAAGCGGGTAGAGGCAGGAGCTTCAGAGGAGTTTAATCATTTGCGGGATGTGCTGGAAGAGTTCCTCGCCAAATTTTTTGAAGAAATAAAGGGGGAATTTCCAGTGGATAAACAGGCGCTCTCGGAAGAACCTTCTGACCCGGATAGGAAAAAATCGCTTTGGCAAAGGTTCTGGGCTCGCCTCGGCTTCGGTCGCAGCAAAAAACCCGGTCGGGAAACAGGCATCTCCCCTAGATTCCAAAAATACGTCAAGCATCTACAAGGTATCAGGGCCTTGACCGATGAATTCCCGCTCTTCCTGGGAGCCCTGACGGAGGTATTCCATCAGAAGGAGGAATTACTGACCAATATTAAGTATGACCTGATGGACAACCTGGAAAAGCTTCGGCTATCCATTCTTCAGGATGCCCCCTTAATTCTCCCCCGATCCCAGATTCTGGCTTTCTACTTCGTAACCTTCATCATCTTTGGTGGGGAAGTCTATCTGATATATGCCTTTTTGGCAGAGACCTTAAATTTTGACTTTAAGTCCGACAATTTTCTCCGATTTACTACCTTTTTCGGCTATGTTTTCTGCGTAGCAGTCCCCTGGGCCTTAGGCTTTTTTTATAAAGAGGTCATTGAGAATCCTTCCCCTAAGCTTAAGCGGTTTGAAAGGATGATCTGGCTTGCCCTGTTTTCTATTGGCTTGGTAAACGCTATGTCCATCCATCAGGCCAAATGGATCAAGCAAAGTGATGAGGTGGAGAGCGTGATTGATTTCTTGCCCCAATCCATTTTTAGTGAGGATATTTTTCACTTGGTCTCCATTTTTGGCATCTGGATGTTCCTGCCCATTCTCAGTCTTTTTTTTGCGAGAGTAGGAGCCTGGACATTCATCAAAGCCAGGGCTGCGCACCTGCATTATGCCCATGTAACCCACCAAAGTTTGCTGAGCTTCCGCTCTCTGTTCCGACGCGGATGGGAACATCAGAAAAAAATAGAGAAAGAAATAGCGGTTCTCAAAGATGAACTCAAAGACCTGGAATGGCAGAGAGAAGCTAAGCAAAATGAATTATTCAAAGCGCAGGCTTTATCCAAAGAACATGGACAGCTCATCAATATTAAACCTGTAATCAGTCAGTGGAAACTGGGGGCGCTGGCAGCCTTCGAATTAGGATTTGCTGAAGGAAAAGGAAAAGTCGAGCAAAGGTTGGACGAAACCTATATGATCAGATTGAAAAATATTAAAAAGATATTTCCAGAAGAATCATGAAAACCTTACTGAAGACTCATAAACGGCTACATGGCGGTATCTGTTGGCTACTGGCCCTTGGTTGGCTAGTGGTTGCTGCCTGCGGATCAAATCAGGGAGACATGGAGCAGGCTGAAGCTCCACCCGCCCCACAAAAAATCATTGTATTTGTCGATGGGGAATTCCTTATTCGGGAATCCAGACAAGCCAGGAAATTTATCCGCAAATTCGTTTGGGAACACAAAGCGCTCAATAGTTTGAAATTCGGAGAGCAGAAAAAAGGGGCAGTATTGCCCGCCCTGGAAGTAGACATTTTCCCTATATGTGATCTGACGAATCAATCCCCGGCCTTACTGTCTTTTTCGTGTGAAGAGAAAGAGCGCTCCCTCATGCGGACCTATCGAGATGCGAGTACCCGGATCATTGATACCCAGATGCGGCTTTTTAATAAAAATATCAAAAAGTACAAAAACGCCTTCTTACCTGGCTACAGAGATGGAGGAGGTCCGCGTCCCCGCCTCACCAAAGTCATGGAATCAGCAGATTTACTGGCAAACTTACTTTCAGGCTGCCAAGCCGCTCAGGAGGTTCATATCTTATTTTTATCAGACATGATCGAATGGGATCACAGCGATTATTCTTTTAAAAAACCCGGCATTGATGAGGTGAATAGCTCCGATATCCATCGCGCCAGGCATGATTTAGCGGACCCAGCCTCCGATCTTTTTCAAGACATGGAGCGGAGAAAAAAGTTATTAAATAGAGTAATGTCTACTCATTTTACCCGAGCCATTGAAGTCATCAGTCCGAAGTTAATCGTCCTAAATGAAAGCGGGGGCATGGGCCGACCCGAAATAGAAGCCTTTTGGCACACCTACTTTGAAGCATTAGGCTTTAAACTAAGATTCCGATCCTAAAGGCGGGTAAAAAAATAGTCAGGAAAAAAGGCCAGGTGGCTTGAGAAGTTGCATTTCCTCCCCGCCCTCCTTAGCTTGTTCTTCAAGCTACTTACTACACCTTCATGCCTGACAAAGCTTCTGAAAAGCCCCTTCGCAGTCGTTCCTGGTTTGAACCCGAAGATGACAAAATTGGGTTTATTCATCGCGCCTGGTTGCGCAACCAGGGCTATCCTGATGATTACTTTCGGGGAAGACCGGTCATTGGGATTTGTAACACCTGGTCTGAGCTAACCCCTTGCAATGGACATTTGCGGGAGCTCGCGGAATTTGTGAAACGGGGGGTCATTGAAGCCGGAGGGTTTCCGTTGGAATTTCCGGTTACCTCCATGGGGGAAACCAATATGCGGCCTACCGCCATGCTGTTTCGAAATCTGGGCAGCATGGATACCGAGGAAAGCATTCGGGCTTATCCCATGGATGGCGTCATCTTGCTTACCGGTTGTGATAAAACCACCCCTTCTACCTTAATGGGGGCCTGTAGTGTGGACCTGCCCACCCTGATCGTGCCTGGAGGTCCTATGCTCAATGGCCGCTATAAAGGAGAACTGATCGGCTCGGGCACTTTTGTCTGGAAATTAAAAGATAAGCTAAGCAACGAGACCTTTTCGCAGGAGGAATTGACAGAAGCCGAGATATGTTCCGCTCGGAGCGCCGGGCATTGTATGACCATGGGCACCGCTTCGACCATGGCTTGCATGGTGGAGGCTTTGGGGTTAACCCTCAGTGGAGCTGCGGCTATCCCGGCCGTAGACAGCCGCAAAAAAGTCCTGGCCCAAATGTCAGGACGTCGGATCGTGGGAATGGTCAAGGAAGACCTCCGCCTGTCCACCCTCCTGACCCGGGAAGCCTTCGAAAACGCCATTGTGGTAAATGCTGCCGTAGGCGGCTCAACTAACCTGATTGTCCACCTATTGGCCATCGCGGGCCGTATAGGGGTAGAGCTTAACCTGAAGGACTTTGATAAGATCGGAAGCCATATTCCGCTGCTGGTAAACCTCATGCCCTCCGGGCAATTTTTGATGGAAGATTTCTTTTATGCAGGAGGCTTGCCCGTGGTGATGAAAAGCCTGGGAGATCGTCTGCATCAATCTGCCCTGACCGCCACGGGCAAAAGCCTGGGCGAAAATGTACAGACCGCGGCTTGCTATAATCCCGAGGTGATTTTTCCTGCGGAGAAACCCGTGCAGGAAGCGGCAGGCATTGCCGTCTTGCATGGCAATATTTGTCCTGATGGAGCGGTCATTAAACCCTCAGCCGCTACGACAGCTTTGATGGTCCATAAGGGTCCGGCCGTAGTATTCGAAAGCATTGAGGATTATCACGCCCGGATTGATGATCCCAATCTGGAGATTGACGAGCATTCGGTCATGGTATTGCAGGGGGTGGGGCCCATTGGTTATCCTGGTATGCCTGAATTGGGCAATATGGATTTGCCAGAGAAGCTCCTCAAAAAAGGCATCAAAGATATGGTCCGAATTTCTGATGGCAGAATGAGTGGCACAGCCTATGGCACCGTGGTGCTGCATATTTCTCCTGAGTCAGCCATCGGAGGACCCCTTGCCTTGATTCAGACAGGGGACATCATTGAACTGAACGTACCCGAAAGGAAACTGCACCTTCACGTAACTGACGACGAACTCGCAAAAAGAAAAGCTGCCTGGCAGCCGCCTGAACCACATACCCACCGGGGATATGTCAGCATGTACGTGAAGACGGTGCAGCAAGCTCATCTGGGAGCCGATCTGGATTTTTTGGTGGGCGGCTCGGGTGATGAGGTAAAAAGGGACGTTCATTAAATTTCGATATGTTCATTCTTATTCTATTAATCTTGAGCGTTGGCCTGATTGTAGGCCTCTCCACTCGCTTACAAGTTCATCCCTTCCTGGCCTTGATTCTGGCGGCCCTGTTTTTTGGCATTGCGGTAGGCATGCCTCCCGAAACCCTCATTACGGCCATCAACCAGGGCTTTGGGGGCACCATGGGCTCCATTGGATTGGTGATCGTCCTGGGCGTCATGATAGGGGCTTTGCTGGAGGAAACCGGAGGCGCTTATAAATTGGCGGAGGCGGTCCTGAACATCATTGGTCGGAACCGGGTGCATGAAGCCATGGGCTTTATTGGGTATTTGGTCTCCATCCCGGTTTTTGCCGACAGTGGCTTTATCATCCTGAATCCCCTCAATAAAAGCCTCAGCAAAAAGGCTGGCCTATCCATGGCCGGAACGGCGGTGGCGCTCATTTTGGGCTTATTGCTCACCCATGTCATGGTACCTCCGACCCCAGGACCCATTGCGGCGGCGGGAATTTTAGGGGCAGATATTGGCTTGGTCATGCTGCTAGGCTTGGGGACCAGCCTTCTTTGCCTGGTCGTAGCTATTTTTTATGCGAAATGGGTAGGTAAAAAAGTCTATCTCGATCCTAATCCTGAGCTAACGGAAAGCGACATCAAGGCCAAAATGGCCACTGCTCCCTCCGCCTTTAAAACCTTTCTTCCCATCGTGATTCCTATTTTACTGATCGTAATGAAGTCCACCCTGGATTTCTGGTATGGCGAGGAAAAAAGCCTGGGATTGCAATGGCTGAGCTTTATCGGGACCCCCGTGATTGCCTTGTTGATCGGCCTGGGGGTAGCCTTATTCCTCCCGGCTAAGTGGGACAAACATTTCGTTTCCCACACGGGGGTAATGGGCCGGGCCATCAAGGATGCAGCCAATATCCTTCTCATTACTGGCGCGGGTGGCATCTTTGGCAAGGTGCTGCAACTTTCCGGCATCGCCGATGAACTAGCGCCCATGGTTTCAGGATTAGAGATTGGCATTTGGGTTCCCTTTCTGGTCGCTGCTTTGATCAAAACAGCCCAGGGTTCCTCTACGGTGGCTCTCATCACTACTGCATCCATTCTTGCCCCGCTGGCAGATTCCCTTGGATTTGTAGCCCCGATCGAAAAGGCCTTGCTTGTAGTAGCTATTGGGGCGGGTTCTCTGGTGGTTTCCCATGCCAATGATAGCGCCTTTTGGGTGGTTACTCAGATGACCGGCATGAAAGTGGGCACAGGCTATCGGGTTTATTCATTAGGAACCTTAATTGTCGGGTTTTTTGCCGCTTGTCTCTTATTTTTAGCCAGTCTTTTTATTTAAACCAGCATACATACTCCCCCGCAAGACGTAACTTTCTTATGAACAGACTTTCAATTTTTATTTGCTGGCTTAGCCTCGCTCTTTTCGCTGCTGCCTGTGAACCCACTGCTTCTGTAGAAGAAACTCCCTCCGGTCCTGGGAAAGCCTTTGGTTCCTTAGGAGACGAGGCTTACCAGCTTTATTCCCTGGAAGGAGAAGATGGCCTCGCCGCTACCTTTACCGATTATGGAGCGCGCATGGTCAGCCTGAAGGTGCCGGATCAGCAGGGCAAGGCCAGAGATATCGTGCTAGGATTTTCCGAGGTAGCCACCTATGCAGAGCAAGGAGGTTTTTACATGGGAGCCACCATTGGCCGCTATGGCAACCGCATCGCCAAGGGCCAATTTGATTTAAATGGGCAGGGTTATCAACTCGCGATCAACAATGACCCTAACCATCTCCATGGGGGACCGGAAGGCTTTCATGCGGCCAAATGGACCCTGGACAGCCTGGCCAAAGATTTTATCCGCTTTCAATACGTATCCCCAGCCGGCGAGGAAAATTACCCGGGTACCCTCACGACCCTAGTCTCCTACCAGTTGCGGCCCGGCAAAAGCCTCGAAATGGCCTATCAGGCCCAAACTACAGAGCCTACCATCGTCAACCTGACCAACCATACCTACTTCAACCTGAATGGGGAAGGCAGTGAAACCATCAATGATCACTACCTCATGGTCAATGCCCATCAGTACTTGCCGGTAGACAACAGCCTTATTCCGCTGGGAGAGCCTCAATCGGTGGAAGGCACGCCTTTTGATTTTCGCTTTCCCACTCAGATTGGGGCGCGCCTGGAAGAGGAGCATGAACAACTCACTCACGGCAACGGCTATGACCACAACTATGTAGTGGGACCCGGTCCTGCGGAAAGGCAGCGGCCCGTGGCCAGGGTGTTAGGTCCGGACAGCGGGATCATGATGGAAATCCTGACCACTGAACCCGGATTGCAGTTTTATGGAGGAAACTGGATGAGTGGTCAATTGATGGGAAAAAGCGGCAAGCCCTATGTAAAGCGGGCCGGCTTTTGTCTGGAAACCCAACACTTTCCCGACAGCCCCAATCAAGCCGATTACCCATCCGTCACCCTGAATCCAGGTGAGACCTATCGTTCCAGCACCATGTTGAGGTTTGGCCTCGGTAGTCCTCCGCCAGCTAATCCTAACGGCACCCGTTGACCTATGAAAAGACTGGCAGGAAAAATCGCAGTAATTACCGGAGGAGCAAGTGGAATTGGCAAAGCCATGGCCACCATTTTTACCCAGGAGGGCGCCGGTGTGCATATCCTGGATAAAGCCGGAGAAGCCGCCAGACAACTAGCGGAAACCCTCAGAGCGCGTGGGGCACAGGCCTGGGCGCATGAGGTAGACCTTACCCATGGGCCGGATGTGAAGGCGATCCTTGACCAGATTCAAGGAGATACGCCTTTTTCCATATTGGTGTGTAATGCCGGAGTGGGGATGGTGGGTACGCTGGAAGAAACCTCGGAAGCAGATTTGGACCGGCTATTTGCGGTCAATGTAAAAGGGGTTTTCCACAGCATGCAAGCTGCGATCCCGCACTTCCGAACTAATGGAGGAGGGGCCATCCTAAATGTCGCTTCCATCGCGGCTACCGTAGCCCTGCCAGCGCGTTTTGCATACTCCATGACCAAAGGGGCGGTGCTTTCTATGACCTATACGGTAGCCATGGATTACCGACAGGAGAATATCCGGTGTAACAGCATTTCACCGGCCCGGGTGCATACCCAACTGGTGGATACTTTTGTCGCGAAAAACTATCCCGGCCAGGAAGCTGAAATGATGGAAAAATTAGCCAAAAGCCAACCCATCGGCCGGATGGGAACCCCGGAGGAAATAGCCCATTTCGCCGCCTTCCTGGTTTCGGATGAAGCAGCTTTTATTACCGGAACCGATTATCCCATAGATGGAGGCTTTATTCGCCTCAGCGCCCATACCTAAATTGATCCTGGAACAATGAAACTGATAAGATTTGGCCAGCCCGGCTCCGAAAAACCAGGCCTGTTGCTGGAAGATGGCAGAAGGCTGGATGTAAGTGCCGGATGTACGGATTTTGATACCGCTTTTTTCGAAAGGGGAGGTCTGGAAAAATTAGCCGTCTGGTTTGCGGAGCATCAGGCTTCTTGCCCGGAAATACCCTCCGATACCCGATGGGCTGCCTGTGTAGGCATGCCTTCAAAGATTGTCTGTGTAGGCTTGAATTATGCTGCGCATGCCCGGGAAGCCGGCATGGATATCCCCACAGAACCCATCCTGTTTTTCAAAGCCCCTTCCGCAGTATGCGGACCCTTTGACCCCGTCATTATTCCTAAAGATTCTCAAAAAACGGACTGGGAGGTAGAGTTAGGGGTGGTCATCGGCAAAAAGGCTTCCTATGTCCCGGAAGCCGAAGCAATGGATTATGTGGCGGGTTACCTGGTTCACAATGATTACAGTGAGCGCGCCTTTCAATTGGAGCAGGGAGGGCAATGGGTAAAAGGCAAAAGCTGTGATAGCTTTGCCCCGCTGGGCCCTTTCATGGCTTCCTCAGATGAAATCGCTGATCCGCACCAGCTTCACCTTTGGTTGGAGGTTAATGGTGAAAGGCTACAGGATTCTACCACCGCTGATCTGGTTTTTTCTATTCCGTACTTAATCAGCTACATCAGTCGATATATGAGCTTATTACCTGGGGATATCATTTCCACGGGGACGCCTTTTGGGGTAGGGCTCGGCTTGAAGCCGCCTCGGTACCTGAAAGCTGGGGACACCGTCCGTTTAGGCATTGAAGGGCTGGGGATTGCTGAGCAGGTGGCCAAAGCCTGGGATTAGGAATTTGAGAACAGGAGGCGACGATAAATTTTTTGAAGGGTTCCCGGAGAAAAGCCCAGAAAGTACATCATAAATACTAGGAGGTTGGCCAGGTTGACCTTGAGGTAACTATTATGCTCGTACTTCCTGGCTGAGACCAGGATATTTTTCGGCATAATCTTAAAAGGAGCCCGCCTCCGGGCGCGTTGGAGCAGGTCATACTCCTCCATGATGACGTATTCTGACTTAAAGCCTCCAAGCTCTCGGAAGAGCTGAGCGGTAATAAACAGGCTTTGGTCGCCCCCTCTACACATAAGCCTGTCAAAACGGGTAAAGTAGGCGTTGATCCTGAGAATTTTTCTGGATGAATTAAATTGAAAACGGTAGCAGCCCATGGGAAAGCCTTCTTGGAGGGCCTGGGCTATGTCCTCCAGAAAGCTCAACGGTGGCAGGGTATCTGCATGCACGAAATACAGCAAATCCCCACGGGCCAGGTGGGCTCCCAGGTTCATCTGAATAGCCCGCCCCTTTTGCGGGCAGCTATAGGTTTTGACCAATGAGTAGCCTTGGGCCAAGGCGAGGGTTTGATCCGTACTCCCTCCATCAATGAGGAGAATTTCGAGCAGTTTTTGGTCCTGAATCTGGTCAATATGCGCGAGAAGCTGAGGAAGATTTTCAGCTTCGTTGTAGGTAGGAATGATTACGCTGGCTTGCATATATATAAGTAAGCCGAAGATTTGAAATAAAATGCAAGCTAGCGGACCAACCTTCAATCAGGGCTCGGAGGTGGAGCGATCTTTTACCTGCCAGACCAGAAACCACAGCACTGCACAGGAATAAACCAGCCCCATGGCTTGTTCGGGTTTAAAGGCGATCCAGGACAGCTCGCTAGCCACAGCGATAGCCACTGCCAGGACCACCATGACGATGGATATCGGATAAAGGTATTTAATCCACTTGGCGAACATAGAGGTTGTTTAGGCATGAAGGTAGGCTTTTTCGGAGGCATAAAAAACATGAGTCATCCTGAATTTTGCGTAGGCTAAGTTTTCATCAAAAGGCTTTCCGGGTCATAGACCTCGCTATATACACCTCCCTACATGTAGACTCACCTAGTAAAGACGGGGGCTGGAGCGTGAGGCCTCCGACGATGTGTATGTCGGAGTCTTTGACCCGAACATCTCAACTCCTTACAGTCGGAGGAGCTTCCAGGGTGACAAGCCTATGGAAGGAGGGATAATTTCATCAAAAGGCTTCTTGAAATCTGAACAACTTACAAATATGTCACCCCGGAAAGGCTTTTGAGCGGTAGGGAAAATGCCTTATCCGGGGTCTCCATGATAACAGAAGAATCGTGAGACCTCCGAAGATATAGCTGTCGGAGTCCTTGACCCGGACAGCTCACCTCCTTACAGTCAGATGAGCTTCCAGGGTGCCAAGAATTTGGAAGAAAAATGCCCCTTTCCTATCCCTCTCAAAAAATGCCAAAAAAGAAATGAGCCATCCCGAAATTCGGGATGACTCATGTATTCGAGAACAGGCTATCTAGCCTTTCATAAGATTTTTGGCTTGGGAAACCCAGTCATCCCGCTCAATGTGCCCGGCATTCAGTTCGATGGCATCATTCAACAGGGCTACTTCGCGTTTGGTGAGCTTTGAAAGCTGCACAAACTTATAGATATCCAAGGCGTTGAGCTTTTCTTCAATAAATGGGCCTACGCCATTGATCTCCTGAAGCGGATCTTTTTCTTCGGCAGCAAAGCGCCCAAGGCGGTCATAGTTAAACCAGGATTTTTTTCCACTAACTCTTTCCAAAATCACCTCTTCTTCTGTAATCATACCGGAGAGCAGTTTAGCTTCTTGCACCCACCCAGCTTTTTGGAACTTATTCTTGGGCAGCTCGAGAATCTGGTTGAGGCGGGCTTCATCTTCCGCGGTCAAATGCGCCAACTGACTAAATTTGTAGATGCCCAGGGCGTTGAGTTTTTGTTCTACGAAAGCGCCTAATCCTGGCAGTCGTTTGAGGTTATCCTTGTCATCCGGACCGCCTCCGCCAATGCGATTCCAGTCCAGTTCTCCTTGGTGAGTAGCAATGGTGGCTAGCAAGGCAGCTCTTTTTTTCTTCCGCTCATCTGCTGCATTGACTACGATAGGAGCCGCTCCAGCATTGGTTTTGAGGTTCTGAATTTCCGTTTGCGCCGATTGGTAATTGACTTCCAGGTCTTTGTATCGGGTGAGCAGCAACTGATACTCTTTGCTCTCCGTGGGCGAGGCCACGGGGCTGCTTTCAGAAGGGCTTTGCTGAGAGGGAGATTTATTCCCCATCAGGGCGCGGGCTATCAAATAGCCCAGGATGGCAGCCCCCAGCATCAGGGCCAATATGGTTAGGATACATTCTGTACAGGTCAGCATAATATTTCTAGTGTGTTTGGTGTTTCGTTTATTTCATTAATCGGATTTCCACGCGCCGGTTATTCGCCCGGCCTTCAGGCGTATCATTGGTGTCGATAAAATTCTCCGGGCCACGTCCGGATACGACCATTTTGTCATGACCGACGCCCATGGTTACCAGGACTTCCCGAACGGAGCGAGCCCGGTCTTCACTGATTTGCTGGTTTACGGTCAAGGAACCGGTATTGTCTGTAAATCCGATTACTGAGGCCTTGGCCTCTGGCACATGCCGTAAATAGGATTGTAATTTTTTGACATATCGCTGTAGCCTCGGTAGATCAATGATGCGGGAGCTTCCTGATTCGAAATATACATTCAGCGGTTCTCCCTCTAAGTTTGCCGCCTGCTCGGCCAGCACTTCCGCACTAGGCGGACTCAGATCGATGGGTTCGTTTCGAATCATCATTTCTACCCCTTCGGGCAAAATTCCCTTTACAAAAGGTAAATCTCCTCTTAATTCCGCATCCGTGATCAGCATAGAGGAATCAACTCCCAGGCCCATCAGGTAGGCGCGGATATTGGCGGCTCTGGCCAGCCCCAGATTGGTGAAATCGGTTGCGTTTTCTTCATCCAGGGTGTACACCCCTGTCAGGACCACCTGAGGAACCTCCCCTGATTGCAGGTAGGTAGAAAATTCCTTGAGCGCGCCAGCTGCCCCTCTGGGAATGTTGGGCATAGCGCCGGATTGAGGAAAGAAAAAGGTAGAATCGGCAAAAAAGCTCTGCTTGCCGTCTGTGATGCGTAAGGAGGGGAAACTTGAACCCGATACCGGAGGATCGGTGAGTGTTTCAAGGGCAGTGTTTGTTTCGGGAAGCTGGTCGTCTCCACAACAAAATCTTTGGGAATAATACCAGGTTCCTCCAATCAACCAGGCAATGAGTAAGATCACCCAAAGCCATAAGGATCTAGCCATGTTTAGGTAGGTTGGATGGTTTGTAATAAGAAAGGGCGTGGAATATTCAGGCGGCGGCAATATACGTATTTGCTACGTAGGAAAAATACTATACCAGAATTTTTTATTTTTTTTCGTGAAATTGCCACGTCTGAGAGAAATCTATGCGTGAGTTTACAGATCAAATGGGACGCTTGGTTAGCATTCCTGCCTTTCCTCAAAGGATCATTTCCCTGTGTCCCTCCCTAACCGAAAGCCTGTTTGATCTTGGGATGGGAGATAGGGTAGTGGGGCGGACCCGCTTTTGTATCCACCCTGCCTCCCAGGTCCGTCCTGTGGTCAGAGTGGGCGGGACCAAGGATATCGTGTACGATCGGGTGGACGCACTAAAGCCCGATCTGATTTTGGCTGAAAAAGAAGAGAATACCCCAGAAATGGTAGAAAGGCTGGCCAGTCAATATCCGGTATGGGTAGCTGATGTGGTGGATCTTCCTTCGGCTTACCAAATGATCGACAGCCTGGGGAGGATTGGAGGCGTTAAGGATAGCGCTGAGCTATGCGTCACGCAAATCAAACAGGGATTTGATGCCCTGACCGCGAGTTTCCCCCCCTTAAGCGTTTTGTATTTTATCTGGCGAAATCCCTGGATGGTGGTAGGAGAAGGAACTTACATCCACGATGTCCTGACCCACCTGGGGTTACGAAACCTGGGCGCCGACTTATCCGGGCGCTATCCGCACATTAGTGAAGCGGAAATTCAAGAGATGAAGCCAGACCTCATATGGCTTTCCTCAGAACCTTATCCTTTTAAATCAGAACATTTGGCAGAATTAGGAACTTTTACCCCCCAAATACAGTTAGTAGATGGAGAGAAATTTTCCTGGTATGGGACCCATATGCAAAAAGCCATCCCTTACTTTCATAAAGTCAGACAAGAGCTAAACCCATTCTAAATAAGGTTTTTAGGTGACTAGATTGAAGAAGGCTTGGTACCTTTGTTATCTGAAATTGAAATGCCCTGCCGGGTTCAAAAAAAGCAGAAAAATTAATTATGATCAGTGATCGCATGCAAGAGCTCCTGAATGCGCAATACCATCGGGAGTTATTTTCGGCCAATCAATACCTGGCCATGAGTTCCTATTTCCTGGATAGGGATCTGGACGGATTCGCGAATTTTTTCCGAATTCAGGCAGAAGAAGAGAAGGATCATGCTATGCGTCAGTATGACTATGTGCATGACGTGGATGGAAAAATCACCCATGAAGCCCTGGAGGCTCCCCAAAATGATTTTTCTTCCTTATTGGAGGTTTTTGAAAAAGCCTTTGGCCACGAGCAGTACATTACTCGAAACATCTTTGAAATTGTCAAAACAGCGCTAGAAGAGAGTGATTTTGCCACCCATCAGTTTTTCCAGTGGTTTGTGGCGGAGCAAGTGGAGGAAGAGAGCTTATTTCGGACGTTGATTGCTAAGATCAAGTTGGCTGGAGAAAACCAGAGTGCGCTTTATCTCCTCAACGAAGAGTTACTGGCGAGAAAGCCCGGTGAAGAGGAAGAAGAGTAAGCCCAAAGTAAAAGCATAAAAAAAGCGGTGGATATCCACCGCTTTTTTTATGAATCAAAGGCTATGCTTCTTCGTCCAGGGGATCAAAGTCATCACCAATGTTATCAATTTTGTCCGTGAGGTCATCGCTGAATTCCATCACGATATCTTCATAGACACTGTAATTGACCAGGAAGGTATAAGGCACCATGAACCCGTATCCGGCGATCATCATTAGGAAGAGGATGGCGGCAGATTCTGTTAGCCCTCCGATGAGGCCAACCGTCAGCAGTACTGCGATGCTGATAATCCATACTACCAGGGTAAGTCCAAAGAAGTGAAACCACTTGCGGGTAACAATCTTCCGGCTGGTTTCCATAGCATCCCAGAAGCGCATTTTGCCCAATACAATAAAAGGTACGGTCAGTCCCCAGGCTACGCTAAAATAGATGCTGAGCAAGGTAGACACCCCGATCGCACTCAGGATACCCGTTTGGGCATAAAAAGACAGGACGGAAGTAGGATCCATGGGGTCAATCACGTCAGCAAATTCCATCATGGATACCATGGAAAAACCCGTAATCCAGGAAGAAACAAAGAAAATCAAGCCGTAAATCACCAGAGAAATGACCAGGAACAGCGACAACTGCAAGAAGCTGTTAAAGGCCGAAAACAGGGTGCCGAATTCTTTGGTTCCAGTCTGGGAGATTTGTCTGGCGGTGGGATAGATTCCCGCCAAAACAGACAGGAACAGGCCTCCCATCGCGGCAGTCATTGCCAGGTATAGGATGATGCCGAAAATGATGGAGAAAATGCCTACATCGCCGCCGGTAGCGATAGAGCTAAAGATACCTCCTGCCACTGCGCCAACGACCAGGCCTACGACCAGTCCGCCCACGATTACCATGAGGAAGCCGATCAGTAAGTGGAAGATAAAGCCGAAAGGAAAGGCCCCGAAAAGGCTAAAGCCTTTAGATATGTATCTTCCGAAATCGAAGTTATACCCGTCTACCCAAAGCTGTTGGTACTTGGAAGGATTGTCTTCATAATTTGCCATAATGTGAAAAATTAAGTTGTGGTTTTTATGGTTATAAAGTAATTGGTTCTCCAATAGGCAAAAGATGTAACTGCTTGCCTTTGGCGGCGAAGGCATCTTTTGCGGCATCGTGATTGATTTTCAGCACCTCCATGGTATCGTAGTGCATGCCGATGATGGTGTCGCATTGGATGAAGTCCGCGGCGATCAGGGCGTCTTCCACGCCCATGGTGAAGTTGTCTCCAATACAGAGAAAAGCCACGTCCAGTTTGGTCTGCTCTCCGATGAGTTTCATGTCATAAGTGAGGGCAGTGTCTCCGCTATAATAAAAATTACCTCCCTGCGAGCTAATGACAAATCCCCCCGGGTTGCCGCCGGTGCTTCCATCCGGCATGGTGCTGGAGTGGATGGCATTGACATATTTTACCCGGCCAAACCCAAATTCAACACTCCCGCCATGGTTGAGCGGATGGCTGTTTTCTAACCCCTTTTTCCCAAACCAGCTGACGATTTCGTAGTTAGAAACCAATTTGGCTCCTGTCCGCTTGGCAATCGCCTGTACGTCTGCCACGTGGTCCCCATGTCCGTGGGTAACCAAGATATAATCAGCCGGAATTTGGGTTAGATTGATATGGGCAGCTAAAGGATTGGGCGAAATGAAGGGATCAAATAAGAGGTGCGTGTCTTGAAGATGGACGCCAAAGCTGGCATGTCCGTAGTAGGTTATTTTCATGTAGAAAGTGGCTTGGGAATAAAATTATGGAATTTTTATAATATTTCAAATTGTGGAAGGAACCACCATTAGTAGTCCTTCTTTCCCAAACCCCAAGCCTCCCTGCTTAAAATACCAGGGTAAAAACGGTCCCTTCATTGGGGATAGAATGAAAGCGAATACTGCCCTTATGCATGCGCATAATTTGCCTGGATAAGCTGAGGCCAATGCCACTGCCTTTCTTTTTGGTCGTAAAGAATGGGATAAAAACCTTGTCCAAATATTCCAGGTCAATGCCAGGTCCATTATCCCGCACAAACAGATGAATGCGTTTGTCGTGTTGAATTTGTGCACCGATGGTGATTTCCCCTCCGCCCTTGCCTTCGAGGGCTTCCATAGCATTTTTTACCAGGTTGATCAGTACTTGTTCTATCAATTCGGCATCTGCCTGTATATGAGGGGAAGGCTCTGCCATTTGAATCGAGAGCTTGATGTCCCTTTTGTCCAATTCCGGCTTCAACAAGGTTCTGACCCGTTGGGCCATGTCTTCAGTAGCTACTTTCTGGAATTGAGGCTTTTGAATTTTGGTGAGGCTGCGGTAGGCATGGACAAAATGTAAGAGCCCCTTACTCCGACTTTCAATGGTCTTGATGCTATCCAGGATGTCGTCTGCATCATCTGCTTCAATCGTGCTGAATTCTACCCTTTGGCCTTTTTCGTCCGTCATCAAGCCACTCAGGACCTTGGTTAAAGAAATGATGGGCGTAACGGAATTCATGATTTCATGGGTAAGTACCCGAATCAATTTTTGCCAGGTATCCACCTCCTTGGCATCCAATTCGGAGCGGATATCGGTGAAAGACACCAATTTATAATGCTTGCCTTGCAATTTGAATTCGGTGGCTTGCAAGGCCAGGTTCAGGAGATCATCATTTACCCGGGCTTTTACGAGTTTGCTATCGCCGGTATTGATCTCTTTTACCGCTTGCAAAAGGCTTGGGTCCACCCGATCCAGAATTTGGATGTTGCTCATATAGGGACGATCAAGCAGCTGTTGAGCCGCTTCATTCATCAATTCCACCTGTCCTTCATCCGTATAGCAAATCAAGGCCACGCTGACGTGTTCGATGACATTTTGCAGGTACTGGTAATGACTTTCTTTTTCTGCCCGGAGATCCTGGTAACTGGTGATAATTTGGTTAAAAGCATCTTTTAGCGCTACAAAAGAACGCCCTTGTTGGCCAGAGGTAAAGGTATGGGTGAAGTCCTTGTGTTTGATCGCCAGCAGGAAGGCTTCAAGATCGCGATTGGTGCGCTCGACGTATCGAATCAACTCCACGATCAGCCCGACGATTCCAGCGGTAAAAAAGATACGGGTCATAGGCCATTCGTCCTTCTCCCATACGATCATGTAGAGAAAAATAGCACCGGCCAGGATGAGCACCCGGACGACCACGTTGAATCGAAATTGGTGAAATAGCATAAAGGAAATTTCCAAATTCCTGTAAAGAATGCAAAACTTGAGGCTTTTTTCAGCCTAATCTGACAAAAACGCCATTTTCACCCTATTCCTGAAGAAAAAAATCTAATTTATAGGGCGCATCACCCCTACTACTCAATCCTACCGTTATGCGATTTCCACTTTTTCTCAGCTGTTTTCTTGGCATTTGCTTTTCTGCCTGCGGACAAAATATCCCCAATCAAGCTGCCCAAATTGGTGCCGCTGTCATGGCAGCTCCTGAATCAGAACGGGCCGCAGCGACGGTCATGGGATTCGATGCAGACAACCAACTGGTCATCATCCGGCAGGGGACCAATAAGATGGTGTGTCTGGCAGATGATCCTCAAAAGGAGGGATTTAATGTCGCATGCTATCACCAAGACCTGGAACCCTTTATGGCTCGTGGACGGGCCTTGAGAGCTGAAGGAAAAGACAACCAGGAAATCTTTGATATTCGGGAAAAAGAGGCAAAAGAAGGAACCCTGACGATGCCGGAGCAGCCTACCACCCTGCATATTCTTTCCGGGGCCAATGGGCAATACCATGCAGATACCGATTCCATCAGCGGTGCCAATTACCGGTATGTAGTGTATATCCCCTGGGCCACGGCCGAAAGTTCCGGACTGCCTACCAAGCCCGTGGTGCCGGGTGGCCCCTGGATCATGGATCCGGGAACCCATCGTGCCCACATCATGATTTCGACCCCTAGAAAAGAAGAATAACCTAGTCTGAATACTGGCAGCTTTCCGGACGGGATTTTACGTAGTAAGCCTTATAATTGAGGGCCTGTGGGTCCATACAGCCTTCCAGGGGCAAGACCTCAATGGATTTAAAGCGGGTGGGATGGCTTTCCGCCTGAATCGCGATATACCCGCGCTTGATCGGCTGACCTGCCCGATAGAGGCTGCTATCAAAACTCGCAATGGCCCCTCCGTCAAAATATGGCAGGCTATAGGTCATCACTTCCTCCCCGTTTACCAGATGTCTGAAGAGCGAATCTCCATACACTTCCACGGTTACCGTGACCCATTGATCCCCTAGGAAATCTGCGGAGCTTGAATTGATGCAATGGGGCCGATGGATATTGCCATTCATCGTAACGGAAGTACCGGGAGTACACAGGTTGGCCGTGCTTCTGGAATGGGTGGAATCCGCCCCCAATAATTGCACTTCCACGGATACCGGGAAATCTTGCTCCAGCCCCATACTCTGGGGAGATTGGCAGTGGAGCATCAGGCCATTGTTTCGAAAGGCCCATCCTGGCCCCTTTTCAACCTGTGCTCCTTCGAAGCGGTACACCGCCCTGATTTTGTAATATCCAAAATCTTCTGGCGCATAAAACAGGTGCCCGAAATTGCCGGCGAAAGTGTCATGCTCGGTATAGTCTACCAAGAGGGTGCTATCCATTACCTTAAAGGTATTGCGCCAGTTTTCTCCCGTAGGATAACCGGTAAACTTCGGAGTCCACCCTGCCAGGTTTTCTCCATTGAATAAGGGTTTCCACGTTTCCACATGCGGGTCTTGGGCAGGTTGACAGGCCACCAGCAAAGCGAACAGAGAGAGGAGGCAAAAGCCTTGATACTTCATGTATGCAGGGGATTTAGGCTGGGTAGTAAGGGGATTAAATTGGTCTGGAAAATAAGAAATTTTCCGCTCGGCAAAATACGATTTCTCAGATTTTGGCGTATATTGATGGTAACTGAGGTCCTCTTAGTGTATTCTTTTCCCACCTACTTAATGGATTTATACCATCCCCAATTGGGGATTTCATACCTATTTACCCATTAACTAATCCGCTATGAGACAAACCCTAAAACCTATTTTCCTCAGCCTTTGCCTGATCCTTTTCGCCTTTACCGGTATAAAGGCCCAGGCAGGGATGGAACTCAATCCTAATGCTGAGCAAGACATCGAATTCGTGGTTGAATTTATTCAAGCAGCCATTGCCGCTGATGAAGAGAAAATCAGAGGGGCCTGCCATGATGAAGCCATGGGATATGGCCCCACCGTCAAGGATTCCGCTGACCTCAGTACCTTCATCAAAGTTCGCCAGCAAGCCGTAAAAAACCTCCCGGGAGGTGAATTTAAGTCTGGGCCTGCCATGTCAGTGATCGTGGCTGAAGGGGGGATGGCTGGAACCTGGGTATTCAACTGGGGCGTAGTAGAAACGCCGATGAAAGATGGAGATCCCGCAGAAATGATGGTTCATGTGGTCACCCGTCTGATTGAGGGAAAAGTTGAACGCTGGTTCGCCTACTTCGATAATGCCTATATGATGGAGAGACTGGGGTATAAATTTACCCCTCCAGGAGAGTAAACAAGCCTTTAAGACGTATATGCCTCCTTCCTGCTTATGGGAAGGAGGTTTTTGTTTGCATTTTCGCCAAGTTTGCGGCATGGATAAAAAAGCCGTGATCGCACTATTAAGTGCAACTGTTTTGCTGGGGTCAAGCGGGGTCTTTATCAAACAGGTGGATATGCCCGCCAGTTCGCTGAGCTTCATTCGCATGGGGGTACCGCTGGCTCTGGTAAGCCTCTATTTAATTGCTACCCGGAAAGCCATCTTTGCCACGGCCACCCGAACCCTTTGGCTGGCCTCAGGCCTCAATGCCCTGAGAATGGCCTTCTTTTTTACGGCCTACATTTTCACCACCATCAGCAATGCGGTCCTGGTATCCTACACCTGGCCCATCTTCGCGGCTGTTTTCAGCTTTTTTATCCTTAAAGAACAACTGAGCTTAAGACAGGGAGGCTTATTGTTCCTTTCCTTTATGGGCATTGTACTGGTCTACATCAATGAAGAATTACATTTTCAGAACCGGGATTTCATTGGGATGACCGCAGCGCTGGCTTCCGCCATGGGCTATGCCCTGAGCATCGTTTTGTTTAAAAAAGAAGCGGGGAAGTATGCGCCGCAGGAAATGGTCTTTTACCAAAACTTCCTGGGTGCCTTTATTTTCCTTCCTTTCTTTCTGCTCCATCGGCCCTGGCCAGCCTGGTGGGAAGGAGGACTGATTGCGACCTACGCCTTTTTGATCGGATTGGTAGGATTCGGGCTGTTTTTCTACGCCTTGAAACGGCTGCCGGCTACCCAGGCTGCCATGCTTTCTTATGTGGAAATCATCAGTGCCCTGGCATTTGGGATTTTTTTACTGGGAGAAAAACTCAGCTGGAATGTGATCGCTGGTGGAAGTTTAATTGTGCTGAGCAGTGCCTTACTCAGGCTGTATCCTGGAACAGGCAGGACTTGATTCCTTGGCTGGCTTCCAGTATCTTATGACAAATACTACTACTATCATGTTTAGGCACACATTGCGCTCAATTTCTTCTGCTATTTTGGTTTGGGGTATGCTGGCTTGTTCAGGACCTCCTGCCACTCAGGAAGCCCATCTGGGAGAGATTAGCATTGAAGTAACGGGTTTAGCCTCTGCCAAGCCCTCCTTTCAGGAAGGCCTGTTACTTCTCCATAGTTTCGAATATGAAGACGCCCGCACGGCCTTTCTGCAGGCCCAGGGGAAGGACGCCCATTTTGCCATGGCATATTGGGGGGAGGCCCTTTCCTATCACCATACCCTTTGGGATCGGCAGGATTATGATGCCGGGGTCGCAGCTTTGTCTAAAATAAAAGCCCTGGAAAGAGAAGGACTAACCGAAAGTCTCAGCCCTTTAGAGAAAGAGCTTATTGCCGGAGCCAACATTCTTTATGGGGAAGGCAGTCGCCTGGATAGAAATCGAGCCTACGCAGACTTTATGGCTAAGCTTTTCAAAGCCAATCCTAAAAACCATGAGGTAGCTTCCTTTTATGCCCTGGCCTTGCTGGGGTCTGTGCCGGAAGGAAGGGGACGGGACTATGCGGTTTATGAGAAAGGAGCCAAAATCGCTCAGGGAATTCTGAACGAAAATCCCAAACACCCCGGGGCCCTCCATTACCTGATTCATAGCTATGACGATCCTGACCATGCCCCTATGGCTCTCGAGGCCGCCAATAGCTATTCAAAAGTGGCCCCTGACGCTGCCCACGCCCTGCACATGCCTTCGCATATTTATGTGGCCCTGGGCATGTGGGACGAAGTGGTCAGTTCCAATATTGCCTCTTATGAAGCGAGTGAAAAACGGATGGAAAGAATGGAGCTGGGCAACCAGGGCCGGAGTTATCACGCGCTTGACTGGCTCATGTACGGGCAGTTACAAAAAGGCAATTGGGCTGCCTGTGAGAAAATCATGCAGGATATGCAATCCTACGCCCGTGCTACCCCCACTTACAGAGCCCGGGATTACTGGGTACATATGATAGGAACTTATGCGGTTGCCCTGGACAACTGGGAGGAAAACTGGATGCACGATACCCTTAGAACGGAGGATTTATCCTTGCCGACCAGAGGGATCGTAGCCTACATAAAAGGGCGAAAAGCCGCCTTGCAAAAAGATGCAGGGGGCTTAGCGGAAGCGATCCAAAGCCTGGCTTTGGCTCGGCAGGCAGCCATCCTGCAAAAAACCGAAGGAGGAGGGACGAATTGTAGTTCCTACGCTGGCCGCCCTGCCAACCAATTGCAGATTGACATGGCCGAAATTGTAGAAATGGAATTGTTGGCCCTCCAGGCAACTCAAGAAGGCAAGTTGGAAGAAGCCGATCAGATCCTCAAAGACGCCATGGCACTAGACCGTACCTTGAATTACTCTTTTGGTCCTCCGGAGGTGGTAAAGCCTATTTATGAGGCTTATGGGGATTGGCTTATGGCACAGGATAGGGTAGAGGAGGCGGAAAAAGCCTATCGGGAGTGCCTGAATCGAACGCCTCAACGTCGCTTGACCTTGCTGGGCCTCGCCAAAGCACTGGAAAAGCAAGAACAAAGCGGGCCGGCTGATTCCCTGCGGCAAGTCGTGGCCAGCTTTGAAGCGGCTACCATTGCCCTACAACCATAAAAAAGAGGCCATGGAAAATTCCATGACCTCGAGTTAAGCGATCAAGTGCTTTATTCCTCTAGAACGGACATCATTTGGTACATGTCTGCCCGAACCACCTTCCGATGCTTATTGGGGTTGGTTTCCATATATTTTTTGCGCGCGGCTTCATCTTTGTGAGCTTTCTCCACCAAGCCTTCGGTATCAGGGGGATATTGCTCCAGAGATTTATAAACATCCATGGTGATGTAATTGTATCCGTACGAGCTACCTCCGGGGATAGCCCTACCCATCATAAACCAGGCCTGCATACGACCAGCATTGACCGCTTCCTGATGGACAGGACGATATAGGTCCATTTCCATTTTTACGTAAGCTGAGGCACTGCCTACGCTCTGCATATGGTTCATGACGATGTAGTCGCCTACCGGGCTTCCTGCTTCATCAGGATTCTCTGTTCGGGCAATGGTGTAAAATACCTCTCCTTTTACCAACTTCCGGCTAGCTTCTGTGGCGGCCAGTTTTTTGGCAATGTCGGCACTGGGATGAACTTTCTTGGCGATCGCTTCGAGGTCGTCATAAGTCATTTCCGCTTGAGCGAGATCCTTGTAGACATTAATGGTGATATAATCATATTCCACCGCGCTTCCATAAGGATATACTCTTCTCATCAGGCCCCAGTCAAGGAGTTTTCCTTGCTTCTGCCGTTCGGCATGGATCGGCTTCCAAAATTTTTCTTCAAGTTCCATAGCCCCGTCTCCGGTGGTCTTCATGTAATCGATAGAGATGAGGACCGACTGGGTATCATCGTCCTGGGCTAACAAGGGCTGGAGGCCAAAAAGGCATACCAAAATCAGGGCTCCAAAACTGGAACAGGTAATTCTTAGGTTTTTCATCTTAATGGTTAGATTAGGGTGAATGAATCGCTTCGGGAAAAGAATACCTTTCTGATTATTAATAAGTTAGTAAAATAAATTCCGGAATTTCAAATTTTTTGCCAAAAGCAGTAATTGTTCCCTTCTTGTCAAATCAGGTATTTTTACGGTAGCATGTTTAACACGAAAAGCCCGGATATCTTGGGGATATTCGGGCTTTTGAGAAGCGGGAGTGGCCTAGGTGTTATAATAAAATTTCTCGTTGACGATCTTCCCCTCGTCGTTCCAACGCTGCACCGCCAACTGCGTGTATTTCCGATCACCCCAGTCTTTATGCGTATAATCAAAGTCCCATTCGACTACTGCCAGGTTATCGCTGATCATGACCTGTTTTACCGCTGCCCCCCGAAATGCTGTCAGCCCATTGACAAAGGCTTCCTCATAGGACCGGCATACATCTTTCCCTATGCGCAGATCAGCTTCGTTGTCCTGCATGACCACTTCCTGGTCATAAAATTTTTCAAAGGCTTCCAGTACCTGGCCTTGCAGGATTAGTTGGTTGAGTTCGTTTACGTTTTCTGCTAGCGATTGATTGCTCATGGATTATTTGTTAAATATGAATATCAATGTTTAAACATTGAATTACCTACACTAACGGAGCTGTCTACGGAAAGGTTTGAAAGATTCCCTTTTTTTTTAGGATAATTTCCCCGTAAAGTGGCCCAACCTCCAAATACTTACATGATGCTTAACGAGCCAATCCTGCCATTGGTCCCAGCATTGGTTCCGTTTAACGGCATTTTTATACTGTTTTCGAGAAAATCCATAAAAAATACTAATCATAAGTTGTAGTTTTAACATATCCTCAAATAAGAAAAGTCATGTAAGGCTTCCTTCTTTTTGACCTTCCTTTCGCTTCTCTTCTGGCTCCCTGGAAAAGCTTTGCTGGCTTTTCTTTCAGGCCTAAGCTGTATTGAATTAATCTAACCATAGTATTTGCGATGAAAAGAATAACCCTTTTCCATGGCACCCGGCCTCTGTTTCTCTTCCCCAGCAGTATCGGAATCCTGATCTTATTGGCGGCAGCCTTTATTCCCCATTCCCTTCAAGCCGGCTACTGTGATATCATCATGCCTCAGGTAAGCAGCGCCAATGGGTGTGCCCAGGCGCAGGCAGCGCCCTATTCCAGCGAGGGTTACACGGTTTATTATCTATGGGCGCGCAACAGCAATGGAAGAATCTATGCAGAAACAGATTGGTCGACTACCACCGCTCTGTCTTTTTGTCCCTCAAATCCAGGCTTTTACCGCCTATGTGCGATCGTTTCCGGATGTCGAAGGATGGTTGAAGGGGGAGATGTCTATGTAGACAATGGGACTTTCCCTGTCGAGTGGTTATCCATTCGGGTAAAACAACTCGGCCATATGGCCCGGCTGGAATGGTCCACCGCTTCAGAACTAAATGCCTCCCATTTCGAGGTCCAACGCGCCGCAAATGGGGAAACCTATCAAAACCTGGGACGCGTAGAAGCAGCGGGTAATAGCCAAACGGTACAGGTTTATCAATTCATGGATGCGTTGGATGCAGGGATGGCCGGGCAGCGATATACCTATCGCCTGAAGCAGGTGGACATGGACGGGGTATTCGATTTTAGCTCTTCGGTAGAATTATCCGTGCAGCAACAGCAAGGCATCAGCCTACTAGCCTTTCCCAATCCTTGCTATAACCAACTCCATCTCCGTTGGGAAAGTGGTGCTGAGGTTCATGGATTTACCCTTATTAATGCGAAAGGCGCCCTGGTCCGCAGAGAGGAATTCGAGCCAGGAAGTTTCCCGACCGATCATAGCCTGGACCTGTCCCGGCTCCCCGCTGGACTCTACGTGATCAGGCTTCAATCAGCTACCGGACAGCTCAGTCAAAAGTTTATAAAAAAATAAAAGGTATTAACCCTGACCCCAAGGAAGAGGTCGCCTCAGGCGACCTCATTCCTTTTTTTATTACCTTAAGATAGTTTTTCATCGATCCCAATCTTCATGAAAAAACGGCCAATCTGCTTGCTCTTCCTATTAGGTGCGCTTTTGTTGCTTCCCCTGAGTCGGGGAGTCACCGCCCCTATTGACTCCCTGGCAGCCTGCCAGGCTTTTGAAGTGGGCGAGTTCTACCACCAGAAAAAGGTCTACGATTCCGCGGCTTACCATTACCGTCAGGCAGCAGATGCTTTTATGGCTGCCTACCAACAGGAGGCAGATACCAGTCTGGTCAGCCGCTATTGCCAGAGTATGCGAAAGCATGCCGGGATGTATATCCGGCAACGCAAAAACAGGGAATCGCTGGCTATCTATGATGAAGTGCTGGCTTTGCCTCATACCATTCTGCCGGCGATCCATCGGCAAAGGCGGGAACTGTGGGTGAATAAAGGATTGATGAACCGCATGCTGGGAGATTATCAGGCTTCCATGGACAGTTATCAGGAAGCCATGCGCATTGCCAGGGAGGAACTGGGCCCAACCCATGAACTGATGGCCAACCTTTATATAAAAATGGGGGTAGCATTGAACAACTTCGACAAAATGGACGAAGCGGAAACCTACCTCGTTCGGGCTGAAGACCTCCTGCTGGAACATTATGCCCCCGAACATCCCGACCTGAACGCCACCTATATCAACCTGGGGGTTTCCAATGCTAAAAGAGGTAGGTTGGATAAAGCGATTGATTACTGGAATCAGGCGCTGGAATTGACTACGCGGGTGCATGGGGAGAACCATGGGGATATCGGGCGATCCCTGGCCAATATAGGACTGGCCTACCGAAACATGGGAGACTTTCATCGAGCCCTGGAGTACCAGGAAAAGGCCATTCAGATTTTGAAGGAGCAGTTAGGCCCAGGCCATGTGGTGATTGCCAAGGCCTATCACAACCTGGCTTCTGTGTACATCAGCCTGAACAATAAGCCCAAGGCGCTTTTATTCCTGGATCTGTCTGTCGCAGAGAAATTGAAAATTTATGGAGAAGTCCATCCGGAATTGGGGCAGTCTTACAACAGCCTAGGGTTGATCTATAATGCCATGGGAGAACATGAAAAAGCGCTGATGTATTTTGAAAAAACCAGGGAGATCGGGACGCAGATTTTTGGTCCTAACCACCGCATGGTTTCTGCTGCCCATGGGAATAAAGCCCTGGTATATCAAAATAAAGGAGATATTGATCGCGCACTGGAAGAGACGCAAATAGCACTGGAAATTGGGGCTAATTTCAGAGACGGAGATAATGAAGAATACGGCAAAAACATGATTTTTGCCGGTGATTTCTTATCCTTAAAAGGAAACTATGAGGAAGGGATCAGGATGATTAAAAAAGGCATTGCCCATCTGGAAGCCTATTCTTCTTATCGCTCTCTGTCGGTGATCAGTGGCTACCAGGATCTGGCGCGCACCTTTCTGGAACTGGACCAACTAGACTCCGCTTATTATTTCTTTGCCCAGGCAGATAAATTGAACCAGTGGGATGAGAAAAATCCAGAACAACCTAATTTTTCTACCGGTGATCAGGGGCTGATCTCTGAGGAGTTGCACCTCAACAATCTTCGCCTCCTAGCTCGCATCCACAGCCATCCCTCCAATACCGATCCTGACCGGGATGAAGCCATCCTCACAGTCTATCAAAAAGCGGTAGCCCAAATTCATCTTAGCCGCAACCGGCACAGCCTGGAGGCCAATCAGCAGCTCATTCAACAAAAAGCTCAGGAAATATTTGAAGACGGCATAGGTTTTCTCCATCAACAATATCTCAAAACCCAGGATGAGTCCTATCTGGAAATGGCTTTGGGTTGGATGGAGAAAAGTAAGGCCGCCATGCTGAGTAAGGCTATTCGGGAAGCCGACGCCCGAAAGTACGCCAACATCCCTGATGACCTCCTGGCTTTAGAAAGGAGTTTGCGCATCAATAAAAGCTTCTATGAGAAGCGCATGTATTTGTTAAAAGCTGGTGGGGAGGCTCCTACCTCTCAAGAGTGGCTATTTGTAAACCGACGGGTTACCCACCTCAACAATCAGTACGATTCTTTGGTAACTGTATTGGAACAAAAGTATCCCCAGTATTATCAGCTCAAGTATAATGACCAACCCCTGACTCTTCAGCAGGCCCGTGGGCTTTTGGAAAAAGATCAGGCACTGGTAGAATATTTTCTGGGAGATAGTTCCCTTTTCATTTGCTACCTGGACCAGCAGCAGATTCGCATGGTGCAGGTTGAGGATACGGATTTCATCCACGATGGAGTAAACCAGCTTCGTCTGGCTTTTCGGCCTATTGAAGCCAGGGCTGCGGGAGAAGCCCGTAATGTGTCAGAAAGCAATGCCTTTTCAGAAGTGGCCTATGATCTGTATCAGAAACTGTTACAACCCTTTGAGGAGACTACATTGCCCTCCAAATTGCTGATCATACCGGACGGTGTATTAGGCTTCTTGCCCTTTGATGTGCTCATCTCTGAGGTTCCGGAGGCTGAGAATCGGTGGAAGGCCCTGGCCTTTCTGGCTCAGAACCACCAGATTTCCTATGCGTATTCCCTCGCGAATTTAGGGCTGCTCAAAGGAGCCTCTTCCCACAATCCTAAGTTCCCCCTTCTGGCCATTGCGCCGAGTTTCGAGGATCAATACCTGGCCGCTTCCGATGGTGATCCCACGCGTTCTGAACTAGGTCCCTTGAAGTATAATCTGGAAGAAGCCCAATTGATCCATCAATTATTGGGCGGCAAAGTCTTATTGAAAGATGAGGCCACGGAGGAAAACTTCTATCAGTTTGCCCCTCAAAGTCAGATCATCCATATCGCCAGTCATGCCCGGGTCAATGATGCAGATTCGCGCTATTCCCGGATTTTTTTCCAGCCTGAAGTGGATAGCCTCCATGATGGGACCCTGGAAGTGATTGAGCTGTTTAATACCCCGCTGGAGGCAGAACTGGTGGTATTGAGTGCTTGCGAAACGGGCCTCGGAGAGGTCTGGCAGGGAGAAGGCATCATTAGTCTGGCCAGGGGGATGGCCTATGCCGGCGCACGAAGTACCATTACGACCCTGTGGCAAGTCAACGACCGGGCTACGGCGGAGATTATGGAACGCATGTACCATCACCTAAACCAGGGATTGCCGAAAGATGAAGCGCTGTTCCTTGCCAAAAAGGAATACCTGGACCAGAGCGACAACCTATCCGCTCATCCTCTCTTCTGGGCAGGCTTTATTCCTATCGGCAATATGGCCCCTATCCAACAACCCACCAATTGGTTGATGTGGATTGGGCTGGTCGTGCTGCTGGGACTGGGCCTCCTGATCCTGAGGAACAGAAGGTAAAATGCGGACCACCTGGATGCTGCAGGTGATCCGCATTTGGTCAGATTTATTTTTCTGAATCGATTTTTGCTTCCACCAGGGCTAGCTGTTCTAGCGCATTTTCATCCTCCGGAGCTAGTTTAAGGACCATTTTATAGGCTCCCTGGGCTTGTTCCCATGCTTCTTTCGCCACATACGCTTCTCCGAGGCTATCAAACACATTGGGCTCATTTCTAAAAAGCAGGGTGTTGATGCGGAAAACTGCCAGAGCCTTGTCTAATTCGCCGGCCCGCAACAGCACATAGCCAAAGGTATTGAGCTCTCGGTGATTTTTGCTGTTTTTATAAACTGCCCGGGCAATTTCCAGCAAGGATTTCCAGTCAGATGGGATAGTATCCCCTTCCAAATGAGCAGCTACCATAGGAACAACCTTGTATTCAGGATCAGAAGGCAGACCAGCTAAGATTTGAGCCAGATCCATTTCCAGCGAAGTGTGGGGAAACTCTACGATTCGCCCGATTTCATTTTCGCCTTGATACACAATGAAGGTAGGGACTCTATGAATGAGCTTCCCTTTTTCTTCCCCATGAGGGCCTTGTTTATAGTTGTCTCCCCGATTATCCAGGTTGACCAAACGGATGTCAGCCTCCGAAACGCCGATTTCGTCCAGGATTTTATAAAAACGGGGTACTTCTCTTTTGCTATCCCCACACCAGGTTCCCATAAAAATCTCCACACGGGTGTTGGACCAAAGGGGTTTACACTTTTTTACCAGGGTCGGGCTGGGTTCGTAGGCATCATAGTATTCCGTGAACCAGGATTGGAAAGGAGAAGCGGTTAAGCCTGCCCGATTGCTCAAACCCAGGAGCATGGTATCTCCTTTTTCTGTAATCACCTGTCGGTTAAGCGGTTGGCCGGAAAGGGGGAGCGCGATAAAAAGCGCGAAAACAAAAGAAAGAATGCGAATTAAGCGCATAATAGTTGGGATTTTTGGTTAAACGTAAGGACAAGGCTAGCCCCGGGTCTCCACTGCGTGGAGGCCTGCTTTTCCGGAATGGATGGAACCATGATTAATCTGAGGCAATCTATAACTAAGGATTTAGTTAATCAAGTTTTGCCCCAGTTTTTAACTAAATTTTTAGTTAAAGGGCAAGAAAAGCCCTTTTGTACCATGATGCTAAAAATAAGTCCATGGTGTTTGAAAATTCAGCTAATCCCGCCACGGGTCCTTATTTGTCAAAGGGAGAGGAAGTTTTGAGCCAGCATTTTTTTATTTTCGTTTATAGCCTTCTCTCTATCTGAAACTTAATTCATGAGGAGAAAGCATCATTTAACTTTGTCCCTGGTATGAATCTTTTCAGCGCCTCCCATACCTTTCCCCGGAACCAGCGACTGTTTCTGCTTATGCTGGGATTGATCATCGGGGGTTGGTGGCTTACCCCATCCTGCCAGTCCTCGCGGCTGGGAAAACTCCCCGCAGAGGTGGATTACAACCTACATATTCGTCCCATCCTTTCTGACAATTGTTACACTTGTCATGGCCCGGATGCGAACAAGCGAGAAGCAGGCTTGAGGCTGGATACGGAAGAAGGGGCCTTTAGTCTGTTGGAGGATTCGCAGGAAAAATATGCTTTAGTGCCCGGACAGCCTGAAGCTTCCATCCTTTATCATCGAATCGTTGATACAGACCCTACCCGGGTGATGCCGCCGCCGGAGTCAAACCTCTCTTTGAGTGAACGGGAAATTGCTTTACTGGAAAAATGGATTGCTCAAGGGGCAAAGTGGAAAAAACATTGGTCCTTCAATGTCCCAGAAAAACCAGCCGTACCGGAAGTAGGGGAGGCCTGGGGCCAAAATGAAATTGATGGCTTCATTCTGGCCCGCCTGCAAGAAGCGGACATGGAGCCCAATCCCGAAGCGGATAAAGAACGGCTCTTAAAACGCCTGTCCTTTGACCTGACGGGTTTACCCCCTACAATCGAACTCCAGGACAAATTCCTGACAGATGAATCTCCCAATGCCTATGAAAGCATGGTAGATGAAATGCTGGCTAGTCCTCATTTTGGTGAGCGCATGGCCATTCACTGGCTGGACGTGGCCCGCTACGCGGACTCACATGGCTACCAGGATGACGGATTGCGGACCATGTGGCCCTGGCGAGATTGGGTGATTCATGCTTTTAATCAAAATTACCCCTACGACAAATTTGTCAGAATGCAGTTGGCCGGAGACTTGTTTGACGACCCTAATGAAGAGGAGTTATTGGCTACCGGCTTTAACCGAAACCACAAAATTACCCAGGAAGGCGGGGTGATTGATGAAGAATACCGGGTGGAGTATGTTACTGACCGCACCAATACTTTCGGCAAAGCCTTTCTGGCTATGACCTTAGAATGCGCCAAATGCCACGACCATAAATACGACCCCATCTCACAGAAGGACTACTTCAGCACCTTCGCCTTTTTCAATCAGGTACCCGAAAAAGGCTTATACGGAACCATTGACGCTGCCTATGCTGATCCACCCAGAATGGAGATTACGCCGGAAATGGTAGAGCAAACCCTCAGCTTTATCAACATGAAGGACAGCATGCCTGTTTCGGTCATGATCATGGCAGATTCTACGGAGAAAAGGCCTAACCACGTCTTGATTCGAGGCAACTATGACGCCCATGGAGAGGAAGTAGATCCCGCTACCCCGCATGCCATTTTGGCCTTTGATACAACCCGTTTTGCGCCCAATCGACTGGGCTTGGCCAATTGGTTGTTGGACAAAGAAAATCCCCTCGCTTCCAGGGTGTTTGTAAATCGACTCTGGCAGGAAATATTTGGCCAAGGCATTGTGAAGACCTCAGGGGATTTTGGGATGCAGGGCGATCTGCCCACCCATCTCGACCTCTTGGATTGGCTGTCGGTAGATTTTATAGAAAACGATTGGGACATCAAGCGCCTGGTGAAACTGATGGTCATGTCTGCTACCTACCGGCAGCAAGCCCATACCTCCCAGGATAAACTTTCCGTAGATCCCGAAAACCTCTTTTTCGCCAGTGCCAGACGCAATCGCCTGGGAGCAGAAACCATTCGCGATCATGTCCTGGCTTCCAGCGGTCTGCTCAATCCTGAGATCGGTGGTCCCAGCGTGAAACCCTACCAACCAGAAGGTTTGTGGGAGGCGGCGACCAGCGGAAGAGGTAGCCTGATGAACTATAAGCAGGATCATGGGGATGACCTTTACCGGAGAGGGATGTATGTATTTATCAAACGTACCGTTCCGCCGCCCTCTATGCTGATGTTTGATGCCTCCAACCGCGATCAATGCGAGGTGCGTCGTCTACAAACTAATACCCCCTTGCAGGCGCTGGTGATCATGAACGATCCTCATGTATTGGAGGCAGCCCGGGTGCTGGCTGAAACCCTTTTATTGGATAAAAAGCTCAGTCTGGACGAGCAAATAGAACAAGCCTTTAGGCGCATCGTTTGCCGCTACCCTAAAGCGGCAGAAAAGCAGATTTTGAAGGACTTTTTCGCGCAGGAACTAAATACGCTCAGCCAGGATGAGGAGCAGGCGGGCATCGTTCTGGAAGTTGGAGAAAAAGCCCGTAACAAGGAATTGGAACCCGCCACCGTCGCCGCACTGATGCGAACGGTGCACATGATTTACAACCTGGAAGAGAGCATTACCAAAACCTAATCCCACGATTTTATTTCCCTCGCTATGGCCGATCCAATATTTGAAAGTCGAATGAATGTGACCCGCCGCCGCTTTCTCGGAAAGCTGGGGTTGGGGCTCGGTACCGCTGCCCTCGGGTCATTAATGATCCCGGATTTATTCTCCTCCGGGAGCAGTACCACTGCAGCAGCTGATTTAGGGCTCACCCATTTTGCTCCGAAAGCGAAGCGGATTATCTACCTCTTCCAGAATGGGGCTCCATCCCAATTGGAAACCTTCGACTATAAGCCGAAACTGCGGGAACTACATGGACAAGACTTGCCTGCTTCCATTCGGATGGGCCAACGCCTGACGGGTATGACTTCTGGCCAAAAGAGTTTTCCCCTGGTAGGCTCCTTTTTTGACTTTAAGCAATATGGTCAGGCTGGCACCTGGGTAAGTGATTTATTTCCTCAGATGGCTCAACTCGTGGACGAAATGTGCGTGATCAAGACCATGCATACGGAAGCCATTAACCATGATCCTGCCCTGACCTTTATGCAGACCGGAGCCCAGGTAGGCAATAGACCCAGTATGGGCGCCTGGCTGAGTTATGGACTAGGCAGCGAAAATGAAAACCTGCCGGCCTTCTGTGTGCTGCTTTCAAGAGGCAGGGGAAATGGTCAGGGGGTATACTCAAAATTATGGACCAACGGCTTCCTGGATAGTGTCCATCAGGGGGTTCAGTTTAGCAGTGGAGAAGACCCGGTGCTTTATCTGAATAATCCAGAGGGCACGAAAAAAGCCGAGCGACGGAATATGCTGGACAAGCTTGCCAAGCTCAACAGCATGGCCTTCGACGAATTTGGCGATCCTGAGATTCAGGCCAAGATCCAGCAATACGAAATGGCCTACCGCATGCAGACGGCGGTTCCGGAGGTAACCTCCATGGAGCATGAACCGGAGCATATTATTCGCATGTATGGGGCGGACTGTATGGTCCCTGGAACCTATGCGGCCAACTGCCTGCTGGCTCGGAAACTGTCTGAATCCGGGGTGCGATTCGTGCAGCTTTATCATCAGGGCTGGGATCAGCATGACAACCTTGTTAACCAAATTCCCTTGCAGGCAGAAGAAGTAGACCGAGCTACCGCAGCCTTGATTCGCGACCTGAAGCAACGGGGCTTATTGGATGAGACCCTGGTGATCTGGGGAGGCGAGTTTGGCCGGACCAATTACTGTCAGGGCAAACTGACCAAAGAGAATTATGGTCGGGACCATCATCCTCGCTGCTATTCCATCTGGATGGCCGGTGGAGGCGTGAAGCCCGGAATGGTCTATGGAGAAACCGATGAACTAGGATACAACATTGTAGAGAATCCCGTGCATATCAATGACTTTCATGCCACCATTTTACACCTGATGGGGCTGGACCATGAGAAATTGATTTACAAACATCTTGGCCGACGCTATCGCCTGACCGATGTGGCGGGGGAAGTCGTCAAAGGTATCCTGGCATAATTGAACATTCTCTAAGCAATGAAAAATCTTCGGCCCTGGCTTTCAAATTTGATTTTCGCCCTGCAAATCCTCCTGGTTCTTTTCTGGGCCTTTGAGGAAAAATTGATGGTTCCGGTTTGGTTACAGCCGGTGGGACGTATGCACCCGCTGGTCTTGCACTTTCCGATTGTGCTTTGGGTGCTGCTTGCCCTCATGCCCTTCCTCAAATCTCAGGTGGAGGCAAAATCATATCAGGCGGGATTCGAATTTTTGCTGTATGGAGCGGTATTGACGACCTCTTTCGCAGCCCTGATGGGCCTTTTTCTCTCACGAGAACCTGGCTACTCTGCGGAAGGCTTATACTGGCATAAGGTAGGAGGACTGGCCTTGAGCTTCTTAGGGTATGCTTTGCTGCTGGGATACCAGCGAGTCTCACAAAAGCCTTATTTCTCAGCGGTGCTGATTGGCATGGTAGGCTTATTAGCCGCCGCCAGCCACGTAGGCGCAGAGGTTACCCATGGCGAGAACTTTGTCCTGGGTCCGCTTCAACAATCCAAAGATGAGGCATTCGATGCCGAGCAACCGCTGTTTGCCAGTTTGGTGATGCCGCTTTTGGAACAAAAATGTAATCAGTGTCATAGTCAGGCTAAATCAAAAGGAGATTTGATCATGACCAGCTTTGCGGCTCTCATGAAGGGGGGAGAAAAAGGCAAGGTGATCATGACCGATGATCTAGCCGAAAGCCGCTTGATTCAATACATCCATCTGCCCATGGCCGATGATGATCATATGCCACCGAAAGGAAAACCTCAGCTCACCGAAGAAGAAAAAGCCTTATTACAAGCCTGGGTGATGGAAGGAGCTTCCGAAGAGAAAAGTCTAACTGCATTGGAAAGCCAGGCACCGCTTTATGAAGCAGCCATGGCGCTGGTGGAGGCCAAAGGGCAGGGAGAGGAGGAACCTGCTTACGATTTTTCTGCTGCCGGTGAAGACCTCATCGCCTCCCTGAATAACCCATTCCGCAGGCTCAGCCCTATTTCAGCACATTCTCCTGCCTTAGAAGCTAGCTTGTTTGTACAAAAAGCCTTCAGTCCCCAGAGCATTGAGGAACTTGAGCCAGTTAACAAGCAACTCGTCTCTCTGAATCTCACCAACATGCCCATGGGAGACGAGGAAATGGCTCTCTTGGCCCCCTTTAAAGCGCTTGAATCCCTGAATCTCAATGGGACTCAGGTAACAGAAGCGGGCTTACGATATCTGGAGGGCGCAAAGGAATTGCAATCCCTGGCCCTATCTGGGACCAAGGTCACCGCTGGAATAGGGGAGGTTTTGGGGCAGTTCCCGGCCTTGCAGGAAGTATATGTGTGGAATACGGTCTTAGATAGTACCGCCCTGGGATCCCTCAGGGAACAATTCCCCACCCTGGCCTTTGAGCAAGGCTATATACCGGAAGATTCTGAAATACTCCGGATGAGTCCGCCCATTTTGGAAAATGAAAGTCAAATGATCGCCGAAGCTGAGCGTATCATTTTTAAGCATCACTTTCCCGGAGTTCAAATCAGGTATACCCTGGACGGGACAGAACCTGATAGCCTGACCGGCAGCCTTTATAAGGGGCCTTTTTTGCTCAATGAGCAAGCCCAGGTGAAAGCGATTGCCGCGAGGGAAGGTTGGCTGACCAGTAGCCCCGTCGCTTTTAGTTTTTTCAAAAAAGGTAAGGACGGCCTCACCGGCCGACTGTTGTACCAACCTCATCCAAAATATCGAGGCAATGGACCCCGAACCCTTTTTGATGCTTCCAAGGGAGATAAGGATGTTTTCCTCAGTCCAGAATGGTTAGGGTATCAGGATTCCCCTTTTGGGGCTTATGTGCGCATTCCGGATTCCCTGGCTTCCACCGAAAAAATCACCGTCAGTTTTCTGCAAAATATTAGCTCCTACATTATGCCGCCTAAACGAGTGGAGGTATGGGGAGGCACCACTTCAGGAAATATGCGGAAACTGAAGGATGTGCGTCCTCCTCAACCGGATAATTACGATGATAACGACATTCTGGCCTTCTCGGTACCGCTGGAAGGAGAAGCTTCCACTTACCGACATTTTAAAGTGGTGGCGCATCCTGTGAACGTGTTGCCTGCCTGGCATGCGGGAGCGGGATCCAAGGGCTGGGTATTCGTAGACGAAATCTTTGTGTATTAGTACAGTAGTTCATGAGAAAAGCGCAGGATCAATCCTGCGCTTTTTCTCGACCTTTTCCTTTTTTTGGTATCTTTTATTCAGAGGACTTAACGCTTTTATCCGTAAATTTCCTCCAACCTCTGAAGTTACCAATCATGCGTAATCGTAAACTGGCCGCCATCATGTTCACTGACATCGCCGGGTATACGGCGATGATGCAGGAAAACGAAGCTCATGCCCTGAAGATTCGTACCCGACACCGGGAAGTTTTTGAAGCAACCCACCAAAAGCACGGGGGCCAGATCCTTCAGTATTACGGGGACGGGACGCTCAGTATATTCGATAGCGCGCTTGAAGCTGCCCGTTGTGCAGTGGAGATGCAAATAGCCTTTCAGGAAGAGCCCGTAGTCCCGTTGCGGATTGGGATTCATACCGGAGACATCATTTTTGACAAAGAGGAAGTGATGGGCGATGGGGTAAATGTCGCCTCACGGGTAGAGTCTGTGGCCGTGCCGGGCAGTATCATGATTTCGGACAAGGTCTACGATTACATCAAGAACCAGGTGGAAATCCGGACCATGCCCATGGGGGAATTCCTTTTTAAAAATGTGGACAAGCCGTTGAAAGTCTACGTGGTGGCGAATGACGGCCTGGAACTACCCGATCCCAATAAATTACAAGGCAAATTTGTCAAACATACCAAACCGGGTCAGAAAAACCTGCTGGAACGAATGCCCGGCTGGGCCAAATACGTGGCTGGTTTTGCTCTCTTTCTCGTATTGGCCCCATTGATTTATTTCCCTCTATACAACACCCTTTTTAGCAGTGCCGCCAATTCCAAAACCCTGGTTGACGAATTTGGGAATGAGATGGAAATGATGATGGTGGATAAGGAGAACATCAAGAAGTTCCTGATTGCTCCCTTCCGGATGGCCCATGATTCTCTGGAAGCCGGCTGGCTGAGGGTGGGGATTCCTTATGCCCTGGAAATGGACTGGGACCAGGACCCCTATGTGAAATGTGCGTATGATGACGAAGCAGAGCAAAAAAGTTTGAATGAGACTATAGAGAAGGCTAAAGCAAGGGATATGCCGCTATTGATGATGGGAAGCTATGACCTTACCGAGGAAGGCTATGTGATCAAGGCGGATTTCTATGAGACGGCCAGCAGCAAAATGCTCCATACATTTGAAGAGACCGGGACAGATTTATTCAGAACCCTGGATCGGTTCAGTCTTAAGATCAAAGAGGGCCTGGGCATTCCCTCTTCCCATCTTGCGATGGTAAAGGATCTGCCGATCTACGAATTCCTGACCAACTCTACGGAGGCTTATCAGGTTTTTTCTGAAGGCTTTATTCGCAGTGCGGCTAACATTGATTATCGGATGGCAAAATTCGAAAAGGCGGTCAGAATTGATCCCTCCTTTGCCTGGGCCAGCTATAATCAGGCGATCCTGCATCATTATTTTCAGCGCTCTGCCCTTAAGGCCAAAGAAGGCATTGAAAATGCCATGAAAAACCGCAAGCGCCTGCCCGAAAGATTTGAAGTAGAAGTACGTCAGCTGAATTATACCATCAACGATCAGCAGGACAAAGCCTTGCAACTCCGCAAGTTGATGGTGGAAATGGACCCTTCGAATGAAACCATGTTGAGGGGCCTTATAAATGAGTTGGTCATGCAATACGAGTTGGAAGAAGCGTTGGAGCAAATTAAAAACTTGCGGGACCTGACCGATGACCCCCAGAACATGGTCGCACAGGAAGGCAATATTTGGCTGAGGCTGGGCAAGCCTAAAAAAGGCATCAAAAAACTGGAAAAACGCTTGGAAAGCCATCCGGAAGAAGAGGGCTCCATCGCGGTGCTATGTGTGCTATATCTGGCGACGGAAGAATGGGAAGAGGCAGAAAAGTTACTCAACCGATCTTCTGTCCAGTTTCCGGAGAGCAAAGTATATCCGCGCCTGCTTGAACATCTGGAATTCAGGGCGGATTCTGCAGACTATTTCCAGGAAGAAGATTATGAGGCCATAGCGGATAAGTACTGGGTTGAACAACTTTCTTCCTTTCAAATGGAACTTTCCACCCGCAATGGATTAGTTTTTCTCAAAGCCAGCAGCCAGCTTGATTTGCCTTTTTTTCCTATTAATAAAAATCGCTTTGTTTCTACCCAGGATCTCCAGTTTATTCTACCAGGTAATCCCGATTCTACCACCTTCATCATGCTTCAGGAAATGAATTTCCCCCCCTTTCCGATGCTACGCATGCCCGATGGCTTACAACAAGTCCTGGCTGACATAAAGGCCGGAAAGGAAGAGGGAGCATTAGATGCCTTGAAATCCTGGCAAGAGACCTTTCCTAATCATGCTTTTATTCCACGCCTCATCCAATACCTGGAACACCGAGGGAGTGAACAATGGGAGCAAAGCCGATTGTTATGGCCTAATTATACCCAGCAGTATCAAATAGGCCGGGATACGCTGACTGTTTTTGAACAAAATGACCAACTCATGGTGCAGGGCAAGGTCATTTCTCTGTTTCTGGAAGAAACCCGCTTATATGAATTTGAGCCAGGCCAGTTTATGCATCTTGCAGGATTCAGTAATATTTTGGGTTTTGAAAAGGGAGCAGACGGCACCTGGCAAATGACCTTTCTGATCAACGGCGATGAAAAAATCATCCCTCCGATCCCTGAATAAATAGTGGAAAAGTTCCTCATAGAAAGCCCACGGCTGGGATTAAGGCTTTTTCTCCCTACAGATGCTCCGGATTTTTACCGCCTCAATGCCGATCCACTGGTGATGCAATATGTGGGTGATCCGCCCTTTTCTTCAGTGAAAGAGGCTGCTGCTTTTTTAAGGGCGTATGACGACTATGCGCGCTTTGGCATGGGTCGCTGGACGGTGATCCGCAAAGCCGATCAGGCTTTCCTGGGCTGGTGTGGCTTGAAGCAGCACTCGGAAGGCTGGGTAGATCTTGGCTATCGTTTTCATCGTAGCTGTTGGGGGAAAGGCTACGCTACGGAAGCCGCGCAGGCTTCGATGACTTATGGCAGAGAGGTGCTGGGCCTTACCGAAGTTATGGGACGGGCGGCTCAGGACAATCTCGCCTCGATCCAGGTACTAAAAAAGGTCGGCATGCAATTCTGGAAAGAAGAGCACTTACCTGATCTGGGGCCATCCGTTTTGTACCGCTGGCAAAAAAGCTAGTCTAGTTCGTCCAGGGTCAGTTTGAAGCTCGGGGTAAAATTCCGCATGAAGTACTTCACCTCCGGCATATCCATGTCATCAATGGCTTGTTTGATGACATTTTTTGCCCGGGAGAATTCCTGATTTCCTGCTTTGAGCTCTTCCAGACATTTTAGGTAAGCAGAAATCTTATCCGCCGCTTTGACAAATTTCCAATAGGTCTCATCTTCTGCCTGGGGAAAAAATATTTCCTGGAAATCTACCTGTAGTTTCTCGGGCAGCATATCCATGAGCCGTTGGTGAGCGACTTCCTCAATTTCTTTATAGGCATCCGCAATTTTGGGGCTATGGTACTTGATGGGCGTGGGCAGATCGCCGGTGATGACCTCGCTGGCATCATGGTACATGGCGTAAAGGGCGACTTTCTCCGGCGAAATATTGCCTTCGTACACCCGATTGTGAATGATGGCCAGCACATGCGCGATCATGCAAACCTGCAAGCTATGTTCCTGGACGTTTTCCTGGTGGATATTGAACATCAGGCTCCAGCGTTGGATCAGCCTCATGCGGGATAAGTAGGCAAAAAAGTGACTCATGAATCTTCAGATCTGCGAAGGACCTGCAAGATAAAGGGGGCAAAAGGATTCTGAAAATTTTTGCCTAAGGAAAAGGCCTTACTTTTTATTGGGTTGATAGCGTTCCCACCACCGAGGCTTGGCGGTGGTTTTGGCTGCTGGCTTAGGCGGCTGCGGTTGTGGGGTCAAAGCCTTTTTTTGTTCTCGGCGAATGTCTAAAATCTCGGCAAGCCTTTTCCTGGCCAAACGATTGGCGGGCTCTAGTTCCAGCGATTTTTTGAACATGATAGAGGAAGCAGCATACTTCCCACCATGAAACAAAAGCTCACCTGCTCCTCTCATGGCTGTAGCCTGATGGGGAGACTTCATCCAACTACGGGCATGGATGGCCTTTACATAATATTGGTAGGCCTGCTGATGGTCTTGCTCCAGTTGGAGCCAGCTGGCTTTTTGGGTAAGGATAGCCGGGTGATCGGGTTCCATATTCAGCGACCAATCCAGGTATTTCATGGCTTCTTCGGCCTTGCCTTCAACGTGGGCAATGCGAGCCAGGAGGTAACAGGCTTTGGAATAAGAAGGATATACGGCTTTGATGGGCTGGTGAGGAAATTTCTCTTCGGCAAAGGGAAGAAAGGCTTTTAGCTCTGCTTCATCCCAAAAAGCGATTTCCCAGGACAGGCTGGGAGTTTGAACAGATGAGCGCCATTTATGAGGTAAGTCGGATAACAATTGTTCTAAAGGCTCTCTTGCCTCAGCATATTGCTGCTGGGCAAAGCGATCTTCAGCAAGTTGGAGCAAGCTTTGGGGTTCCCGGACTACCATCATCTGCGTTCATTTGTCTAAATTTTTCTCTTCAGTAAAAGTAGGTTCATTCTTCCCCTTAAATCAATGGCAAAGGAGATAAAGTCTATCCTTATCAGAAGGACGAGGAATCATGCCCATCTGGCGGGCAGAATTGTCTGAATGGAAGAAAATAGTTCCTTAGAAGAACGCTCATTTGCCTGATCGGATTGTGGCCTTGTCCAAGAATAGTTTCTTTTCCTGCAATTTTCCGAAAAGCTTACGTCTTCTGCCTTCACCTACGAATTGTTTCCAGAAACCGTTGTCAAAATTCGGGGCATTTGCCAAAATAATTTTAGCTTCAAGCCAGGAAACCGGAAAATTGGAATATGAAACCTATTTATGTGGCTGCTACGAGCCAACACGTAGGCAAAACTACCTCAACCCTGGGTTTGTTGGCTAGCTTGCAAAGTCGAGGACTCAAGACAGGATATTGCAAACCTGTTGGGCAACAGTTTATCGACGTCGGTCAAAGGAGAGTGGACAAGGATGCCATCCTTTTTGCTTCTGCCATGGGCTTTGAACTTATACCGGAGATTCATAGTCCGGTCATTCTGGGAAAAGGGGCTACCACCGCCTACCTGGATAATCCTGACCAATTCAATTATGAAACCCGCATTTTGAAGGCGTGCAAAATTCTTAAGGCCAATCACGATGTCGTGGTATTCGAAGGAACGGGGCATCCGGGAGTAGGAACCGTCGTAGGCTTATCTAATGCCAAAGTAGCTCAGATGGTAAACTCCGGCCTGATCATGGTAGTAGAGGCCGGAATCGGGAATACCATCGACTTGTTGGAACTGAACCTGGCGCTGTTTAAGCAAAGAAACATTCCCATTCTTGGGGTCATCGTCAATAAGGCCCTGGTCAACAAAATGGACAAGGTTGAGCATTATATATCCCAGCGGCTGGGGGAAGAAAACATAGACTTGCTGGGCATCCTGCCTTTTGAGGAAGAGTTGGGGTTGCCGGTCATGCATACCATAGCCAAAGCTGTGAACGCGAAAGTGGTCTACAATGAGGATCAACTGGACAATAAGGTTAGAGATACCATTGCTGGTTCCCTGATAGATTTACGTGAATTACGAAATTTCAATAATCAGTTGCTGGTTGTCAGCATTCCCCGCCTGGATGAGGCGATGAAGAAACTGGAAAAGGTGAGCCGGCTGATTGATACCCATGAATCACCCCTTTCAGGCATCATCGTTACGGGTCAGGGTGAATTTAAGGAAAACCAGATCGCGTATTTTGAGCAGCATAAGATACCTGTATTACGGGCGATGATTGATACTTACGAGGCTGTTATCAAGATTAGTCGCATAGAAGTGAAGATCAATACCCGTACGCAATGGAAGGTTCAGAAGGCCATTGAGTTATTTCAGCAGCATGTAAACCTTGATTTGCTACTTGAAAAAATGAAAAATTGACTTTATGGCAGGTAAAATGCTTAATTTGCCCCGAAGGCAGGGAGAACTGCTGCTATATGAACCAAACGCAAGAGGATAGATGAAAGTCCTGGTTATCGGGGCCACAGGAAGAGCTGGAAGTTTACTGGTTGAATATTCCCTTGAAAGAGGGCACGAAGTAACCGCTTTCGCTCGAAATGTTGATACATACCCTATAGAACACGAACGATTGACGCTCTTTAAAGGAGATGTCTTGTACCCAGCCCTAATTGATGCTGCTATTCCAGGTCATGATGTGGTGATATCTGTCATCGGTATCCGCCAGTTTAGCGGGCCTATTTCCCTCCTTTCCTCAGGAATCAGCCATATCATTGCTTCCATGAAGAAGCATAGCCTCTCCCGTTTGATTACCATTACCGGTGCGGGCATTCTGCAGGAAAATGATTACGAGCTAATCATGGAAAGTCTGAGTTTTCCCCCTAATCTGCAGAATATTTCGCTGGACCACCGAAGGGTATTCGATCATTGTAAAGACAGTCAGCTGGATTGGACCATTGTCGCACCGGCTTTCATGCATCAGGGAGAGCGAACCGGGAATTACCTGGTTCAGGCAGACTTTTATCCCTCTCATGCTCAGAATCAGGTCTCAGTAGAAGATGTCGCCGATTTCATCACCAAGGAGATGGAAGATAACCTGTTTCTGAAAAAAAGGGTAGGCATTGCTCATCCCTATTAAATTTCGGATATTTCAATAAATTCAAATTCTTACGAGAATTTTTGATATCAACCCTCATTAGCAACTTATCCTCACACGCATGAAATTAGGTATTATAGGAACCGGAAAAATAGCCAAAGCAGTGTGCACCGCTGCCACTAAAAAAGGCTATCGCGTTATGGTAGGTGGCAGGAACCTGGAAAAAGCCAACCAAGTCGCCGGGGAAATGGAACACTTCGCTACGGGAGGGACCATTGCCAATGCGATTCATTTTGGCGAAATCCTTGTCCTGGCAGTACCCTATAAAAGTGTAGAGGAGGTGCTTCGGAATACCGATACTTTTCGGGGTAAAATCATCATTGATTGTACCAACCCGGTCATCGTAGGCGACTCCATTGAGCTTGCCATTGGGCATACTACTTCAGCCGCTGAGCAGATTGCTCAGATGGTTCCCGGTGCCACGGTCGTGAAAGCCTATAATACTGCTTTTGCAAACCAGATTCAGGAAGGTCCTTTTTTCGGTCCCAATGATGGGACCATGTTCTATTGTGGAGACGACGAGCAAGCCAAGGCAGCAGTGGCCAAACTGCTGGTCGATACAGGTTTTGATGCCGTAGATGCCGGTCCTTTGGATAGTGCACGGCTTCTGGAGCCCCTGGCGACGCTTTTGATGCGATTGGGTTATACCCAGTCCATGGGCACAGATATGGCATTTAAACTGTTGAGGCGCGATTGATCAGCTGGCCAGGTTAGGCATTTATTGGGCCTCAGACCGCTTGCATGGCTTTTTCATTAAAGAGAATTTTTATCCTGTTATCTCTGGGGACCTTATTGGTTCTGGGAGCCTGGTTTACCTATACAGCATGGTATTATCATGGCTTGGCCAGTGGGCAGAGTATCAGATTTCTGGCTGATACCACCGTCTCTCCGGTGCCGATTAGCCCCGAGGCTGATTCCCTATACCAGGCTAATTGGAACCGCTACCTTCCTCAAGGATTGGCGGTTGAAGATTTCGTAGACCCCCCACAATCCATGGGACCCTGGACCCGTTGGTGGTGGCCTGGCAATCGGGTGGATAGCCAGGGCCTGAACCGAGACCTGGAAATGATGCAGAGGATGGGCTTTGCTGGAGCGGAAATTTATCCTACCCAGGCAGGCATAGAAAAAGGGGTAGGGGAGCAGGAAAAAAACGCCTACCTCGGCTATAGAAGTCCTGCTTACTACGGACATATCACCTATAGCCTGGAAGTGGCGGAAACCCTCGGCCTGCAGCTGGATTTGAATGTGGCTGTGGGAGGCATTCAAGCTTTGGATAGTGTCGCGCGGGAAGAGCAGCTGTATAGCCTGGCTTTTTCTGAAGCAGATGTACTCGGGGGAAAGCGTATCGAATTAGAACTCCCCTTACCAGAAATTCCCTTTGCCTATTGGGCCACGGCCTGGGAAGAAGACGCGATCCATGATGGTGAGCAAAACCTGTTGGATTGGCAAACCCAATATGCTGAGTTGGTAGCGGTCTGGGCGGTAAAAACCGAAGAGGAAAGCCGGAGCGACAACCCCTATAACCTCTCTGACTACGTCAGCCTGAACCCGGATTCTATTTTCGAAATTACCTCATTCGTTTCCCGGCGAAATTTGACCTGGGAAGCCCCGGGAGGCTTTTGGAAATTGATCGCTGCGTACCAATTACCTACCGGTCAGGGTCCTGCATTTTTGCCTTCTGAACAAGCTTACCAGGCGCTATCCCCCTTTCGCGAACAGATCAACCAGAAGTACCTCAACCTTCAACTAGGGGAGGCAGCCCTATACCCTCATATGGGAAAAGCCTTGCGGGGCATATCCTGGGACCACCTGGACTACCTTGCGGAGCATCCTTTTCCAGCGGGACTGCTGGAAGCCTTTGAAGCGGAACACGGATACGACTTACGACCCTTTTTGCCTGTACTGGCTAAGCCCGGCACTTTTTTCCCGAAACTACAGACCTGGAAGATCCCGACCGAGGCCGCTTATCGGTTGAAGATAGGAGACGATAGAATTCGTAGAGATTACCTGGAAACCTTGACCTCAATGCTAGCCCGGCATCATTTTCAGGCCTCACAAAACTGGGCCAGGAAACGAGGGCTCATGAGTCGCTTGCAGCCCTATGGACTGCCGTTGAATCAAATGAGGCTGACCAAGGCAGCAGACCTGCCAGAGACTGAACAGGCATTTGGGGGAGGTTCCCGGATGTTTCTTAAGATGATCAGCTCTAGCGGAGCCTTGCATGGGAAGAGATTGATCAGCGGTGAGGCTGGAGGGTATACTGGGCAAGCTTTCCAGGATACCCCGGCCCGCTTGAAGGAAGAGGTAGACCAACTTTTTGTGGCAGGAGTAAATCATCTGATGTGGGTGGGCACCCCTTATCGCCTGGCAGATCCGGACTATGGAATTACGGGATGGCATCCCTATTCCTCGCCCTATAATCCTCAGTTTAATCAAGGAGTCAACCTTTCCGAAGGGAATCCCTTTTGGCGACAACTTAGGAGCCTGCAAAGCTATATTGCCCGGGTGCAGTATGTCATGCGCATGGGAACCCCGAGGCCAGAGACCTTGGTATACTTCCCATTTGATGCTTTTCCCACAGATTTTCCCTCTACCTACACTGGAGGCTCAACCCCCGTTCCTTCCATGCCCGGGCCCCTCCAACAAGGACCGGTCAGTGAAGCCACCAAATGGCTTCTTGAGATAGAACCCTTGCTGAAGGCCCTGGATGCCAGAGGAATGAGCTGGGCCTGGGTGAGCGGAGATGACCTGGTTTCCCTTGAATGGAAAAATGGGAAACTTAGCTTGTATGATCAATCCTACACCAGTCTGCTGCTGGTTGAGCCGCCTGAGATAAAGGTGGAGGCTGCCCGCAATCTGTATGATCTATATCAAAACAAAGCCCATATTTATGCCCTGGGAACCATGGCTTCCCGCCATAAGGGCTATGTAGCCTGGCCCCAGAAGGACGCAGAGGTAGAGAGCCTGATGCAAAAAATGGCTTACGCAGATGCGGCTCTTTCAGAAGGGGCTATGCATAATTTCTGGGCCAGGTTTCCCCGCGCTGAGCGGCTCAGCTTTGCTGAAACCTACGACTTCCTTTCCCTGGAGCGGAGAGAAGATGAGCAGGGTAATATGTACGCCTTTCTGGTCAATCAGTCGGCTGAAGACCGGCACTTTACCCTGAACCTGACCGATGAAACCCAGGAAGCCTTCTGGCTCAATCCTATGTTGGGCAAGGTGCATCGGGCCCAAATAGGCACTACCGGTCAGATTCATGCCTATTTACCGAGCCATGCTTCCCTGATATTGGTGGCTGGAGAAAATCTTAGATTAACCGATAGCCTGATCAGTTCCATTGATCCGGTTTGGAAAGGGCAATTCCCGCAGAATAAGTCTTCAACGCTGAACCTGGACCGATGGGATTTCTTCCTGCATGAGGCCGCGGAGGAGATAAACATCCGATTGATGGATACCATGTTGTTTGACTGGAAGCGGGAAGGCAAGTTGGAATTCACCAAAAGCGATGCTCTGTATACCACAGATTTTTTCCTGCCGCAGTTAGAAACTGAAAAGCGCTATTTGCTGGATTTAGGAAGCTTTGCAGGGACCCTGGATGTGGTATTAAATACCGATTCTGTTACGACTTTGCTGTATCCTCCCTATCGGTTGGACCTGACAGATTGGTTACAACCCGGCTTCAATACCCTGGAACTATGGCTGACCCCGCCCATGAGGAATTATCTGATCAACCGCGGGCGTACGGAACCAGCCAGGTACCGGCAGTGGCAGTATGATCCGGATTCCATGATGTCAATGGGGTTGAAAGGACCCATTCGTATTTGGGAGGTTGATCCTTAATTAAGGTTAAAAATCGCCCTTTCACTTACATTATGGGGTCTTGGGCAAACAAATCTCCTGCTAAATTAGTATATTGTTTGTTGTTCCATTATGGTACTTTAAGTGTTTCATTTCGGAACAATATTCATCAAAATCCAATCAGGATTGTTTGTAACGTTCTGTCTGCCAGTGTGTTAAAAGGTGGAATGTTTGTTGCAACACATAGGATGTTTGGGCCTAAGAACAAGTCAGCGCTTAATTTGTCTTTTGGTTTAGCCCTATCACTATGAGAAACTTGCCTCAGAAAATCTGTTTTTTTATTTGTCTGGTGGGATTCATGCCGCTGACAACTTTCGCGGTTGACCAGCAGGTGCCTGCTCAGGATCAATCTTCCACGGTGCGTCAACCGGAAAAGGAAAAATCCACAGAGATGGAAAAGATGGAGGTGAAGGAAGAGGACGATGGCTGGTCCATCCTCAAAGAGTTGATGCAGGAGACCCTGGATTTCTTTTATTCCACTGAGTCTGAGACGGATACTACCCAGCAAAGAAAGCAGAAACAGTAATCACAACCCACTCACAAAAGTTAAAGATAGGAGACCTATGCGGTCTCCTGTTTTATTTTACTGGGTTCATCCGAATCCATCCAACCATCAGAAAGCTGGATAATCCGATTGCCATACTGGGCATTTTTCTCGGAGTGCGTAACCTGAATGATGGTGATCCCTTCTTGGTTAAGCGAAGAAAACAGCTCCATAATCTGCTCCCCCTGTTTAGAATGGAGATTTCCGGTAGGCTCATCTGCCAATAAAATGTCTGGCTTGCCGATAATGGCCCGGGCTACGCCAACCAATTGCTGCTGGCCTCCTGAAAGCTGATGAGGGAATAAATCCTTCTTGGCTACAATCTGAAAGCGATCCAGAATTTCCGCTACCATGCTTTTCCGCTCACTGGATTTGATTTTTTTGTACAATAGCGGTGTTTCAATGTTCTCATAAACGGTGAGTTCGTCAATCAGGTGGTAAGCCTGAAAGACAAAGCCAATATGGTGTTTATGAATCTCCGATTTCTTGCGCTCGTTAAGTTTGTGGGTGGGCATATCCATGAAGAAGTATTCTCCCTCATTGGGTTTTTCCAATAAACCGATCACATTCAGGAGCGTAGATTTACCGGCACCACTGGGACCCATGATGGTAACAAACTCTCCTTTTTCTATTTCCAGATTGATGTTGCGGAGCACATAGGTCTTTTGTAAACCAGCTCGGTAGAACTTAGAAATATCCTGCAATCGAATGAAACTCATGGCGGAATGGTTTGACGTAGAAAGAAAAGGAATTGATCTGTAAGATAATTAGAATTAGACAATAAGCGGGCCACAGCCTGTAAGTCATTGAATAAGAGGCACTTGTGCCATTTTGCTTATCTTACTGCTTTAAAAAAATGTTTCGCCTTGGGACAATTCTGTTCCATAGTGGAACAATAAAAAATATCCCCCTATGATCCCAGAATCATAGGGGGATATATATTTCACGCTAGGGTTAAAGGTGCACCACCTCCCCATAAGCATCCGCAGCTGCTTCCATCACCGCTTCCGACATGGTCGGATGTGGGTGAACCGCTTTGATGATTTCGTGTCCAGTAGTTTCCAGTTTTCTGGCTACCACGACCTCGGCGATCATATCGGTAACCCCTGCCCCCACCATGTGGGCCCCCAGAAATTCGCCGTATTTCGCGTCGAAAATAACCTTCACAAATCCATCCTTTTTTCCAGCAGCGGTGGCCTTACCAGAAGCTGAAAATGGGAACTTGCCAACTTTCAGTTCATAGCCTTGCTCTTTGGCTTCTGCTTCCGTCAGGCCTACAGAAGCGATTTCAGGCTGGCAATAGGTGCAGCTGGGAATGTTGCCATAGTCAATGGGCTCTACATCCAAACCGGCAATTTTCTCTACACAGAGGATCGCCTCGTGAGAAGCCATGTGCGCGAGGGCAGGTCCAGGGATCATATCGCCGATGGCATAGATATTCGGTACATTGGTTTGGTAGTATTCATCTACCACTACTTTGCCACGCTCCGTCTGAATACTGAGGTTTCCCAATCCGATTTCCTCAATATTGGCGACAATTCCCACCGCAGACAAGAGGATATCTGCTTCCAGAATCTCTTCTCCTTTTTTGGTCTTAACCGTAGCTTTCACGCCTTTGCCTTTGGTATCCACCCCAGTTACCTCAGCATTGGTCATGATGGTCATGCCTTTTTTCTTGTAGAGGCGGTTGATGGTTTTAGATACCTCCTGGTCTTCTCTGGGTAGAATGTTGCCCAGGTATTCCACGATGGTAACCTCTGTACCCATGGTGTGGTAGAAATAGGCGAATTCCATTCCAATGGCTCCAGACCCTACCACAATCATTTTCTTGGGTTGTTTAGGCAGGGTCATAGCCTTGCGATAGCCAATGATTTTTTCCCCGTCTACGGGCATGGAGGGAAGGCTTCTGGTGCGTGCACCGGTGGCCAGGATGATATGTTTGGCTTCGTAAGTAGCCGTTTTGCCATCCTCACCAGCTACACTGACCTTTTTATCCGGGGTCAATTTGCCATGTCCCATCAGGACATCTACTTTATTTTTTCTGAGGAGAAAACTTACCCCTTTGCTCATGGTATCAGCAGAGCCCCGACTTCTGGCGATGATTTTGGAAAAATCGTGTTTTATATCTTTGGCCTGCAGTCCGTAATCGTCAGCATGCTGGAGATATTCCATGACTTCGGCACTTTTTAGGAGGGCTTTCGTAGGAATACAACCCCAGTTAAGGCAGATTCCCCCTAGATTTTCCCTTTCAACCACCGCTGTCTTCATCCCCAACTGGGCTCCCCGGATCGCGGCTACGTAGCCGCCGGGGCCACTTCCGATAACGATCAGATCGTAAGCATTTGCCATATGTATCAAGCTTATTGTTTGGTCTATTGAAGCCGCAAATTAGGAAAAATGTGCAATAGGTAAAGGCTCCCGCCAGAAGAGAATGAATTATTTTACGCTCCCTAAAATCGAGCAGCTTTGGGGTCTGCTAAAAATAGTATCCGTGGCTAAAAATTTTATCATTATTTCCTGCATTACTTGGAAATGTTTGGAATATTTCTCTTACATTTGTCCCCATCGGATCGGGTTTACATCCCTATGCTACAACATCTTTACATTAAAAACTACGCGCTGTTCACAGAAACAGAAGTAGACTTTCAGGCAGGATTCAATGTGCTCACGGGCGAGACCGGAGCTGGAAAATCCCTCCTGGTAGGTGCGCTCGGGCTGATCAATGGCAAAAGGGCCGATAGCTCCGTGGTCTTTCGGGAAGATGAAAAATGTGTCGTAGAAGCCCGGTTTCATGAACTCTCCCCCCTGATCCAGAAAAGGGTGCAAAGCTATGAGGAGTTCGATTTCGAAGGCAAGGAGTTGATCATTCGCAGAGAAATCACCCCCTCCGGCAAATCCCGTGCATTTATCAATGATACCCCGGTTTCACTGCAAATCCTCCGTCAGGTCAGCAACCTGCTGCTGGACATGCATGGGCAACACGAAAACCAGTCCTTACTCCAAAATGATCAGCAACTCTCTTTGCTGGATGCTTTTGCTGCCACAGAAGGGGTTGCCGCGAGCTTTGGGGAAGATCTGCGTCGTCTCGAAGCCATTAACCAGGAAATAAAACGCCTTCGTGAACAGGAGGCTACTGCCAAGCAGCGCCAGGAATTCCTGCAATTCCAGGTGGAAGAGCTCCGGGCGGCCAATATACAGGCCGACGAAGAAAATGAGCTCGAACAAGAGTTAAACCTGCTCCAAAATTCAGAAGAGGTGCGAGAAGCGGTTGGTGGGGCCTCAGACCTGCTGTATCATCAGGATGAGTCAATGTACCATGTTCTCAGTGCCCTGCTGGAGCCCCTCAGAAAAGTTTCAGGGGTAAATGAGCAAATGCGGGAGGAGATTGAGCGATTGGAAGAGATGTGCCACTCCCTCAAAGAAAGTGCCTTTAACTTTCAGGCCATGCTGGAGATGGTAGATTCTGATCCGGAACGGCTGGCTTTCATTGAGGAGCGCCTGGCCATTTATTACCAGCTAAAATTAAAGCTCGGGGTCAAGACGGGGGAGGAACTGATGGCTCAGTATGAAGCCTTTCAGGCCCAACTGGCAGAATTCTCCTCCTTAGAGGACAGGATTGAAGACCTGGTGGGAGAACAAGATTTTCTGGCTCGTGAACTGGCGAAAAAAGGCGTAAGCCTGGAAGCCAGACGCGTAGCGGCCAAAACTTCCCTCGAGAAACAAGTGTGTGCCCTGTTGGAGGAAGTCGGTTTCCAACAAGCCACCTTTGAAATCCAATTGGAACGTCAGCCAGAGGAAAATGGGCTGTTGGAAGTTGATGGTGCCCGGATAAAAGCCTTTACACACGGGATCAATAAAATCACCTATGTGGTGCGGACCAATCCAGGCATGCCTCCCGGTCCACTGGCCCAGATCGCATCAGGCGGTGAAATCTCCCGGGTCATGTTGGCTATCAAAGCTGCCCTGGCCGAAAAATCCTCTTTCCCGGTATTGATCTTTGATGAGATAGACGCAGGGATCAGCGGAGAAATCGCCAAAAAAGTAGGCCAGGTGATGTACAACCTGGCCCGTAAGTTTCAAATATTATCTATTACCCATCTTCCTCAAATCGCGGCTAAGGGAGACCACCATTTCCAGATTGAAAAATCTACAGATGGGGTGCAGACTACCTCTCAGGTGCGAGCGCTTCCCCAAGAAGAGCGAGTGGAGGAACTGGCCAAAATGATCAGCGGAAAAGACCTGACGCCTTCTGCGCTGAATCATGCACGCGAGCTGATGAACTAGGCTTTCGCTTTTTTCTTCTTTTTCTTTTTGCTGCCTGGGTATTCGTATCCGGTGAGCTTCGTAATTTTCTTTTTACTCAGATTTTTGGCTGTTACGGTCATGGGGACATCCTCCAGGGGCATTTTATTCCGACGATTGATCTCCTGGGCGGCAATTTTATCTACTACTTCGATCCCTTTGACCACCTTACCGAAGACGGTGTATCCACCATTCAGATGCCGACAGGCTTTGGCATTGTGCACGATATAGAACTGACTGCCACTGGATTCCTTTTGAGGATTGACGCGATCATTCTGACGAGCCGCAGCTAGGGAACCTTTTTCGTGTTTGATCCCTTTGACAAATTCTGCCGGGATGGTATAACCAGGACCTCCCTGACCCGCTGCTTTACGATTTCCCCCTGGTTTGGTGTTGGGATCTCCTCCCTGAATCATGAAACCCAGCATGACCCGATGGAACAGCGTTTGGTCATAAAAGCCTTCTTCGGCGAGTTTGATAAAATTTGCTTTGTGTTTCGGCGTCTCATCAAAGAGAATAATGTTCATGTCCCCATAAGCAGTAGTCATGGTAATCAGGACGTCTTTTTTGGCGGGTTTGCCTTCTTTTTGAGCCTTTAGCTGAGGCGAAAAGCCCAGAATGACTGCACTCAGGAGAATGACAGGGATAAGGTTTCTCATGCTATATATTTGGTTTAGGAGGGTAAATTAAGCAAAAAGCCTTGCTTTGCTCAAAGGCAAATTGCGTATCTTCGAACTATGAATCGGTCATTTTTTGCATTCGGGATAGGGGTTATCAGCTATTTAGCCTTGAGTACAGGCTGCTATGGCCCGCGCTCTGGCGCCTTGAGCTTTGAAGTACGGACGGCCCTGGATTCTCTCGCCTTTAGCCAGGCTCCGGTGGAGGTGAAGTATTTTGGCATGGTGGATCAGATTTATGGTCTGGTCAACGAAGCTGCCTCCTTTACTACGGAAGAAGAGGCCATTGCCCATATTCAGGCTTTTCTCACCAATAACGATATCGCGCTCTCGACCATCTACAATGAATACGATCTTTGGCAAAAACATCTTTCAGATGACGACAGGATGGAATTTGTCATGATCCTGCTTTCCCGCGAAAAAGCCGCCAAACTAGGGGCTTTGGCGCCCCGGTTTCGTCGAAGGATTGATTTTAATCAGGATTGGGCAGCCGTCTTTGACGGCTTAATAGCCTATGTTGAGATGCAGAAATAGGGAGATTAACTCTGGAATTGCATATCAAACAAAGTCCGGTACAGGCCATTTTGGAGCAAAAGATCCTGGTGCCTACCTCGTTCAATAATTTTTCCCGCCTCCAATACCAGAATTTCGTCTGCCTGCAAGATGGTGGATAAACGGTGCGCGATCACGATGCTGGTCCGATCTTCCATCAAGGCCGTCAGGGCATCTTGTACCAACCTTTCTGAAGCGGTATCCAGATTGGAAGTAGCTTCATCCAGGATCAGGACATCTGGATCGCGTAAAATGGCTCTGGCAATGCTGAGGCGCTGTCTTTGTCCTCCGGACAAGGCTGTACCTCGTTCACCAATGACGGTTTGGTAGCCTTCCGGGAGTTCCTGGATAAACTCATGGGCATGCGCCATTTTTGCGGCTTCCATGACTTTTTCCAGGGCTGTTTCTGGCTGGCCATAGGCGATATTGGCAAACACCGTATCATGGAACAAAATCCCTTCCTGGGTTACGTTGCCAATCAAGGCCCGGAGATCCGCTATTTTTACCTGACGAATATCTTTCCCATCTATCAGGATACTCCCTCCAGCCGGATCATAGAAGCGGGGAATCAAATCTACCAGGGTAGATTTTCCGGCTCCGGAAGGCCCGACCAAGGCTACGGTTTGCCCTTTTTTTACTGAGAAACTCACCCCATGTAAGACCGGATGATTGGGATAACTGAAATGGATGTCTTCAAACCTGAT
>JBCBGC010000012.1:0-28845 GCA_038527215.1 Bacteroidota bacterium
CTGGAGAAAAGCCTGCTGTTCTATCATTTCAATTACAAAAACTCCATAGAGTCCTACAGCAATATCCAGCTGTCTATTTTATTCAGAGAACGGGGGCTGTATCGGGAGGCTTATTACAATCTGCGGAAAGCCGAGAAGGTCGCCCTGGAACATGACCAATTCAACGTTTTGGAGATCATTTATGACGAAATGGTGAAGCTGGCGGCGCACCACGAAATTGACATAGAGCAGGTCATCCAAAAACGGCGGCAGAACCAGCAGAAGATCGAATTCCTTCGGGCCAATAGCGAAGTCTTAGGGATGGTTACCCAGCAGCTTATGCGCAGGAACTATGCCCGGAGTAAGGGTACGGAAAGCGTGATTGAAATGCTGGAAGGGGTAAAAAACGCCCTGGAGGAGCACAAAGATCTCTTCCAGTCCACTTCCGGCAAAACCATGATCCTCCGAACTGTGGTAGCCATTCTGATCCAAAAGTCGGCTTACCACGAACTGGGAGAGTATGTGCGGGAAACCTTTGATGAATTTGACAAGCACAAGCATTTCAACAAGGAGAACCACTCCACCCGCATCATGCTCCGAATCTGGCGCATCAATGCCTTGCAAAAGCAATTGCGGCTCAAGGAAGCCCATACCACGATAGAAGCCTTGCGCAAAGACCTCAATATGTATAATCGGCAAAACTTCAAGGAGTTTGCCTTTCACTACTTTGCTCCGAAAATCTATAACCTGAAACTCACCGGCGAACTGGACGAAGCAGGCGAGACCTTGAAAGAGGCCTTTCAGCATAAAGAAATCCTGCAAAATGAGGTCCATGAGATCTTCCTCATGATTTCTTTGGCCGACCAATACTTCAGCCAGGGGCTTTATCCCAAAGCCGTACAAAAGACCCGGGAAATCATTGCTCACGCTGGCTTTAAAATGCTGGATGAACAAATCCGTTTTTACGTGCAGCTGTTCTGTATTGTAAACGAATATGAGTCACGGCAGTACGAGACGGCGGCCAGCAGCTACAAAAGCCTGAAGAAGCGCTTCCGACACTTGCTGAAAGACGAGTTTTATCAAAAATCCTCTCGCTTTCTGGATATCATCATGCGTTTGAATACTGCAGCGATCCAGGAAAAGCGGGTCTTTCTAAAGTCTGCGTATAAGCACTTTACGGCGGACTTCCCCCGCTCAGAAATCGGGGGCAACCAGATCATCCTGTATGAGGTATACCTCAAAACCAAAATTCAGGAGGAACAAAGCTACTACGAGCTTCTCTGTGAAGAGGTGAGCCGCCACCAGGATCAATAGCCATCCTGTTTTTCCTTACGTCTTTCTGATTAATGCAGGCCTTTGATCAGGACCCATTTCCCATCCTGCTGGAAGTCAGGGCTTCTCAATTGGTAGAAGTAAATGCCGGAAGAAAGGGCAGGAAGATGAACCTGGGTGGTACCTGTGCGACGTCCGGGTATCTTGGTCCGATAGACCACTCTTCCCTGGGCATCAATCAGCCTGAAGTGCAGTTTGCCTTCCACGGGATGGGGCAGGTAGATCTGCAAGTCTCCCATACTAGGATTGGGATAAAGCTTAAAGACCGGATCAGGGGTCACGGTTACCTCAATGCTGGTTTCAGCTACCACTATTTGAGAACCATCCGGAAGGACCCGGACCAGGCGGTAGATATTGACACCGGGGAATGGATTGACATCCAGGAACTCCAGGGCCTCCAGCGAGTCATCTCCTTCCATGGTTTTGATCGGAATAAAGATGCCGCGGGCCGGATCAAATCTTTCCAGCACCCAATACTGAGCCTCTGTTCCCAGGGGTACGACCCAGGTTACGGATACCGTAACAGGGCGTCCTTCGGTTTCGATTTTTTCTACCACCAGTTGTGGATCTGGCTGCTCTACCTGGAAGCTAAATTGATTGAGCCAGTTCTCACGCCCGGATTCTACAAAATAAAGACTTACACTGTGCGCCCGATCGTAGAAGGACAAAGCTCCTCCTTTACCAAAGGCTGCCGCTACCTCGAAGTCTGTGAGGGAGAGCGTGGATGAAGTATAGGGTTCTATTTTTTCCGAGAAGGAAGCAAGGAGAATCGGTTCTTCTCCATCTATGCTACCCCAGCATTCAATCACGGTCTGATTGACAACTTTACCCTTATTCTCAATCTCAGCTACCAGGTCATAAGCGTCAAAGGCTTCTACTTTGGTAGGCAGACCAGAAAGGGATTTGATCTCAAAGGCAGAACTATCCAGGAATTCAAAGGAATGGACCAGCGTATCCGAAATAATGCCAAAGGCAGAAGGCCACACGATGATATCATGATTGATGCCGCCCCCGGCCAGCATGGCCTCTTTGAACAGGAATTCTGGTAACTCAATCTCCCGAATCTCACCGGGCTCCATCGCCGGATAGATGTAGTAGTCCTGAACCAGCCAGCCCTGATTGGTATGATCCACTTCATAGGCCACGGACAAAGGCTGGTAGAAATAGCGGGTATCCAGATTGACCAGCGTCAGGCTAAGCGGAAGGATGGTACTGTCTACCAACTTATCCGGGAACCAATTGGTGCCTTTATCTATCCGAATAGCTTTGGAAGCATTGGTATAGGTATGGAGATAATCGAGTTGACTGGTGAAGGTATCTGTAACAGCCGAAGCAGCTAGCGAAGGCCAGACAATGATGTCATGGGTTACGCCGCCTCCAGCGAAGTAGTGCTCATAAAAGCGGTAAGCGGGCACAAACAAATGGATGCTGTCCCCAGGACCGATGGTAAAAGAAGGATTAAAAGAAGCCAGTTGTTCTGGAGCTTCTCCATTGATTGACATCCATAAAACGATACCGCCCTGATAATCCGCAGCATTCTCATCATTGACCAGGAAAAAACCGAGATCATAGGTTTGAGTATCTACTACCTGATCTGGGAAAACAACTTGGGGAGAAAAATGAAAATCGGCCACACTCCCCTGGGCGTATCCGGAAGGGGCACCTAACCATAAACTGGCTCCCATTACACATAAGAAGAGCAAGGCCTTACTGAGACGATGTACCGGTAAGTTTCCCACAGCTGCGGAGAAGATGGTAGGTCCGGCCATATGGAGGCAAGTTGTCTTTGCAAAGCCCATTCGGCCCAATGCAAAGGAGTTTTTTTCAAAAAAAATGGCGAGTTACTCCTTTCGAAGTTCCGCCTGCCAATATATCGAAAAATACGGAGATTCCCTTAACTTTACAAGCTGCACTTTAGGCATTCACTCGCTGTATTTTCAGTTTACATTCTTCAATCCCCTTTATGGACACTGCATTTCTCCAACATCTCAAACAAGAATTAGCGGACATTGAAGCCGCCGGTCTATACAAAAAAGAACGGGTGATCACCAGCCCTCAAAAAGCTGAAATCCACGTCTCTACCGGTGATTCAGTCTTGAATTTTTGCGCCAATAACTACCTGGGTCTCTCGGCTCATCCTCGGGTCATTGAAGCCGGAAAAGCGGCCATCGATAGCCATGGATTTGGCCTTTCCTCGGTTCGCTTTATCTGCGGCACCCAGGATATCCACAAGGAGCTGGAGCAGAAAATTGCTCAATTTCTACATACCGATGACGCAATTCTGTATGCCGCAGCATTTGATGCGAACGGAGGGGTCTTTGAGCCGCTGCTGGGCAAAGAGGACGCCATCATTTCCGATACCCTCAACCATGCCAGCATCATTGATGGGGTACGCCTTTGCAAAGCGCAGCGCTTTCGCTACGCCCACAATGACATGGCCGACCTGGAACGCTGCCTACAGGAAAGTCAAAGCGCCCGGACCCGCATCATCGTTACCGATGGGGTCTTTTCTATGGATGGGACGATTGCTCAGTTGGACAAAATCTGCGACCTGGCAGACAAATACCAGGCCCTGGTGATGGTCGATGAATGTCATGCCACGGGTTTTGTGGGCAAGACGGGTAAAGGCACCATCGAGCATTGTGATGTGCTGGGTCGGGTGGATATCATCACCGGCACTTTGGGGAAGGCCCTGGGAGGCGCCTCCGGCGGTTTTACCGCCGCCCGTCAGGAAATCGTAGACATGCTCCGTCAGCGTTCCCGTCCCTACCTCTTTTCCAATACCCTGGCCCCTTCGATTGCCGGAGCCTCCCTCGCCGTGCTGGACATGTTGTCCGAGACGACGGACCTGCGCGACAAGTTGGAACGTAACACCCTGTACTTCCGGGAAAAAATGACCGAAGCTGGCTTCGATCTCAAACCTGGGGTACATGCTATCGTGCCCATCATGCTGTACGATGCGGTTCTGGCCCAACAATTTGCGGATCGCCTGCTGGCCAAAGGGATTTATGTGATTGGGTTCTTTTATCCGGTGGTGCCCAAAGGCCAGGCCAGAATCCGGGTGCAAATCTCGGCCGCGCACGAAATGGAACATCTCGATAAAGCCATAGCCGCGTTCACCGAAATCGGACAGGAACTAGGGGTCTTAACTGCCTAGGCTCCTAGCCTATCGACTCTGCTTGCAGGACAAAAGCCTTCGGAAAGAGACGCTTCATACGACGGTCAATATCGCTCACGGTGACCCGCCCGTCTTTGTCTTCATCCAGGCCTTTGTTCTGCCTGTAGGCTTTTGAAGGGGTCGCATACAAGGTATAGCAGTAATCCTGCCCCCGGGCTTTGGGGTATAATATGGCCAGGTAAAAGTCGGTCAGGCTTTGATAAGCTCCATATCGCTGACGTACCTGTTCCATGTAGAGGTAGACATATTCCAATTGCTGGACCGGCCCCATGCGGGACAACCTTTCGGCAGAAGCATTCAGGCTAGCTGCGGTAGCAGGCATAAACTGTATCAACCCGACGGCCCCACTACCTTTATAATTGTAAACGCTGGCATCGAACTTAGATTCGGCATACATCACGGCCATGAGCCATTCAGGGGGCACCTGCAACATGCCAGCGATCTCTTGCACTTTCTGGGAAAACGAATAGGTATCCGGCACAAACAGGGCGGCTTTATCCAATAAGTACAATTCCTCCTGCTGAACGGGCAGGGGCGATATGCCGGCCATGACATGTTGGGGATTCCAAAAACGATGGCTGAGATAATTGGAGCCCAGTACCAGGGCCACCACCAACAGCGCATTGGTCAACTTCCCTGAGATGCGGGGCCAGGGACTTCCTCCATAAAAGGGCCGATAGGGAACCGGCCTTACTTCCTTCCTTCTCATTGTCTGATAGATTATGTGTTGCGTGAGCCTGAAATAATTAGTCAATTATACTAATATTTTTAGCTTTATCAAACCAATACAGAAATTATGCCAAATTTTTTAGCTAAATAATTCCTTCGAAAAAAGGGATAGCCTCTCTTTACTCCACGCAGGAAAATTTATGTACCTTCGTCCCGAATGCTAAAACTGCTGCTCTGGCCTAATGAAAATCCTTGTTGCTACTGATTTTTCTCCGGCTTCGGATCATGCGTCCATGTATGCTATCCAGCTGGGTGCTCAACTAGGAGCAGACCTGCAGTTTTTTCACGCCTACGAAAAAAACCGCAAGAGTCAGCAACTCCTCCCCTCTGACATAGCCGAAGCCCTGCAACAGCAAGGGGAATTCGCGGCACAAAAATACTTTCTCAAGTACCTCAAACACCTGCGAGCAGAACTCAATCAGGTGGTTTCTGTCCAGCCCCTGTTAAAAGCGGGCAAAGCGGCCCAATTGATTCCTGAAATCGGGAAGCAGGAAGGCGTAGACCTGATTGTAATGGGCGCGGGCAATGCGCGGAGTTTCTCGAAGAAGGTGCTCGGCAATGTGGCTACCAGCGTGCTCAAGCGAAGCCAGGTTCCTCTCCTGATGGTGCCCCAGGAGGCCGAATGGCGCCCGATCAAGCACATCGTCTATGGAACCCGCTTTGAAGAAACCGGAGACCGGGTGCCGGATGTGCTGGACTTGATCGCCGAAGCCGGAGGTGGACACATTTCCTGCGTCAATATTCGCCAGCATGAAAAAGGGAAGCAGCGCAAACACCCCATCATGGAGCGCATCTTTCGCTTACAGGAAGACCCCAGCAACCGCATCTTTTTCTATACCATGCGCCATCGAGGGGTCCTGGTAGGCTTGCAGGATTTTGGAGAGATGTATAAGTGTGATTTGCTGTCCGTGTTGAATCCCTCCTCCAGTTCCTACCAAAACTGGATCAAGAGTAGCCTGTCGAGGGATTTGTTGTTTCGGACTAAAGTACCGTTGCTGGTAGCCGCCAATGAGGAAGACTGCCCACCAAAAAAGCCCTGAGCCAGCAGACCCAGGACTGAATTTTACGTTTACGTAGGATATATCTTATCAGGTAGCCATGTCCTCGGCGATCAGTTCCGCCAGGTCTTTTACCTCTACTTCCGCTTCTTTTTCAAAATGCTTGACCCCATCAGACATCATGGTCATACAGAAGGGGCAAGCTGCCGCGATAATCTTGGCTCCGGTTTCCAGGGCTTCTTCCGTCCGCTCGATGTTGACCTCTTTGTTGCCTTTTTCCGCTTCCTTGAACATCTGGGCACCACCTGCGCCACAGCAGAGGCCTTTGGTACGACAACGCTTCATTTCAGCCAGGTCCGCATCCAGGGCCTCTAAGACTTTGCGCGGGGCTTCGTAGATATTGTTGGCGCGACCGAGGTAGCAGGAATCGTGAAAGGTGATTTTTTTGCCCTTAAAAGCGCCCCCTTCTTTCATCTTAATCTTGCCGGCGTCAATCAGCTCCTGCAGGAAGGTAGAATGATGAATGACCTCATAATTTCCCCCCAGATCGGGATACTCATTCTTGAGGGTGTTAAAACAGTGAGGACAAGCGGTGATGATTTTTTTCACCCCATACATATTCATCACTTCAATGTTTTGGGCGGCCTGCATTTGGAACAAAAACTCGTTCCCGGCCCGCTTGGCGGGATCTCCGTTACAGGTTTCCTCCGGCCCCAGCACCGCATAATCCACCTCCAGGGCATTGAGGATGGTGACAAAAGCCCGGGTGACGCGCTGATAACGGCTATCGAAGGAGCCTGCGCAACCCACCCAAAAGAGATATTCAGGGGTTTTTTCCTGCGCGGCGAGCTCGGACATTAAAGGTACATTCATGATATATGGTTCTCTATGCTTTTAATCTTAAGAAAAAGAAGGTACCGGCTTGCAGGCTACTCCTGCTTGAACACCTGAATCTGGCTTTGATTGGGAGCCGAAGCCCGACGAAATAAAAAAGCTCCTTTGTTCATGTTGTTTCCGGCATCAGCAGGTAATCCTACCGAGACCAGATACCAACCAGCAGCTTCCATCAGGTTGACCATCGCGATATATGAACTGAAGGTGACCATCTTACGGTTTTTGTCCTTTAATCCAGCACAGTTCCGCATTTTTTCCCATCCAAATCCCAGGGCTCCCATGCGGGCGATGCATTCCTGCCCATAGTCTACAAAGGCTTCGTATACCCAACCTGCCTGCGAAAGTTTGACCTCTACCATATTGCCGGGCAGGCTGGCCATGCCTTGGGTACCTACAAAGAACGGTCCCTGAGGGGACTGGCTTTTCAGCGGTGCCAGGGTCCAGATACTAAGCAACAGCACCAGACATACTTGCAAAAAGCCGGGAGCAAAAGGGGAGCGTAACTTGTGTTTGTTCATATCGGTCGTTGTTAAAAAGGTGAATGACAAACTGGAATAAATCCGGTAGATTCTCATCCCCAAATGCGACCGAACAAGCGTGCATCCTCACTTATCTATTGTCAATCTTCCTCTGCCCATTTGAAGCGATCCGCAGCAGGCATGGCCCAGGGCGCTCCGTTGTTTTCAATGTTGTTGAACATGATGCCCCACTCTTCCGGCATGGAGGAGTCCTCCATGATCAGGTGGCGGCGCAACTCAACAATGATGGATACCTGGTCAATGTTGACCGGACAAGATTCCACACAGGCGTTACAGGTGGTGCAGGCCCGCAGCTCCTCAATGCTCAGATATTTTTCACCCAACAGGGTGTTCCCGGCTGCTTCCGCAGCACCTTCTACGCCTTCAGGGGCCGTCATGACCCCGTTTTCGTCCGGCGTCAATTTATACTTGCGAATCTCCTCCAGACGGTCGCGGGTATCCATCATGACCTTACGGGGAGAGAGTTTTTTTCCGGTGATATTGGCTGGGCAAACCGAAGTACAACGGCCACACTCTGTACAGGTATAGGCGTCCAGCAGGTTTTTCCAGCTGAGGTCGGTTACGTCTTTGGCCCCAAAACGTTTAGGCGCATCCGGATCTTCGGGCGGGGTATAGCTGAAGTCAAAGGCAGCTTTCACCTCTTCCTGGATATGCTTGGAAGAAGTAAGATGGCCTTTGGGCTTCAATTTAGAATAATAGGTGTTGGGGAAAGCGAGGACAATGTGAAAATGCTTGGAGATCGGCAGGTAATTCAAGAAGCCAAATACCACGATGAGGTGGCCCCACCAACCGACTCTTTCCACTACATTCAGGGCGCCTTCAGACATGCCTCCGAACAGGGCCGGCCCTAACCAGCTACTGATCGCAAATCCAAAAGAGCCTGATACGCCTTCCAATCCTTCGGCGTGGGTTAGCCCCTGATTGTACAGGGCTTCATCCCCGCCATTCATCATAAAGATGAAGACAATGAGCAGGATTTCTGCATAGAGGATGAGGTTACCATCCAACTTGGGCCAACCGCTCATTTCGTCCATCTCGAAGCGCGGTACTTTGAGCAGGTTACGGCGGACCAGAAAGATGAGGGTAGCGACGAAGGCCAGGACGGACAATACCTCAATGAAGCTGATCACAAAGGTGTAAAAACCGCCCAAGGGCTGGGCAAAAATCCGGTGGGTTCCGGCGATCCCATCCACAAAAATCTCAATCAGCTCCACCTGGGTAATCACAAAGGCGGCATAGATAAAGAAGTGGAGAATAGCGGGGATAAACCGCTTGAACATTTTTTGCTGACCAAAAGCTACCAACATCATCTGCTGGAAGCGCGCACCGGGATTGTCTGAGCGATCCTCAGGTCTTCCCAAAGCAATGGCGGCCCGTATACCACGCACCTGATAGGCAAAGAATCCGATGCCCAGGCCTGCCAAGAGGATGAAAAAGATGGTTTGTATCATGAAGGATATGCGCTATGTAGTGGTATATCTTTTTTTCTTCTTTTTATTCCTTAACCACTTTTTCTTGATAAAAAGTGGTGCAAAAATCAAGACGCTGCTAACCGCGCCTCCCCGCTAGCCTGCCCCCGCACCCGAAGCAGCGTCGAAGCCCCGGCGCTCCAGGAAGTTGCATTCATTAATGCTTTGCTGGTACTTTCCTGCAAGCTTGCAGTCCAGTCTAACAATCCAAGGTAAGCCAATCATCGCAAAAAATAAATAGGGAAGGAAAAGTAGGCTTACAAGCGATTGTATGCATGCATAACAAATAAGGCAAGAAAATTTGAGACTTCCCATATTTTCCTGCGAAATCTGAGAGAATTTAGAAGCAGTCTAAATAATTAGGCCTCCAGGCCCAATGATGGCTTAAGGGGTCTGGGAAAAAGCCTGAAGGTTTTTTTTCAAAAGGCTTGCAGAATACGCGCGAATTATACTACATTTGCCCCACGCTTTTACGCGAGGCTGGTGCGGTAGCTCAGTTGGTAGAGCACAGGACTGAAAATCCTGGTGTCGGGGGTTCGATTCCCCCCTGCACCACAAGCCAGAAAAACCCTCTCCGTTTGGAGAGGGTTTTTTGTGTTCAATCTTCATCAAAGCTTGCCTGGTGGGCTCCCTAGCCCTTCCTACCAAACACCTCCTCCAAGGATTGGGCAATCACTCGGTGCCCATTGGGCATTACCTCATCATCATAGGCCACATCAAGGGCGTGACTGCAACAGAGGCCAACTTGACGGACAAGTTCATGCTGCCGTTCTTCTTCAGAAAGCTTTTTCAAATGCTGAAAGTCCCGGTTTTTTAATACTTCTTGTTCGACCAATCGCGGGTAGTGCTCGGTCAGGATAAACCCCTGGCAAGCCCAGCCTAACCGGGCCAGCACTAAGTATGGCTTCGGGCCAACCCATATTTTGTTTCTGTGATACCAACAAGACCTGGTCATTTGCAGAATCTCCACCAATTGTGAAGCCGCAGGCGCTGAAACACAATTTCTGATCAAGCTAACATTAGCTTTGATCTCTTCTTCGGCTAAAAAATCAACCATCTGGTCCTCTACCATTTGCAATGTCCATTCAAGGCATTGCCTAGGATTCCACGTGGCAAAATGCACCATGACGTGTTCCGTTCTCAGGATCCCATGGCTTTCATAAGCCATGACCATACCTTCCAATGCCCTGGACATTTCTTCGTTCATGGTTTGATTGATACGAATTCAACTATTCATGGGTACCCAAATGAGCAGGCAGAGTTGTACCGAGCCTATTCTGAGGCCTTCAGATCCTCCAAGCGTTCTTTCGCCCTATGCGTATGAGGATGATCAGGTCCCAGTTTATTCAAAAAGGTATCATAAGCTTGATGGATTAAGGCTAAGGCTTCTTTACGGCGACCTAAATCCTTGTATATCCCGCTTAAGTTGGACCTCCGAATAGCCACCGTTGGATGCTCCTCCCCGAAATGTGATAAGCCTGAGCTTAAAGCCAATTCCATCAAACTGGCCGCCTCTGCATAACGGCCTAAATCCCGATATACCTGGCTTAGGTTGGACCTCCTGATAGCCACACTCGGATGATCCTCCTCAAAATGCGATAAATCCGAGGCTAAGGCCAATTCCAACAAGCCCGCTGCCTCTTCATAACGACCTAAATCCACATAAATCCCACTTAGGTTAGACCTCCTAATCGCCACACTCGGATGGTCCTCCCCAAAATGCGATAAGTCTGAGGCTAAGGCTAATTCCAACAAGTCCGCCGCCGCTTCATACCGACCTAAATCCTGATAAACCAAGCTTAGGTTAGATCGCCTGATAGCTACACTCGGATGGTCCTCTCCAAAATGCGATAAATCGGAGGCTAAGGCTAATTCCAATAAACCAGCCGCCTCTTCGTAACGACCTAAATCCTGATAAATCCCGCTTAAATTGGACCGACGAATCGCCACATTGGGATGATCCTCCCCGAAATGTGATAGGTCGGAGCTTAAGGCAAATTCCATCAAGCCCGCTGCCTCTTCAAAACGACCTAGGGTCTGATAAATCAGGCTCAAGTTGGACCTACCTACAGCCACATTCGGATGGTCCTCCCCGTAATGGGATAGATCGGAGCCTATGGCCAACTCCAACAAACTAGCGGCTTCTTCATAACGCCCTAAATCCGAATAAATCCCGCTTAAATTGGACCGACTAACTGCCACGCTTGGATGATCCTCCCCATAATGCGATAAGGCTGAGGCCAGGGCTAATTCCTGTAATCCCGCCGCCGCTTCATAACGCCCTAAAGATTTATAAATCCCGCTTAAGTTGGACCTCCTAATAGCTACAGTCAGGTGATCCTCTCCAACCTGCGACAAGGCTGAGGCTAAGGCCAACTCCATCAAGTCAGCAGCCTCGGTATAGCGACCTAAGTCCTTATACCTAAGGGATAAATGGTTTCTTAAGACATTTATTGGGTGGCTATTTCCTGATATATGAGAGAGAATTACTTCCCCATAAATGACATAGGGGAACTTATCCACTGGATTATCTTTGGCTTGATCCACCGCTAAAACCCTGCTTGCTCCTTTAATGATTCTAATGGTGTTATGTAAGTCTGGCGGGAATTGATACCGCATGACCTCTTGGAGAAGTTGGTGCATCCGATACGTATCACCAACTACTGCCCGGGTGATCCAGCCTTTTTCCACTAAGCCCATCAGGGCTTTCTCGAACGAAGCCTGCTCATCGTCGGAAATCCCAAATAGTTCCAGCAATAGTTCCCAACTCATCTCTTCTGAAGGCAAAACGGATAGTTCAATGGCCAATTGCTTCTCCTCCTCGCTCCATTCATCCTTGGCCAGTTCAAAAGCGGCCAGGAGATAGCCATAAACCTCTACCTCCCGATCACTATGCTCCGTCCAGACCTCATAGCTTAGCTTACTTAGTTCCTTTTTCTCTAGGAGTGCCAGGATCTTTTTGGGGGTGGTAGCTGGGCTTTTGGCGCAGCAGCGGGCAAAGAGTTCTATGGTCAGGGTATGATAGCCAACCTGGGCCAAAAGGGTCTCGGTATCTTTTTCTTCTCCTTGCTTCGGGAGATAATAGTGGGTAAAAAGCTCATAAGCATTCTCTGGGGACAATTCTCCCAGGTTTTTTTTCGCCAGGCCAGGCAGGTCTTTACGAGAGGTGATAAGCACCTGCCAATGAGGCAACTTTTTTAGGGATGCACGAATTGCCTTGAAGGATAGGCCCACATTATCCAGGACTAGCAGGTTGTTGCCTTTCATGGCCCCTAAAGCACCCAGGACACGTTGCGCTCTTTGGGAAACGGCTTGTTCCGGATCAAAAGGCAGCTTCAGGTTGTTGAACAAGGTTTGATCTCCCCCGATGGCCTCTTCTGCCGTCTGGAAGCTTTTCTCTTCGACCTGGTTCTCACTGAGAACCGATACCCAGGCTACGTGGTCAAAACTGCCCAGATGTTTGTACAGGTATTTTGTCGCCAGGGTGGTCTTGCCCATGCCCCCGATGCCGTTTAAGAGCAGTACGGGTTTCTCTCCTTGCAGCAAGGTTTCCAGTTCGCTGAGCTCTTCTTCCCTTCCCACAAAGTTCTGAACCCGGCCTGGGAGATCATTGAGAATGGTGGGGAAATCATCCAGTTTAGGCGGAGCGCCATCTGCTAGCTTCCAATCTAAGATCTCCTCATCCAGGTGAAAGAGACCCCAAGCTTCATCATCCACCGTTCCCTCAGTTTCTTCCCTAAAAAGGTCTCGATAGATGTGGGGTTGGGTTTTATTACCAGGAATAATGGCCTTGGCTTTAAGAAACGCACTTTTCAAGCTGTCCCCAACTACAAAGGAATCATAAAAAACCGCAGAAAACTCACGGGCAATTGTATCCGGCACCCTAAGATTCGTAGCAATGATGGCCCTCACCCCGATTGCTTGAAGGGCTTTCACATGCCCGCGGGTGGCACAGGCATTCAGGAATACCAATTTCAGATTGGGTTCGGTCCCTAAAAAGGCCTGCAAATCGGATTTATGGAAAGGAATGAGCTTGCCTTCGGAATCTGCAAACTGAAGGTTAGCGCCCTCATTATGGCCGGAAAAGTGAAAGATGGAGAGCGACGATTTGAACTTATTCAAATCCCGGTTGAGCTTCCTCGGCTCCGAAGTAGCGGCCGTGTAGAAGTTGCCCCAGCCCTTTTTCCAATAGTCAATCAGAATGGACTGCAATTCATCCTGCTCTGGACGCAGGGCCTCCAATGGCTTACCGTGTAAGTCATCTGAAAAAGTCAGAAAAATGACAGCTCGCTGGGACAAGATGTTTTCCTTATGCTTTGCTATAAGGTAAGCAATCCTTCCGGGGAATGAAATAGTGGAAAACCATGGAGTTTTTGAGTAAAGGCTCAATTATGAATTGAGTCGAAAACCCGGAACTTTGTTTCAATCATTACAACACCAAAGCCCAGGCAATATACAACTAACCATCAACGAGATATAGACAGAGGGATGTTTCCCCATCGGGAGATCCCCAATCCACCCCTATTGCTTTTAATAAAGAGCTAGCTGCCGGGGATGGGTTAATCCTTTTTATGAAGGGTATTAAAAGTCATTCCATTTCTGGATTTGATCACAATTTCATCTTTGATCACTTTCCATCATTTCGGGATGGAAATATCAGCATCATAGCCGTTTAAGGTTATTTTCCCCTTTTTCATTTCCCAGGTTCCGCTCACCGAAATTTTATCTAATACGTCTGAATGGTCTTGGTAGTAAAAACGAGCATCGTCATGAAGGACGAGGGCTATTTGTGAGGGGTCATCCGACCTAAACCCATAGGTTACCACAACATCATTGACCGGTGGAGCCGAAAAAGCGATCGCGCTCCAAAGGATTATAAAAGAGATAGTGAACCTAAAAAAAATGCATGCATAATTTTTAGATTAGTTTATTCCGCTCAACTTACGAAAGTTGAGCAGCAAGTACTTGTTTTGGGGCTGCCATCTCTACATTCATTTTTAAAAGGGGATTATTTTCCGTCCACTGTAAACAGCCTTTTTTTCATTTCTATATAGGGCAAGAACATACACGTTCTGTCCTCTACTTTAAGGAGGACCTTGTTTCCGGTGAGAAACATATAATTATCTGTGGTCGTGCATCCTCCTGGAAATTGCTTAATTAATCGGACCTTTTGTTCAAACTCGACCAGACAGTCCCATTCTTCTTTGGATAAGGTTTTCCGCTGAATGTTATAGGAATAGTCTATCAGCGTAGCATAGATTTTCGCGTCTCGGTAAGACAAGCTCAACTGCTCCTCTATCTCGTGGTAACGTCCTCTGGATTTGAAGTTGATATCAATCCTCTTATTTTCTTCTAAAGAGCCTATTAAGGTTTTTTCTCCAGTATTTACAAAACCATTCACACATATTTTCAGGGAGTTCATGGACGGGGATAAGCTGTGCTCTTGCTTAACGATCTGATTGTATTGATTTTCAAAAGTAATGGTATACTTACCTAGCTTTAAGTCATGTAGGAGCAACTTGCCAGATTCCATGGTTTGTATAGGTACCAGGGAATTTCCGCGAAAAACCTCTAGCTTAGAAAGGTACATTGCCTTCCGGTCAAGTTCACAATCCCAAGGAATCAACTCGAGGCTAAAGGCAGAAGACGAAGTTTGCAGACAAAGGCAAAACAAGAGAATAGAAAGACAATGTTTCATGGGTAAGAAAGGTTAAAACGGGGTGTGCTTAATTTGATATAAGATACGCCCATTCCTCTTCTCTTTTCAGGAAAATATATTTGCTTTTTGATAGTAAAGCTACCCACAACCCGCCATCTCCCCACCAGGATTCCACACCATCCCTAACCCCCGCCACACCAACCAGCCCCCCAGCACCAACATCGCCCCGCGCATCAGCATGGGACTCCATTGACGGAGCTTCCCGGGCATGGCCGCTTGCGCGCCTAGCAACACGCCCAAGGCAGGTAAGGTGCCCAGGCCGAAACTGAGCATATAAAGCGCACCAGCCTCTACCCTACCCTGCACGGCCGCTCCGGCCAGAGCGATGTAGACCATGCCGCAAGGCAAGAGGCCGTTGAGGAAGCCGAGTTGAAAAAGGGCAGGCAGGCGGTTTTCCTTGAGGTTGCGGGCGGCGGTGCCCTGCCATTTCATCCAGTAGGGACGGAACCAGGCAGGCAGTTTTTGATCGGGTTGGAGGCCGAGCACACCCAGGGTGAGTAGCACCAGGCCTGCCAAGACAGACAAGCCTTGAGACCAGGGCGTCCATCCCCCTCCCCAGCCGATCACGCCAACCAAGCCTCCGAGTAGCCCATAGGTCATCAGCCGCCCGAATTGGTAGGTACCTCTGCCCAGCCAGCGCTGCCAGCTCGGGCCCTGGCCTACGGGTACGGCCAGCATGAGCGGACCGCACATGACTACGCAGTGCAGGCTGCCGGTCAAGCCCAGCAGGAAAGCGGAAGCCAACCAGGTCCAGTTCTCTGGGGTCGATATGGCGGTGAGCCAAGTCATCTAAGGAAGAATCAGGGTCTTTTCGATGGCATACCGACGCCCTTCAGCTTGCCAGTCCAGTTTTACTTTCCAATAGCCCGGAGCCAGTTCGCCCACGCCCCATTTGAGCGCGGCAGCCGCAGGACCAGCTAACATCGTTTCCTGGTCCCAATCCGCATTGGAAGGGCGGTAAAGGTGGACCTGGGCGATGATTTCGCCTTCCTGACTGGGAAAGAAAAATTGCAATTCCTGCCCTTCATAACGGATATCCACGCTTTCTTTCAATTCCAGGGCAGCTTTTTGAGCCAGTTGCATAGCGTCTACTTCTTGTTCTGCCTCATAATAGTCTGCTCGTACCAAATCAAAATTCTGGTAGGTAGAAGCGATCACCATGGTGAGCAAGGCCACCACGAAGGTCCCATAAAACAGACCGATTTTTTGTCCCCAGTTTAAGTTTACATACATCATGGTGCCATAAAATAAGTTTGTACTTCGTCCAGGAGCTGCGTTCCATCCCAGAATTGGAGTTTGATTTTTTGTTTGCGATCCGGGAGCGCACACCGCGGAATATCCACGAAAAAAGCGCCCTTGAACATGCCTTGCGCAGGGACCGCCTGTTGTTGCCCAACCCATCTTATGCTGCCCGTATCCGGCGAGATCAGACGAATCTCCAATTGATAAGCCTCGGCTCGTTTGTTGACCAATTGCAGGTTGTAGAGGTTGGCGATCTGCCCATCCTCCGTGCGCTGGTACAGCATGCCGGGGGTCCGAAGGACGGTGGCTTCTACTTCAGAGCGGGAAGCCAGAGAAAAGCCCGTGATGCCCATAAGGACAACCAGGACTGCCGTATACGCCATGATGCGCGGCGTAAATCGGAAAGGCTGCTGGTGCGCAATGCCGTTATAAGAAGCGAAGCGGATCAAACCTTTGGGCCGTTTGATTTTTTCCATCACGGTATCACAGGCATCTATACAAGCCGTGCAGTTCACACATTCCATTTGGGTGCCATGGCGAATATCAATGCCGGTAGGACAAACCTGCACACAGAGTTTGCAGTCAATACAATCGCCCAGTTTCTGTTCTGCCGGTTGGTTTTTCTTCTTGCGTCCCCGGGGTTCCCCTCTTAGCCAATCATAGGCAATCACGATGGAATCTTTTCCCAGCAATACGCCCTGCAAGCGCCCATAGGGACAGACCGCAATACAAGCCTGTTCCCGGAAGTAGGCAAAAACAAAGAAGAACAAGCCAGAGAAAATCATGGCAAAGGTGAATTGACCAAAATTTGCCAGGGGACTATGAGTCAGCATGTCCCAGACCGCCTGCCAACCATTCAGGTAGGCCATGACGGTATGTCCGATGAGCAGGGAGATCAGGGCAAAAATGGACCATTTGGCGGCTCTTTTGCCGATTTTGTGCATATCCCAATCAGCCTCACTTAATTTCTTCTGCTGTTGGGCACTGCCTTCAATCCAATATTCAATGCGCCGGAACACCATTTCCATGAAGACCGTTTGGGGACAGACCCATCCACACCATATCCGCCCGTAGACCACCGTAAATAGGACGATGAAGACGAACAGCGTCAGCATGGCCAGCGCAAACAGATAAAAATCCTGGGGCCAGAAGATCATGCCAAACAGGATGAACTTCCGCTCCAGGATATTAAACAGAAATAAAGGCTGCCCACCTATGGTCAGGAATGGGCCGACGAAAAATAAGGTCAGCAGGAGCGCACTGAGGCGTTTGCGCCAGGTGTAGTAAATACCCTTGGGCTCCTTGGGAAAAATCCAGCGTCTCTTTCCCTCTTCATCTACGGTGGCAATGGTATCCCGGAACGCATCCGGGTCCAGCATCTCGTAATCTATTTCTTGATTCAGCGGCATGAGTAAAAGGATTGGGGGCAGATCTACTTAAGATTCTACATTTAGGGCTACTTGGGTGGTATCCACTTGCAGGCTATCCACCGGGGGCACGTACAGTTCTCCTTCGGGGCCTTTAGCTCCCGCAGGATTGGTTCCCTGGAATTCGAGGATATAACTGGCCAGCTGCTGAATTTCCTTGGGTTTTAGCTGGTCCTGCCAGGCGATCATGCCTTTTTCAGGGACGCCATATTTGATGGTTTTGAACAAATCCTTCACATCTCCTCCATGAATCCAGTAGGCATCCGCAAAGTTGGGCCCAATGCCCCCCTCACCCTGAGTTCCGTGGCAAGGCACACAGTTTACCTCATAAATAGATTTTCCTTCAGCCAGGTCAGCCTGAGCCGTCAGCACCGTAGCAGAGTTTTCGTTAACCATATTGGCTACGCGTTCCAGATAACGAGCTTTGATCTCAGCGGCTTCTGCCATCTCAGCTTCGTATTCCCCCGCAGAAGACCAGTCTGACTGAATATGATAGACGTAGATGTACACTACAGAAATGACGATGGTCAGATAAAAGCCATACTTCCACCAGGGCGGCAGGTTATTGTCCAGCTCGCGAATGCCATCGTAGTCATGGCCCATATCAATGCTGGCTTCCTGGGCGATGGGGACCGCATCCGTCATCTTTTGTTTCCACCAATCGTAATCCCAGATGGTGAGTTTGGGTTCTACCGTCTCTGCGCTTACCTCTTCCGTGGCTGGTTCCGTGGCAGGAGTTTTTTCCAGACCGACCTGATAGCGGATCAGCGTCAGGACGAGAAATACCAGCGCCAGAATAGCAATAGCTAGCACGATCATACTCCCCAGAAGCAGGGTGGTCAAGTCTTCAAAGGTCACCTCCCCCATTGGAATGTCCTCAGCTCGTAGGTGGCTCAGGCCCAGCATCATCCAGGCACCAAGCGCAATACTTATGTTGGTAATTCTTTTCATGGGATTATGACAGGTTTTTTTCTGGAGAAAAGTCAGGGGTTAAATCAGCGTCTTCCTGTAAAGGGATGGCTGCGAAGTGATCCACTTTTTCCCGGGACATCCGAAACACATAGATCAGGAGCAGGACAAAAAAGAGGGTGAATATGATAATGGCCACGACGGGAAAAAGGCTTACGCCATCGATCGACCTTAAGACATCTTTATACATGATTTTCAGGTTTAAAAGGGGCGGGGGGCCGCAGCCCACCCGCCGTTAACTATGCACGCTACTCTTCTTTGGCTGTGGCTTTGATATCCGTGCCCATCCGTTGCAGATAAGCAATGATGGCTACAATCTCTTTGTCCTTCATTTCGACCAGGGTCGGATCGTCCAACTCTTTGGCCAGGTTCTGGGCGATGCCCTCAGCTTGTTCAGCCAGATCAGCATTGGCTTGTCGGTCATAGCCTTCCGGATAAGGCACCCCGAGCTTCTGCATGACGCGGATTTTGGTATCTGTCAGGGTGGTATCCAGCACATCATCCAGCATCCAGTCATAGGCGGGCATGATAGAACCCGGAGAGGTCAGGCGAGGATTCAGCATGTGTTGATAATGCCAGGCATCAGAGTACTTCCCACCAATCCGGTGTAAGTCTGGTCCGGTTCGCTTGGAGCCCCACTGGAAGGGGAAATCGTAGATAAATTCACCAGACTTGGAGTACTCTCCATACCGCTCAGTTTCAGAGCGGAAGGGTCGAATCATCTGGCTATGGCAGGTGTAACAACCTTCCCGCAGGTAGAGGTCTCTACCTTGCAATTCCAGCGGCGTATAAGGCTGCACCGTAGCAATCGTTGGTACATTTTCTTTGATCATAAAGGTGGGAACCATTTCCACAATCCCGCCGATCAGGATCAGCACCAGACTCCACACCAACATCTGGAAAGGCTTGCGCTCAATGATGCGGTGCCAGTATTCATTCTTTGGCTTCTGGTATTCTTTGGCCATAGCCGGAGCAGAAGCTGCTTCATCCTTCACAAACTGACCTTGATAGGCTGTTTTGACCAGGTTATAGATCATCACGAATACTCCAAGGATATAGAGGGTTCCGCCAATGGCACGAATCCAGTACATCGGAAGGATTTGCGTAACGGTTTCGAGGAAGTTTTTGTACACCAGGAAGCCATCTGCATCAAATTCTTTCCACATCAGGCTCTGTACCCAACCTGCCCAGTAAAGCGGCACTACATAAAGGATCATGCCCAGGGTCCCAATCCAGAAGTGGAGGTTGGCCAGGTTTTTAGAGAAAATCTTGGTTTTGTACATCCGGGGGATCAACCAGTACAGGATACCAAAGGTCAGGAAGCCATTCCAGCCCAGGGTTCCCACGTGCACGTGCCCGATCGTCCAGTCTGTAAAGTGACTGATGGCGTTGAAGGTCTTGACCGAAAGCATCGGCCCTTCAAAAGTGGCCATCCCGTATGCGGTAACTGCCACCACCATAAATTTCAGGTTGGGATCATTGCGCACCCGGTCCCAGGCACCCCGCAAGGTCAGCAAGCCATTTAGCATCCCGCCCCAGGAAGGCGCAATCAGCATCAGGGAGAACACCGTGCCTAAAGACTGAGCCCAGTCAGGCAGTGCGGTGTACAACAGGTGGTGAGGACCGGCCCAGATGTAAATGAAAATCAGGGCCCAGAAGTGAATGATCGACAAGCGATAGGAATAAACCGGGCGATTGGCCGCTTTAGGGATGAAATAATACATCAGTCCCAGATAAGGCGTGGTTAGGAAAAAGGCCACGGCATTGTGCCCGTACCACCACTGTACCAAGGCATCCTGTACCCCTGCGTAAATCGGGTAGCTTTTGACAAAACTTACCGGTAATTCCAGGTTATTGACCACATGCAGGACCGTAACCGTGATCCAGGTGGCGATATAGAACCAAATGGCCACATACATATGGCGCTCCCGGCGGTTGGCGATGGTAAGAAACATGTTGAGGCCAAAAATGATCCAGACCACGGCAATGGCCAGGTCAATCGGCCATTCCAGTTCCGCATATTCCTTAGCGGAACTGATGCCCATCGGCAGGGTAATCAGGGCCGATAAAATGATGGCTTGCCAACCCCAAAAGTGGGCCTGGCTCATCCAGTTGCTGTGCATGCGGCTTTTGACCAGGCGCTGCAGGGAGTAATACACCCCCATAAAAATGCCGTTGCCCACAAAAGCAAAAATCACCGCATTGGTATGCAAGGGTCGAATCCTACCGAAGGACAGCGGTCCGACTCCATCCCAAAGAAAGAAATCCGGCAGGACCATTTGAAAGGCTACGATCAGACCGACCAGCATACCTGCCACGCCCCAGAAGACGGCTGCAATGGCAAATTTCCGTACGATCTCGTTGTCGTAGTAAAAGGTTTCAATCGGCTGCTTGATCGTCTGACTCGCTGCCGGTTTCGACTGGGTTACTGACATAAGATGATTGAGTTGAGGAAGGGGCAGGATTGTCCCAAAGCATGCGCATGGCAGGCGTATAATCGTCCTCATACTGCCCGTCTTTCATCGCCCAAATGAACCAGGCCAGGAAGCCCAGAGCGATCAACAGACTCAGGATTATCAGGACAAAAATGGCACTCATACCCGTATGATTGATTTATTAGCTTAGCTCAAAGGTGGGCATCCGCTGAGGGAGGCCAGATGATTTTTCTACTGGCTCGGGGTGACTTTTGTCATGTGGCTCACTGAGATATTTCAGGAGGAGACGACGGCTAAACCAGGTCCCGAAAACCAGAACCGAAACAGAGCTCAAAGGCATGAGAATAGCCGCCACCAAAGGGCTTAATAATCCGCTCACGGCGAAGCCCAATCCGACCAGGTTATAAGCCAGGGAAAGCCCCCAGCCGAGCTGCACGCCTTTTTTGGCGCGAGCAGCCAGGTCCAGAATGACCGGCAGACGGGCCAGGCTTTTTCCCTCCAAAATGATATCACAGGCCGGAGAAAAATGATTGGCCGCATCGGTAATCGCCATGCCGACTTCACTGGCCTGCAAAGCTCCGGCATCGTTCAAACCATCCCCCACCATCATCACCCGTTTACCATCAGCCTGAAGGGCTTTGATATGTTGCAGTTTCTCCTGCGGCTGCACTTCGAATGTGCGCCGCCCTTTCGGAAACCAGCGATCATAGGCATCCGCATAGGTATTCTGGTCTCCCGATAAGAGGGAAAGGGTATAGCAAGCAGACAGCTGCTCCAGGCTGTGGGCCAATCCCGGGCGAATCTCTTCTCGCCAGATCAGGGCCACCGGGGCTTGTTGTCCGACCCGCGCCCAGCTTCCGGTTGCGGAGGGATGGGAATGCCCCACAAAATCTGCCCGACCGATGCGGACCGCTTGTCCGTCCACCCATCCAGAAATTCCTTGGCCTGATTCAGCGGAAAAGTTTTCTACGGTCGCCTGAGGAAGGGTGGAAAAATGCTCAGCCAGGAAGCGGCTTTTGGGGTGGGTAGATTGCCGGGCCAGGTTGACCAGCGGGATCAAATCCTCCATGGGAGGTTCTGGAGAGATTACCTGTTGCCCAGAGGCATCAGCTTGGGTCAGGGTCCCGGTTTTGTCAAAGACAAGGTCGGTCAACTCCGCCATACGCCCCAGGACGATGCCGCTTTTGAGGTAGCAACCAAGTTTCCCCAGGCCTGCCATGATATGGCTAAAGATGACGGGCGCAGTCAGCGCAATGCCACAAGGACACGCCACAATCAATACGGCGGTTGCCACTTGCACGGCCATGGCCCAGCCTTCCAGCCAGGCCCAGACAGCGCCCGAAAGCAAGGCCACCAGGATGACCGCCAGGGTAAATCTTTTGCCTAGCTGATCGGCCCACTGCTGTTGAGGATTTCGCTTGCGAAAAGCCGGATCATCCCACAGTTGACTGAGGTAAGACTGGGAAACCGGCTTCTGGATGAGGATTTCAATGCTTTCAGCTTGTTGTTTACCGCCCGCGTATAAAGTCTCGCCCTGCTGACGCTGGACCGCTTCTGATTCTCCCGTGATAAAGCGATAGTCCATGGAGGCTTCCTCACTGAGCAGGATGGCGTCCCCGGGGACCATTTCTCCGTGTCGAATCAGCACTTTATCCCCTACTTCCAGGTCAGTAACCAAAACCGACTCCTCTCCCGCTTCCGTTAGCCGGGTAGCTGAGAGCGGAAAATATGCCTGGTAGTCTTTCTCAAAGGCCAGGGCGGCAAAGGTGCGCCCCTGTATCCATTTTCCTACCAACAACAAAAACACTAGCCCCGCCAGGGAGTCAAAATATCCGGCTCCCATGCCAGACCAGAATTCCCAGTTACTCCAACTAAATAAGGCGAGGATGCCCAAAGAAATCGGCATATCCAGGTTCCATACTTTATGTTTGATCCCTTCCCAGGCATGTTGGAAGAAGAGCTGGCTACTGTAAAAAAAGACGGGTAGGCTGAGCAGGAAATTTAACCAGCCAAAGAAATAGCTGTAGGAGGCTCCGGTATCCGACAAGCCCAGATAATGGGGAAAGCTGAACAACATGATGTTGCCAAAACAAAAACCTGCCACGCCCAGACGATAGACCAGCTTACGATCCGTTCGACTAGGAGCAGCCGTTTCGCCCTGCTCCAGATTAATCTCCGGTTCATAACCCAAAGAGGCTAGCAAACTGACCACCTGACTGAGCGATAACTGCGTTTTATCATAGCGGAGTTTGATTTCCCGACGGAGAAAATCCACTTCCGATCCCAGGATGCCCGGCTGTAAGCGATAAAGATTCTCAAGCAGCCAGACACAGGAAGCACAATGGATCTGAGGAAGACGCAGATGCAGGAGGGCCATCTGTTCGTCTTCGTACTGAAATAGCTTACGACCGACTTCCGGTCGATCCAGGTATAGAAAGCGGGCAGCTACGGATACCTCAGGTAGGCGGATGCCCGGATGAGCTTCCAGGTCATAGTACTGGCAAAGTTCGTGGTCTGACAGCAATTGATACACGGTCAGACAGCCTTCGCAACAAAAGGATTTGTTATCCTGGACAGGATGATCTTCCGGACAAGAGGTGCCACAATGGTAGCAGGTAGAGGCAGCATGTTTTTCAGCCATAGCATGAGCGTATGACTTGCAAGATGATGGCCCCAAAAGGAAAAAGGACTGAGAAAACTCTTAGGAGGAAATGACTTTTGTCAGGGAAGCCGGGACAGCATCCTACGGCGCAACTGTAGTTCCCGCTTGCCACTGCGATGCTGCAGGCTGTTCAATTCAGGTACATCAAGGGCATAATAAAAATCCCGCATGGAACTTACCTCTTCTGCCTCCAGTTGAGGCACTTGCTGTCTGCCTAAGGCTTGCAGAACCTCTGCGGCCCGCTTGAGCAAACATCTAGCCGGGAGATGGGCCGTGGCTATTTCATCCAACGCCAGGAGTTGATCAGAGCTTAGCAAGCCATGGGCCCGTAACAAATCCGCCTGGCTGGCGTCCAGCTTTTCCACCTGCCCGCGACGACCTTCCACATAGGCCTGCGTCAGGTGATCCCAATCAGTAGCTGGGGCGGCTGTCTGGTTAAGGCTTTCCCACTGCTGACATACAGCCTGATGGGCCGCCTTAAAATCAGAAAACGACTGGTCTACATATAGCTTGCAAGCCAGTGCCGCCAGATAGATCACCAGGAGACTAGGGTGCACTTCCCCTTTTTCCAACCAGGCTTGCCATTGCAGGAGATCTTCTTCCAGGCTCGGTTTGACTTGGGGGGCGGACAAAAAGCGCATCGCTACGACTCCGTGCAAAGCATGGCTCTTCATCGCTCGCGGACGAGCCTTACGCTCCATTTGTAAAGGGAGACAGCTATGAATGCTACAGCCAGCCGCCTTAAAGGCATCAGCCAACGCAGCCCAACCTTCCAGGGTTTTGTGGGCATAAATCAAGGTTCCCCGGCCGGTAGGTTTTAAGACCCGCTTCATCTCCGCCAACGCCTGCGTCATCATGCGCTGATAAAAAACCCCTGAGCCGACCTGGCTTTTTTTGCCACGTCCCAGCTTTACGATCAATTCCTGTCCCTGCTGCAGGCTCAAATCCGCCTCGGGCTTGCCGGTCTTTTGTAACAATACTTCTATCCAGGGCTGAAAAAATGCGCTAAGCGCCCCATAGTCCACGGAGTCAAAATATGGCGGATCCGTCATGACGATATCCTGGCTCTGATCCGGCAAGGGCAAGTGCGTAGCTGACCCAAGCTCAAGTCGAAGCTTTTGCCCTAAAGAAATGTGGCGATAGGTATCCACCATGCGCTTCAACTTCGTCCGCATGCTGCTGCTATTTTTTGCACAAGGGTCCAGCTCCACAAAATCCCAACGCATAGCCACCCCTGGTCCGGCCAGGCTTCGACCCACCTGCTCATTTTGGGGGATCCACATATTGCTCTGACTATTCCAATCCACCTGCCATTCAATCAGGCCGGTCAAAGCCCCTTGTAGGAGGCGTGCCTGGGTTTCTCCATAGGTTTGTACCCATTGAGGCCAGGCCGAAATCATTTCTTCCAACAGATAAGCCAGCATCAGGCGTTGCCGGGGATGCAGAAAGTCGCCCATGGTTCGTAGGTCATACAAACTGGGATTAATCACCCCACTAAGTGCCCTGACCGGTGCCTGGGGAAGTAAAGCTACAAGACGGTTGAGTTCCTGTTCAATAAAGGGTTCCAGCGCCGCAAAGGCTTTTTGTTCCGTCTCCGAAATCACCTGGTATTGCTTACCGGAATGCCCCACTTCTGCCCAGGCCAGCGGAGCCGCATGAAGTTGCTGGGCTTGGGCGATGGTCTTAAGGTCAGCGTAGCTATGAACCTGCTGGCAGGAAGGACAGACAAAACCTGTTTTGACGGGGGGAGCTTTTTCTTCTTTCAGGGAAAGGGCTCCACCCTGGCGATCCAGCCAGCGAACTTTGCGAGGCCGGCGAGCCAGATAACTGAGGCGACTAAGGGAAAAGACCTCCCCACACCGCAGGCAGGGAGCGGTGCGTCCCCAGAAGATGAAGGCAGGCACGGTTTCTCCAGGATAAAGGAAAGCCAATCTTGGCTCCAATTGATCCAGCAGTTCCTCCCCTACCTTTTGCAGGGCATCTGAGAATCCCGGCAACCTGGCCGCTTCGTAGAGGGTATCTTGCAGATAATGAGCGATAGGATTGATTTCCAGGGCCGTGGTCTCACACCCCAATTGGGCAGCTTCCCAAGGGATACTGCCCCCACCTGAAAAAGGATCCAGTACCGATATTTTTCCAGTATCGTATGAATCTGCAAAAGATTGATAGGATTCCGTATCAGGGTTTAAGGCTTCGAGCAAGGATGGGGAAACGCTTTTTTGGAGACCATTAACCGCCTGAATTTCAGCGATCAACAAGGCCCGCATAGCCCTAAGCGGTCGTCGGGCCCACCACACTTTCAGCCCATGTATGTGGCGCTTCCGCAAGTATTTCTCATGCGAGCCGAGCTGACTGATATAGGAAGGAGGAAACGATGGGGGCATACAAAAGTGGCCTTTCTGAAAGCTACATAGATTTTCCTTTATGCCCTAACTTTCAAAGAGTTCGGTCAAACTATACACCAGTCGCTGACGCGCACCTTCCATGGAACCAAAAAAGGATTTGAGCAATCTGCCCTCCCGATCTACTAACAGCCAGTGAGGGGTTCCCTCAGCTGCATATTTTTCAAAGGTCTTTTTTCCCTGATCCACCAAAAGCGGATAAGGGAGCTTGAAATACAACTTGACCTCTTCGATTTGGCGCTGGCTGTATTCCGGCCCTTCAAATTGGGTATGGATGCCGATGATTTGTAAGTCGGGAAAATCTGCCAGTAGGCTTTTGGAATAAGGGACGGCCCTCCCCATACAACCGGGACAGCCCCGACTAAAAATGAGCAGCAAGACCACCTTCCCCCGAAAGTCGTGGAGGCTGGGCGCCGGACTACCATCCAGGGTGGTCACCTCCCAATCCGGGAGCAGGTCCATTTCTTGTATCATACCTCTAACATACGTTTTTTGTCCAGCCCCCAATAACTCCCCGCAAAAAATATCCTTGTATCTTTCCCCTATGGATGCCATCAAAGAACTCACAGAGAAAATTCTTCACTTTCGGGACGAAAGGGATTGGGCCCAGTTTCACAATGGAAAAGACCTGGCCCTGGGGCTGTCGGTGGAGGCAGCCGAGTTGAATGAATTATTTCTCTGGAAAAAAGCAGAAGAGGTAGATGAGGCTGCCCTCAAAGAAGAGTTGGCCGACGTCTGCTATTATGTCTTACTGATGGCCCATCACTATGGGCTGGACATTCCTACTATCATACAGGAAAAACTGGCCAAGAACGCGGCCAAATATCCGGTAGAAAAGGCCAAAGGCAGCCGCAAAAAATACACCGAGCTTTAGATGGTGCCCTTGCCGGGCATTATGTACCTTTGTTGAAAAGGCATTACGATTATTTCCTTTCTCTCCATATCGCCCGTCTTTGCCCTGCAGTTTGCGGGTACCTTGGGATTTATCCTGCTATATGCCTTGGCAGGGGTGTATGTGGAGCGAAAAATATCCGCTTTTATCCAGGATCGCCTGGGCCCCAATGAGACTGGTCCTTACGGATTGCTGCAAACCCTGGCCGATGTGCTAAAGCTGGTCATCAAAGAACCTATTGTTCCCCAGGCTGCTCATAAGCTCCTATTCCTCATGGCCCCGGCCCTGATTTTCGTGGCGGTGTTTGCGGGCTTTGTGGTGGTGCCTTTTGCCCCGGATATCCTGGGTAGCAACATCAGCCTGGGCTTGTTATTCTTTTTGGGGGTGGTAGCCATTGACATCATCGGCTTGCTGATGGCAGGCTGGGCCGCCAATAATAAATACGCCTTCCTGGGTTCTTCCCGTGCGGTAGCCCAAATCGTCTCCTATGAAATTCCCGCCACGACAGCCTTGCTGGTCGCCGTGCTGATGTATGGCAGCCTGAACCTTCAGGAAATCGTGGCCAGTCAGGGCATTTATGCTGGGGAGGCGACCTACTTATTTGGGCTATGGGATGTCTCCCACCTGGGCGGCATCCTGAGTTGGTCGGTGGTTCGCTATCCGCATTTGTTGCTGGCCTTTGTGGTTTACTTCATTGCCTCCCTGGCAGAGTGTAACCGAGCTCCTTTTGACATTCCCGAAGCTGAATCAGAGCTGGTCTCCGGTTATCACGTGGAATACAGCGGCTTTAATTTTGCCCTGGTCATGCTGGCGGAATATGCCAAGATGTTGCTGGTCAGCCTGGTGGCCGTATGTGTGTTCTGGGGAGGTTGGAATACGCCCCTGCCCAATATTCCTTTGCCAGGGGATTTCGATTTGAACCTGGCTGCCTGGACTTCGGGCGCACCGGGCACTGTAGCCGGGAACCTTTGGGGGGTCTTTTGGTTACTGATCAAAAGCCTCGCCCTGGTAGGCATTCAAATGTGGGTACGCTGGACTTATCCCCGCCTGCGGGTGGATCAACTGATGCACCTCTGCTGGAAAGTGTTGACCCCCATTGCCTTTGGCTTGTTTGTGATCAGTGGGATTTGGAAATTGTGGGAAGTCTATGCCCACCTTTAAGGATGGATTGATATGGGATACTGGAAAGATATTAGAAGAAGCGCCCAAACCCTCTGGACCGGGATCAAGGTCACCTGGCCGCACCTGAAAAAAGGTGGGAAAAGAAGAGGGGCCATTAGCATAGAAAATCCCAGCTATTTTGAAGAGGCTGATAAAGCGGTAACCGTTCAATATCCGCAGGAGAGTTTACCCGTTCCGGATGTGGGTCGTTATCGGCTGCACATGGAAGGGGAAGACTGCATCGTCTGCGATAAATGTGCCCGCATCTGTCCGGTGGATTGTATCACCATCGAGAGTTTTAAAGCGGTAGATGACCTGGGCTATACTTCGGATGGTTCGGTTAAAAGGCTGGAACTCCCCGTGTTCGATATAGACATGGCGAAATGCTGTTACTGTGGGCTCTGCACCACGGTATGTCCCACCGAATGTCTGACCATGACCAAGGTGTATGACTACAGTGAATACGACCGGGAAAACTTCATTTACCATTTCGGGCTGCTCAGTCCGGAAGAGGAAGCGGTTAAACGAGAAAAGCTAGCGGCAACGAAAGCGGTAAAAACCGCGCCTGCTGCCCCCAAAAGCAGTGCTGGTCTCAGTGGTAAAAAGCCCTTGCCCAAGAAGCCCCTTCCGAAAAAACTGCCTTTGAAGAAAAAGCCGGAGCCTCCGAAGGAGGAGTAGGATTCCGATGGTGTCGGTAGCAGCGGATTGCATCCGCTGAACAGGGGTTTCAGCTTCGCTGAGGACGAGGGTGGCTGTCTGCCACAAGATCCTTGATAACCGGCTGATAGCCGGTTAGGAATGTTTTCCCGGCTGGAAGC
>JBCBGC010000012.1:28945-87739 GCA_038527215.1 Bacteroidota bacterium
TGTCTGCCACAAGATCCTTGATAACCGGCTGATAGCCGGTTAGGAATGTTTTCCCGGCTGGAAGCCAGGGTTACGGGTTGGCGGGACTGAGCCAGTCCTGGCGTAGGCTTGCTTGCTGTTTCTTGGCTTTTTCTGACCGCTCGAGGGTCATCTTTTTAGGAATGGACCGTCCGGTGTAAGGCACCTGGATTTCTTTGACTTCGCTGAAGTTCGCCAGGACTTGCATGGTAATGGTCTGGCCTTTTTTCATGCCGTTGACCAGCGCATCAAAATCGACACTGGTGGCCTGAGCACCATTTACTTCCAGAATAATGTCGTCTGGTCCTAAGCCGGCTTCATAGGCATCACTGCCGGGACTGACCCGACGAATCAACATGCCTTGATCCAGCTTTTCCATCCGACTCAGACCGATGCCTCGCTTGCCAGGCTGCTCGTTCTGGCTGACTACCAACTCCAGCCCCATGGGCCTGAGCAAACGCTTATAATCCATCGGCTTGGTCCCGTATACATAATCCTGGAAAAATTGCGCCCAGGAATCTCCACTCAATTTTTCTAATGCCTTTTGGATACCATCTTCCGGAACCCCTTGACCAGCCTGATAATAGGTCTTGTAGAGGTGGCGGAATACATCATCCAAGGTTTTTTTACCATTGGTGCGCTGGCGGATCTCCATGTCCAGCCAGAAGCCCAAACGACTTCCCAGCGAATAATAAGAAGTCTGATGATTGGGATGCTGGTAGGGAGAAGTGGCCAGCCAGGAATTGAAGGAAGACTGGTCGGGCGAGACGATGCGCGCCGCATAGCTATTTTCCAGGCTGGTGAGCGTTCGGGCTACCACCTTGAAATACCAGGCTTCGTCCCGAATCCCGGCCCGGATCAGAGTCAGATTGGTATAATAGTCCGTTACCCCTTCGGTAAACCAGTGGAGGCCGGTATACTGAGGCTGGCCATAGTCATAGGGCCAGAGGGCAGCCGGGCGGATACGTTTGACGTTCCAGGCATGCCAGAATTCGTGGCTGGTGATCCCACAAAGCCCGCTGATCACCTGCGGCTCGCTGGCCGTCACATTTTCCGGCAAGGCAAATGAGGCGGAATTGGTATGCTCCACGGCATGACGGATGCCCAGTGGCAAGAGTCGATAAATAAAGTGGTATTCCTCGAAAGGGTAGCTACCAAAGATAGCAGCCTGCTCCTGGCAGATGGCCTTCACATGCTTGACAATGGCTTGGTCTATTTTTTCGTCCCCTTTATACTTACCATGAAAGTGCAGGTAAAAGGTGGTTCCTTCATCTTCGAATTCCAGCTGCTTCATTTCCGCGCCAAAGACGGTAGGAGAATCCGCAAACTCATGGTAATCGGCTGCCTCAAACACATTAAAAGCGCTGCCTCGCTTTAGAGCGGTGGCAATTTTCCAATCCTGCGGTAAGGCGGGCACGGTCATCTGGACCGACTCATTCATCCGGCCTTTCACATACATGAAAAGGTTGATGGGATTAAAGTAGGCTTGCCCAGGCGCATAATAGCTGGAACCCGCATCCCGGTTATTGGCAAAATAGCGATAAGTGATTTTCAACCGCTTATGATCCCCATTCTCCACCGACCATACACTTGGGGTGGTTTTTCGCCAGGAAACCGCTTCTCCTTTTTCATTCACTACTTCCACATGAGAAACCGCCGCCGCATAGTCTTGCAGGATATAACGACCCGGGCGCCAGGTGGGAAGCATGAATTCGGTAAGCGCGCCAGATGAAGGCGCCACTTCGAGGCTTACGAGATAGGTGTGAGTATTGGGGGTGAGCCAATCTAAGGTATAGGTCAAATCAGCCGCCGAAATATTCATAAACATGGCCAGATTGAGCCCTAACAGGCATACCAGATTACGCATAGGGAAAGGTCTTAGGTATTTCAGCTTAAAGGTACGTAATTTAATAGGAGATCATTTTTCAGCCTTTTGCTTTGCAGAGAAAAAGGCTGGTTTGAGCGATCAGCCTAATTTCCGCAATCTGGGCACCCCATGAAAAAAATCCTTAAACGCATTTTCCTGTTTTTTTCGCTCTGGTTTTTCGTCCACCTCATCATTATCATGGTCGATGGCTATACCGAGCAGGATGTCACCGCAGAAATAGGGGTCATTCTGGGCTCGCAGGTATTGCCTTCCGGGGAAATGTCCGACCGGCTCAAAGCCCGGGTAGACCGGGGCTTGAACCTATACCGGGAAGGCAAGGTTAAAACTTTGCTGGTAAGTGGAGGAAGGGGCATAGAAGGCTACCAGGAACCTCTGGTCATGGCCAACTATCTGGAAGCACAAGGCGTACCAGCCTCGGCCATTTTGGTAGATACCTTTGGCATCAACACCTACGCTACTGCCAAAGCCGCCCGGGAAATTTACCTTCAACGAGACCAGCAACCTGACTTTATCCTGGTCTCTCATTACTTTCATTTAAGTCGCTGCAAATTGGCCTTTCGTTCCTTTGGCTTGCCAGTCCAAGGAACCGCTTATGCTCGCATAGGCTGGGAATGGCGGGAACCCTGGTCCTGGCTCCGAGAAGTATTAGGCTACTACACCTATTTGTGGAAAGATTATGAGCCCTAAGCTGCCGCCAACGGGAAGTGGAGCCTCAAGCTACCGCCTTTACCGGGTTTGTTACGGTAGATACTGGTAGGATATCCGTAGCGCGACCGAACAGGGAGCATTATCGCCTATATCATGTTAAAGCCAGGCAATTCCTTTTTCGGAACCCAAAATTCCTGCTATTCTTTCCGTCGTAAACTGATACAATTCGTGTTGAGTATCCCTTTCATTGAGGGTGGTATTTCCATTTATGCCTTTCCCTTTTGAATTTATCAGAACAAAGTGCTCTGCATCTGGATTTTCTCCTCTTAAAATGGATAGCGGAATCATTGCATATTCCTGAGGACTTTTTTGCCTATTCCTCAGGAGGAACCCAAATATTGGGCTGAGGATTTTGATAAATTTAGGGAACTGCCCATTTCTTCTAATGTCCGTGTCCACAATCCCAGGATTTAAGATGTTTACTTTGACCCCTAATGCTTTGAGTTTTTCTGCCATGGTCAAGCCATAGAAATCATTTGCTATCTGACCTATTCCGTGCCCTTTGAAGCTATTAGCCCGAGCGGGTAAGGGAAAATTATTCATAAATCTCTTTGAGGGAGGGAAACCCGCTGCCGCAATGTGCATCATTCTTCCGGGCACAAATTTTGGGTCTTCACCCATCAACAACTGATTGATGAGAAATCTTGAGTAATAGTTTAGGGCAATTGACATTTCTAATCCCTCCTCCGTATTTAGCCTTTTTACCCGCAGAATGTCAGCCGTGTGAATGATAACATCCAAGCTATCCAGGGTAGCTTTAATTTCGGTTACGAGGGCACGAATATTCTTCAGTAAAGAAACATCAGAAAGAAGGTAATGGCCATTCGTGGGATTGGCTTTCTTAAAAGCCTGAGCTTTTTCTTTGCTTCTGCCCACAATTAGAACTTTGTTGGACCTTACCAATTCATTGGCGAGTGCTCTACCAATACCGTCAGTACCGCCAATGATTAGGATGCTTTTATTGTTCATTGCTTGATGCCTTGTTGGTTAAAAAATAAATGGTTGAGATGCCAACCACGATGTGCATTACATTGAGGCCTAACGCCATTTGCATGGGGACAGCCTCTATGGTAAAGGGGGTAGCAAAGGAAAGCACGAGAATTATGCTGGCTAACATCCTGAAGATTATGATGCTTTTCTGAGGAAAAAGTCTGTCAAGAAGCCAACATATTATTGCGGCAGCCAGAATCGGAACAAAGGAGGCAAACAAGACTGGGAGCCAGGAAAGTGAGCGTCCGTCGGGCGTAACAGGAAGGCTAACATCTATGATACCTAGCCTAACGAATAGGAGGTAGAGGAGGAGGTTAATGGCAATGGAAACTAGCATGGCCTTTAAAGCTCGAACCATTAAAGAGGTGAATGATAGACGCATATAACAGTGTTATTTTTGGGGTAAAAATTTTTATCGGATGCCGTTTATAAAATTTCTGACAAATTGTATGGTTGTGGCCTCCATATCGAAATCTTTTTTATGCGGAAAGTCTTTAGTTATCTGGATAAATCCATAGAGCATGGCATAGAACTGTAAAAATGCAATCCTCGAATTTACCTGAGTGATTTGCTGAATCACTTCATAGATGATGTTGCCAACCTCTCTCTTCGTTTTAGCAGATTTTGACTTACAGGAATTGAACTTATAGTCAAACATAAGTTCATAATACATGGGGTGTTGCAAGGCGAATCGTATATGTACCAGGGCAATGCTTTCTAACATTTCTTCAGGCAGGTCGAACTGCTCCGTAGCCTTGGTGTAGGCTGTCCTTAGAATTGCAAATCCTCGTTGCTGAATCTTGAACAGGAGTTCCTCTTTACTCCCAAAATCTGAGTATATCTTTATCGTGCTATAACCAATTTCCTTTGAGATCCCTCTTACAGAAACCTTTTCCCAACCCACCTTCTGCGCTATTTCTAGGGTTGCCTGGAGGATGTCTTTAGCATCGTTCATCCCCACAAACATAACACTGTTATATCAAGTTCCAAAATTTTTTAATCATTGGCGCTACCTTTGGCGTCGATCTCTATTTGTAGAAAGATGATGAGGACTAAGCGGCCTCCAGGGGAAAGCGGAGCACGAAGGTACTGCCTTTTCCGGGGTTGCTCCTGACCGAAACGCTGCCACCATGGGCTTCCATGGTCTCCTGAACATAACTCAGCCCCAGACCAAAACCTTTTACATCATGCAGGTTTCCGGTAGACACCCGGAAGAAGCGGGTAAAGATGCGTCCCTGATCAGATTTGGAAATCCCTTTGCCTTGATCACTGACTGCAATCACCAATTCATTGCCCTGGTTGTAGGTATGGAGCCGAATGTGCGGAGCGTCCGGGCTGTACTTATTGGCATTGTCGAGGAGGTTGTAGACCATGTTGTTGAAGTGGACCGGGTCTGCGTTCAAGTCAAAACGCTCCGCTTCCAGGTCCATTTCCAGCTGACCTTCTCGCTCCTGCACTTGCAGGTCCACGTGCCGGGCAGCCTTTTCGATCAAGAGGTGAGCATCGATGGTTTCTTTTTTCAGACCGATTTGCTTGCGCTCAAAACGAGCTGCTTGCAGTACCCGCTCTACTTGCCGGTTCATCCGCTGGTTCTCTTCCTTGATGATCCCGATATAGCGAGCCATGCCTGCTGCCTCTTGTTGCACCCGAGGATTTTTCAGGGCATCTGCCGCTACCGAAATGGTCGCAAGTGGGGTCTTGAGCTCATGGGTCATGTTGTTGATGAAATCGGTGGTCATCTCCGAGAGCTTCTTCTGGCGCAGGATGGTCCGAATGGTCCACCAAAAACAAAAAAGGATAATGCCACTGAACAAGAGAGAGGCTACAGCCTGCCTCCACACAGATTTCAGGGCAAATATTTCCTGGTTGGGAAAGCCTACGTATAGGTAGCTTTTGTCCTTCAGACCGAGATAAGGAAATAGCTGGACCTTATGGCGGGAATCCATCAGATGAGGCATGCTGACCTCCTCTGAGTGGAACAAAATCTTCTCATATGACGGGATATCCACCACATATTCATAGCCGAGATAGATGCCCTGATCTTCCAGAGAAACCTGTAGCAAACTATCCAGCATCCGGGGATCAATCCGGTCTTCGATGCGTAGGTTTTGTGAGCGGATATCCCGCATGGTCTGACTCATCACCCGCAGCATCTGGGGGTCCGCCGGCATCCTGATGCCGGAGCCGCTGGTCAGGCTATCTCCATCCCCTTCAAAAAAGAAGGCAATTTCTTCTTCCGTATTGACCCCAAGGGAGTCGCTGGGGATGGTGGTTTCCTGTTCGGTGATATAGCTATCCCGAATTCGGACCCGGCGCTCGTTCAGGCTATCGGTTTCCTCCACCCCGATGCTGAGGCTTAGATCGGGCGTAGGTTCCCGACCAGCAGCCAGTTGTTCATCTTCAAAACGGTTATTGGGATTGGCGACCTGAATCTCCCGGATAATTTTCACGTAGCTGGTACTCACGTTCTCCGCATAGAGGCGATCTACCAACTGATTGAGGGCGTCATTAACCGAGGTATTAAAATTTTCCTCCGTCAACTCAATGGCTTTTCTGATCTGCATCACCTGCAAATAGATCAAACCCAGCAACGCCAGGCTCGCCACCCCTACCATGATATGAATTCGATACCGTTTCACGCTCCAAAGATATTACGCAAGGCTGTATGCCCAGGATACATTAACTTTTTCTTAACAGACATTAACTAAGCCTTAACCCTTTGGGTATCACTTATGTCCTACTTTTGGTATGTTGCCTTAAAAGGACAAAATCATGCCTACGAACACTCCATTAAGAAAAATTCTCACCCTTGCTTCTCTCCTGGTCCTGTCCCTTACCCTCAACAACCTGATGGCCCAGGAAGTTACGCGTAAAGTCCGCATTAAGATGGAAAAAGAAGTCGATGGGAAAAAGACCGTCATCGACACGGTCTTTACCGTGGGCGAAGGAGACGATTGGAAAGAGGCAGACTTTATGAAAGAATATGAGTCCGCTGACGGAAAAAAAGTCCGGATCGAAAAAAGCATTCGAGTCGAAATGGAAGGCGAGGCTGAAGAAGGGCAGGAAATCGAGGTAGAAGTCAGTGAGGACGCAGAAAACGTCTTTATCATCAAAAACGGGAAGAAAAAGGTCATTCGCCTGGATGGAGAGGATGAAGATCAGGTCATGATTTTCAAAGGAAAAGGCAAGAAAGGCACCTGGACTACCGAAGAAGGTGAAGTGATTGAGTTGGATGGGGACGGCCAAAAGGTCGAAGTGATCATCAACGGAGAGGACGGAAAAAAGATCGAACGAAAATCACAAGTCATCATCAAAGAAATCGAAAAGGATGGAGAAGCACGTCTTTGGAAAGATGAGGATGGCAAGGTCATCATTATGAAAGGCAACGGAGCGGGGAAAGAAATCAATGAAGAAGTAAAAGTCATCCTTCAAGAGATCGAAGGGAAAAATGATGTCAACATCTGGAAAGGAGAGGATGGGAAAGTGATCATCATGAAAGGGGATGAAAAAGTGAAAAATATAGATGATGACGCCAAAGTGATCATCCGTAAGATGGAAGGAGCAGAGGGGGAAGAGAAGCGACAGAAAGCGTACAAGGAAATCCGCATTCGCAAGGACCGTAACGACATGAGCGAAGCAGATAAAGCACGCCTCAAAGAGCTCATGCAGGACAAAGAGGTGAAGGAGTTCATGGAGCGCATGGACATGAAGGTGATGGAATTAGAAGAAGAAAAGGGCAAGCCTACGGGCATGATCCGTCAGCAAAAGAAAAATGTGTCTCTTTCCATCAGCAAATTGGAGGAGGCTGATAAAGCGTCCCTCATGGAAAATGGGGTGAAAGAAAAAGAAATCGACGGAGGCCTGGTAGTGAAGCAGATGTACCTCTTCTCCCAGGAAGGGCAGTTTCACCTCAAGTTTGAAGCACCGGAGAAAGGGTTATTGAGTGTCAGCTTAAGAGACCAGGACGGCGAGTTGATTTGGGTAGAGAAGCGCAAGGACTTTGAAGGTTCCTTCAAGCAGGCGCTGGAGTTGTCCGTGGAGGACAAAGGCACCTACTTCCTCACCATCACACAAAATAAAAAAGCCACCACCCGGAAGGTGGTGCTTAAATGATTTTTTTGATCCATATCTACGTTTACGTGACACGACCGCTGGCTAACGTCAGCGGTTTTTTTTGCGGCCCTACTCTACCCACTCTACTTTATCCTGCCAGGCACTGTTGCGCTTGCCACGTGGCCATCCATCCTTAGGACGGCCTACCATAAAGAAGCCCAGGAGTTTATCCTCTTCGCCCAGGCCCATCCATTCCCGCATCCGGTCATGGTAAACCACGCCTCCACTGCTCCAGTATGCGCCAAGGCCCAGGGCTGTGGCAGTCAGATGCATATTTTGAACCGCAGCGGCTACGGCTTCAATTTCTTCGATAACCGGAATCTTAGGATTAGCCCCTCGCTTCATGCAGATCGCGATCACATGGCTACAAGCCAGCGGACGGTTCAGGAGTTTGTCATATTTTTTCTGGTCAAAGCTCTCCTCTGAGGTTACTTCCTGATAAATCTTCGCCTGCGCTTCGCCCAAGGTTTTCAAAGAAGGTCCCGTAAACACCTTGAAAAACCAGGGTTCAGTTTTTCCGTGATTGGGCGCCCAATGCGCATTTTCCAATAAAGCCTCAATTTCCTCACGGCTTACTGCTTCCCCCGAAAATTGCTTAGGAAAGACCGAGCGACGAGAACGTATCAGGTAATTAACTTGCTGAATATCTAGCTGGGGAATGGGGAGTAACGCAGCACTTTTGCTTTCACTCACTACTACTTTCCCCCCACTTTTGCGAACGACTATTTTTGCCATAAGAATGATAAGTAGGTCAAAGATAGGAAAATTCCCTATTTAGACCAATTCTAAATAAAGGAAAGCCCTCCTCTCTTTTCGCCCTTCAAAAACATTGCCCTAAAAAGCTGGGTTTGGAAAGAAATAAAACCCAACATGCGCTATTTTTGTTTAATCCTTACATATCTGGCCTTTTCAGTCAGCCTTTTCGCTCAAGATCAAGCTATGACACCTACCGAGACGCAATCCATCCACGACTTCACCTTGAATACCCTACAGGGCGAATCTCAAAGCCTGGAAACCTATAAAGGCAAAGTCATCCTCATCGTCAATGTGGCCAGCAAGTGCGGCTTAACCCCGCAGTACAAACCGCTACAGGAACTCTACGATGCCTATAAAGATCAAGGGCTGGTCATCCTGGGCTTCCCCGCCAATAATTTCATGAACCAAGAGCCTGGATCGGCAGAAGAGATTGAAGCCTTTTGCCAGAAAAACTACGGGGTGAGCTTCCCGATGTTTGAAAAAATCTCCGTCAAAGGAAAACAGCAGCACCCCCTCTACCAGTACCTCGAAGCCCAGACCGGCGAGGATCCTAAATGGAATTTTCACAAATACCTGATCAACAAAGACGGTAAGGTCATTTCTTCCATCAGTCCTACGACCCAGCCGGATGCAGAAGAAGTGGTCAGCGCCATCAAAGCCCTACTCTAAGTCGGTACATTTCCGAATCGCATTCAAGACGATCTGCCGGAGGGGCGCATCATAGGGGATCGCGCCGGTAAAGGAAATGGAACCGGTGTGGAAAATCAGGCCGCCCTCGGGGTGCCAGTAATAGCCTATTTGTGCGCCGGCAGCGCCATCCCAGCTAAAGTCCTCCGGGAATACCTCCCCATGTCCATCCTGCGCAGGATTCAGCCCTTCGGCTACCGTCAGCCAGGAGTCTGGCGTGAGTTGGTTGACCCGGTCGATTTCCAGCCCGGAAGCCATGCCTTTGCGGCCCTTTTGGGTCAGGCCCCAGAGATTTCGCCAGAGGTTGGTCTTGGCGTAAGTATAGTCATAGCTTTCACTTTCAAACCCAAAGCGGTCTCCTTTTTTCAAACCGGTGCCCGCCAGCAACCAGGAAGTATCCACCCGCACCTCATAGGGGGCATAGGTATGAAATCCCAGGTAATGGAACTCAATGCCAAAAGGCCGGATCCCAGCCGTGTCTTTTGTGTGCCACAGGTTAGCCTGCTTTTTATAGACCCTTTCGGTGCGGGCCTCCAAATCCATATAGGTAACGTGTGCCGCTGTATTTCCTCCGAGAAAAAGCGCCGACCGCCCCGAGTCCAGTACCTGATTCAGGTGATGCATCATGGACCAGGTCCAGTATTCCGGGTGGGTGGAGAACATCAGGGTTTGATACTGGGCGAGCTTCTCGGCTGAGCGATGGAGTTCATCCATGCTGTACACATCAAAAGGAATATTCGCTTCCTTCAGTAAGCGCGCCAGCGGTAGTTCGATATTCGCCCCCTGAAAGTATAACTGATGGTTTTCGTAGGTATTCTCCATCAAAGGGTCGGCCGCCAGCTGGGGTCGGTTAAAACTAATCTGATGGGTATGGTTACGGGAGTAAAGGGACTGCCCTCCCCAGTGATTGTAGGCATTCCAGGTATTGGTGGACATGAGCCAGGCCAGGGGTTTGCGGACGCCTTCTTTTTGGGGGGTGATGAAAATGGAAGTTCTTCTTTTGTCTGCTTCAGCTTCTACCTCCAACATATACCAACCCGTGGGCAGGTCTGCTGCCAGTCGCCACTGAAAGGTAGGCTCCCAGCCTGCTCCTGCTACTGCCGCAGAGTCATGGACTGGCTGATAAGCACTGGGGATATTTTTTCGGACAAAAAGGGTATCGAAATCGGGTAAGCCAATCAGCCGCAACTGTAAAGGATCGGCCTCACTGTTACTGACAAATACCTGCACTTCCGTGCCCGGCTCATATTCCCAGGCATCGGTATACATATCGAGGTGATCCACCCAGGCATGCCGCCAGCTGAACAAGGTATTGCTGTTCGAAAAAAGGTAGTAGAAGTGGTAGACAAAAGCGCCTCCGGCGCATAATAAACTTATGCAACTGACCAGCAGTACGGGCTTCCACAATTTGCGAATGATCTTGCCTTTTGTCATAAAACTAATTCCAGGATAATGATTTGCGCACTTGCCAATAGGCTGCTGCAGGCATGGCGAGGTTTCCCAATTCACTAAGCTGCCCATCTGAAAGCTGTAGATCCAGGGCAGTTAGATTGGATTGCAGATGCGCGACTGTGGCGGCCCCACTCAGGGCTACATGCACCCAGGGTTGATGGAGGACAAAAGCCAGTGCCAGCGCGTCCGTCGTGGTGCCCATTTCTCGGGCCACCTGACGCAGGACCGTCAGGCTCTCCTGATCATACTGACGATTACGATCAGTCAGGCGGCCATTGGCCAGGGCTTCTTTAATGATGATGCCCCATCCAGCCTCATTCGCAGCTTGCAAAGCAGGACCAGCAGAGGGCTCCAGCAGGTTCCAGCTTGCCTGCACCGTATCGAATAAGGGAATTCCATCCACTTGAACCTGAAGCGCTTTTTCCAGGGTTTGACCTTGTTGAGGGCCGCTGAGGGAAAGACCGATGCGGGTTCCCTGGGCTTTGAGCTCGGCCAGTCGTTCCAGAACTTCTTTTCGATCCAACACCCCGGAATCAAGGGTGGCAGAATGAATTTGGTACAGATCCAGAAAATTCCCCAACCGTTCCTGGCTTTCCGCCCATTGCTGGTCCAGCAAGGAGAGCTGATGGTCCTTGATTTCGTGCGCTTCGGCTTGTACCTGCCAGTCTGCTGTATAGTAATAGCCCCATTTTGAGCCTACCGTCAACGCCTGAGGAGCAGGCTGCTTTTGGTGGAGCCAGCTACCCAAAAAATCTTCTGCCTTACCATAGGAGCGGGCCGCATCAAAGTAACGGATGCCAGCCTCCCAGGCCGCATGCAATACCGCATGGGTCCGCTGTTCCATATGGGCTACCACATAGTCAGCCTCTAAATCCTCCTGATGCCCCAGGTTGATATAACCAGGACGTCCAAGCGCCGCCAATCCCAGGCCGATCGGGCTTACTTCCAGGCCAGTCTGGCCCAGCATTCGGATTTCCATGGCAGAAAATTACACACATTTTTTAAGGGTGCCGAGGATAAAAACAAGCATTTATACCGCAAAATCACATATTCCGATTTTCCGTAGTGCAGGTGTAAGCTTTTTTCAGCAAACAGAAACATCCAGCTAAGCCAAGTATATCCCCATGATTTTGAAGCGAAACTTACACTAAAAGTGGGCTGCCTGGAGGCAGTTTTTTTTCTCACCCTGCTTCATTTGCAGGAATCGCATAAAATCGGAATCCACATATTCCACCCACTATTCTTTTCGAACACATGTAATACTCATCACCTTCGGCAATTTTAATCTCCAGCCTAAGGGAAGACATTTACCCTATCTACGAATCATATTACTTGACGAGATGAAATGGGGTAGTCTTTTCCTCCTGCTCTTTGTTTATATCATTACCATACCCGGGAAGTTGCTGGCTCAAGATGAGGAAGCCCTTCCCTACCTTACCTATTATTCCTCCCAGCTTTGGTTTGAGGAAAATAAGGGTCAGTTTGATCCCGCCATCCGGTTTCAGACCGAGGCCACCAATCGACAAATCCGCTTCCTCGAAACCAGTGTCAGCTTTGCAGAGATCAGGCAGATGGCGGGAGGCATTAGCATGAACAAATTGACGCAGGAAAAAAAGTTTGAAAACTATGCCTGGCAAGATGAGCTAGACCCGGAGCATGAAGCCCTGGTCTGGAATATCAACTTTCTGGGCATTTCCCCGGACGTGGAACTGAGTCCTAAGTTCCTTTCTACCGAAAAGCGACATTACCTCAAAGGCAACAAGTCCCAATCCTGGGCCAGAGGGGTCCAGCGGTATAAGGAATTATGGTACGAAAACATCTATGAGGATATCGACCTCCGCTACTATGGCAGTGCCGATCATCAGTTGAAGTACGATTTTATCCTCCAACCCCAGGCTGAAATTAGTCAGATCTCTATGGGCATGGAAGGCGTGTACGAATATTGGATCAACGCAGCAGGGGAACTGGTGGTCCTGACCGAATGGGGAGAAATTGCAGATGCAGCGCCCTATTCTTATCAATATATCCATGGAGAAAAGGTAACGGTAAGCGTCGTCTATTGTGAAAAAGAAAACGGCATCGGCTTCCAGGTCATGGGGGCTTATGATGCTACCAAGCCCCTGGTCATTGACCCCATCACCATGAATTGGTCTTCCTTTTTACACAGTGGGGTATCTGACGACTACATCATGGCGGTGATGCGGGACGCCAGTGATTTTGTGTATACGGTTGGCTATACCAAAGCCATGACCTTTCCGCTTACGCCCGGGGTATACCAGAATATTTATGGTGGCGGGATCGACGCTTTTGTCACCAAACTGGATCCGAGCGGAACCAGCCTCATTTATTCCACCTTTATTGGCGGTACCTCCTGGGAAATGCCTTACGGCATGGACCTGGTCAATGATTCTGAAGTCATTTTGGCTGGTTTTGCCCTTTCTTCCGATTATCCCACTTCCGCTACCGCTTACCAGACCACCAATGCCGGAGGACTGATTGACGGCTTCATCAGTCGCCTGTCAGCTAATGGAGATTCGCTGGTGTTCTCTACCTATTTCGGAGGGAGCGACCGGGATTATCTCTATGATATGCAGGCGGATGCCAGCGGCAACGTTTACGTAACGGGCTATACCCTCTCTACCGATATGCCCACTTCGCCTACGGCTTATAGTACAGGGGCAGGCGGAGCAGGGGATATTTTTGTGGCCAAATTCAGCCCGGATGGCAGCAGTTTGCAATATGCGACCTTCCTCGGAGGCAACAGCTATGACATCGGAAACGCCATTCGCGTAAATGCAAACGGAGAGGCCTTTGTGGCCGGGACTTCCGGTTCTGCTAATTTTCCGACCACCGCCAATGCTTATCAGTCCAATCTCATCAATGGAGGCAGTGTAAACGAGGATGGAGTCTTTGCCAAGGTCAGCGCCGATGGCAGCAGCCTGGTCTACAGCTCCTACATAGGCGGCAACTCTTCGGACGGTATTTACGGCCTAGACCTGGAAGGAAATGATGTGGTCTACCTCACCGGTACGACCTACTCCACCAATTTTCCGACCAGCTCAGCGGCCTACCAATTTGGAAATGCACCTGCCTTAGGCAATGGAGATGCCTTTGTAACCAAGTTTGACGTCAGTGGAAATAGCCTGGTGTACAGCACCTATGTAGGAGGCTCGGACCTGGATTTCCCTAAGTCCCTCCGGGTCAACAACAACGGAGAGGCCGTGATTTTGGGAGCTACCCGTTCTGCCAATTGGCCGATCAGTCCTACTTCGGCAGGCTTTAGCGCCCTGTACGACCTTTTTGTGATCCAGCTCAGTGATGATGGCAGTGCCTTATTACAATCAGACCTCTATGGCGGTAGCTATAATGATTATCCCCGGACAGCAGGTTCGCTTTTTCTCTCCGGCAACGAATTGACGCTGGGAACCACGGTGCACAGTCCTAATATGCCGAGTGCGGGCAGCGGCTACCAAGCCACCAAGACCAATGGCGTGGCCGATGCACCCTGGATGGTCGGCTTGCACATCAATACGGTGCTGCCAGCTCAGGATCTTAGCTGGTCTGCTCACTGGCAAACCCGTAACCAATGGGTTCAATTAGCCTGGGAAGATCAAGCCCCTCAGGCCGGAACCACCTATGAAATAGAAGTGCAGAGGCCCGGAGAAGACTGGACCCAACTCCACAGCCGGCTCAGCCTCACCCAGGACCCTCTATTTACCCTCAATGATCCAGATGCGGCCCTGTGGCGAGATACCTATGTGAGCTACCGAATCCGCCTGACTCGTCCCAATGGAGAGGTCCAGTTGACCGACCTGCAAGAAGTTCGCATTCCCCGATTTGGCGGGATTAGCCTGCAAGCCTTCCCCATTCCGGCTCAGGATTGGATGACCGTGCGGGTACAGGCAGAAAGCCCACAGCCTGTTTATCTAAGGCTGGTGGACCTCAAAGGAAGAACGGTTTGGAAACAAACCTATGCGATACCAGCCGATGAAGTCTTCCTGGTAGAAGAAAAAATCTCCCTGGAAGAAATGAGTGCTGGTCTCTATCTGCTCCATGCCCAGGTCAACGGGGCCAGCCAGATTCAGAAAATACTGATTCAATAAGGCAGGTATCCTGTAAAATCTTTTGGGCCAGGGAAGTTATTTCCTGGCCCAAATTGTTTTATTTTGCTCTCATGGAAGCTGCTGCTGTGATCCAACATACTGCGACCTGGGTAGAAAAAATGGTCATCGGCCTGAACCTATGTCCCTTTGCCGGGCCGGTCTTTCGCAAGGATGGCATTCGCTATCAGGTCAGTGAAGCCCGGGGACCGGAAGTCCTCTGGCAGGATTTATTAGAGGAACTCCTCTTCCTGGCAGGCCAGCCTGCGAAGGAAGTAGAAACGACCCTTTTGATTCATCCTGAAGCCTTGGGCGATTTTGCAGACTATCTGGATTTCGTAGAAATGACCCAGGATTTGTTGATAGAAACCGAATTAGAGGGGGTTTTGCAAATTGCGACCTTTCATCCTGATTATCAGTTCGACGGTACCGCTTTTGAGGCTGCCGAAAATTTTTCTAATCGCGCTCCCTATCCCATGCTTCACTTGCTGCGGGAGGAGCGTGTAGCTGCAGCCGTGGAAGGACACCCGGACCCGGAGGGGATTCCCGCTGAAAACATCCGCAAATTATCCGCATTGGGACAGCAGAAATTATCTGATCTGAGAGAAAGCTGCTTTTCGTCCTGATTTTTGCATCCATTTCACCAAAAAATCCGTTATTTTTAATAGACCGGAGATGCTCGCTCATTCCAGGGGAAGGCTTATGCCACTCAGCCCATAGGACCCTGCCTACCGGTACAGAAGTAAAGCGTGATTATGATGAATTATTCCAAAATAGGAGTTTTTCTGGTTCTTGCCTTCGGTTTGAGTTGGCTAGGGCTCAAGCTCCCAGATATATGGCTGGCTGACCAGCCCATTACCCAATTGCTGGTTCAATTGCTTGCCTACAGCTGGGGACCAGCCTTGGCGACCCTCATTACCCAGAGGTATATTTTCCAAGGTTCTATGGCTCGCTACGGCTGGAACCGCAAGCGCTATAGTTTCAACTGGATTTTGGTGAGTCTGCTGATTCCGCTGGGATTGGTCCTGGCAACCGTTGGAGCCATTGCGATCGGAGGCAACCTCTTACATATCCCGGCTTTCGGGGAAATTGCCCTGCAACAAACCCAGGAGTTTTTCAACCGGCCTGAAATTCCTATGACGGGACAAGAGATTCTCTCCTATATCTCCGCCATTGAATTTTTGCCCCTGGAACGAGAGGACGGATTCTGGACCTTATTGATGCTGGGGATCGTCCTGGCTATGGTAGGGGGTGCTTCCCTCAACCTCCTGTTCAATGTGGGAGAAGAAGTGGGCTGGAGAGGCTTTATGATTGCGGAAACCCGCTCTATGGGTTTCATGGGTTCTAATCTGGTGATTGGGGTGCTACATGGCTTATGGCAACTGCCGCTGGTCTTTCACTTCGGCGCCTTCCTCGGTATAGATAGCCTGGTTGATATTCTCAGTATCGTAGGCTTCTCCATCAGTATGGCCTATCCGATGGCTTATCTGGCCATGAAAACCCGGTCTATCTATGCTTCAGCCACCTTCCTGGGCGTCTTCAACAACCTGTCCCAACTGACCTTGCTCTTTATCGTGATGGGCAATCCTTATATCGCCAGCACGCGCGGCTTGATCGGCATGATGCTGTTGATGGGGGTAACCTATTTGATCATCCGGAGAGATAGCAAGTTTATCGACCGCTATCAGGACTTCGCTTATTGAGAACGAAATAGTTTTGTATACAAAAAAGCCCGGGCAATGCCCGGGCTTTTGCTTTGGTAACAAGATTTCTTAGTTGAAGAGGGAAGAAAGTTTCATGGCAACGCCCATGTCTCCTTCGATCTTCATTTTTCCACCCATGAAGGCGTTCATAGGATTAAGTTCTCCGGAAAGCATATCCGCGAAGTCCTGGAAGTCGATGTTCACAGTGCAATCAGCATCTTTATCATCGTTGGAAACGGTATTGTCTGCTCCACTTCCATCGAGGAAGACAGCTCCTTCTCCACCGTTGAACATAAATTTGATGGTATTGCCCAGTGCGTCAGCAGCGGCAGCCTGGGTAGCTACTTTACTGGTAATGGCTTCTAAAGTCATGATATTCAGATTTTCTTTGCTTGAAAACGAAGATACGTAAGTTAGGATAGCGAAGGAAGTGGAAAATATTATTTTTTTCAAATTTTCCTACATACCCTTGAAACTGTAGGTCCCCGCCGGTAAGATGACCCGTAATCCTTGCTCCCCCTCCTCCCAGGCTGAGCCGTACGCTCCAGCTTGCACCACATGGTCTTTCCACCAGAATGTTTCTCCTTCCTGCCAGGTATCAAAGCCGGCCGGAAACGTGACTTCTGCCTGGCTATTGGGGGGAATCCTAAGCTGCCAAAATATCCCCCCGTCAAATTTATGCCAGCCACTAACGATCAGGCCGTAAGGACTCTCATGCGCGGCTTTTGCCCACGCCAAATCTTCCGGGATTTTCGGAGCAAGGCGAAATGTCTGGAAACCAGGATGCGCTTCCAGGGGTTGAATTCCGGCCAGCGAACCATACATCCATTCCCCCACTGGTCCCAGCGCAAAGTGATTGCGAGAGCCTTGCTGAGGGCCCTTTTTGTCCACATCCCATTGCTCCCAGATCGTCGTAGCCCCTTGTTCCAGCATATAGCCCCAAGAAGGATATTCGGTTCGGGTGGCGATTTTCCAGGCTAGTTCGTGATATCCGAATTGAGAAAGCAGCGGCAGTAAAAAAGGCGTTCCCAGGAAGCCCGTAGTCAGATGTCCCTGCTCCGTGATCTCCTTACTCAGATGGGTCATCATGTCGGATTCATAGCCCGGACACAAGCCAAAAGCCACAGTCAGCAAGCGCTCGGTTTGGGAAGCAGGGGACTCGATTTTCCCTGCCCAGAACCGCTGAAAAAATGCCTGTCGGATGGTATCCAGGCGCAGCTCCAATCTTCTGGCCTCGGTGGTTTTACCCAGAATCTTAGCGGTACGGGCCAGGAGGTCGGTACTGCGCGCATAAAAGGCGGCACTGATGAGGGCTTTATCACTGGGCTCCACTGACACCCAGTCTCCAAACCCCTGTCCGCCTCTGGCATCCTCAAAAATGTACAAGTGATCTTTTCGTCGGGCATACATATACGCCACCCAGGCACTCATGGCTTCGTAATTGTCGGCCAGGATGGCGGTATCTCCGGCATACACATAAGCGTTCCAGGGAATGATGGTCATGGCGTCTCCCCAACCAGGCTTAGCGGGACCACGGACCACGATGGGGGGATTCACATCATAGACATAGCCACTACTGTCCTGCCCATCCCGCATATCTTGCGTCCATTTTTTCCAAAAGGAAGTCATCTCATAGGCATAGTTGGCGGAAGGAGCAAAAGCCTGGGCATCGCCCATCCAGCCGAGTCGCTCATCCCGCTGCGGACAATCTGTAGGTACGCTGTGCAAGTTGCCGAGCAAGCTCCGGTAAGTAGCGGCATAGACTTCATTCAGCAGGGAGTCCCCACAGCTAAAGGTGCCTTTCAGGGCGACATCGTTGTGCATGACTTCGGCGATGACCTCCCAACTCGTGCTATCAGCCTCATCCACCGCCACCTCAGCATAGCGGAAGCCATGATAGGTAAAGGAAGGCGCCCAACTTTCCGGGTAGGTATCCAGGCTGATATAGACATCTGTGCTACGAGCAGAACGGAGAGGATCGACATTGAGGCTGCTGTCAGGATGCAGAATCTCCGCAAATCGCAGGCTGTACCTTCGACCAGCCGGGCCTTGGGGGAAAAGGCGCATCCGTCCTACGATATTTTCTCCAAAGTCATAGCGGACCAAGCCTGGACGAGGTTGCCAACTGCGTAGCGGCTTCAGTGTTCGTGTGACCCGGATAGGAGGAGCGGGATTTTCGGACAAAAGTGCCGCAGAGGCAGAGAAGGTATCAATGGGTTCCTCGACATAATCGTTAAAAACCCGATGGTAATATTCACCTCCATATAAGCTGTTCCTAAATTCTCCTGAAGGCAGGTAACGCCAGCTGCTGTCCGAAGGAAAAATATCCTCACTGCCGTCTTGATACCTCAGAACAATGGCGGCTTTCATCCGCAAGGGCCCATCGCTATAGCGACTTTTGCTCCGCCAACCCAGGCCACTGCTCCACCAAAGATTTCCAAGGGGCACGACCACCTCATTGACCCCTGCCTCTACTAAGGAATCCAATCCATAGGTCTGGTAAAAAATCCGCTTGGGATAGTGGCTCCAACCTGGGGTGAATTCCTGGGTGCCGATTCTGCTTCCATTGCAATAAGGCACATAGCCTCCCAGGCCGGTCAGGTAAAGGCGAGCGCTTACGGGTTTCTCTTTGGCCTGGAAAGTTTTGACAAAACTCGTGGTCGGGGGCAGGGTTCGCGCAGCTGGTAAGCTCCCTAAGGGCTCCTCACCGTAAGGATACCATTTAATCGCTTCCCCTTGGGGCCTTTCCTGCTTCCAGGATTCATCACTTTGATACCTCAACCCGGTCATACCGTCTAAAAATATCTCCGCATCCAATACGGCAAACTGGTTCTCACCCGGTGCTAAACACAGTCTAAAGCGATTTTCACCAGCCTTTACCCGAGTTCGCAAATAGAGATCTGCATGGGCAGCAGGCGATTTTCGTTCTGCGATTTTTTTCCCATTAAGCCACAGGATAAAAGGCACTTTGGCCCCGATCCTGCCTACGGCCCAGCTCACATTTCCTTCTGGCAGCTCGAAAGTCCGGGTCAGCACGAGGGAATCAGCCCCATTTTTTCTGCCCATCCAATCCCCTCGGAATTCGAGCCTATCCTGTCCTTCCAGCCGTTTCCCAATCCAGGTTCCGGGCCAGGGCCCGAGCCAATTGGTTTCCCAGAATTGAATGGCACTGTAACGGGACCACTTTCCCGTCTGGTCCTGGTAGCGTACCTGCCAAAAGTATCGGGTCCGGGCTTGGAGTTCCGGCCCTGCATAAGGCACCAAATGAGACTGAGCAGAAGACACGGGCCCACTGTCCCACATGTCAGGTTGGCCGCTGCCCAAAAAGGCCCGATTGGTGGCTACCTGAATTTGATAGGCAGTCTGTCGTTCTCCCCGGGTGTTATCTCCAAGTTGCCAGCTTAATCGTGGCCTTAGGGTTTCTATGCCCAAGGGATTCTGCTTATATTCACACTTCAGATTTGTCGGAGCAACAGACTGAGCTGCTAAAGGAAGAAAAGTAGTGAATCCCCCAAACAACAGGCTGAGGATCGCTTGAATAAAGGCTTTGTTTGACATGCTCGTGACTTGTTCTCAACTCAGGACTCCAGGTAAATTAATCATAAGCCAGATATGAAACGAGTGGTGGTACTCACCGGTGCAGGAATCAGCGCAGAAAGCGGCCTCAAAACTTTTCGGGGGGCAGGAGGATTGTGGGAAGGTCATCCGGTACAAGAAGTCGCCTCACCACAAGGTTTTGCCGCCAACCCCAGCATGGTCCTGCGTTTTTATAATGAGCGGCGGGCCCAACTCAAAGAAGTAGAACCCAATGATGGTCACCTGGCCCTGGTAGAGCTGGAAAAAGCCTATCAGGTTGATATTATTACCCAAAACGTAGACAATCTTCACGAACGGGCTGGCTCCTCCCATATCCTGCACCTACACGGTGAGCTCACCAAAGCCCGCAGTGTAACCGATGAATCTTATGTGGTAGAATGTGAAGGAGACATCGAAATGGGAGATACCGCTCCGGATGGCGGACAAATGCGTCCTCATATTGTGTGGTTTGGCGAGGCGGTACCCATGATTGAGAAAGCGGTGGAAATCACCCTTCAGGCGGACTTCTTCATCGTGGTCGGCACTTCTTTAGTCGTGTATCCTGCCGCTGGTCTGGTAGATTTTGTTCCGCAGCATAGTCCCATTTTCATCGTAGATCCGCACAAACCGCCCATCCAGCCTCAACCCAATCTGGAATTCATTGTAGAAAGCGCGACCGTAGGGGTGCCTCAATTGGTTCAGCGCTTGCTGGAAGAAGCCTGATTCTTACGCTGGTGCTTGAGTTCGCCTAAGGCAGCTTTACAGCGGTTTTCAATTCCCGCCTGATAGAAATAATCATCGTAGGCTAAGGCGCGTTTATATTCCTTTTCAGCGATAGACCATTGTCCTAGCTGGCGCGCTATTTCCCCCTGATAGTAGGCAGCAGAGGCTTTCATCCAGGTCACTTCTTCCGTCCCAAAGGCCTGGCTAGCCTGATAATTCTCCCGAGCCATGGTCAGTTTCCCCTGACTGTGATATACCCGGCCATAGCGATAATGCATTTCGCAGATTTCATCCTGCGAAAGCTTTGCCTTTTTTGCCCGGACCTCATCGAGTATTTCCACCGCCTGGCTAAGATAGCCGCCATCAAACAGGTTACGAGCCTGGAAAAGGTTGAGCTGAAACGCATTCGGAGGATTTTGGGCAAATTTTTCTGCCATGGCCCGGGCATAGGCATCTTCATCCAGCCCTTCGAATTCATCACTGGAAATCAGGGTAAATATGCCTTTCCCCTGGGCATAACTGCCATCCAGGGTAAGGGACATGGCCAGCCGGAAATATGCATCCGAGCGGAAAAGTTTCCCTTTGTAGCCTTTGAGAAAGCGAGAAAAATATATCTGGGCGTTGCGGTGGTGCCCCTGATAGTAATAGGCCTTGCCGAGTAGATAGTCCCAATAGGGAATAAAAAATACGCCACCCTGCTGATACTGTTCCCGACGATTGAGGATATCCAGGGCCTGCTGGTTTTGCTTGATGCTCATATAGCCCGAGGCCAAAATGAAATCCAACAGAATATTGGGGCCTTGTTGGCGGGCTTTGACCAATCTCTCCAGCGCCTGCTGGGTACGGTTAAGCATGTTTTTTTCTACGAAACAACTCACCAGGCTGGCCTCCATCCGCAGAAGTTTACTGCGGGTACTGGCCTCAGTTAATTGTTCCATCCCCAGCTGCACATCTCCTTCGTAGCCCAGGGTCTGGGTGATCCATTGGTATTTACTGGGGATGGCTCCCAGTAGCACATTGAACAAGCCTCTCAACTTCATCTGGTCAGGAAAGTCACCCCACTTATTGGCACTTTTGAGGATCATTTTGCGGCCGGATCGCGCATAGCGAACGGCCTGGAAATAGCTTTCATCCAGAAAAGCAATAATGGAGCGCTTGCAGTATAAATCTGCCACCATTACTTCTTTCAAGCTATCGGTTTCAGGCAGGAGCTCGATCTGATCCAGTCCTTCATCCCAGCGGGCCATCAACTGGTCACGATAGCGGCTATGTTGCGTACTGAGGTATTTATAGACGTCAATATTGAGCAGGTAAAAGGCCTCATAGGCTTTTTGGTTCAGCCCCCGCACCCGGGTCGCGGCCTCATCCAGGTGGAAGGTGCTCAGAGATTGCTCTACCTGTCCACGAATCGCATGGAACTCCCCATCATCCAGGTAAGCTATCGGCCTGGCAGGAGCCATCATACCCCAAAGAGCAAAACCGATCAGGCAGAACATTTTTTTCATAGGAAAAAGGGGCTAAGAGACAGATACGGACCCACACAATTTACGGCAATATCGGACCCTTTATCAGAACGATTTGTATCCAAAAAGACACATCCGGTAGAAAAGAAAAGGGGAAACTTCTGGTAATCAGAAGTTTCCCCGTATATGATTGATCAGCCCTGCTTATGCAGGCGTGAGTTCTTCACTTACTTCATCAAAAATCGCATCGTCAACCAACACCCGACCACAATTTTCACAATGGATCAAACGCGTCTGCTGCTTCAATTCGATGTGTACCTGAGGAGGAATGATGGAGAAACAGCCCCCACAAGCCTTACGGTCCGTGGTTACAACGGCTAAGCCATTTCGCATGTTCTGGCGAATTTTGCGGTAGCCATTCAGGATACGTCCTTCTACCTTTTCTTCCGCCTTAGAAATTCCTTCTCTTAATTTTTTCTCTTCAACCTTGGTCTCCTCGATGATGACTTCCAGCTCTTTCTTTTTGTCCTCCAGCTCTTCTTTCTTGTCTTCAACCTGCTTGGCGGTTTTTTCCAGCAGCTCAGTTTTCTGCTCAATTTGTTCCTGATACTGGCGAATCTTCTTCTCAGAAGTCAGGATTTCCAGGTTGGCGTATTCGATCTCCTTTCTCAGCGCCTCATATTCCCGGTTGTTTTTCACGTTCATTTGCTGCTCCTCATACTTCTTGATCTGAGCACCAAATTCTTCGATTTTTGCTTTGCGACTGTTGATGTCGTCATTCAGGCGCTGGATATCGTCCTTGATTTTGTTATGACGGCTCACCAGGCCTTCCAAATCATCTTCCAAATCACTTACCTCTTCAGGAAGACTTCCTCTTAGTCGGTGGATTTCATCCAATTTGGAATCCAACACTTGAATGCGAGCCAGTGATTTTAATCTTTCCGCAATGGGATTTGCCATATTGCTTCCTAGTTATGGGTCTTCTATTGAGTGCGTTTATCTCTCTACTATAGTATACGAAAGTGGGTTACACTTTCTTTTTCTCTGCCTGCTCCATCAAAAATAGCGTACGGGATTGGTGTACGTCTCAGATAAACGGATGGCAAAGTTAGGAAATTTTTCGGACAAAAATTCATGAATCAGTTGCGAGGTAAACTGCTCAGACTCATAGTGTCCAATATCCAGCAAAAGCATGGATTCTTCCTGGTCAAAAAACTTATGATAGGTAATGTCTGCCGTCACAAAAGCATCTGCTCCCTGCTTCAAGGCAGTCCGGGTTAGAAAACTCCCGGAACCCCCACAAACTGCCACTTTTTTAATGGGCTCTCCCGTCCCCTCTGCATATCTGATTCCTCCACACCGAAAGCGCTCCTTAATCAGCCGAAGAAAAGCGGGCACTTCGAGGGCTTCAGGCAATTCACCTATCATGCCTGATCCAAGCTCATTTTCTTCTACAGGCTGGGACTTCGGTTGCAGAAAAGCGGTTTTTTCCAATCCGATGAGATCCGCAATACGCTGGTTTACACCGGTCCGGATATTATCCAGGTTGGTATGACAAGCGTAAAGCGCAATGTCCTCCTTAATCGCCTTCATGATCGTCCGACTCACATAGTCATCCCCAATGAGGCGCTTTCGTCCGGAAAACCAGATCGGGTGATGGGTAACCAGCATATTACAGCCCTTGGCCCGGGCTTCTTCCACCACCGCTTCGGTCATGTCAAGGTTGATCATGATGCCAGACACTTCCCAATCCGGACGTCCTACCAACAAGCCGACATTGTCATATGACTCTGCGGCAGGCAGAGGAGCCCAGCTTTCCAGCACGCTTGCGATGTCCTGTACGAGCATGTAAGCCTAAGTGGGAGATTAAAGTTTCCGACGGGTCTCGTTGATCCGGTAAGATTCCAGCACGTCGCCGACCTTGATATCGTTGTAATTCTCAACCATAAAGCCGAACTCCTGACCGCTCACCACTTCCTTCGCATCGTCTTTGAAACGCTTGAGTGAAGAAAGTTTGCTGTCGTAGATCACCACGCCATCGCGGATAATCCGAATCGGATCTTCCCGGCGAATCTTTCCAGTTGTACACTGAGAACCGGCCACATTGCCCACCCGGGTAATCTTGAAGACTTCGAGTACTTCGGCAGTACCGACAATTTCTTCGGTGATTTCGGGTGAAAGTAAGCCTTCCAGGGCATCCTTGACATCGTTGATCGCATTATAGATCACGCTGTACATGCGGATGTCCACTTCCTCGCGCTGCGCCAGGGCTCTGGCCTGGGCATTAGGTCGGACGTTAAAGGCAATGACAACTGCTTCAGAAGCAATGGCCAGGTTAATATCAGCTTCGGTGATCGCACCGGTACCTTTGGCAATCATATTGACCTGAACCTCCTCAGTGGAGAGTTTCAACAGAGAACCGGAAAGGGCTTCTACAGAACCGTCCACATCACCTCGCAGGATGACGTTAAGCTCTTTGAAGTTTCCGATCGCCCGACGACGGCCAATTTCTTCCAGCGTAATCCGCTTGGTTTGACGGAATTGCTGTTCCCGGAACAGCTCTGAACGGCGCTGGGCGATAGACTTGGCTTTTCCATCTTCAGAGAAGATGTAGAAGCGGTCCCCTGCCTGCGGCTGCCCACTTAGACCTAATACCTGTACGGGCATAGAAGGCCCGGCTTCTTTCAAGCGTTGACCGTTCTGGTTGATCAGGGCACGTACCTTTCCGTAATGGATACCCGCTACCATCTCGTCCCCTACTTTCAGGGTACCGTTTTGCACCATCATGGTAGCGACATTGCCGCGCCCTTTGTCGAGACGAGATTCAATGACGGAACCGGTGGCCGGACGGTTGGGATTGGCTTTGAGCTCCAGGAGATCTGCTTCGAGAATTACTTTTTCCAGCAATTCATCTACTTTCTGCCCTTTCAAGGCTGAGATTTCCTGAGATTGGTATTTTCCTCCCCAGTCTTCCACCATGAGGTTCATTTCGGCTAACTGGGTTTTGATTTTTTCTGGATCTGCCCCGGCTTTATCGACCTTATTGATCGCAAAGATCATGGGTACTTCCGCAGCCTGGGCGTGGTTGATGGCTTCCTTGGTCTGTGGCATGACCGCATCATCCGCAGCAATCACAATGATCGCTACGTCGGTGGCCTGGGCACCACGGGCACGCATCGCGGTAAAGGCTTCGTGACCCGGTGTATCAAGGAAGGTAACGTTCCGTCCGCTCTTCAGGGTCACCTCATAGGCACCAATGTGCTGGGTGATACCCCCTGCTTCCTGGGAGGTTACGTTGGCATTTCGCAGGTAGTCAAGGAGGGTCGTTTTACCGTGGTCAACGTGTCCCATCACTGTGATGATCGGAGAGCGAGGCTCCAGGTCTTCTGGTGCATCTACGATATCGTCGATTTCCAGCTCTTCCTCTTTGACGTCTACGAAGTTGACTTCGAAGCCGTATTCTTCTCCGATGAGAGACATTACCTCTGCATCCAGACGCTGGTTGATGGAGATCATCATCCCGAGCTGGAAGGACTTGGTGATAATGTTGTTTACAGGTACGTCGATCAGGTTGGCAAATTCATTGGCGGTGATAAACTCCGTTACATCAATGACTTTTGCGTCCTCCATTTCGCGCATTTCGCGCTCTTCACGGCGGGCCGCATCTGCATCACGCTTGGCGCGACGTAACCTCTGACGAGAACGAGAGGCTCCTTGACTCATCCGGGAAAGGGTATCCCGAATAGATTTATCGACTTCTTTGGCAGTGGGCTTTTCTTTCTTGCCTTTGCCAGATTTTTTGTTGCTGTCGTTGCCGCCTTTGGAACCGCCTACATCCTCCTTTACAGCGGATTTGCGTTTGCGTTTTCTTCTGCGACGACGTTTTTTATCCGCATCCCCGTCCTCAGTTTTCTTATCTGTAGGCTTTTCTTCCTTCTTAGCAGCGGGTTTGGCTGATTTCTTCCCTTTTCCAGTAGGGAGCTCAATTTTGCCCATCACTTTCAATCCAGAAAGCTGTGGCATATTGTCCTTGGCCCGAATGAGTTTTTCTTCCTCGGTAGCGGGTTTCTCTTCCGCGGTTTCCGCTTCAGGTTCTGCTACTGGCTTCTCTACTTCTGGGGTAGGAGCTTCCTTAACAGGCTCCTTGGCCTCGGGTTCGGGTGCTGGTTTTTTAGCTTCTACCACCGGTTCTTTTTCCGGTTCCTTTTCAGGCTCTTTTTGAGGCTCTGGAGCGGGCTCTTCTTTCTTAGCCTCTGGCTCAGCGGCCTTCTTTTTACTCTTTGGCTTGCCTTTACTACCGACCTGATCCAGATCGATTTTTCCGACGACTTTCAGTTTCACAGGTTCCTCCTGCTCTTCTTTGGCCTCGGGTTTTTCAGGCACCTGCTCTACAACAGGCTCTTCTTTCTCAACTACGACCTCTTTTTTCTCTTCGGCCGGAGCTTCTTCTTCTGCTGTGGTTTGGGGAGCTTCTTCTACCACAGGCTCAGAGGATTCGGGTCCTTTGTTCAAGACTGTGCTCCTTAGTTGCTCAGCGGACAAAAGATCCTTTTCAGGGGTTTCTTCTTTAGGCGGGGGATCAGCAGGTGGTGGAGCCACTGGGGTGCCCACCATACGTACATCCTCCTTCCGTTTTTCAGATAGTTGATCTGCTCGCTCCTTCATGAGTTTTTCAGAAGCGAATTCTTTTAGCAACAGATCATACTGCTCGGTAGAGAGCTTTGTGTTGGGAGAATCATCCACCTGTTGGCCCTGGCCTGCCAGGTGCTCCACCAACATCGTGGTTCCCACGTTGAGTTCTTTTGCTACTTTAAATAGCCGATAGGCTTTCTTCTTTCCCTCCATGCGGTACTTATATACAGCTTAATGCTTTGGTATATCTGGTGTTACTGAGCCAAAAGCGGCTCAAAATTACGATATTCTTACAAAATAGAAACTAGGGTAAGCCAAGAGCCAACCCTAGGGGTACGTCTATACAAAACTTGTCGTCCGTACTGAAACCCGATGAGAAAAGATGTTTAGCTCATAGCTTTGGTTAGTTATTTCGCATACATCTTAAACAAAGACATTTCGCCGGCCCTAAAAGGACAGGTGTAAATGCCATGCCGAATACCAGAGGTATGTACTTTGTAAAGTATCATTCCTCTTCGAATTCTGCTCTCAGGATACCCAATACGCCATCGACGGTTTCTTCTTCCAAATCAGTCCGGGAGATGAGATCGTTTTTCGTCAGGGCCAGCACACTCTTAGCCGTATCACATCCGATACGCTTGAGTTCTGTGATTACCCACTCTTCGATTTCATCAGAAAATTCGTCCAGTTCTACGTCCTCCTCATCAGGTTCGAGTTCTCGGTAGACATCGATTTGATAGCCGGTCAACCGACTGGCAAGCTTAATATTGAGCCCATTTTTTCCAATAGCCAGAGAAATTTGGTCTGGCTTCAGGAAAACCTGAGCGGATTGTTCTTCCTCGTTTAGCTTAGTCGAGGAAATTTTGGCCGGGCTCAAGGCCCGTTGAATGTAAAGAACGTCGTTTCCTGTATAGCTGATTACGTCAATGTTTTCATTGCGCAATTCTCTTACAATGCCATGAATCCGGCTACCTTTCATCCCGACACATGCACCTACCGGGTCAATCCGATCGTCGTAGCTTTCTACGGCTACTTTCGCACGTTCGCCAGGTTCTCTTTCGATACCGCGGATATTGATCAGTCCATCAAAAATTTCCGGTACTTCCTGTTCGAAGAGTTTCTCCAGGAAGAGTGGAGCCGCCCGAGAAATGATGATCCGCGGGTTGTTATTTTTCATGGTAACCTCAAGAATCACCGCTCTTAAAGTATCACCTTTACGGAAGCGATCTTTGGGGATCTGCTCATTACGGGGCATGGTCAATTCATTGCCCTCGTGTAATACCAGGATTTCATTTCTCCATACCTGGTATACTTCTCCTACAATGATGGTTCCAACCAGCTCCTCGTATTCTTCTACTATCGCTGCTTTCTCCAGATCCCGGATTTTCTGGGTCAGGGTCTGCTTAGCGGTCTGAACAATTTTCCTACCAAAAGAAAAGAAGTTGATCTCTTCTGCCAGGTCATCATCCACTTCATAATCTTCGTCTATGAGGAGTGCCTCACTCAGGGGAATCTGCCGGGTCTCATCTTCCAACTCAAAGTCTTCTACTACTACCCTTTCACGGAAGCCCTGAATGTCTCCCTTTTCCACGTTTACAATGATCTCAAAGTTTTCATCAGAACCATATTCCTTACGAATCATGGTCCGGAACACTTCCTCCAACACGCCCATCAAGGTGGGGCGATCGATATTCTTGAAGCGCGAAAACTCGGTAAACGCTTCGACCAAGTCTACTTTCTGATCTACTACTTTTTTCCGTGCCATCTCAAATGATAATGACTTTCGACTCTATAATTTCAGCAAACATGATTTTCCGTTCTTCTTGAACCTCTTTCTTTTTCTGTTTGCCCTTTTTTCCTCTTTGGGGCAACGGACCCAGGACGATAAAGGTTTCATCTACCTCTATTAATTGTCCTTTTAGCTCCGTTGAATCTTCCAACCGGACTTTAAGAAAGCGGCCCTGGTTCTTGACGTACTGCCGATGCAATAAAAGCGGACTGCCAACGCCTGGGGAAGAAAGCTCCAGTCGATAAGGGAAATCCATCAATGGTTCTTCTTCTAATTCGTGTCCGACAGCTCGGCTAAGCCTTACGCATTCGTCCAAACTGATTCCCTCATCGGTATCTACCTTGATACTGAGAACGTTATTTTTACCCTTAACCAACTTCAATTCTACGACGAAGGCTTCGGGCTTCTCCTGCTCAATGATCGAGAGGATTTGATTCCTCACCTTTTCTGCTAACATAGGTGCAAAAAAATGAGGGAGAGAAACTCCCTCATACTGTTAGTATCAACGAAATTCGCACAAAGATAATATTCTGTGAAGCAAAATCAAAGCATTGTCGCTTGCTTTCTCACCCTGAATGATGCTTTCGGATGAAACTTTCTCTCATGACTTCCGTTTGAGCATAGCATCACCCCTCGATACCTGTGATTCTGCGATCACGGATCGAGGGGTGTTGCTATTTTATCTAACGCACTAACACTATCATGACAGCTTTGTCCCAGAGCTATACGCACCACTTCATAGAGACCTTGCGGCTCTCTACCCCCGTGATCATTGCGCAGTTGGGTTTGGTCATGATGGGGGTGATTGACAACATCATGATCGGGGACATCGGCTACCATTTCCTCTCTGCCGCCTCCCTGGCCAACAGTATTTTTTTCATCCTTACAGTCATTGGGATTGGGATCACCTTTGCGATCTCTCCTCTGGTAGCGGAAGCTTCCGCGGCCGGCAGGGATGCCCAATGTGGCCTCTATCTCAGACAAGGAGTGTGGGTCGGCATCGGTTCTGGCTTATTCATCGCTTTGCTGATCGCCATTACGACCTTTTTTCTCCCGCTCATGGGACAGCCTGAACAAGATGTAGCTTTGGCTACGCCCTACCTGCATATCATCAACCTTTCGGTTTTGCCGATGATGCTCTTTCAGGTCTTTAAGCAATTTTCAGACGGCCTGGAATTGACCCGCCCTGCGATGGTGATCACCCTGATTGCCCTGGCCTTTAATGTAGTGGCAAACTACATCCTGATTTATGGCTGGGGGATTATCCCCGCGCTGGAACTCAATGGAGCAGGCATCGGCACCTTTATGAGCCGCACCCTGATGATGATTCTGATGATTGCTTATGTCAGTATGAACAAAAGGTTCCAGCGCTATGGGGTAAGGATGCGCTGGCGGGAATTTAGCTGGACCACCATCCGAAAAATCTACAGCATAGGCTTGCCTTCCGGCCTGCAGTTGTTTTTTGAGGTGGGCGCATTTGGAGGGGCGGTCATCATGATTGGCTGGATTGGCCCTGAGCAGCGATCGGCTCACCAGATCGCGATTAACATGGCTTCCATCAGCTATATGTTTGTAACAGGCATAGCCGCCGGAGCTACCATTAGAGTAGGGGCTGCCCTCGGGCGGAAAGATTTTCGCGAAATGCGCCTGGCAGGGACCACCGGCCTGGTATTGGGCGCTGGGTTTATGCTGGTAGCAGCGGGGATTTTTGTTCTAGGCAAGGATTGGTTACCCACTTTGTACGTATCCGAAGAACAGGTGCTCAGCATCGCAGCCCGTCTGGTTCTGCTGGCCGCTTTGTTCCAATTGTTCGATGGTATACAGGCGGTGGCCATTGGCATTTTACGCGGCATTCAGGATGTGAATGTTCCCACGGTGATTGCCTTCATTTCGTATTGGCTAATCGGATTACCGGTAGGCTATGTGCTGGCCTTTGAAGCGGGCATGGGCGTAGACGGGGTCTGGTGGGGCTTTGTGGTCTGCCTGACCATCGCTGCCATCGCCCTGACGTATCGGTTTATCCGAAAAACGCAGCACCTGCAAGGCTTCCCTCCTACTCCTCCGGATGCCCAGGAAGAACAAAAACTGGAAGAAGCCTTGCCTTAGCGGAATAAGGTAACCGTTCCCGAGCGGTTGATGACCGTTCCATCCTCCCCGATCGCCTGTACTTGAAAAACATAGACGCCTTCAGGTGCAGGCGCTCCTTTGTAGGTACCGTCCCACCCTGCTTGTGGGTCCCAGCTTTCATACAGCAGCTTGCCCCAGCGGCTAAAGATGGTCAGATGAAATTTATTCAAGAAAATGCCTTTGATGTAAAAGACATCATTGATCTGATCATTATTGGGAGAAAAGGCATTGGGGAAGTAAAGCAAAGGGGGTAAATCCACACAGGCTTCATTGGATTGACTCACTTCCTCATTTCCTCCATTTTCGAGCGCGACTACCCGATAGCAGTAGGTCGGTTGAGGCAACTCTGTACTCCGATCTTCATAGTTGATGGCATTTCCAGGTAAAAGCGCCACATTCTGCCATACGGCATTGGTTTCGTCAAAGACTTCTATCTGATAATTCCGAATGCCGTTTTCCCAATTTTGATAGGGATTCCAGTTAAGGCGAATGGTGCCTCCTTCTCGTACTGCTCTAAGGAGGATGGTCTGAGCAATTCTCCCGGAGGGAGTCCGGTCACCACAAGTATCTACCACGGATACCCTATACTGATAAGGCTCAAGGTCTACCTGTGTATCAAAATCATTCTTTTCCCGCAGGGGATCACTGATGGGCTGACTGTGCCAAAGCTGATAGGCATTGCCGGACCATTTTTCTACCTCAATCGTGACCAGATTATCTCCCGGAGGCAGATCGTCCCAACGAACCTTTACGTATTGATCGTCCACTACCGTCGCAACGCGCATATGCTGAGGAATAGGCGGTCCAAAATGGAGGGGCGCTTCCCGGTCGATATTGGAAAATGAGCTTTGCGCTGCGAGCTGGCCTACTGCTTCAACCCGATAGGTAACGGCATCGTAGCAAAACATATCGGAATCTATCCAGGAGGTCTGCCCGCCGCCTACTTCTGCGACCAGGGCAATGTTATTCAAATCGTAGCTCGCCACCCGATAGATCCGATACACATCGACATTGGCCCAGCCAATGTAAGGGGTCCAATCCAATTGGAGTTCATCCACCAAGGGACTGACGGAAAGATTTACCGTACAATGGCGTAGAGCCGGGTCAACGGCTGGCGTAGTTTCACAGTAGTTGACGACCCGGACCAGGTAGCAATACGGCGTGTTTTTGGTATCCAACCCATTTTCCCGAAAGACCGTTTGGTTAATGTCCGTCATGCTGCCCACAACCTGCCAGTTGCCGTTTATCTCCCGTAGGACTTCATAGCGGTTAAAGTCGTTGCGGGTATTGGCAAAAGGACTAAAGGATACTTCTACTTCCGTATCACTCAATACGCTTACCCGGCTGATCAGCGTAGCTTCCGGTACTGCATCTTCCAATACCTCAATCCAGGCTGTTTGGGTCAGGCTATCCCGACAGCCTAATACATCTTCTATCGTTAAAGAGATATCGTAGGTGCCGGATTGAGGAAAAGCATAAGCCGGATTTTGTTGGTTTGCCGTTCCCGTCGCGTCCCCAAAATCCCAATCCCAAAAACTTAGGGTGGTATCTCCCTGACTCAGGTCGTTGAAATTAACCGGCACATTAGGACACACGATGCGATCCGAGACGCTGAAATCAGCGGTGGGATGGCTCAATCTGATTAAAGGGTCCAGCAACAAGCTGTCCGTACAGCCAAAGACATCCCAAACACGGAGGCTGACGCCATAGCTTCCATTTTGCTGATAGGTGTGCAGGGGATTGGCCAGGGCGCTGGTAGGAGAGGCGTCCCCAAAGTTCCACTGCCAGGCTACTGAGCCTGGGGTGAGATCGGTAAACTGCGCCTCAAAGGGGGCACAGCCACGTCTTTTGTCCACCGAAAAAGCCACATTGGGTAAAGGTAGCGCTTCCACCTCCACCTGATCGGTTCCGGTACACCCATTAATATCGGTCAAGACCAGGGTCGCGGTATAGAGATTGGCTTGTTGGTAGGTAAAAGAAGCCTGATTCGCGGAATTCGCAGTTTGCGGAGGGATGGTCCCGAAGTCCCAAAACCAAGTCTGGATAGGGGAATTGGTGTTGGGAGAAAGGTCTAGGAAGTCCGCGGTAAAGGGCTGGCAATCCATGCTGTCTACCGCCCCAATCAATACCTCGGGGGAGGCATGTACAATCACTACCCCCGTTTTGTTCACAGTATCCTTACATCCCAGAGAGGTGGTTACGATTAGGCTAGCGTCGTATGAACCGGGCTGCGGGAAAAAGACCTGCGGATTCTGCACGGTAGCTGTCCCCTGGGCCCCAAAGTCCCAGGCCCACTGCGTAACCGGGGCACTGCTTTGACTTTGATCCAAAAAGGTAACCTGCCCATTATCACAAAGGGAATTTACCGAAACGCCAAAATCAGCAACTGGCACGGGATGCACCACCACACTGTCCGGACTCAAAACAACCACCTGGCAACCCGCACTATCTTCCAGGATGAGTTTGGGATAATACACCCCGGTTTGATGATAGGTATAGGCCGTGGTATCTCCTGCTCCCAATACCCCATTGTCAAAATCCCAGGTCCACTGCGCAATGTTGGGCGTACCGGTACTGCTGAAGGTAACCGAAGAACCGGGACACAGTTGTTTAGGGGTAAAATCAAAATCCCCCTTGGGGCCGTCCACCTGGATCAAGTCGGTAAGCAAGACGGTATCTGCACAACCCGCTGAAGTGGTGGCAATGACGCCCACGCTATAGGTTCCGGCATCTATATACACATGGGAAGGGCTGACTCCGGCTGAACCTGTATTGTCGCCAAAATCCCAGCTCCAAATGCTAAAGGGATGAGGAGAGACCGTGATCCCCTGAAAGTTGACCAGGAGAGGCGGACAATTCGCGTAGGTCGTATCGGCCTGTAAGGTAACCTCTGGTTCAGCAATGGTGATCAAGGACGGCATAAACAGCGTGGTGTCGCAGCCCTGCACATCAGTGATGGTCAGGCTGACGTCATATACCCCGTTCGCAGCATACGAATGAATGGGATTGGTCGCATTAGAGGTCGTATTATCCCCAAAATCCCAAAAGTAGGTGAGGCCCAGGCCCGTGGAATTATTCGTAAAGGAAATGGGATTATTGAGGCAGTTAATAGGATGGGTAACCGAAAAATCCGGGATAGGCTGGGTTGCATAGATCAAGTCCGGATAAGTCATTTTGCCCACGCAGCCCGCGGAATCTGTGGCTGTCAGCGAAACGGTGTATGAGCCTGGCGCTCCAACTGTATAGAGGGGGTCCTGTAGATTAGATGTGTCATTAGGCAAGCCAAACTCCCATAACCAGTTGACGATGGGGGCTTTGGAAACCGTCAGGTTGGTAAATTGAAAATCCTCTGGAACACAAGCAATGGTATCACTGACCAAAAAATCCACTTTGGGTTCGTAGACATTGATATGATTCAGCAGGACGGTATCGTCCTGGCAGCCGATCTGATTGCGGACCGTGTAAACCACCGTATAGGTACCCGTATCTGGATATACCCGGATAGCAGTGGAAATGGGCGTAAAATTACTTTGTCCGTTCCCATAATCCCACTGAAAGGACAGACCATTCAGCGAGGAATCGGTAAAGGTTACTGTAAGGGGTTCGCACCCTGAATTGACATCCAGGCCCAGATCGGCTTCTACCCTTAAGACCCTTACCAGGCCTGCTGTGGAATCCACGCAGCCGGTGGAGTCATTGGTTACCAACAACTGTATCGGAAAGGTACCTTCCTGGGTATAGGTATGTACCGGGTTTTGCAGGTTTGAGGTATCTCCATCTCCAAAGTCCCAGTACCAGGTCAGGGGAATAATGGAGCTATCTGTAAAGGAGATAGGACTCGAAAAATCACAGATATAACTTTCTCCCGGCGTAAACTTTGCGATCGGTCCTTCAATGAATAAATATTGGGGTTTGATGACGGTATCCGGGCATCCACGGTCGTAGGCGATCAGCATCACATCCATCCAGCCCGTATCCTGATAGGAGTAAATGGGGTTCCACAGGGGAGATACTCCTCCGTCCCCAAAGGACCAAAAAGCGCTATCGGCGCCGATGGATAGGTTGGTAAAGGTAAGGGAAGCACTGGCACAGGACCAGGTAGTATCCACCATAAAATCCGCCACCGGCGTGTCCCCGGCTTTGACATAATTTGCCGCAAATACCGTATCGATACAGCCGTGCAGGGTCGTGATGATCAATGAGACATCATAGTAGCCGGTATCCTGATAGGTATGGGAAGGATTTTGCTGGGTAGAAGTAGTGCCATCCCCAAAGGTCCAAAACCAGGAAGTCTTCTGAGAAGGGCTTACGCTCACATCCACAAAATCCACGTCCAGCGGAGCGCAGCCTGCCTCCGGAAAAGCCTCAAAGCCCGCCCGGGTTTGCCCAGTGGTGATATAGTCCTGTTTGGTCAGGCTGGCGGTACAGCCATTGATATCTGTTACCACCAGGGTTACATCATATAAATAGGGTTGACCCGTGGGGGAGAAGATGGGCAAGGTCGGATAGGTATGGGTAGGATTGGTCAGGGTGGAAGACGACCCATCGCCAAAAAGCCACAGGTAGGTATTGCCCCCGCCTAAAGTCAGGTTAGAAAAGCTGGTGGTCATGGGCGGCTCACAGAGCAGGGTATCCGAAACGGTAAAGTCCACGCCCGGCAAGGCATTGACCTGAATGAGCTTGGAAGCGGTAAATACACAGCCAGTAGGATCGGTAATATCAGCCGTGGCCAAATACAGACCGGGAAAATTATAGGTATGGCTGGTATTACAACCGGCCCCATTTCCCTGACCCGGTCCAAAGTTCCAGGTGACCGCACTGCCCGGACCAGCCCCACAGAAAAACTGCACCGTTTCTCCCGCACAAACCACCGAATCGCTGACCTGCACGCTCACCTGGTTGGTGCCAATGTTGATATAATTGACCTTGGTTACGGTATCAGAGCAACCCAGGGTATCTGAGACGATATGGGTAACCGTATATGACCCATTCGCAAAATATGTAAAGAGCGGATTGGGATTGGTTTGAGGCGATCCGGTGCCAAAATCCCAACTGTGGGCCGCCCCTGAAAGGTTTTGTCCCGTACTGAAAAAATTCACCATAAATGGCGCGGTGCAGGAAAGGGCATTATTCGCCTGAAAGTCCGCGGTCGGTGAAGCGTTGACCTTGACCGCATTGGGCATTTGGAAGGTTTCCTGGCAAGAGTTGGCATCGGTGACCACCAGGGTTACCGAAAAATTGCCGGAAAGGTTATAGGTATTGGTGGGAGATTGCAACACATCCGTATTCCCATCCCCGAAATCCCAGAGCCATTGGGTGATAGGTCCGGAACCTGGCTGCGATAAATCAGAAAAACTTACACTTTCTCCCAGACAAATATTCGTGGGATTAAGGGAAAAATTTGGCTGGGGCAGGGCAAAAACCTCTAAAAATTGCGGTTTAGTGAGGGTTTGGGTACTTCCATCTGAGTAGGAAACCGTTAGGGTAATGTCATAAAAGCCTCCGTTCACATAGGTAGCGCCGGGATTGGGCAGATTGGATAAGGCACCATTTCCGAGGTCCCAACTATAGTCCACCGCTCCGGGGGCTTGCGCATTGAAATTAACGACCAGTGGACTACACCCAGAGAGGGTATCGGCACTAAAATTCACCTGAGCTATAACAGAGGAAAGAAAACTGAGGATACATATCCCTCCAAGTAATAGATGGCGCAGGACCAGAGAAGCGTTCATGGGAGAGCAGGTTGACGATCCAGTGTGATAAATAAGTGGTTGTGCGACAGAACATTCCGACGCCTCTTTCTACGGGGTGGGTACTTAGGTGTGTGAGTTCAAATTAAAGAGTCTTTACCCCATTTCAAAGGCTGGCAGGGAGCGGCAATCCTTATCCGAGCAAGGGTCTTACCTTTTTCCGCTTCCTACTATCTGCCAACAAATAGAATTCTTTGTAGTTTCACCAACATGGATTCACTCACCCAGATCGTGTTAGGGGCAGCCGTAGGAGAAGCCTGCCTGGGCAAGAAAGAAGGAAACAAAGCGCCTATGTGGGGCGCCATTGCGGGGACTATTCCGGACCTGGATGTAATCGGTAATATTTTTTGGGGAGAAATGGACGCCTTGATCGCGCACAGGGGGTTTAGCCACTCGCTGCTTTTTTGTGTGCTGGCCGCGCCCCTTTTGGGCAGGCTGATCCACTTCCTGTATAAGGGACGAGGGGCCACCCGAAGGCAATGGTCATATCTGGCTTTTTGGGCATTTCTGACTCATACCCTATTGGACTGCTTCACGACCTGGGGTACCCAACTGTTCTATCCTTTTAGCAACGCCCGGATAGCCTTGAACAGCATTTTTGTAGTAGACCCCTTTTATACCGTTCCCTTTTTGGTCTGTGTGCTGGTAGTCTTATTTCTGAAAAGGGAAAATCGCTGGAGACGGGTCTGGAACATAGCAGGTATTCTCATCAGTTCCTTTTACCTATTGCTCACCCTCACTAATAAAATGGTGGTAGGCGAAATATTTACCATGAACCTGCACGACGACGGCAAAAGCATTGAGCAATATTCCACCTACCCTACTCCGCTGAACAATATCCTCTGGTACGTAGTAGCCAAAGAATACAAAACCGATCGATACTTCCTCGGGCAATATTCCCTTTTGTCCGAAAATCAACACGTCACCTTTACCGAAATAAAAGGCGATCATAACCTCATCTATCCCCATCGACAGGACCCCGCCGTACAAACCCTGGCCTGGGTCAGTGAAAATCAATTTGCCATCAGCCAACAGGGGGACCAATGGTTCTGGCATGATTTGCGATTTGGGAGTTTTGAACTGGGGATCAAAGACAGCCTCGACTTGATGAATGCCGGCTTCACTTATGAACTCTTACCGGATGCGGATACTACTTTTGTGGAAATCCGACGGATGGAACCTTTTAGTCAGCTGCCAAATGAAGAGGGGGCCTGGGCTTTTTTCCGAAATGAAATATGGCCGGGTTTCTGGGAGAACCTTAAAGGGAAGCCTCAAGGAGGGCCTTGATTTCCGCTAACAATCGCTGATTGATGTTTTGTCGGGATTCAAAAGACCAACCTCCAATATGCGGCGTGATGATGACATTGGGTCGGGCAAAAAGCTCCGTGTAAGCAGCGCGCTGGGCATCGGTCAAGGTAGGTAGTTTCTCATTTTCCAACACATCCAGGGCCGCTCCAAGCACTTGTTCCCGGTCCAGGGCGGCCAGTAAGGCTGGTAAATCCGTGATCGGTCCCCGGGCCAAGTTGAGGAAAAAGATCGGTTGGGCAAAGCGGGCAAAAAAGGCCGCGTCGGCGTACTTATGGGTTTCTTCGGTCAAGGGAATATGCAGGCTACAGACTTCTGCCTCTGCGAAAATCTGGTCAAGGCTGGCTTCCGTAGCATAGGCATCTCCATAGTCCGTGAGGTATTTGTCATAGGCCAGTACCCGACAGCCAAAACCGGACAACTTACGGGCCACGGCTTTGCCAGTATGTCCATAGCCGATCAAGCCGATGGTCTTGCCACCGATTTCCCGCCCCCGGTTCTCGGCCCGTTTCCATTGGAACTGCCGCACCTGCTGATCGGCCCGCACGATCCAATGCCGCAAAGCCAGTAACATCCCGACGGTTTGCTCCCCGACCGCATCGGCGTTGGCCCCGATGGTATTGCGAACGATCACGCCCCGCTCTTCCAGGTAAGCCACCTCGATATGGTCCATGCCGACCCCAGCCCGGAGGACCAGTTTCAACTGAGGAGCCGCGTCAATGGCTTCCCGGTCCAGACGAATTTTGCTGTTCATGACCAGAATCTCCGCCGCTGCCAATTGCGGCAAAATATCCGATCGCTGGTCCTGCGGGCGATAGGATACCTCCACCGGTAAGGCCGCTAAGGCCTGAAGAAAATCTTCCGGAAACGCATCTATGATCAATACCTTCATAAGCCGCTACACCATTATTTGAGGGGCAAAAGTTAAGGAGAGATTTGTTAGCGTGAAAAAGGATCATACTTGACCATTCTGCCCTGGGCTAGCTCGGACAGCAGCAATTTAAAGGCCGGATCTTTTTTCAAGACCTTCTGTAAGTCTTTGGTCCAGCTACCGGTACGCCAGGTACCTGCCTCGTATATCGCAATCTGCGATTCGGGTCTGATTTCCCCATCCCAGAGCAGATTGTAGAGGTAAATGACGCCTGTTTTGGGTTGGATAAAATAGCGTAAGCCCGTCTCTATCAGCAGCTTTTCAGCAGGGGGTGCCCAGACCATGCCTTTTTGCAGACTACTTGTCTCCTGGGCCCGGCTTACCGACCCAGCCTGTACATACGCATCCCTCAGCTTGGTAGGACTTTTGATGTTTCGGGCAAAAAGGGTGTCCCCAACTTTCCGCTCTGCTTCCAATACCACATGAAAAAGGCTATCCTCTTGGACGGGAGGAGAAGCATCCCAGGCAGTCCAATTTACCCGATTCAAGGTCGTACCACCCAATAAAAATTCAGGAAACTGATCCAGATAAAAAACCCTGCCTCCAGGATGTGGAATGGCTTCGAGCGCTGGCTGACGGGGAGGAAGCTTATCTGGAAAAAAACGGAAGAATTCCCAGCGTTCTCCACTGTGTAAGGCCCAAAAAGCCAGGACATCCTCAGGACGCTTGACCGTCAGGCCATACAGATGTTGCTCGGACAGGCTGAGATTTTGTTCCCAGAGAAACAGGGTAGCGTCTCTTTCCAGATAAGCAGCATTGGGCACCTCCAGTTCACGGGCCAGGGCCCTAAAGAAGCCTTGCTCCGCACTTCGGAAAACAGATTCCCGGAGAAATTTCCGTTCCTTGTTTTTTCGGTAGGCTCTATTCTGATCACGAATGCCATCCTTGAAAGCCTGAAAGGCAGGACTCAGCTCCCGTAATTCTGTAGCATCCAGATATGCAGCAAAAGGATATTCTCCATGTTCTATAGCCAGCTTTTGTGCCAGTAATTTCCCGGAAGGCCCAGTGGCCGGCCCCCGGTCAGACAAGGGATAAGCGAAAGTCATGTGCTGGGTAAGCTCACTCAAGGCCGCCTCCGCAGGCTGAGCAGCCCCTTGGAACGGCAGGCGAATCAGGGTATAAAAATCACCTGACACCTTCAGGGCCAGTAGCACGGTTCCTTTTTCTGTCCGGACCTTGCCCCAGCTAAAGCCATGCAGGCTTTGTACTTCGCCTTCTGCCTGCCCCTCGTCCCCATACATAGCCCGCCAGTGTAAGACCGGATCGGTACCCAAGGCGGGAAAGCGTTTTTTCAAAAAATAGCTTGGCTCCGTAGATACTTCCGCCATCAAGTCACCGGCTTGTTCCTTCAAGCGCAAGCGATGCCCCATGGGCCAGTTCGTTTTTTCCTGGTAGGCCTGGACGCTCCATTTTTTAGGATTAATTCGCAATTTGAGATGCGGCGGCAATTCCAGGAATAGCTTAGGCACCAGCGCCTCAGCGACCGCTGGCTCGTTTCCATCCTTGAGTAGAATTTGCCAGTTGATCCGTGCCTTGAGATAGGGCTCGTCCAGGCCCATCTCAGAAAATTCATTGCCCCATAGTTGAAGGTCAAAGTCTCCCTGGGCCATCCGTAGGACCCGACTTTCTTTATCTACACTGACTTCGATATAGCCAGCGGTTTTTCCACTATCCACCTTGACCTGCAACATGTCCAGGGTTTGAGCATCTACTGCCTGGGCATTAAATACTGCCCGGATGAGTTGGCTACCGTCTGACAGTTCTTTGAGGACCCGGGCGCTACCTGCAGGAGCCAGACTATCACCACGGGAGAGATCCCAGGGTTTGCCGATGGCTTTTACATCGGGCGTAATGATCCCTTGCCGATAGAGCTTCCAGATCTCTGCGGAAGCATCCTCCCGAAAGGCATAGTCAAAAATCCTGGCTCTTTTGCTTTTGGCCAGGCTATCCAGGCGCACTACGGTCTCAGGATCATCTTTTAAGGCAGCGTCCCATATGATCGGCTCATTTACAAAATCCTCTTTTTGCTTCTTTAGCACCCCAGCCTCCGCTTGAAACCGAAAGGCAAAAGGGTCCCATCGGCCCGGCACCCTGGTCTCGGTGATATCCCGGTAGGGTTTTTCCAGGGTTTTGTCCCGATAATCTGATTTCAAAGGGAAAAGGTCAGATCGAATCTGGCTACTGACCTGATCATTGGAGCTGATCTCCTCCCGGATCAGGGGACGGGACATATACCAGATGGAATCCTTTGCCTCGAAGCGAAAGGCAGTGATGCGTTTTATCCGGGAAGTATCTCCTTTAAAGGGAAGGTAGATATGGGTTTCAATCAGGTAGGTCATGCCCCCGGCTGGGAGGGTATCAAAGGGGAGAGGCTGGGCAATTCCCTGGCTTAGCAGGCCCATGCAGCATAGGAGCCACAGACCAAAGCAAGTTTTCATGAGGTGAATTTTCTTGGGTTTCGTATAAAAATAAGAGAAAAGCCAGAAATTACCGTTTGGCAGGCTTTATTTTTATTTTGCGATTCACAAGCCTTTCCTATGATGAACCTTGATAAAAGAAGCCGAAACCAGGCTTTGCTAATCGCATGTTTCCTTCTTTTAGGTATGACAGCTATGCGGACGATGGGACAAAACAAGCAGGCCGCCCGGATTCTGGAAGCAGCCCGGGCGGAAATCGATACGCTCTGCTCGCCCACGCTGGCAGGGCGGGGATACGTGGACGATGGACACCGGAAAGCCGCGGCTTATTTGGGGCAGCGATTTTTGGAGATTGGCTTACGAGCCCCTTTTGAGCAAAGAGGGACGTCCGCCCATCAGACTTACTGGCAGACTTTTCCTCTACAAATCAACCTGGCAAGTGAGGCACATGTGCAGTTAGATGAAGAAAGCCTGCAGGCTGGAACGGACTTTATCGTCAACCGCTTTAGTGGGAGTGGAGAAATTGACGCTCCTGTGGTGGATCTGGGATATGGATTAAACAAAAAGAAGTACAAGCGCATCAAAGGCAAAGTGGCGCTGTTTCGGGCAGGTTGGCCAGCAGAAATTGCCAATGATTCTGAGAAAAAAGCCCAGTATAAATCCCTGGCCAAGGTGATGGATCGGCTCCTGGCCCTTCGTAAAGCCGGACCGGTAGCCATCATTGTCGTTCAGAAGAAGCTGACCGCGGCTTTTACCCGGGAAAATATCGGTATCCCGGTCGTAGAACTCCTGGCCGCGCGATACGAATCCAAGGCTAAAAACGCGCAAATCCGCGTGGTGGCAGAGATGACGACCCTGCAATCGCAAAATGTGATCGGCTTTATTCCGGGAAAAAAGGAGCCAGAAAAAATGCTCATCATCAGTGCCCATTATGATCATTTGGGCAGGTTGGAAGACGCTATTTTTACCGGGGCCAATGACAATGCTTCCGGCACCAGCATGTTGCTTTCTCTGGCCGAGCATTTTACCCAGCCAAAGCACCAGCCGGATTATAGCCTGATGTTTATCGCTTTTGGAGGAGAGGAGACGGGCTTGATCGGTTCTAATTTTTATGTCAATCAACAACCGCTGTATCCCCTGGAGAAAACGCAGTTTATTCTCAACCTGGATCTGATGGGCAATGGTATCGATGGCATCACAGCCGTAGGCGGCAAAGACTATCCCGACATCTTTGATCGCCTGGTAAAAACCAATGAAAAACTGGAAGCAGTTCCCAAGGTGCTGGGACGCCCCAATGCTCCGAACAGTGATCACTATTTTTTTCTCAAGGCAGGCGTTCCGGGTTTCTTTATTTACACCCTGGGCGGCCCCCCTCACTATCACGATGTCAACGATAATCCTTCCAATATCGTCTTATCAAAGTACGTGGAAGTAAGAGCCTTACTGATCCAATTTCTGGAAGATTTTTAACTTATCACTGACCTTAACCTGATCCATCTTATGAATATCTCACGCTTTGTTGTCCTATGGGTTTGCGGACTGGCGCTCCTGGCTGGCTGTAAAGAAGAAACGCTGGTCATCAGTCCGGAAGAAATGCTCATCCTCGGTCAAGGGGAAAGCATACAACTGCAAACCAACGTAGAGGCTAGCTTCCGACTCATTAACGATCGAGGGGGCAGCATCAGTGCAGAAGGCTTGTTTACGGCAGGGGATAGCTCAGGAGTCTTCACCGTGGAAGCCACTAGTACGCGCAACGCGAACAACCAGGCCTCCATGCTGATCCGCGTCAGCAATCGGGCCGACATCATCAAGGATGTCCTGGACGGCGGGCATGTGATCTATATGCGCCATGCCATTGCGCGGGTGGGAAAAGATTTATTTGATGATGGGCCAGATGGTTGGCACCTAAGCTGTAATACGGATACGGCCCGCCAACTCAGTCCGGAGGGCATTGTTCAGGCGCAGGAATTGGGGGAAGTTTGGCGAGAACTGGGCTTACCGCTGGAGGATACGCTTTATACCAGTGAGTTTTGCCGGTGCATCCAAACCGTGGAATACCTGGCCTATGATCAGCCCATGAAGACAGTGCCCGCGGTAACCTTCTGGGTGTACAATGAATTTGGGCGACATGACGATACCAAGGCCTTTATAGATCAGTTTCCGGTGACGGACAAAAACCACCTGGTGGTTTCCCACTCATTCGGACCGGGCTCGGACTACCCACAAGTGGAACAAGGCTACACCGCTATCTTTACCGGGGGGCAAAGCGGACCTACGTTTCTGACTATCGTACGGGATGATGAATGGTTGGCCTTAAAAGCGCCGGAATAACTTACTCACATCTTTCCAATTCCATGTCCTCATCAATGATGAGAATGAACTGAAAATCCTGGCTAATGGTGGGGAAAAGATCCTCATTGCCTTCCAGCCGGCAAATGACGATTTCCTGACGCCGGTCGAAGCCGATTTCGTCCATCACATTCCGGAAAAGCTCTTCTTCAGGGAACTTCTCATAAATACGACCTAAACGACGGAAGTATTTCGAAATAGTCAGGACTTGCTGATAGACGGGCGAGTAGCGCTCTTCGTTCAAGCGCTGGGCCAGGGTTTTGTAGCCCCAGTTAATGCCGGGGTTGAGTTCGGTATGGATGCCGCCAAACTGGGCGTAGAATCCGCCGGGATTGAATTTGCCCATCTTAAAGAGGAGGCGGAAGTTGTCGTACATGCGCTCTTCCCGCTTTTTCTGATCACCGTAGGCATATACAAATTCACGGAGCAAAGGGGATTCAAACCCCTGCAGGGTATTCTCCAGAATCATTTCAAAAACCGGGAACTCGTCTCCCCAGTAGCGGCGATAGGCTCTTTTTCTTTCCTGGACCTCTTTATACCACTGCCGGAAAAAACGCTTCAGCTCTTTTTCCCGCTCTTCATATTCCATGACATACATCTCCATCAGTTCCCGAACCTTATCTCTGACGCCTGCGGTGAGGGGTTTGGCCGGAAGGATATGAAAAAGGCATTCAATCGCAAGGTGTCCCGATTTTTCATAATCAATGCCTACTACCCGGATGCGATTGGTTTCTGGTTGCTCCTGATTGTAAGCGTATAAGTCTTGAAAAAAACGGGCTTGATTGCGGGGACAGGTTGGTGGATCATATAAGGCGCGCATGAGGTAGAGGCTGTCGCCGGTTTCCAGAAAGCGATTGATCATCCAACCGTAGGCATATCCCCCTTCGACCACCAGGTTTCTAACGCCGGCCTGCTGATGGAGATAGGGGAGAAAAAGCCCCTGCACCCGGGTATTTACTTTGAGCCAGTGCTCTTCCGCTGTAAAAATAAAGCGGTAATTGGGCACCACAGAATCCAGCATAGGGATAGAAAAATCCTCATCAGCCCGGGTGGTTTCAATGGCCTGCACCTGGCGAAGCATAAAATCATCCCGGTTTTGCCCTGAGGTACTCAGGGTCAATAAACAGATTAAGATTGCAAGATTAATCCTCATGATACTTCTGCCAGTGCTTTTGCTTTATTCACACCCCTGTTCCTCCAACTCGGGGTCGATGTATAATATAAACTGAAAGGTTTGGCTCATTTCCGTGAACGGGCTGCCTTGTCCGATCATGCTTAGCAGCACCACATTTTCCTGGAAGGCCTCCCGGATAGAACCGATCATTTCCAAAAAGTCATCCGACTCTCCCAGTCGGGCGTAGTTATCGTTCATGCGCTCAAAGTAGCGGGAGATGGTCAAAACCCGGTTTTCTACCGGAGAACTAGAGAAATAATTCAACCGATGGGCCAGGCTTGGAAACTCCCATAAGACAGACTGCTTGATATCGGTGTGCAGGGCGCCAAACTGAGCATAAAATTTACCTTCCTGAAAATAGGGCTGTAGAACGAGAAAATTTTTGTACATGCGTTCCTCTCGCTTCTGCCAGCTTTTTGGAAAGATCGTCGCTTTGATCAAACTAAAATTGAACCCTTCCAGGGTATTGGCCACAATCATTTCCAGGAGATCGAAATCCTTCCCCCAGTAAGATGCATACTGGCTTTTTTTCCGGGAAATATCCTTATCTAATTTCCTAAAATACCGACGCACTTCCCGCTCATCAAAATAAGGCGATTCATGGAGTTCCATGAGCCGGTCCATCATGCCTGCCAATCGGGCAGGCGGAGTAGCTTCCGGGCGGATCGCCAGGATACATTGTAGCACTAATTCGGGAGAGTGTTCCAGGTCGATGCCCGAAACGCGGATTTTGTCTGCCGGAGCTTTTCCCTTGTTGAACTGGAAGACTTTCCGAAACATCTCCATCTGATTATCCGGACAAACGGGCAAATCATTGACCACTTTACGCAACAGCCTTTTGTCTCCGGTCTCCAGGTAGCGATTGATCAGAAAACCATAACTATAGCCTCCTTCAAGAATGAGGTTACGGACCCCCGCTTTTTCGTAGAGGTATTTCAGGAAAGAAAACTGAATCTGGGAATTGATCGATTTCCAATGCTGCTCTGCGGTGAAGAAAAATTCATACTCTGCCACCACGGTATCCAGCGCACCAAAGCTGGTAAAGAGCGAATCGTCCTCCATATCGAGGGCCGCACTATTCTGTTCCCAGTAGGAAGTACCGGGTTCCTGGGCGGTAAGAAGACCGGCCCAGCAAAAAATCACTGTCCACCAAAAGATTCGCATGGTTGAATAAAGTTAGTATTTTGATCCGGGATTCTCTAGCCAAAAAATGGCGTTCCCTGCCAAAAAATTTAGGTTTTTTTTCGCATTTGGTCTTGCTTTTTCCAGCGCTTGGTACCGTCGGAAAATCCAGATACAGGTTGAGGATGGAAAAAGTAAACGAAGCTGCGGGCTAAGTTGTTTCAGGAAGGACCGTAAATGCTAAATACCGGCGCTCCCACTCCTTCCCGGGCGGCCCGGTACATGCCTGCCGTGTTGAAAGTAAGCGAAGTATGTCCCTGCGGATCCACCGCAATCACACCTCCTTCTCCTTTCAGTTCCTTCAACACCCGATGGATTACCTCATCACAGGCAGCTTGCAGGTCCATGCCTTTGTATTCCATCAAACAAGAAATACGGTGCGCCACCACAGCACGGATAAACGGTTCTCCGTGTCCGGTACAGCAAACGGCACAGGTAGCGTTGTTGGCGTAGGTGCCGGCCCCGATGATGGGACTGTCCCCTACCCTGCCATAGCGCTTATTGGTCATGCCTCCGGTGGAAGTCGCTCCGGCTAGATTGCCTTCCCGGTCCAGACAGACTGCCCCCACCGTCGAAAAGTTGCGTTCTCCTTTATCTGCGTGGTCTAAAATGGTCTGATCAGAATCCTTTATCCGCTGCCATTGCTGAAAGCGTAGGTCATCATGGAAATACTCCGGAGGAGCCTGTTCCAGCCCTTCTTTCCGGCCAAATTCTTCAGCGCCCTCTCCGATCATCATCACATAGGCGGAAGCCTCCATGACCCGACGGGCCAGACTAATCGGATTTTTGACGCCTCTCACCCCTGCTACAGCCCCGGCCTCCAGGGTATCGCCCCGCATGATCGAGGCATCCAGCAGATGGGTACCGTCCCCTGCGTAGACGGCTCCCTTTCCAGCATTAAACAAAGGATTATTTTCCAGGCAACGGACCGTAGCTTCGGCCGCATCCAGGGCAGCCGCTCCTTTTTTCAACAGATCATCTCCCAGGGTTAAGGCTTCCTCCAGTCCGCTTAAATATTGTTGTTCTTTCTCGGGGGTCATGTATTTCCTGAGAATGGTTCCTGCCCCTCCGTGCAAGGCTATGGCGGTTTTACTCATAACAGGGAAAATACGAATCTTTGACCTTTCGCGGGAATTTTTCCTAATTTAAAGCCTATGTCAAAAGCTACCTTCTACCTACCTGTGATCCGGTATTCTATTCTCCGGGTGCTACTTTTCTCCCTCATCCTCTTTCCATCTATTCTCCCAGCCCAGGACTCCACCGCAGTGGGAGATAGCCTTGAGGTATTGGGGCCTCCGGAGGTTCCCGCCTTTTCTGAGCAAAATCTTTCTTTTTCGTATCCAAAAATCCTGCGGGTAGGCAATAGCTATCCCATTGAGGTCGTAGTCTCAGAATCGCTCAGCTATCTACCGGAAATTGCCCTCGAGATTGATGGGACCCCACAAACGATTCAACTGGCGGGAGGGAAAGGCAGTTTTTCCTATACCCCGCAAGAAGGAGCTTCCACCCTGAGCATAGGAGCTGGGGAAGAATATGAAACCAAACTGGACCTGAATGTGGTCAAATTCCCGCCCTGGCTGGCTATTCTACCTCCGCTGTTTGCCATTGTGTTGGCGCTGATCTTTAAAGAAGTGATCGTCTCCCTTTTTCTCGGCATCCTGATGGGAGCGGCGGTATTGGGATTTTATGCTAAAGGCACGGTGGCCGGCATCTTCAGCGGTTTTCTGACCACCATAGACTCTTATATCCTCTCCGCCCTGACGGATAGCTCGCATATTTCGGTGATTCTCTTCTCCCTCCTCATCGGGGGAATGGTGGCCATCATTTCCCGCAACGGAGGCATGCAAGGCATCGTGGACAAAATATCCGGCATCGCCAAGACCGCCACCAGTGGGCAGTTTGCCACCTGGCTCATGGGCCTGGTCATCTTCTTCGATGACTATGCCAATACCCTGGTGGTGGGCAACACCATGCGCTCTATCACCGACAAGCTCCGCATCAGTCGGGAGAAGTTAGCCTATCTGGTGGATTCTACCGCTGCTCCTGTAGCAGCTTTAGCTTTCATTACCACCTGGATCGGGGCAGAACTGGGCTATATTGAAGATGGAACCAAACTCCTCTCCAATTTCCCCGAAGGACAAAGTGCCTATGGCATTTTCCTCAACTCTCTGGCCTATGCCTTTTATCCGATCATGAACCTGCTTTTCATGCTCATGATCATCTTCACCGGACGGGATTATGGTCCGATGTTGCGGGCAGAAATGCGGGCTCGGCAGACGGGAAGAGTAAGCAAAAAAGTGGATACAGAGGATGCGGATGAAAGCATGAAACACTTCCAGCCGCTGGCGGGTATTACCCCTAAGGCCTATAATGCCTTGATTCCGGTGATTGTGTTGGTGGGAGGTGTATTGATTGGCTTGCTGTATACCGGTTGGAGTGCCGAAACCTGGGCCGATCCTGAATCGGGCTTTTTCTCCAAATTATCTAAAGTAATCGGGGATTCGGATTCCTACGTAGCCTTGCTATGGGGCTCGCTAAGTGCCGTGGTGGTCGCAGCCCTGCTCACCCTCAGCCAACGCATGATGTCCCTCACCCGCGTCATGGACACCATGGTATATGGATTCAAAGCCATGTTTGGTGCTTTGGTCATCCTGGTGCTGGCCTGGGCCCTGCAAAAGGTAACCGAAGACATGCATACGGCAGGCTTCCTGACGGAGATGTTTGGCAACCAACTGGCGCCCGCCCTGGTTCCGGCCATTACCTTCCTGCTCGGAGCCCTGGTCTCCTTTTCAACCGGTTCTTCCTGGGGCACCATGGCCATTCTCTATCCGCTGATGATTCCGCTTTGCTGGGAGGTTTCCCTCAATGCGGGCCTGACCCCTGATGCGGCCTTGCCGATTCTCTACAATACTGTGGCTTGTGTCCTGGCTGGTTCGGTTCTGGGAGATCACTGCTCACCAATTTCAGATACCACCATTCTGAGTTCCCTGGCCTGCTCCTGCGATCACATTGATCACGTGCAGACTCAGTTGCCTTATGCTCTGACGGTCGGAACCGTAGCTACCCTGGTAGGGACCATTCCTTCCGCTTATGGCTTCCCGAGCTGGTTGAGTATTCCGATTGGATTAGGCCTGCTCTTCCTGGTGGTGCGCTTCCTGGGTAGTCCGGTGAAGATTGAGAAGCATGTGTGAGTAAAAGCCACGAATAGGTAAAGCCACGAATGCACGAATTAAAGACGAATGTTCCCTTATTCGTCCCTAATTCGTGCATTCGTGGCCTATCTCTTTCCAATCCCTCCCCTTTATCCGGAGAAGGCAATCATCACATACGCAACGACCAATACCACCAGGACAGAGGCAACCACATCCCGCATATTGTAACTGGCGCGGTTTTCTGCGATCATCTCCGGCGTGAGGGTTTCGCGGGTCAGTCCGGTCAGTTGATCTTCAGGTTGCGCAGGACTCAACAAACTCACCACTACACAAATCATCACCATGGCCAGGAAGTACCAGGCCGCAAAGATCAGGAAGTTGGTATCGCCCAACGTATGCAGGAAACTACCGTCGGTGTAATTGTCTTTATTGATTTCCAGGGTAATCCGGATGATGGCGATCACCAAGCCTGACAAGAGGGTGGCAATGGCGCCCCGGGCATTGATGCGCTTGAAGAAAATCCCCAGCAGGAAGACCGCCGTAATGGGCGGGGCGATATAGGCCTGCACGGATTGGAGGTATTCGTATAGCTCCCCGGAAATCTGCAACATGATGGGAATCCAGACGATGCCCAGGATCACTACGATAAAGGTGGCTACCCGTCCAGTCAGCAGCAATTCACGCTCGGGCGCCTCAGGCTTGAGCTTTTTGTAAATATCCACCGTAAAAAGGGTGGAGCAGGAATTAAAGACCGAGGCCAGAGAACTCATCAAGGCGGCTAGCAAACCAGCCGTAACCAGTCCCCGCAAACCCGCGGGCAGAATCTGCACCATCAAAGTCGGGAAAGCCTGGTCAGCCGTTTCCCATTCCAGTTTGCCTTGCATCTTGAGGGCCAGGGCGACGACACCGGGAATGAGGAACAAAAAGACCGGCAGGAGCTTGAGGAAACCTCCCCAGATAGTGCCACGCCGTCCTTCCTGAATATTCTTAGCCGTCAGGACTCGCTGCACGATATATTGGTCCGTACACCAATACCAGATTCCCACAATCGTACTGGTAAAAACCAGCCAGGGCCAGGGAAAATCGGCATCGGTAGCCGACCGCCACATATTCATGTATTCTATACCAACCGTCTCTTCCATGGCACTCCAACCGCCTACGGCATTCAAGCCAAAATAAGTCAGCGTACCTGCTCCGATCACCAGGACGATACTTTGTAAAGCCTCCGTGTAGACCACAGCCCGCATCCCGCCCATTACGGTATAGATGCCGGTCAGGACTACCACGGTCAGGGCACTGATCCAGAAAGCGGGATTGGCCGAGTCAGCCAGGCCAAAGACTTCCAATATCCATTGCACCCCTCCCAGGGAAAGCAGCTGCTCCCCGATCAGGGTAGAGATGACAATGCCGCCCGCGTAGACCGTAACTGATACTTTGGTGAGGACATAGGCCAGCAGAGAAAAGATGGACAAAAACCAGCGAGCCCGGGCATCAAACCTTTTTTCCAAAAACTCCGGCATGGTAAAGACTCCGGCTCTCTGATAAAAGGGCAGAAAGACCCAGCCCAGCATCAAGACGATCCAGGCATGGAGCTCATAAATCAAGAGGGGGAATTTGTCCGAGGCGCCGCTCCCCGCCAAGCCGACCACATGCTCTGATCCGATGTTAGAGGCAAAGATGGAAGCACCTACTACAAACCAACCGATGTTCCGGCCAGCCAGGAAGTAATCCTCGGTATTGGTGGTTTTTTGGCGGATGACCCATACCGCGAGTCCAGCAATCACCAGGAAATAAATTCCGACGACTACCCAATCGAGGGTTTCTAATCCATTCATGTTTGAAGTGTGTAATAGTAGTTAACAATAAAAAAAGGGGTTCTAAACCCCCGTAGTAGTTAGTTGCTTTTTTGTAGAATGGAAAGGCCTGTCAGGTTCCGAAGACCCGGACAGGCCCGATTGGGTGAATAAGGTAGGCCATTTTCAGGAAAACTGCCAATCTGCAGTTGTTTTTTCCTGCCTACTCCATTTTCCAGAAGGCGATGCCACCGGCTTGCTTGCCGATTTCAGCCACGGCTACCCGCTTCTGGGTGGCCAGATCGATCACATCTACCGAACCTGGTTCGGCTCCAATGCCTTCGACCGTTACGAAGGCATATTTATTATCCGGCGAAATGGTGATGCCGTGGGAAACCCTACGGCTGTTAGGTACCCGGGCCAGTTCCATGCCGGTTTCCAGGTCCCAGATCCCGGTCTCTGCATCCGTTTTATAGGTTACGACCATGTATTTCCCATTGGGCGAAATCTCCAGGTTATAGGGGCCTTTGCCGCCGGGAAGGCGACGCACGATTTTCCAGCGCTCCAGATCGATTTCCAGAATTTCGGCTACGCCATTGCCCGCCACATAGACTTTCCCGCCTTGGGGATGGGGAATCACCCAGGTAGGCTTGACTTCGGAGTAAGGCGTTTCTTCCTCCTCGCCTCCGTGGGCATGCCCTTCTTCATCTTCCACTTCATCCAGGACCAGCTTGCGCTTGATCTCCAGGTTCATGGCATCAATTTCAAACAGCTCTCCCGACATCATGGCCACGGAATAGTGGTGCATCCCATCAGCCGATATGCGGCTGCCATGCGGCATCGCTCCGGTGGTGATCTTGGTGAGTTCTGTCATGGTTTCCGGATCGACTACTGAGACCGTAGAAGGTTCCATTTTGCCATGCAGGTTGAAGTTCACAGTATACAAAAGCCCCGTGGCGGCAGAAATCTGCATAGAAGCAGGAAAAATGCCTAACTCCGTGGTGCCCAGCAGTTGGTTATCCCCGGTAGAAAACTTGTACAGCTTACCGTAGGGGAAGCCGTGGGCCATGGTGAGAAACCAGTACTTCCCATCAGGACTGACCGTCAACCCATGAGGGCCTTCGATCTCCGTGGGCATATAGCCTACGGGAATCCGTTCGATGGTTTCCGCTTTTTCGCCGTCAAACTTGACGATAGCCACTTCATCTTCCGACTCAGCCGCCGCATAGACGTAATAGGTTTGGGCGGACAAAAGGGCCGGGAAGGCCCCACATATTAGCCCCAGGATAAACATCCGTGTGAGTTTCATGGAAAGAATTTCTTATTCCGTTTTTTTCTTTTCTTCCTTCATTTTGACTGACCAGATCCCACTGTTCCAGTCTGAGATGAAAATGTGTCCTTTATGGGGTTGGGGTCCCCAGGTCATGGGCGCATTAGGAATTCGTCCTTTGCTATCCGTAGGTTTAAACCAGGACATTTCTCTGCCTTGTTTAAAGAGGTCTCCCATCAGGTCTCCGGAAATATCAACCACCCGCAGGCCTGCGTTATAGTTGGCTACGTAAAGGGTTTCTCCTTCAATCCAGAAGTTGTGGGAACCAGCCCCCGGTACTTCGAAGTGGGCCACTTCCTTAGGATTCTCCAGATCGGTAAAGTCGATCACGTGCAGGTATCCGCCCGCATAGGTAGGCTTGTCATCGGTGAAGAGCCCATTGGGGAAAGCTTCGTCTCCGGCGATGATATAAAACTTCCCGGTGGAAGGACTTTTGAAAGGGAAGGCAGCATGGTTCCAGCCACTCGGATAGGCATAGCTGGCCATTTTTACCGGCTTCTCAGGAGTTCCGCCTGCTACGCCATTGCCAACGTCAACCATCACTACGCCATCGCGCCAGTTGGAAGAATAGGCAATGCCGTCTTCAATCCAGACATCGTGAATCGCGTGTCCGGGTTCTGCCAATTCAAAGGTGCCTATGGTTTTAGGATTTTTGGGGTCTTCAATATTGACGACATCGTAACGCTCGCCATTACTTAGTGCGTAAACATGGTTTTTGTAAATAAAAAGGTTGTGTACGCCTCCGGTTAGGCCTTCGGTGTATTCACTGAGGATGGTGGCTTCACGGGGATTGGTAACATCAATGATCACAATGCCATTTTTCCGGTTAGAAGCACCTTCCCGGCTGATGACACAGATTTTCCCGTCTTCCGAAACCTTGACGTCGTTGACAGTCCGGGCATCTACCTTGATGGTATCAATGCCAATGATGTTGGCGGGATCAGTTACGTCCCAGAAGTAGGCTTCCCCATCGGCGCCCCAGGTGCCAGTTACCGCATAGTCTTTTCCGTCTACGCCTTCCCAGACCCATAGGTCAGAGGTGTGCGCATTGCTGACAGCACCTTGTCCCACCATGCGGATCGGACGTTTCACGTCTCGGGCTACCACATTTACAAAGCTGGTCGCAGACTGGGTACCACTGGTGGCCGTGATACTGTAGCGGCCTGGCTCGTAAGCCACGAAGCGGCCGTCCTGAGCAACCATGCCTGCCGCAGTATAAGAAGGATTATGGGCTTCTCCCTGATAAGCATACTGAATAGGCATGTTTTCTACCACGTTGCCGCCTTTATCCCGGGCGATTACTTTGGTCTGCAAGACATCTCCGGTTCTGATTTCAGGCACTACATTGGCGAGTTCCAGCGAAACCACCGGATTTTTCTTTACGATTACTTCAACATTCGCCTTTAGCTTTTCGGTTGAAGCCGTTACGTTGATCTTACCTTTTTTATGGGCTCTAAGGTTACCAAAGGCATCAAAACTGGCGACAGCAGGATTGCTGCTTTTCATTTCTACCGGAACATCATCCCGGAATTGTCCTCTGTCATCCACGACCCGAGTGGCTACGGGATTCATGGTGCCGGAGTAAACCTCGGTAGGTGCATCCACAAACTGAATTTCTTTGGGCTGCGGGAAGTTGACAGAGATTTCCATGTCAAAGCGGGCGCCCCCTTTTTCTCCTCTGGGCTTGAGGATAATCAGGCCGGCTTTTCCGCCAGAGATCGCGGAGAGTTCTCCGGTTTTACGATCGGCTCTTACTACCTTGGCGTTACGGGAATAAAAGCGCAGTTCGGGATCTTTTACTTCGTTCCCTTCACTGTCGATCACCTTGATGTCCAATTGGAGCGTTTCGCCCACGTTCATCACGGGTTTTTCAGGAGAAACTTCTATTCTAAATTCTGCTTTTTGGGCCAGTCCCAGATTCGCGAGCAGGAAGCAAGTAGCCAGCATCAGCGAAGCACGTCGATAAGTGGCAAGGATATAATTCATGTTGGGTGTAAATTGCGTTTCCGATGAACCAGAAAAGCGAATCTGGTCCATTCAAATCCTAACTTAAGCTAAAATTGCTAGAAATACATATTCAAGGATGGATTGGATCGGGCTGAACAACCCATGAAAAAGATGACCCACATATTGCTCTACACCCTGTTGCTGTATGGGCTGGTCGTATTGCTGGCCAACTTATTTCAGCATCGATTTATTTTTCAGCCCAAAAAGCTGGAGTCAGATTACCGTTTTTCCCTACCGCATGCTTTCAAGGAAATCTGGCTAGAGGGTGCTGATAGCCTCAAAATTCACAGTCTTTATTTTCCTGCCGAAGCAGAAAGCCGGGGGCTGGTGCTCTATTTTCACGGCAATGCTGACAACCTCCAACGTTGGGGTCAGTACACGGAAGATTTTACCCGCTTGGGATTTGAGGTCCTCGCCATCGATTACCCAGGGTATGGTAAGAGCCCGGGTACACCCTCAGAAAATAGCATTTTTGCCAGTGCCGAGTTGGCCTATCAGTGGGCCAGAACCCATCACCCAGACCGTCCGCTGGTGATCTACGGTCGCTCTCTGGGGAGTGGTCCGGCTTCTTATTTGCGGAGTCAGCATCCTCAGCACTGGCTGATGCTGGAGACCCCTTTTTATTCTATCCAGGATGTAATGACCCACGGATATCGGGCCTTTTTACCCTTTGTCTCCAGTCCGCTTTTTCCCGTCCACCAATACCTGTCTCAACAGCCCGAGAAAGCCTGTATTTTCCAGGGCACCGATGACTGGGTGGTCCCTTTTGCCTCAGCCGTTAAACTCAAACCCCTTTTAGCCGATCCCGAGCAATTTTTTATCTATGAAGGGGGTGGGCACAAAAACCTCCGCACCTTCCCTTCTTATCACCAAGACCTGGCCCGTATGCTGGACCAGGTTGTAGAATAGAAAAACCCCCTCCGAAATCGGAGAGGGTTGGTTCGTTAAACGGATGCTGTATTAAGTCTTAGTTTTTCTGAACGGCAGAGGTGCTGTACTTGAAGAAGTTTCCTACTGATACGTTTTTGATGACGACTTTGTAGGTAGCGTTGCGGGCGCCGGAGTATTCTTTCACGATCGGACGGTCATTGCGGTCCATTACTTCGTCGTAGATTTTGCGACCATTCTTGTAGATGTATACGTTGGCGCGGGCGCTTCCTCCGGTGCGAGTTACGTTGATTCTGATTTTATTTTTGCAAGGCTTGTCGTAGATGACAGTTTTTTGTCCCTGACCGGCGAGGTTTCCGTTGGCAGAACCGAGGGCATCAGTTACACCGGTGATGTTCAAGCGGTAGCTGAATTTGTTGCCTACAGACTGGTTTACGATTTCTACCCGTACGCTTTTTCCTTTTACGTTATTGACAGTTCTGCTGCGGTACTCCGTGGTGTAATTACCGTTGTTGAATTCAATGAAGGATTTGCGCTGGTTGTTGACGTAGATATTGACGATGGTCTGGGCTCTTCCGTCAGTCTTTTTCACTTTTACCGTGATGCTGTTTCCAGTAGGTCTGATGGTCGTTTTGGCAGGTCCGCCAGCATATACAGTTCCGGTACGGTTGGTATAAGTCTTGGTGCAATTAATCCCTGCAAAAGCGGTTGATACGGTGCTCATAAAAGCGATCAGCAGGAAAAGGCTCAGGGATTTGTTTACTAGGAGTTTCATAATGACGAGTTAGATATTTGTTGTAAAAAGTGATGGTGATTTCGATCATCGGTGGTAAGTATCCAGCGATGGAAAAAACGTAACTCGTCTGGGAGGAAATTTTTGTAAAAAAATCCCATTCCACGATGCTCTACTCCTTATATAGAGATCGCTCATTTTTTACCGAAAAAAAATATGAAACTTACTGTTGGGCCGCCTTGATGGCTTCGGCAACAATCTCAGAATCCGTGAAAATCGTGCCCAGAATTCCGCCTACTTTGTAGTTGTCATAGCCTACGAAATACAAGCCACGATGGACGCCCGTCCCCACAGGCTGAGAAGGAACTCCATACTGATCGAGCATCTCATCTATTTGCGGGACAAAATCCTGAAGCTGAGCGCGATAACCTGTACAAAGCAACACTTGATCAAAGGCATGCTGTGTGCCATCTTCCAGCACTACGCCTTGCTCGTAGAAGCGTTCGAAGTTGGGCAGAATCTTGATCTCGCCGGATTTGATTTTAGCGACGGTGCCTAGATCAATCACCGGCGTTTTACCGGTTTCCCGGAGTTGCTGGACCGGGTGAAGTTTGGACATGGGCACGCCGTATTTGGTGAGGTCGCCGATCACCACCTTCCGAATCTGCGTACCCAGCCAGTCGCCCAATCCGAATGGAAATTTTTCCAGGGTCTTGGCCGTCACCTGTACCGGTCGGCCGTTGATATCCCGGGGCACGATGGAGATAGGACTGCGTACAGAAATCCAGGTTTCTACCCCGTGTTTGCACAAATCCAGCGCGACCTCTGCCCCCGTATTGCCCATGCCCACTACGAGGACTTTTTGTTTGAGAAAAGGATCGGGATTGCGGTAGGCTCTGCTGTGGGAAATGCGGCCTTGAAAGGTTTCCTGCTCAGGCCAGGTTGGGACATGCGGCACCCGGTTGACCCCGGAAGCAATCACCACCGAGGGCGTCTGATAAGTAGGACCCTCTTTGATCCGCACCAGCCAGCCTTCCGGGCTTTTTTCCAGTTGCTCTACTTCCTGTCCGAAGCGAGGCTGAATGTCAAATTCCTGGGTATAGGTTTGTAGGTAGCGGACAAAATCCTCCCTGGGTACATACAAGGGATAATCCTCCGGAAAGGGCAAATGAGGCAGATGAGAAAACTGCTTGACGGTGTGCAGGGCCAGCCGATCATAGTGATTTTGCCAGCTCCACCCCACACTTTGCTGCTGCTCCACCAGTTCAAAAGGTAGTTTCAGGTTTCTGAGCCTGCCTGCTACGGCCAGCCCCGCAGGACCAGCCCCAATGATCAGACAGGGCGTTTGAATAGGAGAAGCAGCCATAGAGTAAAATCAGTTTGGAATGAAATAAATGCCTTCTTTGGGCTATCGTTTTGCTTTTTTCTCAAAAACTAAAGTAAGTCTTTTCGGTTTAACTCCTCACATATAGGTCGGTAAAAATCAGCAAGCCCCTGGCATTGCGTATCTTTAGCGACGCATTGCACAGCCCTTTAGCCCCTCAATAACGATTATGATTAAGATATTCAGGTGGTTCTTTCGGCTGACCGGTTGGAAAATGGCCCCCAATACTCCTCCGGAAGCGTATCGTCAATCCGTCATGTTGGCTGCTCCTCATACGACCCAGTGGGATGCCATGTATATGATCGGCGCTTTTGGCGAAATGGGCATTCCCCTCCGCTACGCTATCAAGAAAGAATTTAAACGCATTCCCATCATCGGCAGTATCCTGGCTAGTGTAGGCGCGCTGTGGATTGACCGGAGCAGCTCGGCCAAAGACCAAAAGCGCCGTAGTTACATTGACGTGATGGCGGAGTTTTTTGAAACCGGAGAAGATCTCGCCATGATCATTGCTCCCGAAGGCACCCGTAGCCTGCAGAAGGAGTGGAAACTCGGATTTTATCATATCGCTGTTAAAGCCGGCGTGCCCATTACTCTGGGCTATTTGGACTATCCTACCAAAACCGCAGGGGTGGGCGGACCGATTTTTCCTTCCGGAGATATGGAGGAGGACTTGAAAAAAATCATGGATTTTTATCGGGACATCCGGGGCAAGCATCCCCAAAAATTCATGGTAGATCAGCGCTATGACCGGAAAAAGACCCCGCCCGCGGCGGAGGAGGCGGCTTAGAGGTCAGACATTTATCCCTCATACATCTTCTCGATCACCCGCCCGTACTCGGTCGCAATGCGGGACCGGAGCAACTTCATGGTGTAGGACAAATATCCGTCTTCCGGGGTCCACTCCTGATGAAAGAGATGGATTTCTTTGATGCGCTGGAAGTTGGGCAGGTATTGATTGAGTTTCTCCACTTCCTCCAGGAGTTTTTGGCGGACCTTGAGGTTGACAGCCATATACTGGGGGCTGGTCCAGTGAATGCCATTTGATTCACACCAAACTTTGAGCAGGTCGTAATTGGGGCGAACCAAAGCCGTGAGATAGGGACGTTTAAAGCCGACCACCATGATTTGGTCGATAAAAGAAGACTGCCGAAAGTGGTTTTCCAAGACCAAAGGCGCGATGTATTTGCCAGCAGAGGTTTTGAAAATATCCTTGCGTCGGTCGGTGATTTGGAGAAAACGCCCTTTGACAAATTTGCCCACGTCCCCGGTTTTGAACCAGCCATCGTCCTGCAATACCTTAGCGGTTTCCTCAGGCTTCTTGAAATAGCCCTGCATGACATTGGGTCCGCGGACGATGATTTCTCCTTCTCCTTGCTCATCCGCTTCATCGATCTTGACCTCCACCCCGGGCACGGGTACGCCTACCGTTCCGAATCGAACCAGCCCGGGTGTAAAACGATTGATGCTGATCACGGGGGAAGTCTCTGTCATGCCGTAACCCTCGCGTACCTTGATCCCGGCTACCGCAAAAATGCGGCTGATCTCAGGTTGCAGATAAGCCGCTCCCGTGAGAATCGCTTCTACCTTACCCCCACTTACCTGATGAAAGCGTTGGAAAACCAGCCAGCGGGCAAAAAAGCGCTGCCAGGCGTACCAGGGTCGTACTTTGGCATT
>JBCBGC010000013.1:0-87559 GCA_038527215.1 Bacteroidota bacterium
CGGGATGCCGGTATAAGTGTAGGTGATACAGTCATCAGAACAGATGCCACCGTTGTTGGCGTTGAAGTTGGCCGAAGGCTCGGGTACGACTTCGAAGGTAACGAAGACCGAGTCAGAGATACAGCCATCCCGAATCACCACCAGAGAGACGGTTTTTATGCCGGGGTTCTGGTAGGTAACGGTTGGCGGAATAGCTGCCTGGCTTTGCGCCGGTAAGGCATCCGCCCCAAAATTCCAGAAATACGTATCTACATCATTATCTCCGGTATAGACAAAGCCGAAGCTGTTACCCCCTAAACACTGGTTCTGTACGGGAGCGATGCCTGCCTCAGGATCAGGGAGCACATTGATCACCTGCGAAGTGGCGGCAGAAATACAGCCGTTTTCTTCCACCTGCAGGGTTACGGTTTTAGGTCCGGCCGTAGGCCAGGAAACCGTGTAAGGACCTACCCCTGTGCCGGTGGACTGCGCCCCAGCCCCAAAGTTCCAGGCATAGGCGGCATTTTGTGCGGCATCTCCGGTATATACTACCTGAACAGAGTTTTCTACACAGACTTGCGAGGGTAAACTAAATGTTGAGGTAGGTACTTTAAAGACGTCTACCGTCTGGGTAAATACCGGGCTGAGACAGCCTTTCTCCTCTACCTGAAGGCTGACAGTTTTCAAACCTGAAGTAGACCAGGAAACGTTATGAGGCCCTTGGCCGACTGGGTTAGCGGGAGAACCGCCTCCCGAATCCCATAGATAATTAGCGGTTGGGCTAGCCGTTCCGGTATAGTTTAGAACGACAGAGGCATTGGCACATACCTGCTGGGAGCTCACATTGAACAGCGCCGTAGGAATGGGATTAATAACAATCGTTTTGGTGATGGTTTGAGAAACACAAGGCCCTACCTGTACGGTAACCGAAACACTCTTAGGACCTGGGGTACTCCAACTCACCACATAAGGACCTGCTCCAGCACCGGAAACCACGGTAGAGTTGGCACCAAAGTTCCAAATGTATTGAGCACCCGGAAGCTGGATTTGGGAAAAGGTAATGGTGGTAGGCGCGTCGACACACACCTCAGGGGCCATCCCGAAGTCGGCTAACGGCAGCGGGATAAAGTCCACGATGACGGTATCTTCATCTACACAACCATTATAATCCGTCCCTGTAACCACATAGTTAAAGGTTTGCAGGATGGTCGTCGTGAGCGCTACAGTAGTCTGAGAGGTATTCGTTGGGCCGTTGAGACCAATCTGCGGGGTCCACACATAGGTAACTCCAGAGTCAGGGGCGAGGCCGATAGTAGCCTGATCACCCGAACAAAGCTGAACATCCGGACCCGCGTCGATTTCAAACTCATCCAGAATCACCATAACGGCGCTGTCTGGGAAACAACCCAGGTTGTCCACTTTCATCTGGATCGTTTCGGCTCCCTCGAGGATGCCGTCAGTCAGAACGGTTACCGGGACATTGATAGAATCCGCGCCTACTGGCATGATAACCGTTGCCGGAATCGTATAGTCTACGCCATTGGTAGCGGTACCAGTTAAGGTGTAGTTCACCGTAACAGGAACAGAATCAGGCAGAATGTTGTAGAGGGTGAAGAAGCCATCTACACAGTTTTCTACCACTTCATTGCTATTCGGATTGTTATTGTTACGGGCAACAATCAAAGAATTGGAAGCTGAGCCACTACATTCCAGAGGTTCGATGAATACGCCAGAGTCAAAGGCAAAGTCTCCTTCATCCGCCACCGCCAGTTTTAGGGTGTATTCCACACAGGGGGTTACGGTAGCCGTGGCCGTGAGAACCACGGTATGACCATTATAGGTAATACCTGATGCACCTGTAGGGTTGTTAATGAAAGAAGCCGCATTGTTGCCCGCGTTGACATTTGAAATCGAGACAGGCTGGTTGTTCGGCAAAAGCGCAATGTTGGTATTCGGGGTGTAACCCGGCCCCGTAATGAATGCCCCAAAGACATCATCAAACTGTCCCACAAAAGTAGGATACTCATTTGAGCCAAAAACGTAGTCAAAACTCACCGTGGGACACTGCGCGATAAATTTGATGGTAACGGCACAGCGGTCGTTGGTAGGAAAGGGGTCAAAAGGTGTCCCCACCAACCCATCAAGATCAGGGTCCCCAGGCTGGTTGTTGGAAGTACCTGCCGCACCCCCGGGAAGGAAGTTGGCCAATGCCCCAGACGTCAGCACCAGGCCCGAATTAAGCCCTAAGGTGGTCAGGGAAGCATTGAAGCCACCCATCGCAGGCGATGGGGTGGCAAAGGTATCACAATTGATGGTGATGTCCGTAATGGATACACCTGCGCCTTCCAGGGCTTGTACATACTGTGAATAAGGTGAGCCGGTGGTCACCGTAACTTGTCCATGCAAATGCAGGCCAAAGAAAGCGAGCATCACCCATAGGAGGCTGCTCTTTAGCTTGCAGGGTAGAGGTAGTTTCATAGTAAAGTAGTTTGGCCAAATTCTTACACGAGCTTATCCGCCCACTTGCTTGAATTTATAGCCTAGCCGTGTTAATTCTCCTTTGATTTTTTCTATAAAATCTCCTTGAATGAGGATGATTTCATCTTTAACGGTTCCCCCGCACCCACAAAAAGTCTTTAGGTGCTTTGCCAGTTGGGCGCGCTCCAACTCACTTCCGAGGAAGTTTTCGATGCGTGTAACTTGTTTGTTGCCTTTTAGGCGTTGGCGGGAAATCCGTAGGTTCTGCTGACGGGGTTCCAGGCTTTCTGCTTCTATCTCATCGTCATAGGTGTAATCATAATCCGGATCAGTGGAATAGACTATGCCTTTTCTGCCTTTATTTCGCTTGCCCATGCTTCCTACGGGTTTTCGTAAAACTACCATAATTTTCCTGAAAATCCTTAAGCATGAGGGCCAAAATTTCTGGGATAGGGGCGGGTAAAAAGCGAGCCCTTTCTGGGCTTTTCCTAAGAAATTACCTTTTTAATTAAGGGAATTAAAAGGTTTTTGGAAAAAATACTTCGGGAAGAAAAGCTATTTCTTTTTGGAGAAAAGCTCCTTCATACTGTCAAAATCCTTCTTGAAAAAGATCCCAATCCCCGTCTCGTTGGTGTTGGTTTTGAGTTTGGAATCGAGGTTTTCCCGATTAAAAACCTCTAAGACCAGTTCTGAAGGACTGCTTTCCTGACGGGGTTCCAGGTTGGGATTGGGTAACAGTTTGATGATGACGCTGAGGTTACCGATAGAAAAATTCTCAGTTTGACTGATCAGGTTCCCGTCTCGCTCGATGATCACCCGGTCATTGAACATCTTTGCGGATACCAGGAGGTTCACGTCCTGGAAATTGGAGGTTCCTACATTGACACTCACTTTGTCATTGATGGCCTGGGAGAGCCAATAGTTTAGCTGGTTGCTCAGCAGCTCTGAAATACTGGTGGTTACGCCAATCCCCGCTACGTCCCCGCCTAGAAAACCGCCTACCGGAGCAAAACGGTTAAACATCATCAGGCTAAATACCTGCTTGTTCAATTCCTGCTCATCATATTGGATGGATTTGATATAGCTGGCCAGGTCCGAAATATTGTTCTGGTTGAGATTCGGTAATTCGATAGAAAGGGCAATTTCAGGCTCTAACAGAGAGCCTTCCATATGCATCAGTACATTGACCGGGGCCCTCACGGGATTTTCTTCATTGAGCAATTCCCGGACATCCGCATAGAGGGGATATATGGCATCCAGTTTTAGGCGGGCATCATAGGGATCGCCGGTCCAGCTAATTTGCCCCCCTTCTTTTACTTCAAACTTTTTGTTGATAATGTTCTGAGAAGTAAACAGGTAGTTCCCCTGAGTGATAAAATAATCCCCAAACATGCTGAACTCACCCGCTTCGTTGATATTCAGCTGGATGGAGCCATTGCCCCTGCCTTCAATAATATCTCCCACCCGTTCATCGAAAATCAGGTCCACTTGCAGGTCTTCCGTCATGATGGCGGTAAGGTTCAGGTCAAAGCCCTTAAGCCCCGTTTCAATGGGCTTTCCTACCAGGGTTTCCTCCCCTTTAAAGCGAATAAAGTCGGGCTTGGCAAGATCACTGCCGTAGGTAATGGGGATTTTTAAATGGCTTTTGGGGCCTGGAGCTGCGATGGCCTGCACATTCAATTTATCCAGATCACCGGTAATGTAGCCGATCCCGTTAGAGGCATAAATCGTCCCGTAGAACAGATCGTTTTCGCCCTTTTCGGTGTCCATGATCAGGAAGTTTTCCATGGAATCCAGCTGCAGGTCAAAGGTGAACTGTTCCAGTCCCTGGTGGTAGATATACCCACGGAAATTGGCCGGTTGGCCATTTTTGTCCCTCAACTTAATCGAGGGAAAGCGAATGCGGTCGTTGTCAAATTCAATGGTGCCGCCAAAGGCGTATTCTGTTTTGAAATACTCCACCCCAAAACCCGCATCAGCAAAGTGTCCTTCCCCATTCACAATCAATTGGCGGGGATGTCCACGGATGGTAAACTGATCCAGTTCTACGCTTCCTTGAATATTGTACAGCTGGGTTTTGACAAAAGGGTAGCTGTAATTTAAGGGGAAGGGTGCGTTGGTAAATAGATCAAAGTGGATCGGGGCTACCGTATCGCGGAGATCATAAAATCCTACTACCCTTAAAGTGGTGTCCGGAGCGTCCCACAAAGAGGTTTTGAGCCTTACTTTCCCTTCCGATTGATGCCATTTTACCCGGGCGATTAGATCACCATAAGCAAAATCATCCAGTTGAAAGGCTTCCAGTTCACTAAAGCTGGTGATTTCCGGATCGTTCAACAGGTTTTTTAGGGTGATAGAAGCGTGGATTTTTCCTTTGGGGACAAAAGAAAGCGGATATAAATCGTTGACCAGGGAGAGGCTGAAATCATTGATATAAATATCCAGCGTTTGAGTAGAATCCGGAGAGATCCAGCCATTGACCGCCATATATGCGGTATCGTTCATAAGCCCCAAATTCTGGAATTCCCACTCTTGGTTAGCATAGATGATGGCATTTTCCTGCATCCCTATGCGATCTCCTTCCTGCACCCTGAGCTCGTCTCCTTGTATCTGAACAAAAGAAGTCCGGGGATTGAGGGTTGAAACGATGGAGCCGTCCGGCCGAAATTCTGAGCTGATCTGGAGCTGCAGGCGGTTGTTCTGGTTGGCCTGTTCGCCCAAAAGCGTACTTTCAAAAGTGTTTTCCAGGCCATCCAGGTCAAAGCGCAAGCCATTAAATTTGACTTTGTCCGCCAGGATCATGCTGTCCACCAACACCCCGCCTGCGACCGCCAGGGAATTGGTATTGGCCAGTTTGAGCAGCGTTAAATTTAGGGTCGGAGATTTGAACAAATACTCATCATATCTCAGGGAATCCTGCTCCCAGTTGATGGTGATTTGTTCGGTCAAACCAAACTGGAAATCTCCTTCAACTTTTCCCTGCTCCGCCAGGCTCACGGGCCAGCCCATAAAGGCAAACAAGCGATTGAGGCTGTCCTGATTGGCCAGGGTAAATCTGCCCGCGACCTCGGTGGTATCGATTTTTTTCTGCGCGTAGTAGGCCTGAATCAGGCTATCCTCATTGCTGAAGTATAACTGGCTTTCTTCGAATAAGGTCTGAACCAGTTCACTAGCTTTTCTCAAGGTGAATTTTCCGGTGAGATCCAGGTACACCAGATCACTACGGACAGATAGTTTTTTCTCATCAAAAGCCGGTTGGCTCAGGTCTGCGTAAAGCTGGGGAACCTGCAGTTTTCGACCCTTCTCCGGGAGTTGGAGTTGGGTGTTTTGTAGGTCCATAAAGCCCCGTAAGCGTTCGAGGCTATCGCCTACCACCGAAAAATTTATCTCGGAACCCACTAGCAGGGGCTCCTCATAAAACCCATAGCGGGAAAGATCTATCTGAGAAACCGTCCCCTGTGCCGTGAATCGAGGCGGTTGGCTTTCCGGATTGAGGTCGAGCTTCAGGTTGGCCAGCCCGTTGAGATCTCGGGCGAATAAGCCGCCGGTAATTTTGGTGCGGTTAAACTTGAGGTCGGTGGTGAGGGTATCCACCCGATAGGTTTGATATTGGGAGGGACCCGCCTGGACAAAAAGGCTGCCGACCAGATTTTCCCAACGTAAGCCCGTTCCGCCAAACACCGCATTGAAATTCAATCGAGGAGAAGGGATGATGTTCCCCAATCCCATATCTATGAAATCAATTTCCCGCACGGCCAGGCTCCCGTTGAACTCGGGCTGAGGCAATGCTGGATCGAGATTTAAATCAAGATTAGCCACCAATTCCCCCTCATTATGGTGAGAGTTCAGTCCGACCCCAAAGTCCCGGTATTTTCCTTTGAAAGAACCGGTAAAGGGCAGGGTAGGGAGGGCCATTAAATTCTCTGACAGGCTCAGGGTGGGCATTAAAGCTTGAAGATCAGGACTGGAAAAAAGCCCTTCCCGTACACTCACCATCAGTTCTGTCTGAGCAGGAACCAATACATCCAGGATGTGAGCATCGGCCAGGAACTTGGTTTGTTCCCCTACGCCTATGAGCAGGTTGGCCCCACGAAAGTCCTGAAGGGTGCCCACTAATTCCCCATTGAGGCTAAATTTTCCGCCTAGCTTCACGGGTAGCCGGGTGAGATATTCCAGGGTGGAAACGTGGATTTCGGATTGGTATACATTTAGGACAAACCGATCATCCAACTGGCGATCGAAAACCCGTCCCAGGCTAGAAGAGGGAAAATCAATGTGGGCCTTAAGGAAGCTGGGACCAGCTTGCAAGTCCAGTTGCTCTACCCGAACCTCCCGGCTGTCCCCGGATAAGGAAGTCTGTACCGTATCACTGATGATTCTTCCGCTGAGGTGATTGATTTCCAGCCCGGAATAGGCCTCTTTGGTATAGAGTCGGCTTAGATCAATCTGGATTCTGCCCTGAGGTTCCACGGTCATACCCCCGTTGAGGGTAATATTGTCAAACTTCATGCGACTGAAATTGAGCCGCTTTACAAAAGCTGAATCAATCGTGGAAGCGGTGGAGTCTGCATAGTGGAAGCTGCCGCCTTGCAACCTAAGGTCTGAAATATTGATGCGGATAGGGGTGCCACCGCCGCTTGCTTCGCGGGGGGAAAGCAGCGAATCCAGGAGAAATTGAAAGTTAAAGGTAGAATCCCGGGGGTTGCGATAGAGGCTGACCTCTGGTTCAATCAGTTGAATGGTCCCCACATGAAGTTCATGGACTCGCTCGGGATATAATACATATTGAAAAAGGGAGAAATCGAGGATATCCAGATGAAAGGCCTTAAAGTGGACCAGGGTCTGATCCTGGGCATCTGAGAGATGTAAATCCCGCAGTACCGCATAGGAAGGTAAACCGAAATCGACTTCTGATAGCGAGACTTCTGTACCCAGACGTTCTTCCAGGATTTGAGTGGTTTTACTAACCAGCCAGTTTTGCACGGTAGGCACGCGGATCAGGAGAAAAAGCGCCAATAGTAAGCCGGCCAGGCAGCCAGCCAGGATGAAAAAAAACTTACTGATCTTTCTCAGGCGTTGTTTCAATACCTCAAATCAAAGGGTCCAAAATAATACGTAAGTAGGGAAAGAAATCTGCCTTTTTGCTTCCAGAGCCTTACAAGAGACAAATATACAGGGAAAAAGCTGCCAGTAATAAGTAAAACGCTCAGCTATATCTCTTTATGCGTGAAAACCGGCAGGAATGTTCTGCGAATATCCTAAATTTGTGGCCCAATGTACATCCGTGTCGTTTATGGCCAAATTGTTAGCGATAGAATCCTCCTGTGATGAGACCTCAGCTGCCGTCATGGCGGAAGGAGCATTGCGGTCCCATGTCATCAGTTCCCAATTGCAGCATGCGGAGTATGGGGGCGTGATCCCCGAGCTGGCTTCCCGGCTCCACCAGCAACAGATTGTGCGCGTGGTGCAAAACGCCCTGGCTGACGCCGACTTGTCCCCACAGGACCTGGATGGCATTGCCGTTACCCTGGGGCCGGGTTTATTGGGCGCGTTATTGGTTGGCACCTGTTTCGCCAAGAGCATGAGCATGGCCCTGAACATTCCCCTCATCGAGGTGAATCACATGCAAGCCCATGTCCTGGCCAATTTTATCCAGGAACCCAAACCCGCCTTCCCTTTTATCTGCCTGACAGTTTCCGGGGGACATACGCAGTTGGTGTTGGTGAAAGACTATCTGGACATGGAGGTGATTGGGGAATCCATTGATGATGCAGCGGGAGAGGCTTTTGACAAGGCGGCTAAGCTTATGGGCTTGCCCTATCCCGGAGGGCCGGAGATCGATAAATTGGCTAAGCAGGGGAGAAAAGACTTTTGGCGTTTTCCTACCCCAGACGTGGGACGCTTTTCTTTTAGCTTCAGTGGGCTCAAAACCGCGCTCCTTTATATGATTCGGGATGGACAAAAAGCCAATCCTGAATTTTTGGCTACTCATACGGCGGATATCTGTGCCAGCTACCAGGAGCGGATCGTGCGGATTTTGTTGGACAAAATGGCTGATGCAGCCCGACATTATAAGGTCCGGCACCTCGCCATCGCCGGAGGGGTCAGCGCCAACAGCCAGTTGCGGGAGGAATTCCAGCAAATGGGTGCACAGGAAGGTTGGGTAACCTATATCCCTGATTTTGCCTATTGCACCGACAATGCTGCCATGATTGCCATGGCGGGCCAACTGAAGTTTGAAGCCGGGCAATTTGCCCCGCTCACGGCTGTGCCCTTTACCCGGGGTTTTCACGGGGCATCTGGCTAAGCTCATGGGGTTGGAAGCAGAAAAGTGCCATGTCTTTCCTGCTAATTCTCCAATTTTGCAGGATTGACCGCAGGGAGATTGACCAATAGAACCTATCTAAGCGAAAGTTTGTCCCACTATCCATCTCAATCATTATGCTACGCAACTATCTGATCATCGCCCTACGCAATATGCGGCGTTACCTGGGCTTTTCTTTTATCAATCTTTTCGGTTTAGGGCTTGGACTCGCAGCTTGTTTGCTGATCCTGCTTTTTGTCAACCATGAGCGGTGTTTCGACCGCTTTCATGCCCAGCATGAGCACGTATATCGCTTGAACGAGGTGCAAACCTGGGATGGGATCATTCCCCAGAAAGTAGCCTTGTCCATGTATCCAATGGGCCCGAATTTGGTTAAAGACTATCCTGAAATACAGGCCTTTACCCGTATGATCAATCGGACGGAGGTGCCGCTGGATCAGGGAGACAAACGGATTTTTCTCGACAAATTATACCTGGTAGACTCTGCTTTTACCGACATTTTTGACTTCCCTTGGCTTTACGGAGAAGAAAGCACGGCTTTGCTGCCTCCTAACAGCATAGTGATCACCGAAGAAACGGCCATAAAGTTTTTTGGTCGTACGGATGTGGTAGGCGAGCAATTGGCCGACCGGAATGGAGATACAACCATGTTCAACATTACCGGGGTAGTGAAAAATGTCCCGGCTCAGTCGCATTTGCAGTTCGATGGCCTGATTTCCATGTCCACCGTAGGAGAAGAGACCATCAATCGCTGGATGGAAAACTGGGGCAGCAATTGGCTGAATACCTATCTCAAACTGGCCGAAGGAGTCGATATCAAAAACCTGGAAACCAAATTTCCGGATTTTCTCATCCGCTATATGGGGGAAGATGCGCCGGAGGGATACCAGCTGTTTTTACAGAACCTGGCTGATATACATCTGGGTTCTACTGAAATAACCCATGACTATCAAAACGAAAAGAAATTTAACGGGACCTACATCACCGTTTTTACTTACCTGGGACTGTTTGTCCTGCTGATTGCCGCCATCAATTTTATGAACCTTACCACGGCCCGTTCCCAGCGCCGGGCCAAAGAAGTGGGAATTCGCAAAACCATTGGGGGTACCCGTAGGAACCTGGCCGGACAATTTTTGATGGAATCTTTGGTCTTTGCAGCTTTTGCGATGTTGTTGGCCCTGGCGGTAACCGGCCTGGCCTTACCTTGGTTAAATGACCTGGCCCATCGGGAAATCAGCATGGTCCAGCTCCTGCAGCCTTCCTGGATTGCCGGGATTTTGGGCGGTACCCTCGTAGTAGGCCTGCTGGCAGGCGTGTATCCTGCGTTGTTTATCTCTGGATTTCAGCCTGCCGAAATCCTCAAAGGAGCTACGCTTTTTAGAGATAAGCGCGTTTCCTTACAGAACGTCCTGGTAGTGCTACAGTTTTCCATTGCTTCCGCACTGATCGTGGGAACCATTCTCACCGCGCAGCAACTGTACTTTATGTTGGGCAAAGATGCCGGCTTTAACCGTGAGCAGGTCATGCTACTGCCGACCGACCGCAATGTCAACCAGGGCTTTGAGGCGATGAAAAATGAGTTGCTGACCTTACCAGGGGTGAAAGCCGTAACGGCTTCCGGTCAGCGATTGGGCAATAATATTCACCAGACGGGCATTAGTTTCAGAGATGATTCTGCTAGCCAGGGCTTATCAATTTCTCACCTGAACATTGACTATGACTACCTGAGTTTTTATGAAATAGAACTCCTGGACGGGCGGGATTTTTCTGAATCCTACGCCTCAGATGCGGGACAGAACTTCATCATAAATGAGACCTTGGCCAAAAAGATTGGGTGGGAAGATCCCGTTGGCAAGGACTTTAAATTTTCCTGGAACGAAGACTGGGGCAAAGTAGTAGGCGTGGTCAAAGACTTTAATTACAACTCCCTCCATGAGGGCATTAATCCCCTCGCCCTGTCCATTCAACCCTGGGGCTACAGTGAGGTGCAGGTCAAACTCAAAGGAGATCAGGTGAGCAGCCAACTGGCTGAAATAGAGCGGGTGTGGCGTGCGAGTGGCACCGAATTACCCTTCGATTACACCTTTCTGGATGCTCATTTTGCAGAAATTTACGAAAGCGACCGTCAAGCTAGTGAAGTGGTATTGGTGATTGCCGGTCTGGCAGTGTTGATTGCTTGTATGGGCTTATTTGGCCTGATTACCATTTCGGCTGAGCGACGGACCAAGGAAGTAGGCATCCGCAAAGTATTAGGTGCTTCCGTGGTACAGGTCATGGGGCTTTTTGCCAAAGAAGTCAGTCTTCTGGTTTTGTTATCGGTACTAATCGCCGTGCCTGTTACCTGGTACTTTATGGAATCCTGGTTACAGAATTATGCCTATCGAATTGAAATTGGAGCAGGGGTATTCATCCTCGCGGGATTAGGGGCCTTACTGATCGCCTTATTGACCATCAGTTTCCGGGCTTACCGCTCGGCTGTGGCAAATCCTGTGGATGCTTTACGCTCTGAATAGGAAGCGCTGATTGCGCCTTTCGTACAAAAAATCGCTCCTGAATTCTGGACTTTGGGATATTTTGCTACTTTTAATGTTTATAAAGTAGGCAAATGCATCCTCCCCCAGGTCCTGAACTCAGGGGCGTTCCATTTTCCTGCGGGCAAAGCAATGTAAAACGCGCGGAGCATGGCAGATCACCAAGACGTTCAGGCGGTCCTTTTTGATAAAATCAAAGAGCTCCTGCCCCCTCACACCTCTATTGTAGATGAAGTAGCAGATATCCTGAGTATTAGCACAGATGGCGTTTATCGAAGATTGCGTTCAGAGACGCCGCTCCGGCTAGACGAAACCAACCTGCTTTGCCAACACTTCCGGATTTCCATGGACGAAATCCTGCATGAGACCAATAGCCAATCCCTGGTCTTTCAGCCTTCGGGCATGCGGGAATCCAACCTTGATTTTGAAACTTATTTGCAGGAACTGCTACATACCTTTGGCGGCTTACTCAAGATGAACGTCAAGGAAAGCCTTTTTTCTGCCAAAGACATTCCGGTTTTTCACCTGTACCAATATCCTGAATTGGTGCTTTTTAAGATGTTTTTCTGGCGCAGCACCATCTTTGGCGATCCGGATTTGGCGGGCCAAAGATTCTCTCTGGAAATAGAGAATGAAAAGCAAGAGCGCTGCATTTCTCTCTGTCGCCAAATCGCAGAGAAATATAGCCTGATCCCTACCACCGAAATTTGGAATGAGGAGACCTCCTTTAGTTTTCTTAAGCAAATTGGCTATTACTATGACTCTGGTCTTTTTGCCCAAAAAAGCGATGCTATCAAACTCATCGAAAAAGTAGAAGAGTTATTTGGGCATCTCAAACTGGAGGCTGAATTAGGTTATAAATTCCTTTCCGGTCATCAGCCACAGAATCGGGTGGAAAATTTCAAGCTCTACTATAATGATCTCATTCTCATTGATAATGTCATTTCGGTAGAAACGGAACAGTTTACCCGTACCTTCCTGATTTATAATTCCATTGAATACCTCTCTACCACCAATCCGGATTTTGCCCGCAGGGTAAGAGACTGGCTGGAGAACATCATGCGTAAATCTGACCTGATCAGTACCTATTCTGAACGCATGCGCAATAAATTCTTCTTGAAAATCCAGGACAAAGTGGATGACTTGAAAGCCTCGCTCTAAAGATGCGACTGGTCTCCTACAGGACATTTGATTTTCAAGCCTCCCTTTATCTTAGGAGAAAAAGATGCTTTATGAATAAAGTGGTAGGGGCATTGGCGTTGGTATTTTTGGTGGGCTGGGCATTGATGGGGGTAAGCCCTAACTATCAAGTCGGCCCCTTGGAGGAAGAAGTGGTAGCGGAACCCAAGGGCATCGTAATCATGGAACTATTCACTTCTGAGGGCTGTAGTTCCTGCCCCCCAGCGGACCGATTACTGATCCAAACCATGGAGGAAGCTCTGACCAAAGGGCTGCCCGTCTATGGACTTTCGTTTCATGTGGATTACTGGAATTATCTGGGGTGGAAAGACCCTTACAGCCAGAAAGCCTTTTCGGATCGTCAGCGTGCATACGCCCGCCGATTAGGCAACGGAGGCCCTTATACGCCTCAAATGGTGGTAAACGGGAAAAGAGAATTTGTGGGGAGTCGGCAAGGGGAGGCGAGCATGGCTATGCAAGCGGGTTTGGAAGAAGCTGCTTTACATCAACTGCAACTGAGCATGCGTCCCCATTTGGCGAAAGACTCGCTCAAGATAGCCTGGGAGGTAACGGGAGAAACCGACCATCAGGTTCTTAACCTGGCCTTGACGGAATCTAAGCTTAGTCAGCACATCAATCGAGGGGAAAACCGCGGACGCACCCTTACTCATGACCATGTGGTCAGGAATTTTCGCAGTGTCCGTCTTGATAAATCGGGGAGGGGAGAAGTGGTCTTGGCCTTGCCACCTGGCCTGAAGAAAGCCCATAGTCGGGTGATCGGCTATGTGCAGAAGCTTGGGCTGGGCAAAATTTCCGGGGCTGCTGCCCTGCCTTTGGAGCCTTAAGGACGCTTGCGCACTGCTTCTACAGCTTTTCGGACGCTGCCATACTTTTCCAGTAAGGCCTGGGCTTCTGCATAGGGAATGCCCGTTTCCTCAACGATCATGCGTGCCCCCCGGTCCCATAGCTTTTGATTCGAAAGCTGCATATCGATCATTTTATTGCCTTTGACATGTCCCAGTTTGATCATGACGGAGGTAGAAATCATATTGAGGACCAGCTTTTGGGCCGTGCCTGCCTTCATGCGGGTACTGCCAGTTACAAATTCAGGCCCTACTACGACTTCGATGGGAAAATCTACCAACTCAGACAGCGGAGCCTGATGGTTACAAGTAATGCCCCCGGTGATGATGCCGTGTTGGCGGCAGGCTTTCATGGCCCCTAAGACATAAGGCGTCGTGCCGCTGGCCGTGATCCCTACCACCACATCCTGAGGGGAAATGGCATGCGCTTGTAAGTCCTTCCAGCCTTGTTCTAGTGAGTCTTCGGCGAACTCAACGGCCTTGAGGATGGCTGCTTCCCCTCCGGCAATCAAGCCAATGACCAGCCCATGTGGCACCCCGTAAGTAGGCGGGCATTCCGAGGCATCCACGATCCCCAGACGACCGGAAGTGCCGCTACCCATATAGAACAAGCGTCCTCCCTGTTTCATCTTTTCGGCGATGGCATCGATCAAAGGCACGATGTTGGGGATCGCCCCTGCTACCACCTCCGGGACCGTGCGATCCTCCTGGTTCATATTTTGAAGCAACTCCTGGGTGGACATTTGCTCCAGATGATCATAGTTCGATGGGGACTCAGTGCTTTTCGAATTCATATATGCTTAGGTTGCCGAGGGCTTAAATAGCCAGTTTCAAAAATACAGAAGAGCAGGAAAAAGAAAACTTCTTTTCCTGCTCTCTGTGCTATCCAAATCTTAATTATTCCACGTGGTATTGGACGAAGGCCTCGATGGCTTCGTACTCTGGTAAGCCCAGTTGGTCATAGTCTTTGGCTGTCTGACGGTTTCTATCTTCGGCCCGTTGCCAGAACTCGCGGGGATCATGTCCCGGGAATAAGGCGCTGTCCTTCTGAGACTGGTGTTTGAAAATGGCTTCCCGCTTGCGTTTCAGTTCGATCGGGCTGATCGGAACGGCCATTTCGATTTCAGAGATACCCCATTCCTGCCAGGCACCGCGGTAGAGCCACACGGTACAGTCTTTCATCCACTCCTCATTTTTCAGTCGGTCCAGGGCTATGAAGATGGCTTGCAGGCAGACTCGGTGCGTGCCGTGAGGGTCTGAAAGGTCCCCTGCCGCGTAAACCTGATGTGGCTTGATGTCCTGAAGCAGGTCTACCACCAATTGGATATCCTCTTCCCCCAGGGGTTTTTTCTTTACCCGCCCGGTCTCATAGAAAGGCATATCCAGGAAGTGTGCATGCTCATCTGGAATTCCGCAGTAGCGACAAGCTGACTTGGCTTCTCCCCGGCGAATCAGGCCTTTGATGTATTGTATTTCCGGGCTGTCCGGCTGACCAGGATATTTATTCTTTAGGAAGGAGCGGCTCTCATGGTAGAGCTTCTCAATCTTTTTGGAGTCCTGATCAAACTGGAAGCTAAAGTCCAGGGCAAAGTCGATGAAGCGGATGGCGGCATCGTCAAAGACGGCGATGTTGCCGGAGGTTTGATAGGCGACGTGGACTTCATGTCCCTGGTCGGCCAGGCGAATCAAGGTACCACCCATGGAAATGACATCATCGTCTGGGTGGGGACTGAAGACCAGACATCTTTTAGGAAAAGGTCCCCGGCGTTCAGGAATGCGATCCTGGATGTCTCCTTTTTTGCCGCCTGGCCAACCGGTGATGGTGTGCTGTAGGAGGTTAAAGACTTTGATATTGATGTCGTAGGCTGGACCATGCTCGGCAATGAGTTCTCCCAGGCCGTGTTCGTTATAGTCTTCGTCGGTGAGTTTGAGGATCGCTTTGTCGAGCTTTTGGCAGAGCCAAACGACCCCGCGGCGAATCAGTTCATCATCCCACTGGCAGGAGCCAATCAACCAGGGGGCTTTCAGCCGGGTAAGTTCAGCGGCTGAGGCTTGGTCGAGAATGATTTCGGCATTGCGGTGGTTTTGGAGGTAGGTGGCGGGCACCAATTCAGTGATGGTGCCTTCCACGGTCTCCCGGATGATGGGAGCTTTTCCTTCTCCCCAGGCCATGAGGATGACTTTCTTCGCGCCCATGATGGTACCAACCCCCATGGTAATGGCCCGACGGGGAACCGCTTCCTGGTGGAAGAAGTCAGAAGCTGCGTCCCGGATGGTGATATGGTCCAGGGCAATCAGGCGCGTGCGGGAAGCCAGGGTAGAGCCTGGCTCGTTGAAGCCGATGTGGCCCGTACGCCCCACCCCCAATAACTGAAAATCCAGACCCCCAACGGCCTGGATTTTCTCCTCATATGCTTCACAATATGCGGGAATATCTGCGGCTTCAAGGGTCCCATCGGGGATATGAATGTTTTCTTTTAAAATGTCGATGTGGTCGAATAAGTACTCATGCATGAAGCGGTGATAGCTTTGTAAGGCTGTCGGCTCCATCGGGTAATACTCATCCAGGTTAAAGGTAATGACGTTTTCGAACGAAAGCCCTTCCTCTTTATGCAGGCGGACGAGTTCATCATAGACAGCAGTGGGCGTAGAGCCAGTGGCCAGACCCAGGACGGTAGGCTTCCCCAGGAGGTTTCTCTCCCGGATGAGGTCAGCGATTTCCCGAGCTACACTCTGGGAGGCTTCCCTGGAGGCTTCGAAAACCCGGGTAGGGATTTTCTCATACGGATTGCTTAGTTGCTTTTGCGGGCTTACCATCGTTTGATTTTGCATAAATGGCTGAGAGGTTGAATGATACGTTATAATACTTCGATGCCCAGCGACCGAAAGGGTGCCAGGCGTTTGTCTTGTGGATCTAAACTGGTGACCAGGGTGCTGATTTGACTGGTCTCTCCTATTTTGTAAGGCTGTTCTGTACCGAGTTTTTCTGCAATCACCAAAGAGACCATGGCTTGAGAAGCAGCAATAATGGCTCTTTTGATGCGGGTTTCTTCCCGGTCGATTTCGGTAATGCCCTTTTCATGGTCGAGGCTTCTGGTCCCGAGAAAGCTGAGATCGGCCCGCAGGCCATCCAACATCTGGGTTACTTCTTCTCCTACCGTAACCTGGGCTTTTTTCAACAGCTTCCCGCCTAAAAAAATGGTTTCCACCTTTGGGTGATCGCTTAATTCTACCGCAATAGGCAGGCTGTTGGTGAAAATGGTCGCCTCCAATTCCCGGGGCAGTCGCTTGGCCAGTTCGAGATTGGTCGTCCCTCCATCCATGATCACCACCTGGTGCGGCTTGATCAGGTGGCGGGCTTTCTCTGCAATCTGAATTTTTTCGTCCTGGGCAAAAATCTGGCGGTCCTTATAATCATAGGGGTTGAGGGAATGGGACACGGCCCCTCCATGCACTTTCTTGATCTGGTTGATCTCGGCAAGTTCTTTCAGGTCCCTTCTAATGGTATCCTCCGAAACCTCAAGTGCTTCGCTCAACTCATAGGTGAGGACTTTCTTCTTAAGTCTGAGTTCTTCGAGGATAAAGCTATGTCTTTCTTCTTTGAGCATTCTTGCGCTTTTTAGCCAGTATCTGCGTGTTTGTACGCAAATGTACGCAAAAAGTTGAATATACATGCATGTTTATGCAAATATTTGCCGAAATATTCCGATTTATGCCTGGTCCCTTGCGTAATTCGCCCTAAGCTTTGCAGAGAATGGCAAATTTTTTAAAAGAAAAAGCCCTACCTTTCCGTTAGCTATCTATAGCCCCATGCAAGTGTTCGCAGATTACCGACTATCCTCCCTCCTTGCTATCTGCCTTCTTGGTTGTTCTCTTGATATATCCGCCCAGATATACCGGCGCTCCTCTCAGGAGAGCCAGGTTGCCCGGCTTCAGCAATTTGAACGGTCTCTCACGGTATTGAAAAATGCCGAGGACCTGCTGCCCTTGCAGCATCTGGACCGGCATCGATTCCTGGCTTTTTCGATTGGCACAGGTGAGCAGACCGTATGGCAAGACCAAATCGGTACCTATGCCATTGGCCGTCGGGTAAGCCTGGACTGGGAAAGTCCCGCTGATTCCATTGATAAAATGTCTTTCCGGATGGGCGGCAATGATTTATACATTGTCGGCATCCATCAGTTGGAAAGGTGGCAGTCCCTGGCTCCCTCTCAGCAAGTAGCCTGGCAGGATTTTGTAAGTAAACTGGCTCGGTCTGGCCGCGCGGTCCTGATGGTTTTTGGCCCGCCATCCTCGCTTGCCTATTTTCCTGAAATTGAAAAATCCAGTGCCTTGGTGGTGGCCCATTATGATGTGCCTTCCGTGCAATCCCTGGCTGCTCAGCTGATCTTTGGGGCGGTACAAGGGAGAGGCCGGTTGACCGAGTCGGTGGAAAATAAATTTCATAAAGGCAACGGGCTCCATTTAAATGGAGATTGGCGCTTAAAATACACCGTCCCTGAAGAGGTGGGTTGGTCAGCCATCATGCTGGAATCTCAAATGGACAAGCTGGTGGAGGATGCGATTGAGGAGCAAATGTTCCCGGGATGTCAGGTTTTGATCGCTAAAGATGGGAAGGTGGTGTATGAAAAAGCCTATGGCCATCATACCTATGATGAACTTCGAAAAGTTAAATCGACAGATTTATATGACCTGGCTTCTTTGACCAAGGTTTCGGCGGCCTTACCAGCCCTGATGAAACTGGTGGAAGATGAGCGATTGAGCCTGGATGCGCCTATGCTGAGATACTGGCCCGATTGGTCGGGTACGGATAAAGCAGGCCTGAGCATGCGGGAAATGTTGGCTCATCAGGCTCGTTTACAGCCTTATATTACCTTTTACAAAAAAACCCTCAACGGCAGAGGGGCCTATAAACGCAAATATTTCCGAGAGGATTCCAGTGCGCGTTATCCGGTACGGGTGTATGAAAACTTGTATCTGAGAGCAGATTTTAAAGACAAGATGTATCAGCAAATTCGCAAATCTCCGCTCTATGCGAATACTGAATATATGTACTCTGGTCTTTCCTTTCTGATCTATCCGGAAATTGTAAAAAACCTGACTGGGCACGAATTTGGTGCCTATTTACGCAAATACTTTTATGATCCCCTAGGGGCACGCCGCCTGACTTTTAATCCCTGGGAGAAGTTCCCGGCGGATGAAATCGTGCCTACGGAGCGAGATTCGGTTTTTCGGAAGGAACTGGTGAAAGCTTATGTTCATGACGAAGCCGCAGCCATGCTGGGAGGCGTCTCAGGTAATGCCGGGCTTTTTTCCAATGCCAATGACCTCGCCAAACTATTTCAGATGTACCTGAATGGGGGGAGCTACGGAGGGGAACAACTCATCGCCAGCGAAGTCATTGAAGAATTTACGGACTATCAATATCCCGAAAACAGCAACCGGCGCGGGCTGGGCTTTGACAAACCCCCGCTGGCAGAAGAGCAGGAGCGCTATATGTCGAATGAGGCCAGTCCTTTTAGTTTTGGGCATACCGGGTTCACCGGAACCTTTGTGTGGGCAGATCCTCAATACAACCTCCTGGTAGTGTTTCTCAGCAACCGGGTTTATCCGAGTCGGAAAAACCGTAGTTACTATCATCAGCAGTTCACTAAGCGTCTGCATCAGTTGGTCTATGACCAGATTCCCTCCTTTGAAAAATAGGCGTGCCACCCAGGCTAGCCCGGCCTGGAGCAGCTGTCTCATCGGAAAATGAGGATAATCTTCTGTATGAAATAATTCCCGGTTGGAAAATCTGGAACACTATTTGCTCAGCTGATCATCAGACCACAAATCCTCCGGTCTGCTTTCTCTGTAAATCCCAGTTTATTTCTCTTCCCTCCCTTTCTGCGGAAAGGTGAGTCGTTATTTGGTATGTAAGGTTCTTAACCAAATGTGAAGTTTTTGGTCGAATATGGCTTGTTTATAGCACAGTGGGGTGAAAGAGCTGGGAAAATAAAATGATTTGTGAAGAGGATATCTAAAAAATTCGAATACTTCGGTTTTTCGTATAAAAATCAGTATCTTGTTCATAATCAGTGGATAAGTGGGGTCACATCGCGGTTCGCAATTTTCCTCAGACTCCCAATTGCGAAAAAGGGCAGAATATGATACCTTTAAGGCATACAATTTGCTGCCTTTGATCCGGGATGTAAGTTCTTGCTCTTACTCCTAATGTCTTCAGGAATTGCTCACCCTTTCCTACCTAAACATTCCGGACCCACCAAACACTTGAGCATTTAGGCTGCCTCTTAGATAGAGGTGGTGATCTGTTTATTCAGAAGGTTAGACCTTGAGGTCTTTATGAAACACGTTTATTAAGTTTTTTTTCGAGAAATGAGAAAGCCGCTTACGTTCTTTTATCGCTGCGCACCAACGTTGGCCTTCCTCTTAATGTGGGGTTTGAGTAGTAAGGTTCAGGCACAAGCCGTGGTTAAGGTTTGTGATCTGACCGAGTATTCTACAGTCAATGGGCATGCGCTATGGTTGCCGGGATTACCAGGGGTATCCAGTGCAATTTTTCTCTGGGACGCCCAGGGAGGGAAGCTCACCATCTATGATGATGACACTGCTCGTATTACGGGTAGAGTGGTTCACGAATGGGTGAACAACTATGAATGGGATGTAGATATTTGGTTGGAGAAAGAAAAGGATTATCAAGCCTGGACGAGTTTAGGGCGATGGATTAAGGCAGAGTATGTGCCTGCTGCCGTCGTATCTGCCAATGTGCAGGATTGGACCTTTTGGGAATTGGATAGTGTAAAGAGCCGCCTTACGGGGGTTCCTACTTCATTCTACGCCGGGGATACGCTGACGTTGAGTCATCGTCCTGCCGACCGTTTTTACGGATTTCAGTTGGGAATTGGTGCCAACGATAAAACCGGTGATTTTGGTCTCAGTGGCTGGTTGTTCTATGGAGGAACCTACAGCGGCATTGGAGACTTGAATTGCAATACCAGTTGCTCTGATCCTCCTTGTACGGTAGCCATTGACAGTGTAAACACCCACTGTCTCAATGATTCTACCTTTGCGGCCCAGGTAACCATTTCAGGTCCGGCGGGCAATTACACCCTGTCTGATGATCAGGGTACGACCGCGCTGGTAGGCCTGAGTGCAGGAACCTACACCTTCGGTTCCTATGCCAATAATACCAATGTAACTTTTATTGTAACTGACCCGGGAGTTGTGGCCTGCGCAGACACAGTTACCGGAATTACAGCCGATTGTACACCACCCGTGGTATGCGATGTAGCCCTGGATTCGGCTACGGCTGTATGTAATAGCGATTCTACCTTTGAAGTAAATATCGGCTTTAGCGGGACCAGTAGCAGCTATACTGTTACGGATAATCTCGGGAATGTACTCCTGACCAGCGTAGCGCCAGGGGCTTATACCGTAGGAAATTATCCGAACAATACAGCCGTGGTGCTGATCGTATCTGATGATAACCTCAACGCCTGTGTGGTCGGTACGCCAAGTTTGACGCAGGATTGTACGCCTCCGCTGGTGTGCGATGTCGCCATTGACTCGGCTTCTGCCGTCTGTACCAGTGATTCTACCTTCGAGGTAAATATCACTTTCAGTGGCACCGGCAGCTATACGGTAACCGATAACCAGGGCAATACTTTACTGACGGCCACGGCAGCAGGAAGTTATGCGCTAGGTTCCTATGCCAACAACACCTCCGTGGTGCTGACGGTAACCGATGATAATATTGCCGGCTGTGCAGCCAGTACGGCAAGCCTTACCCAGGATTGTACACCACCGCCTGTATGTGATGTAGCTATTTCTGCGGCTACTCCTTCTTGCAGCAGTGATTCGACCTTCAGTATCAGTGTGACCTTTACCGGGACCGGAAGCAGCTATTCTATCATAGATGATCAGGGGAATTCCTTCCTGACCAATGCCGCTCCTGGAACCTATACCGTAGGGTCTTATCCAAGTAATACCTTGGTCATTCTGACGGTAAGCGATAACAATATTGCCAACTGTACCGCTACTACAGCGGCGATGAGCCTGGATTGTACGCCAGCAGCTATCTGTGATGTTCAGATTGATTCCGTAGTGGCTGTATGTGTGAGCGACTCTTCGTTCAACGTGAGCGTTACGATTTCAGGTACAGGTACGGATTACAGCCTGATGGATAATCAAAGTGGACAGACGCAGACCGGTATTCCTGCTGGTACCTACTTGTTTGGCCCTTATGCCAACAATGCCCAGGTACAGTTTACGGTCATGGATAACAACATTGCCGCCTGTATGGATACCTCTGCCGTGGTTACCAAGGATTGTACACCGGCTCCGGTATGTGATATCAACCTCACATCTGCCAGCACGGTATGTACCAGCGACACCACTTTCGCGGTCATCGTGAGCTTCACAGGCACCGGTTCCAGCTATACGATTTCGGATAATCTGGGCAGCGCAGCCCTCACTTCCGTAACCGCCGGCACCTATACCTATGGCAGCTATGCTAATAATTCTTCGGTTCAGCTGATCATCACGGATGACAATATCAGTGGATGTATGGTGATGACTTCCCTGCAGTCCGCAGATTGTACGCCACCAGCAGCCTGTACGGTAAGCATCGATAGTTTCCAGGCCGTTTGTAAGACAGACTCTTCCTTCGAGCTGAGTGTGAGCTTTACCGGAGTGGGCAGCAACTTCCAGATCACCGATGACCAGGGCTCTCCTGCCCTGACCGGACTGACCCCAGGAACCTACACCTTCGGGGAGTACCTGAACAGTACGGATGTGCTGCTCACCGTTTCGGATCCTGATTCTGCTGGTTGTACCCAGACTGTAGGACCGGTAACCGCTGACTGTACCCCCGTGCCGGTATGTGATATCTCGCTGGATAGCTTCTATACCCAGTGTCTGACTGACTCTACCTTCGAAGTAGTGGTAACCTTCAGTGGCACCGGTAGCTTGTTCCAGATCTTTGATGATCAGTTCTCTCCGGTAGTATTTGGCCTGCCTGCAGGTACTTATTCTTACGGAAACTATCCGGCAGGAACCCAGGTAGTGGTAACCGTTTATGACTTTGCCATCTTCAACTGCCAGGCTAGCACGCCACCGGTAACAGACTCCTGTTCCTCTTCCGTTACCTCTGCCGTGGAAATTACCGGGCTGAGTTATCAGGTAACCAACCGCAACAATGTGATGCTGAGTTGGTGGGTAGATCAGGAGCCAGGTAATGGAACCTTCTACATTGAGCGGAGCGAAGAGTGGGGACCTTATGTGGCCATTTCGCAGCAGCCCACCCTGCAGTCTAACAATATGAGACAGTATTTCTTCCAGGACGATGAAGTACAGCCGAATATCCGCTACAGCTACCGCATTCGTAGAGAGGGCCAGAATGGACTGGAATCGCTCTCAGAAATCGTGGAGGTATTGCTCCTTCAGACGGAGACCCTGCAGCTGATTTCCCTTTATCCGAATCCTACCCAAGGGGATATCAATCTGGATATCAGCTCTACTGAGGAGCAACTCCTGAGATGGGAAATCCTGGACGAATGGGGCCGCTTACTCATGTACGATGATGTAAACCTGGGGCCAGGCGCGCATACCCTGAATGTGAGTACCGGCCGTCTGATCAGTGGCATGTATCTGTTGCGACTTTCCGTCGCAGGAGAAACGGTCAGTAGCCAGCGCATAGTTAAACACTAATCTCTTTGTAAAAATAATCGAGCGTCCTTCCAGAAACGGGAGGACGCTTTTTTTATGGCCTTGGAGCCAAAGGTCTATATGTTGTACTCCATTCCCCTATGCCCGCTGTGGCCAACATAAACTCTCCCTTAAGTGGCTCTGCATATTTCTGGCGTTTCAGGAGAGGGTAGTTCCCCATTCCTTTCTTTTCCCTTGATGATCTCTTCTGGCGCATTCCCCATTGATTGAGCTGCATGAAACCAGGGAAGAAAGAAATTCTCCTTAATTTTAGCTACCTGACTGAGGGCGTGGATCATCTTCATCTCAACGATGGAGAAAAGTCCTATTCAGCCCGGGTGATAAAAATGGAATGAGGTTTAGAGAAAAAACATGATTCAACGAGATTATTTTCTCCGCATGATTGAAGAGGCCACCCAGGTGCTGGCTACCCTGATGGGACTGACGGGCAAAGGAGAATTTGACCAGGCCCAGACTTTACTCGAGAAAAGCTATAATGGATACTTTAAGTTCTCCCGGGATCAATTGATGTATACCGAAGAGCCTGATTTGATAAAATGGCTTACGGAAGAAAGAGAGCTGATCGATGAGCAACTGAGCCTCTTGGCGGATTTTCTGTGGCGAGATGGCCAATGGCACTATGCACAAAGTGAACGAGAAAAGGGAGATCGTTTATTGAAAAAAGGCATCGTCATCCTCAAGTACCTCCAGACCAAGCAGACCACTTTATATTCATTTGAGCGGGTCAATAAAATCGCCCTGATGGAAGAAGCCCTCAAGGGCTCAGAGGGGGTATAAATGAAAAAATCAAATTTTTCTTGAGCTTCTATTGGTATTTTTGAAATCTTATTACATTTTTGTTACACATAATTTAGATGCATATTCCCCAAAGGCAACTTTTCTCTTCTCAGTCTCCTACTACTAGGCTCATAGGCTAGGAGGGATTTGTTGATCAGTTTTTTTCCATCGCTAGCCTTTTTTTAAATGGCTGGCTTTCTCGCTTTATACCTAAACCTTTCAAAGAAATTAATCATGGCCGATCGAGTTTACGTCTTTGATACCACCCTTCGGGATGGTGAGCAAGTGCCTGGCTGTCAGTTGAATACTATTGAGAAAATTGAAGTGGCGAAAGAACTGGAACTACTGGGAGTCGATATCATCGAAGCTGGATTTCCCATTTCCAGCCCAGGAGACTTTCAGTCTGTCGTAGAAGTGTCGAAAGCTGTCAGTGATCCGGTCATCTGTGCCCTGACCCGGGCCGTGGAAAAAGACATCGCCTGTGCCGCAGAGGCCCTGGAATATGCGAAAAGGAAACGCATTCATACGGGTATCGGGAGTTCTGATATTCATATTTACAATAAACTTAAATCCACCCCTGAGGCGATTTTGGAGCGGGCCGCAGCGGCCACCCGTTACGCCAAGTCTTTTGTGGAGGATGTGGAGTTTTATTGTGAAGACGCGGGTAGGGCCCGCCTGGAGTTTCTGGCCAAGATGGTTGAAACGGTGATTGCCGCCGGCGCTACCGTCGTCAATATCCCGGATACCACCGGCTACTGTCTTCCAGAACAGTATGGGGCCAAAATCGCCTACCTCTTCGAACATGTGCCCAATATTCATCGGGCCACCATCTCGGTGCATTGCCACAATGACCTGGGCATGGCTACCGCCAATACGATTGCCGGACTGGCCAATGGCGCGCGCCAAATGGAAGTTACCATGAACGGCATAGGAGAGCGAGCTGGTAATACCTCCCTCGAAGAGACCACCATGATTCTGCGCTCCCATAAAGACAGCCTCAATCTGGAAACCGGGATTAACATCAAGAAGATTTATCCCATGAGCCGCATGATCACCCGTTTGATGCGGATGCCGGTTCAACCCAATAAAGCCATTGTCGGTCGGAATGCTTTTGCCCATTCCTCTGGGATTCACCAGGATGGGGTATTGAAAAGCCGGGAAAATTATGAAATCATTGATCCTCACGACGTGGGGGTGCCGGAATCCTCCATCTTGCTGACGGCCCGGTCCGGAAAAGCCGCCTTGAACCATCGGCTGGATAAGCTGGGTTTTAACCTCTCACCCAGCGATTTAGTGGGGGTCTACGAACGTTTTTTGGTGATGGCTGATGCCCGCAAAGAAGTTAATGATGATGACCTCAAAGAATTGATGGGCCAGGACGGCATAGGGAGGATCCTGGAGATAAAAAGCCTGGATGTGCAGTGTGGCAGCCAGGACCAGGCTCGGGCCATGGTAGAAATAGACCGAAACGGTCAGATGTTTTATAATGAGGCGGCGGGCAATGGGCCCGTAGATGCTACCCTCAAAGCCATAGATGCCATCATGGGCATTCCCGCCAAACTGGAGGAATACCTGGTGCAGGCCATCACCGGAGGAAGTGATGATAGTGCCAAAGTGCATATTCAGGTTTCCCAAAACGGGGTCTACTATTATGGGTATGGATCAGATACAGATACGGTCTTTGCCACGGCAAAAGCCTATCTGGATGCCTTGAAAAAAATATAGCCTCACTACTTCAACTTACTACACATGGCAAGAACGCTTTTCGACAAAATCTGGGACCGGCATATCGTCAGCCAGACGGAGGGGCCGGACGTATTGTACATTGATCGGCATTTTATCCATGAGGTAACCAGTCCTCAGGCTTTTGATGGGCTACGCCGCCGCAACCTGCCCGTGGCCCGACCCTCCCAAACCATTGCTACGGCTGATCACAATGTACCCACCGAAAATCAGCATCTTCCCATCCGGGAGGCCCTTTCCCGTAAACAGGTGGACACCCTCATTCGGAACTGTGAGGCGTTTGGGCTGGAATTATACGGCCTGGGGCATCCTTATCAGGGGATTGTGCATGTCATCGGCCCGGAACTGGGGATTACCCAGCCCGGCATGACCATTGTCTGCGGAGATAGCCATACCTCTACGCACGGTGCTTTTGGTGCCGTGGCTTTCGGCATTGGCACCAGTGAAGTGGAACAAGCTATGGCTACCCAATGCCTGCTGAAGATGAAGCCCAAGAAAATGCGGATTTCGGTAGAAGGGGAATTGAAGAAAGGGGTGTATGCAAAAGACATCATCTTGTATATCATTTCCCAGATTTCTACCTCAGGTGGGACGGGATATTTTGTTGAGTATGCCGGTTCGGCCATCCGTTCCCTTAGCATGGAGGCCCGCATGACTGTTTGCAACATGAGCATTGAAATGGGCGCGCGTGGCGGCATGATTGCACCCGATGAAACGACCTTTGCTTATCTGGCAGGCCGAAAATTTGCGCCCCACGGAGCGGCTTTTGAAGTGGCCAAAGCCTACTGGCGCACGCTTCCTTCAGACCCGGAGGCCGTTTTTGACAAAGAATACCATTTTGATGCTGCTGATATTGAGCCCATGATCACCTATGGCACCAATCCCGGCATGGGCATTGGCATCAGTCAACAAATCCCCGCGCTGAACCAAATGCCTTCCGAAACGGACCGAAGAATGCTGGAAAAATCCCTGAACTATATGGGCCTGGAGGCAGGGCATAAAATGGAAGGACAAGCAGTTGACTATGTCTTTATTGGGAGTTGTACCAATAGTAGGATCGAAGACCTGAGGTTGGTCGCAGATTTTGTCAAAGGAAAGAAAAAGGCTGATAGCGTAGAGGTAATGGTCGTACCCGGCTCACAACAAGTACGGGCGCAAGCCCAAGCCGAGGGCCTGGACAAAATCCTGGCTGAAGCCGGCTTTACCCTGAGAGAACCAGGTTGCTCGGCCTGTCTGGGGATGAACGAGGATAAAGTGCCCAAGGGCAAATACTGTGTCTCCACCTCCAATCGGAACTTCGAGGGCCGACAAGGCCCCGGAGCCCGAACCTTTCTGGCGAGCCCGCTAACTGCGGCGGCCGCTGCCCTCGAAGGCCGCATCGTAGACGCCCGCAACTACCTCTAATCTTTAATCTCACCTCTCACCTCTCACTTCTCACTTCTCACCTCTCACTTCTCACTTCTCACCTCTCACTTCTCACCTCTCATGCAAGCATTTAACATACTCACCTCTCGCGCCGTTCCCTTGTCCATAGAACATGTGGATACCGACCAGGTCATCCCAGCCCGCTTTCTGAAAGCCACTACCCGGGAAGGCTTTGGCGATAACCTCTTCTGTGATTGGCGCTATAATGCGCAGGGACAGCCCATAGAAAATTTTGTCCTGAATAATCCGGCTTTTTCCGGGGATATCCTGGTAGCAGGCAAAAATTTCGGCTGTGGCTCCAGCCGGGAACATGCCGCCTGGGCCCTGGGAGATTATGGATTTCGGGTTGTCGTGTCCAGCTTTTTCGCCGATATCTTCAAAGCCAATGCCCTCAACAATGGCATTTTACCGGTTCAGGTGCCGCAGGATTTCCTCGATCGTCTCCTGGCCAGCATTCAGGAGAGGCCGACTACGGAGCTAAAGGTTGACCTACCTACTCAGGAAATCACTCGCCTGGATACGGGAGAAAAGGTATCATTCGACATCAATGCCTACAAAAAGACCTGCCTCCTGAATGGATACGACGATTTGGACTACCTCCTGGCCCAAAGCGAGCAGATCGAGGCTTTTGAGCAAACACATAGTACAATAACCTCTGCTTAACTTTTCACTACTTCAGACCACCTGAGACATGAAAAAGAATGTGGCCATTCTGGCCGGAGATGGAATTGGACCAGAAGTCGTCCGGGAAGCACGTAAAGTGCTGGATGCTATTGGACAACGATTTGACCATCAATTTGCTTACCAGGAAGCCCTCATTGGGGCCGCGGCGATTGATGCTACAGGCGATCCATTTCCTACCGAAACCCATCAGATTTGCCTGGAGGCAGACGCCATTTTATTTGGGGCGATTGGCGATCCCAAATATGACAATGATCCCAGTGCAACGGTTCGTCCGGAACAAGGCTTATTAGCCATGCGCAAAGCCCTGGGCCTGTTCGCGAATATCCGACCGGTCAAGGCTTACGATGTGCTGCTGGATGCTTCTCCCCTGAAAACGGAGATCATCAAGGGGGTTGACTTCGTGATTCTTCGAGAGCTGATCGGGGGCATATATTTTGGGAAGCCCAGAGGTAGAAATGAAAAAGGGGATGAAGCTTTTGATAGCTGTGTGTATGATAAAGCGGGGATTCTCCGCATCACTGAGCAGGCTTTTACCTATGCGTATCAGCGTCGAAAAAAAGTTACCCTGGTGGACAAAGCCAATGTCCTGGCTACCTCCCGGCTCTGGCGGGAAGTGGTTACGGCTTATGCTGCTCAGCATCCCGAGATTGAATTTGACTGCATGTTCGTCGACAATGCCGCCATGCAACTGATCCGGAACCCCGGATACTTTGATGTGGTCCTGACTGAAAATATGTTTGGGGACATCCTGAGTGATGAAGCCTCGGTCATCACGGGTTCTATGGGCACCTTGCCTTCTGCTTCGGTGGGAGAAAAGACTTCTTTATACGAGCCGATCCATGGTTCTTATCCACAGGTAGCCGGGCAGAACCGGGCCAATCCGCTGGCCACCATTCTCTCGGCAGCCATGATGCTGGAATATGAGTTTGGTATGACAGAGGAGGGAAAGGTCATCCGGCAGGCCGTTGAACAATCTCTGGAAGCAGGCTTCACGACCGAAGACATTCGATCCGGCATTCGTTCCACTTCGGAGGTGGGCGATTATATCGCCCGCCAGGTTCTGGAGCAGCGGCTTACGGTGGGGTAGGGCATAGGGGCTAGCCTATGGGTTCGCCCAGGGCGATGCCTGGCTGGCAGCCAGGGTGAGAGGTTTTCCCGGCTGGAAGCCAGGGTTACGGGTGCTGCCCTTGGGGCTATCCGGCTGGAAGCCAGAGTGGGAAGTTTTCCCGGCTGGAAGCCGGGGTTACGGGTGCTGCCCTTGGGGCTATCCGGCTGGAAGCCGGGTTCCTATCCTTCAAATTGATACACCACCAGCCCACTGCGTAGTTTGGGTTCAAACCAGGTGGTTTTGGGCGGCATGATGTTATCTGTATCGGAGATGTTGATGAGCTGCTGCATGGACACCGGATAGAGGGCGAAGGCCAGCTTCATTTCACCGCTGTCTACCCTTTTTTCCAGTTCACCCAGGCCTCTGATGCCTCCGACAAATTCAATGCGCTTGTCTCTTCTCAGGTCCACAATGTCGAGAATAGGGGCCAGGATTTGGGCGGACAAAATGCTCACATCCAGAACACCTACCGGATCGCTGTCATCGTAGGTGCCCTCGTGGGCCTCCAGGCGATACCAGCTTCCATTGAGGTATAAGCCAAGATGGTGCAGCTGATCGGGTTTGTACTGTCCCTCAATCGCTTCGACATCGAAGTTTTCTCCTACTTTAGCCAGAAATTCTGTCTCAGAAAGACCGTTGAGGTCCTTGACCACCCGATTATAATCAATGATGCGGAGCTGATCATCCGGAAAGTGTACCGCCATAAAATAGTTGTACAATTCCTGTCCGGTATGCGCGGCATTGGCTTGCTGCTTTTCTTCGCCTACCCCTGCCGCAGCGGCAGTTCTATGGTGGCCATCAGCGATATAGGTAAAGGGTACCTTCTCCGCAAATAACTGCTCCAGCCGGGCGATGGTCGCCATGTCCTGAATCACCCACAGGGTATGACCGATCCCATCTTCCGCCACAAAATCGTATACCGGTTCATCCTTTTGTACCTGGCTGACGATTTCATCTATTTCATCTACCGCAGGATAGGCAAAGAATACGGGTTCTGCATTGATCCCGGATACCCTGACGTGTTTTCTGCGATCTTCCTCTTTGTCCGGACGAGTGAGTTCGTGTTTTTTTACCACCCCACTCAGATAATCAGCTACGGCTGCTGCGGCTACCAGTCCACTTTGATATTGTCCATCCATCTGCTGGCGGTACACATAGAGGGCCGGCATTTCATCCTGCACCATATCTCCCTTTTCGACCAACTTGAGGAAGTTGTCGCGTCCCGTGGTGTAGACCTGATCATCATAGGGACTCATGCTTTCCGGCAGATCGATCTCAGGTTTTACGACATGCAAAAAAGAATGAGGATTGCCTTGCACTTCCTCACGGGCCTCAGCGGTGTTGAGTACATCGTAGGGACGAGAAGCGAGTTGACCTGCGATAGCGGGCCGGGGACGGAATCCTTTGAAAGCTTTAATGATAGCCACGATGAATATTGATTAGTGGAGTTTGGCGGCAAAAATAGAAAGCCTCCTGAGCCATGACAAATTTGGGCAGGCTTTTTTCCCTCGAATACCGATATCTGCTCATGTTTTAAGGAGTAAGGAAGAAATTCCTATTGGAACCGCCTGCGTGTCATGGACAGAATCGGCCTGTGAATGAGGGAAATTCGGGTGAAAACGGACCACTTCACCGATCACAATCAGGGCCGGCGTACTAAGCCCGAGGCTTTCTACCCGGGCCGCGATGTTTTCTACCTTTCCCAGGGCTACCTTTTCTTCGGGGAGAGAGCCGGATTGAATGACAGCCACAGGGGTCCGGGCTTTCCCTTTTTCCTGAAAAATCCGGCTTATTTCTTCCAATTTCCTCAGGCCCATAAAAATGACTACCGTAGCATCAGTTTCAGCGGCCCGGTAAAGGTCTGGACTCAACCTCCCCCCGCTTCGGGTAGCCGTCAATACCCAAAAACTATCGTTGGTGTGGCGCTTGGTGAGAGGAATCTGCTGTAAGCCGGGGACAGCTCCCAGACTTGATACCCCGGGTACAATCTGTACCGGGATACCATGAGCCTGGGCAAAGCTAAGTTCTTCGTGCCCCCTGCCAAAGATGAATGGGTCTCCTCCTTTGAGGCGGACCACATGACCGTGAGTCTGGGCATACTGGACCATCAACTGGTTAATGTGAGTCTGTGAGTATCGGTGATTTCCGGCCCGTTTTCCTACGAATATATGTTGACACCCCAATGGAGTATACCCCAGCAGGGCTTCGCTGGCCAGGGCATCGTATAATACTACATGGGCTTTTTCCAAGGCTTTCATGCCTTTGATGGTCAGAAGGTCAGGATCTCCTGGTCCTGCCCCCAGCAGGGTAATGTAAGGTGTAGGTTTCATCCGTAGGAAAGGCTTATGCCTGTTTGAAGGTAGAGCGTTGGCTGGTCAGAAGTTCATAAAATGTCTGGGCCTGATGGAGGTAGGCTTTGGCAAAATCAGGTCCGGGAGTCTGAGTTTTGATCTGATAGACCAGGCTGGCAAAATTCGTTTCCAGTTTGAGCTCTTCCTTCCGGGTGAGAAGCAGATCAACATCCTGGATGATGCCTGCCTGGGTATTGGTGTTGATGCCTTCTGCTACCAACATAGCTTTGGCACCCTGAACAAAGGCTGCGTAGCTATGATATATGCTGTCCGCAAAGGCCTCTTTTATGATAGCCTCCCGGGCCCAGGCCAGTTTTTCCTCCGTTTCGTAGAGCAGGGTAGACACCAAATCAATTACGACTCCGGCACATTCTCCTACGCCGATCTCCGGGAGGAATTCCTCAATTTTTCCCCAATCGATAAACTCCTCTGGCTTCAACGGTGCCTCAACCACGGGCTTAAGGAGTTGGTAAAAATAGGCTTTGCCCTGGCGGCGGAAATAAGCGTGAAAATATTCTCCGTCTTCCGCTTCCGCTTCGTAATCATTCAGAAGAATGCGTAAGGCATCTGGCCCACGCCGGGAAGGGATTTTGATCACTTTCTCGGCAAAAGCGGCTTGCCCGTTCCCGATGCGGCCCCCACCGAGCAGGACTTGTAAAGCCGGGGCTACCTGATCTTTTATTTTCAGGGAGCTTCCGTGAAAGCCAATGGCGGCAATGCTATGCTGGCCGCAGGCATTCATACATCCACTGATCTTGATGACCAGGTCCTGGTTATCAAGCAGCTCAGGATACTCCCGCTGTACGATTTCTTCAAATACTTCACTGATCGTGGTGCTGTTGGAGATGGCCAGGTTACAGGTATCGGTGCCTGGACAGGCGGTAATATCTGCAGTACTGCCAAAACCAGCTTCTGCCAGCCCTAGACGCTTGAATTCCTGGTATAAATAGGGGAGAGCCGCTGGCTTTACATAGCGCAGAACGATGCCCTGGTTGATGCTGAGACGAATGTCATCACCGGCATATTGCGCTACCAGGTCAGCTAATGCCCGCGCCGTTTCCGTGGTGAAGTCCCCGAGTGGCACCTTCAGTTGGACCGCTACAAAACCCGCCTGCTTTTGCGTTACCACATTGGTTTGTCGCCATCGATGGTAGGCCACCTCATCGCTCACCTGGACCTCCGGAATTTTGTAGGCTTCCGGCATGGTCGGTGAAGCTTCCAGGGCCAGGTCGATAGGATAGCTTTGATAGGGAAGAGCGAGCTTTTCCGCTTCGATCAGACGAAAGATTTCTTCCAGACCTAGTTGCTTCAGCAGGAATTTAAAGCGGGCTTTAAAGCGCTTGTTTCTTTCTCCATGTCGGTCAAAGATTCTCAGGACGGCCTCCGCAAAGGGGATGATCTGATCCGCCGGAAGGAATTCATAAGCCACCAGAGCGGGTGAGGGCTGGGCCCCGAGTCCGCCCCCAATCATGATTTTAAACCCTCGCTCTCCGTCCAGGATTTTTGGAATAAATCCCAGATCATGCATAAAGGAAAACCCATCGTCTGCTTCACTGGAAGAAAAGGAGACTTTGAACTTACGGCCCATTTCCTGGCAGACAGGATTGCGGAGGAAATAGGAGAAAAAAGCATGGGCATAAGGGGTGATGTCAAATGGTTCCTCAGGGTCTACGCCTGCCAGCGGACTGCCCGTGACGTTGCGGACGGTGTTGCCACAGGCCTCTCGCAAGGTGACTTCGTCTTTTTCTAGTTCGGCCCACAACTGCGGGGTAACATCCAGGCTTACATAATGGATTTGCAGGTCCTGGCGGGTGGTAATGTGGAGCTTGCCGGTAGAGTAAGTATCCGATACCTGGGCGATCCGACGGAGTTGCCGGACCGTCATTTTCCCATAGGGTAATTTGATCCGAATCATCTGCACGCCTGGCTGACGCTGACCGTATACGCCTCGGGCCAGCCGCAGGCTGCGAAAGCGCTCTTCATCTACTTTGCCCTCCTTGTAGAGACGGATTTTTTTCTCCAATTCCAGGATATCCTGTTCTACTTCCGGGTTCTCAATTTCGCTGCGAAAACTTTTCATGACACGATACTTGATAAGATGGATTATCGACGATTGGGTTGAGGAGTGGAGGGTGAAAGGGCATGCAGGCCACATTCTTTGTGGGAATCCTCCCACCACCAGCGGCCGGCTCTTTCTTCTTCACCTGGCTGTATAGCGCGGGTACAAGGCGCACAGCCTACGCTGGGAAAGCCCTTGTCATGCAGACTGTTATAAGGCACCTGATGAGCTCGGATGTAGGCATCTACCTCTTCTTTGGTCCAGTCAATCACTGGATTGAATTTGACCAACTGGTGGCCGCTGTGCCACTCAAAACGGGCAAATTGCTGCCGGAATTCAGATTGGCCTTTGCGTAAGCCGGTGATCCAGACCTCTGCTCCTTCCAGGGCTCTTTTCAGCGGGCGAACCTTTCTTATTTCGCAGCACTCCTTGCGATTTTCTACCGATTTATAAAAGCTCATCGGGCCCTTCTGGCTGACCAGCTTTTCTACCTCTACTCCTTGAGGGAAATAGAGCTCGATAGGACTCTGGTAGCGCGCAGCCACCCGGTAAAATAAATCCTGGGTCTCTTTGAACAGTCTTCCAGTGTCAATGGTGAACACCCGGATCGGTAGCTGATGGCGGAAGATCAGGTCCGCAATGATCATGCCCTCTCGGCCAAAGCCGAGAGAAAAGGCGGCTTTGGAGCCGTAACGATCGGCAATCCACTGCAGCGCCTGCAGGGTGTTAAGGGACTGGGTTTCCTGGTCGAGTTGGATGGGTAAGGATGAATTCATGAGAGCAATATTTTTTTTCGGATAAAAAAAAAATCATAGCATGGCCAGCAGGCCGGAAAAACCCCTACATCTGGAGAAAGGCATGCAGTATCATGATCCTGGCTGGACCGATGAATGCAGCTTCCCGGATGTAGTGATCCGACTAGCTACAGCAACAACAACAAATGGAATGAAAATCAGCGCTTACGAGCGGCATGCTGTCCTGAGACAGGCTGGCAAAAGGGGGACGCGGAGAAATAAATTGGAAAGGCTTCATCGCTAAAATCTGTTTTATATTTCCCTTGAAATTGTAAGGGCAGGAAGTGGCACCTTTCCTCATTGGGGAGATGGTTGCCAGAGGGTCAACGAGCCTGTTCTCTCGCCTCTTCTGTATAAACTAGATTCAGAAGTAACTCGTAAATCTGCTTCAAAGCACGTAAGCAATTTTCTTTTTTCCAAATTCAGGTAAAATTTTCTCTTTGCAAAAATTGCTAATAAATTGACCTTCAGTTATAAAAAATTTAAATAAGCAGGGGTTTCATTGGGGAATAGATAATGGCCTCATGCCCTTTGTCCTTATCAAGCTTAGTGTCGATTTCATGAATACGCTGTATCCTATTTTCCTGAAAGCTCACCAACTTCAATTTCTCATCGTAGGGGGAGGAGAAGTAGGGGAAGAAAAAATCCATAATCTGCTTCGCAGTAGTCCGGAGGCGAAAGTGCGGTTGGTCGCTCCTGACATAAAGGCCAGTATTTACAAGATGGCAGAAAAGCACGCCGCAGTAGAAGTGCTGACTGAGGGCTTTGAACCTCAACATTTGGAAGGTGTAGATATCGCCATCATTGCCACCGAAAAAGCCGATTTAAATCGCGCCATCAGAGAACAGGCCAAAGCCGCTGGTATTGTGACCAATGTGGCAGATACGCCTGATTTATGCGATTTTTACATGTGTTCAGTGGTTACCAAAGGCGACCTTAAAATCGGCATCTCCACCAACGGGAAGTCCCCTACTTTTGCCAAACGCTTTCGGCAGGTCCTGGAAGAAATTCTGCCCGATAGTTTGCCGGAATTACTCAACCAACTGCGGACCATTCGGGATCGCCTCAAAGGTGATTTTGCCGTCAAGGTGGAGGAACTCAACCTTCTGACCCGCGGACTGGTAGAAAAAGAGGCAGAAAAGCCTAATACTTAGGCCACCTGGCCAGATGAAGGAGGCGTGGCCTGAACCGGTTCCGCAAAGGTAAACATATAGCCATCTGGGTCCTGCATGGTAAATTCTTTCATGCCGTAAAAGCGCGTTTCCAGATGCGCGAGGATGGTCGCCTGGGTACGGGCTTTTTTGTATAAAGCTTCCACGCCCTTCATCCGAATAAAGATGGTATTGGCCGCCCCGGGCTTCACGGCAGCAGGAATCGCCGGGACATCCTCTTTGAGGCTTTTCTCCGTCTGAAACATCAACTCCAGCTTCCCTATCCGTACCATGGCCCATTGCAAACCTGTTCCCTCCGGCCCAGGCACACTGCTTACCTGCTCGGCTCCCAGGAGTTGCTGGTAATAGGCTACACTGGCATCTACATTGGCGACCATGAGGTTGGGGGTGAGGGTATTGAATTCCATGTGGGGAGAATTATTGAGGTGAGCCTTAAAGGTAATAAAATTAGCAAATATTGGCTAATTTTTTTCAATTTGGTATTTATTTTACTAATAATTCCTGCTTTTGGAATAATTATTGCTAATAATATTGGTAAAAACGAACACCAAATGCACCTCCCAACAAGCCAGGGTATGAGAAAGGCATAGCCAAAACAGGCCCATTTCTCTGCTTAGACATTTGTATGCCATTACTTAATATTCATGGGGGGACTTGACCCGAACCGTGCCATTGTGCACATGGACCTGGATACATTTTTTGTATCAGTGGAGCGAAAGAAAGATAACCGGCTCAATGGGAAGCCGCTGATCATCGGAGGAACCGGAGACCGGGGCGTGGTGTCCTCTTGTAGCTATGAGGCTCGAGCCTTCGGGGTACACTCCGCTATGCCGATTCGTCTGGCGAAGCGACTTTGTCCGCATGCCATCCTGATTTCTGGCGATTTTGAGGCTTATAGCGAGCATTCTCACATGGTTTCTGATATCGTGAAAGAAGCCTCGCCGCTTTATGAAAAAGCCTCTATCGACGAATTTTACATAGACCTGAGTGGCATGGAACGCTTTTTTGGCTCCTACCTCTGGGCCCGGGATTTACGTAACAAAGTGATGGATGAAACGGGCCTGCCTATCTCTTTTGGCCTTTCCGTCAATAAAATGGTCGCCAAAGTAGCTACCGGAGAAGCGAAGCCCAACGGACACCTTCAGATCGTAGCCCCTCAGGTGTCAGGCTTTCTGGCCCCTATGCCCGTCCAGAAAATACCCCTGGTGGGTAAAAAGACGGCCCAATCCCTGACCTATCTGGGCGTAAAAACCGTCTCAAACCTGAGAGAGATTCCCCGACCTGTGCTGGAAAGGGTTTACGGTAAGCAGGGAACGCTGCTGTATCGTAGGGCGCGGGGCGAGGATGATGCGCCGGTTATTCCCTACACAGAACAGAAATCCATGTCGACTGAGTCTACCTTTTCTCAGGATACCATCGACATTGTCAAACTCCGCTCCGTGCTTACTGCCATGGTCGAAAAACTGGCGTTTGGCTTACGTAAGCAGCGAAAACTCACGGCCTGCATCAGCGTTAAACTCCGCTATGCGAACTTTGAGACCTTCACCCGTCAGGCCCGGATCCCCTACACGGCCAATGATGATGTGCTGATCGACAAGGCCCTCCATTTATTTACCCGTCTGTATGATCGTCGGATACGCGTGCGCCTGGTGGGGGTCAGGCTCAGCCATTTGGTGCCGGGCGGTATGCAAATTGATTTATTTCAGGATCAGGTCCGGCAAGTGGACTTATTTCAGGCCCTGGATGGCATCAAACGTAAGTACGGGGGAAGCAGCATTGGCAAGGCGAGTGGGATTTATGGAGGAAAAAGGGCGCTGCGCCGAGAGGATTATACAGGAGAGTTGTAAGAAAAAGGCCTAAGAATGCCGAAGAGGAGGCAGTTGAGGTCGCTATACAAGGAGACGAAAAATAAAAGCTTTAAAACGGCCTTAGTGAAGCAGGGCTCCTGATAGTAAGAGTGAATGGATAATTTTTATGTATGAATGTACGTATGTTGGGATAAAATAGCAGGAAGGAGATCATTTTGAGAAAAGTAAATGATTCGAATAGGTAAAAAGTATGTTTTTGCATAAAAGGCGGCCTTTGTTTTTTTTATAAAAAAAAGCATCCGAAAGCAAGAAAGGAAGGGACAGAAAGCCATCTGATAAACCCCGGGCGAAGGCTTATTTTCAGGGTACCAAATGTACATAAGCCCTTTTGACGACATGAAGCCTTTTCCGCTATCGCGAGGTGGCACCCCCGCACCCTTTCTCAGCCTCCAGAAAAACGGAATCCTGCAATGGCAGGCCGAAACCGCTCGTATCCGCACCCTGCGGCGCGGAGATCGCCTGTCTAAGCCTGAGATCATCTGTGAGGACGCAGTTACCTCCCTGGATTTATTTTCCCAGGAACCCTTGAGTTTTTCCAGAGAATGGCGTTTCCAGATTGCCCAACACATCGCTTTCCAGGGATTACGGTTGGAGCATCTCAAAAACAAGGATTTTTCAGCGGTAAAAGCCTTTTTGCACCGACACTATCCGGTTCAGCAGGCCAGTGAGATTTGTGCCTTTGATCTACACCGATTTGAACAGTTTGGCCACGGGATCATCCTGAAAAATGGCCTGGATGAAGTGGTCGGGACCATATTCGAGGTAGGATATGATACCCAGGACAAAACCTCTTACACCATCCGTCTGGCGGTAGATCAAGGCTGGCAGGGGAAAGGACTCGGAACCCAGTTGGTACAGTATTCTTCCTTACTAGCCATGGAGAATGGTTCCGGGGTAAAGCGAGGACTCATAGAGATGAACAACTACCAAAGCCTGTACATGAATGTGAATCAGGTGGGGTGGATCTGTGAGGATTTTTCTCCGCATATCACGGAACTCGGCTCATTTTTTCACATTGCTATGCCCCTTACCCCCAGAGGAATCCTCGGTAACAAAATCGACCTGAATAAGGTCATGCGCTTTATCCAGTGGGCTCAACCAGGGATTGATTATCGCCTGATCAAAGGGGGTGACCTTTCCGGCATCCGGCGGATGTACGAAGAAACCAATTTCAAAATAGTGGCTTATATCCCACCAGGCCGATTGGACCGGCATGTGTACTTCCTGGCCTTGCCTGCCAGTAGCCTGGGAGCGCAACTATAGCACCTGAAAATCATTTCTCAACGCGGCACATAAAAAGCCATCTCCCCGGAGATGGCTTTTGTATGTTTCGTAGCAGCGGATGGCATCCGCAGAGAGTCCGTAGCAGCGGATCGCATCCGCTGGGGTTATGTTCAGCGTACGCTGTAAGGATTGCCACAGCTGCAAGCTGTGGCTACGATTCCACCGCGATTATCCGTAGCAGCGGATTGCATCCGCTGAAATCATGCCCAGCGAACGCTAATGGGCTTGCTCAGCTTCGCTGCCCAGACGGCCACAGCTGCAAGCTGTGGCCACGGTTTCACCGAAAGCGTTTTGGTTCTGGCGGACTGTATGAAAAAAGAACAGGCATGCATAGGCACACCTGTTCAAAAGAAGAAACGCTATGTTTTAAGCCTGGGCTTATTTCATCACCTGCAAATTGAAGGTGAGTTGTTGTTGACCTTGCCGGGCATGGACCACATAGAAGCCCGCGGCCCAATTCTCACAGTTCAGGGGCACTTCAGAGCGTCCGCCTGAAGTACTGACAGCCTGCTGGAACATGATCTGTCCGCTGAGGTTGACTACCTGTAATTGCCAGTTCCCTGCTTCGGGAGTTTGCAGGCTGAGGGTAGTGGCTCCTTTGGCTGGGTTGGGGTAGGCGATAAGTTTGCCTGTATTCAAGCCGTTTTCCAACGCCAATTCCACCAGGTTGCTGTATTCAAAAGCGCCGTCAAGGTCTACCTGCTTGAGGCGGTAGACGACAGATGGCGCCTGAATCTGTTGGAGACTAATGTCTGTGAAGGAATATTCGGTTTTGGATTGGGCAAAACCGATGGCTTGCACCTGATCCAGGGCGACGAAGCTTTGCCCATCTTCGGAGCGTTCTACATCATAGTAGAAACTATTCACCTCAGCCGAAGTGGCCCAAGAGAGGAGGGCACTTCCATTGACCATTTTTCCGGTGAAGTACAGCCATTCCACGGGCATAGCAATAGGCGAATTCGCCTCTCGCCAATCCCGCTCATTGGCATTGTCTGTATCCTGAACCCCGGCCAGGGATGCCCCGGCATTCTGGGTGGCATAGTTTGCGTCATTGATATCGGTCATGGTATCATAGGCATCATCCAGCCCGTCTCCATCTACATCCGCTCCGGATGTCGTGACATCAGCAGAACCATCCTGATCTGCATCGTGGCCTTCCACACTATCCAGTATGGTATCATCATCGGAATCGGTATCCAAATAATCGTAGGTATCATCATTGTCTGTATCCAGCGGGCTTGGTAGGGTTCCGCCCAGGCTGGCCCCGGAGGTGCGATGCACCTCATCGAAAGCATCATCTAGTCCATCTCCATCGGTGTCCGTACCCGCAGGAGCCGTCAATCCATCGGTAGGATTAGGGCTACCTGAGGCTTGCGCCTCCATCCAATCAGCGATACAATCCCCATCTGCGTCAGCATCCCGGTAGTCAGGTACGCCATCTCCATCGGTATCGCCTTTGGTGTAGGAAGCGGGACGTCCATTTCCCTGGTCAGCCCCAGTGGTCAAGGCGGCCGTTCCGGTATTGCTTCCCCCGGAACCATCAGCGGGGTCTACCAGATCTGCCAATCCATCTCCATCAGTATCGGTAGGCAGGCTGGCAAAGGTTCCTAACATGCCATCCTGATCGGTATCCTGATCTCCATTTCCACTTTCGAAAACATCGGTGATGCCATCGTTATCCGCATCAAGATCCTGGAAGTCCTTTTGTCCGTCCTGATCACTGTCCCGATAAGGTAATTCTACGCCACCGCTATAACCAGATCCCCCATTATCGTAGGCATCATAGGTATCACACCAGCCATCGCCATCACTGTCGGTTAAAGCCAGCGGGGCAGAAAAGGAATGGGAGGTCGAAGCACCGGTAGCGGTGGTGCCATCTCCAAAGCTCCAGGCATAACTGGAAATCGCGCCTTCATAATCCGTAGAAGCGGTGCCTGTAAAACTTACACTGAGCGGATGACTCCCATAGGTCGGGGAGGCACTCATCACGGCATGGGGAGTTTGGTTGGCACATTCTCCTGCAAAAGGAGCTAAATAACTGCCATCAATGATGGTTGGGGTAGCATTATCGGGGGTTTCCCAGTAGACATCAAAGTGGTCACCACCGCCCCCTTCTTTGTGCAGCAGTTCAATATAATAGGCCTCGCCGCCGGTCAGGGCAATGGCAGAGGAGCGTTGACTGGAATACTTGGTGGTTTGCCCTACGGAAGTCCAGCCCGTATGCCCACAAATTTCGGTTTTGTTCCCCTCGGTGGTGTCGGTGCTCAGATAGACAGACACATGATCATCCGCCGTAACGGTAAAATAATAATCTCCGGTAGTCGGCGGGAAAATGTATCCTCTGACGCGGGTACCATAATTATTGCCCAGGCTGACCGGGCCGGAAAAGGACGTGAGGTAGCTCGTGGAAGTCGGATTATCGGGATAATTTGCCGAACCTGTCAGGTTAGACAAACTGGTGCCACTGATGCCACTCCAGTATTCTCTTAATATGCTGCCTTGTTGGAAATCACAAGGGTCTCCATCGGAGACTACCAGGACCTGGCTATAAGTATCGGTTAGCCCTTCGTTGTCCGTAGTGGTTAATTTGACCGTGTAGGAACCATCCGCACCGTAGGTGTGGGATACGCTGCTACCGGTGGCTGAATTTCCATCGCCCAGATCCCAGCTATAGGTAGAGATGCTGACATTATCTGTAGAGGTGGTCGCATCCAGGGTGATGCTCAGGGAACTGCTTACAAAGCCCGGAGATACCGTATAGCGTGCCGCAGGAGGCGCAGTGCCTAAGCTGATGACTTCCGTAGTACTGGCAGTATTGCCAGCTGCATCGGTAACCGTCAGAGAGACGGAATATTGGGTATTGCTTCTGGAAAAGCAATCTACCAATCCGGCGCCACTTTCGTCAGTTCCACCCGCTTCAATGAGATCAGGTATGCCATCATTATCTGAGTCTTTATCGAGAAAATCAGGAATCCCATCCCGATCAAAATCATATTCCGGGCAAACTCCATTGACCAGGCTTCCACCTGCACAAGCGGTGGCATCCTGATAGCGGGGAATGCCGCTGGCCGTTTTTTCGGCTGGATCAGGGCAGGCTACAGTCCCAAAATCACTCACGGTACATCCTAGTTCTACCCAGTCGGGGATGCCATCATTGTCATCATCGAGGTCTACCTCATCAGGAACATTATCTCCATCTGTATCGGTATAACTACAAAAGGGGATATAAGTCAACGTGAGGGAAACCTCCCCAGCACCACCGTCCGTGGCCCCGTTGTTGGGAAACTCGGTAACACTGGCTGAGGTACTGGTTCCGCCTACACCTCCATCAACCGAGGTCGAAACGGAAGCATTGACCGGAATGGCGATGTATCCGCCACCGCCACCGCCTCCGGGACCTTCGGATTCATTATTGGTGATCAGTTGATTTCCTCCTGCTCCTCCGTTAGCCTGGAGACTGAGGGTGCTGGCCTGGTTGGCCTTAAGTACGATGACACCTCCGCCCCCGCCTCCGCCTGGCGCGTCATTGTGTCCAGAGGTAGTCGGGGGTGCATCAGCTCCGGAAGCATTGATAGACCCGGCACCGCTGATTTCATCCGAAATGAGGATCACTACTCCTCCGCCATCAGCACCGCCTGTAGCAGCATTGTTGTTGCCGTCTCCGGCACCACCGCCTCCTCCCATGAAGAGTCGTTCCCCAGGGTTATTTGCCACGGGACGTCCCCCAAATCCTCCGATCTGCCTTCTTCGATCCCCACCCCAGCTACTGGATTCTGGCGCAAGCGTTAAGGCATCTTGGTTGGAACTCCCGTAGGAGTAACCGCCCCGACCCCCACCACTGGAAGTAGTATAGGTATTCCCATATTTAATATAGCCGGAATCGAGGGCCCAGGCAGCAGCTCCCGTACAGGACTGGCACATATTGCCTTGTCCGTTCCAGCTTACGCCATTGTTGCCATTGGCGCCACCGCCACCTCCTGCGTTGTGGGCATTGCCTCCGCCCCCACCATTGGCTGCTGCCCCTCTTCCGTATCTCGCGCTCAACGCATCGTATTCCGTTTGATACCCGGCAATGCCTTCGCCTTTTTCCCCTCCATAAGAGGAAGAACTATAAGCATATTCTCTTCGGTTCCAGTTGGTATTATTGTCAACGGAGCCTCCTCGAAAACCTTTTCCTACTACAGAAATGCTACCATCTACCTGGATCACATTTTCAGCTACTACGGCCACTACGCCGCCGGTCGTGCCGTCCCAATCTTCGGCGACTACAGAACCGCCTGCCTGAATGGTCAACTGCGTGTATTGAGGGACTCGGATTACCTGAGCATGACCTGTCGCCGTATAGTCGAACTCAAGTCCACAACTCAGGGTGATCTGGTTACCTGAGGTACCAGAGACGTAGGCAAATTCATAATGCCCCGCATTGTTGTAGGCGGAAATAGCGCCGAAACTTGAGTCATTATCGGTAGAAATGCTGGCGCCTTGCATCTGCATAATTAGGATCAGGTCATCCACGCCCAAAGCCGCTCCATTATCCAGCTCATTGACGTCATTGACGGTCAAACTTACATCCCCACTGCTAGCATCTACCGTTAAGGCTGTGTACTGGTTGAGGACGGTATCCACTGCGCTGAGGCTCAATTCCCCATCTTTTCCTTCTAATTTTATGCTTTTTCCCGGATTCCCGTCTTGCGTGTTGATCAGGAACAGAGATGAAAGAACAAGGCCCATAGCAATCCGTCCAGCCCATTTTAAGCGTGTTTTGGGCGCGACGGTTTGCCTGGTTTTTCCATTTGGTGCGTTTTTCTGACTCATTGACTCAGATTAGTATATTCTTGAGTCAATAATTAAATACATGGATTAAATAATCCATTTACAAATATTTTTACCATCTAACATAGGTTTGCCAGAAGGAAATATCACGGAAAAAGCTGGATATATGTGCGGAATAAAGTAGCGCAAAAACGAGCTGGGCCCAGCAGCAAAGCGGTAGGCTGGGGATTATCTAAGACGCATCTTTTCAATAAAGTCCAGGGAAAGAAAATAAGCTTCTTGCTATGCGCCTCGGGAGAGGAACTGCTGAATTTCGGCCTTATCCTCTGCCAGAAATGCTGAAACAGGCCCTTTGAAGAGCAGCTGTTGATCATGCAGCATGGCCACCTGACTGGCCAACCGACGAACCGTCTGCATGTCATGGGTAACGATAATGGAAGTTCTCCCTGACTCTTTGGAGAGGTCTAGCATGAGGTCGTCTACCAGGCCCGCACTAAGAGGGTCCAATCCTGTACCCGGCTCATCATAGACCAGGTATTTGGGTTGATGGATAATGGCTCGGGCAATGCCTACCCTTTTTTTCATGCCACCGGATAACTCCCCAGGGTATTGTTTCAAGATGCGAGCGTCCAGGGCTACTTTTTCCAGCGCCTGCACCACCAAATCCCGAATGTGGGATGGGGACAAGGTCCGTTGTTCATATAATTTAATGCCCACATTTTCCTGGATGGTCAAGGAGTCGAATAAGGCAGCGCCTTGAAAAACCACCCCAAAGTCCTCAAGGGTTTTCCGCCAGTCTTCCTGATCAAACGCCAGTACGGAGTTGCCATCTATGAGAATATCTCCCTCGCTAATGGATTCAAGGCCCATGATCATTTTGATCAGGACGGATTTTCCCGAGCCACTGCCTCCTACCACACAAAAGCGACTTCCTTCGGGTATGTCCAACTGTATGTCTCGTAGGATTTCCCGGTCTCCAAATCGCTTTCCTACGCCGCGCAATGCTATCATGCTGTCTAGCCTTTTAGTTTGTTATAGGTCTGCCACCAGCGGGCAGGGATGTCGTCCTGCTTGGCAAATTCATAATCCTTGATGGTACAGGCCACCAGTCGGGTTCTGGGAAATGGCTTGCCGAGGCTATCCTGATAGGGAACCTCCATCCACCAGCGACCGCTGACGGGATGCTCATAGAAATCTATGGACTCTACCCCTGCGTGAAGTCGGACACTATATTTTCGCAGGTTGCTTTTGTCCTCCTCGGGTTGATCGGCCCGACGGTGATAATGCCCGTCGATGAAATACCAGATCATCATGGCCCCTAGCAAGGCAGTTTGGTGTCTCAGGTCATGAGCCGGATCAAACTCGGTCAGGTTCATGCTACTGAGGTGATAACCTAGACCCGCATACCGAGCCATTTGGCAGGCTTCCGATGCTGAGAACCCTCCGGGAGAGGGATGATAGCCCCCGGGTGAATCGCCATGACGTACCGCACCAAAGTCAAATGATACCATGTCGGCGGTCCGCAGATGAGGCTCTGATTCCTGGATTTGCAGATTCAGTAATCCGTAGCGCACCGCAAAAAAGTTCATTTCTTGTAGGCTCTGGCGCGCCTGCGGACTGACAAAGTAGCTTTGGTGTCCCAGGTTGGTGAAATTGAAAAGGTAGTTCGGGTGATGGACAAAAATCCGGTGATTGTAGGAGCGGTGGTCTAACAGAATGCTGGCATCTTCCAGGTCGAAGCGGGCATCAATCTGTACATATTCGATTTGTTTCTCTAGGCCCTCATAAGCCATGTATTGCCCCCAGGTCAAATCCTGTCTCCCCCCAATCAGTAAAATACGCTTGCCGGCCTGGATCAATCGATTTAGGCAGAAAGCCAAGGCCTCCTGGGTGTCTTCCTGTTCTTCTCGACTTTTAAGATTGCCGAGATCACATACCTTCACCTGTTCGGTCGGTAAGCTCAGTTTATACAATTGTCTTCGGATCGCGTCCGAAGCTACATAGGCCTGATGGCTGGGCTGATATTGCCAGTGCGGCAAACCGATCAGAATAAGGTCAGCCTGTTGCCAGTCCGGAAAGCTGTTGAGGTGAAGAGAAAGATGATGGCCTAAATGATGACCATCCAGGGTAGCCACATTGAGGGCCATTTCTTCAGAAAGAGACTGGAAAAAGACAGAAAGATCCATAATTCGCGTGTGGGGAAATTCTGCGTGAAGATACGAAATAGGAATAGAGTACGAGGATATCCGATACCCGACATTTAAAAAAGTCGAGTCAGGCTACTTTGCTCCCCAAATTGAAGCAGGAATCCTTATTATTGCCTGGAAAGAATAATCAAAACATGAATATATCTACCCATTTTAAAGCCCTTAGCCTCCTCGTGGTGCTGATCGCAGCCATGGCTTGTCAGGAAAAAGCAGAACAGCAAGTGGCGCAGGTTTCTACCTATCCTGAAGCCTTGCAAAAAGTACTCGAAAAACACGGTGGCCTGGCCGCCTGGCAAGCATTTAAGGGGATGCAGTATCAAATTCAGCGAGGGGAAAGCTTCGAGCAGCAATTTGTAGACCTGGAGGATCGGCGCGAGAAGATTGAGGGCCGAAATTTTATTTCTGGGTTTGATGGAGAAAATTATTGGGTAAAAGCGGATAGCACCTACAAGGGGAATCCCATCTTTTACAAGAACCTCATGTTTTATTTCTATGCCATGCCCTTTGTGGTGGCTGATCCTGGCATCCGCTACGAAACGGCCCCGGAATTAACGGTCGAAGGAAAGGTATACCCAGGCATCCGGATCAGCTATGAAGACGGGGTAGGGGTGAGCTCTAAAGACGAGTACTTTTTGCATTACGATCCGGAGACCTTCAACATGCAATGGCTGGGGTATACCGTTACCTATCGTACCCAGGAGGTTTCGGATAAAATCAAATGGATCCGCTATCAGGATTGGCAGGAAGTAAATGGCTTGCAACTGCCTAAAAACCTGGACTGGTTTCATGTGGAGGAAAATCAACCTACCAGCCTCCGCAATAGCGTTCCCTTCCAGGCGGTCAATTTGAGCCAGGATAAATTCGCTGATGAGACCTTTTTACCCGTGGAAGGGGCGGAAATGGTGGAGGAATAAAGACGGGAACCAGTCGGAAGCATCCTAAAAGCTTCCAGATAAATAAAGAGCGGGAATGGCAAAATTTCCGCTCTTTTTGTGCATCAGAGGCTAATCCTCCCTATTTTCTGTAGGCTAACCATAACCTACCGATTTATGAGACTTCTCCTACGCTGCTGTTGCCTGGCCTTAAGCCTAATATGGGCCTGTAATTCTCCCTCTTCCGCCACACAAGAGGTCCCTCCCCCCAATGTGATCCTCATCTACATGGATGATCTGGGATATGGGGACCTTTCTCACGCAGGTCATCCTACCATCCATACCCCGAACATCGACCGTATGGCTCGGGAAGGTCAGCGGTGGACCCAGTTTTACACGGCTTGTAGCGTATGTTCACCTAGTCGGGGAGCGCTTTTAACGGGAAGGTATCCTATCCGGATCGGCCTGGGAGCCGAAAAACGCCGGGTCTTTTTCCCCCCATCCATCGGAGGGCTACCGCAGGCAGAAATTACCCTGGCAGAAATGCTCAAGGAGATCGGCTATCGCACCTCCATCATCGGAAAATGGCATCTCGGGCATACCCCGGAGTATCTGCCTACCCAACAAGGCTTTGATGAGTACTATGGCATCCCCTATAGCAATGATATGGATGCGGTGAAATGGGGCCTGGAAAGTTTTTTCGCGGAGCCAGATTATCAGATGTGGAAGGTTCCTCTGATGAAAAATGACAGCATCATCGAGCGACCTGCTAATCAGTTTACCATCACCCGCAGGTATACCGAACAAGCCGTTTCCTTTATTCAGGAAAACCAGGATACCTCCTTTTTCTTATACCTCCCTCATTCCATGGTCCACACGCCTTTATTTGCCTCTGATAGTTTTCAAAATACCAGTCCCAGGGGATTATTTGGCGATGTGATGGCGGAAGTAGATTGGAGTGTAGGACAAATTCTGGAGACCCTGGAAGCTTTGAAATTAGATAAGCGTACCCTCGTCATTTTTTCTTCCGATAATGGACCCTGGCTCTCCATGCTGGAAATGGGCGGCTCCGCTGGCTTATTGCGAGATGGAAAAGGAACTACCTGGGAAGGCGGGATGCGGGTACCGGGGATATTTTACATGCCGGGCACCGTAAAACCAGGACCGATTAGCGGATTAGGTTCTACGCTGGATATCCTGCCTACCCTGGCCGCGCTAACCGGAGCCCCTTTACCGGAAGATCGGGTCTTGGATGGATATGATTTGTCGGAGGTACTGACCCAACGAAAAGCCAGTCCCCGGGACCATTTTTTTTACTACCGAAAACGGGAAATCTACGCGGTGAGAAAAGGGCCTTATAAAGCCCATTTTGTCACGGAAACCTGCTATCAATCAGACAATAATCGGCAAGAATGGGCGCGGCCCTTATTGTTTCATTTGGACCATGATCCGAGTGAGAAATATGATCATGGGGCGGAACACCCGGAAATCCTTTCCGAATTAACGGACTTGGTTCGACAGCATCAAACCGGCTGGGAGGGCCCGCCCTCTGAAATGGAAAAATATCCAGCTCAATGAGTATTTTTGAGGGAGAATAACCACAGACACAGATGAAAAAAACCATGTTCCTGGGCTTGCTGCTTTGTTTACTTACCGCCTGCCAGGCTCCGGATAAACAGCCTGATCAAGAGGCGGCTATACCCGATTCACAAGCCCTGGAAAGCCCGGATACAAAGGCGGTTTCTGTGGCCGAACCTGCTACCACGAGCCCTGCTGCCCCTTGGTCAGGGGTTGTTTCCCCTCCGGAAGGAAGCCTGGCCGAACAGCTGGCTTTTATGGTGAAACAGTGTCATGACATGGTGATGGATGAGGAAATGGGGTCAGGAGAATTTGATGAAAAAATAGATGCGGCTGCTCAAGGCTACCTGCGTATCTCCGGGGGTTGGCCCACCTGTGGTTGTAACTGCACCAGTACCGCTGGTGCGTATCGAAAAGCCGATGGAAGTTACCTGCTTTTGTCCCAGGAACAATGGCCATGTTCTTACCGGAATATAGCCCAATCCAGCGAAAACTGGGATCGTATCCTGCCAGAAGGCTTTGGCATCAAGACCTTTCTCTCAGAAGGGGGCGAGGAAGTATCTCTTCCGGACCAAAGTATGCTGCGGCTCCAATTTGAGATTCCGCAAAAAGGCACCCAGACTCAACTGGACCTGAAATGGATTCCTTTAGGCTTACAGTTTCCTAGTAGCCCCTTGATAGGTACAAGCATGGATCAAGATCTCCATAGCACTTATTTGGGGGATTTCTGGGAATTGGTGGAGTCGGTAAAGGTTGGGGAAAGCCTGATGGCGATGAAGGATAACCGACCGGATGAGATCAGCCAGGAAGATCGGCAGCCTTATACCGAAGCCCTGCAAGAATTGTCGGCGGAGGAAATTGCTGATTATTTGGGAACCTTATTCCAGGCCTATCAGATCTATTCGAGTATGAGCCATACCAGTCTGCGGATGGACTGGGACCGGGAAGCCGGACGGTTCCGAATCCTGGAAAAACTCAATCCGGCCAAGCCACTAAGTTTTCTGGAGTTTTTGGCTACCTATCCACGTTACGGTCCGATGTGTTAGGACTTTGACGCACCCTTGCCATTGTTCTACATTTTTTACCCAAATTGCAGCCCAAAGAAAAACATCCTATGCTGCTCATCACCGGAGGTACGGGCTTTATTGGTAAATATATCGTGCAGGAATTCCTAAGCGCAGGCTATGATATCCGACTGCTGGTCCGGAATCCTGCTAAGCGGACCCTGCCTTCCTGGTCCAACCTGGTAGAGATAGCAGAAGGAGATATCCTGGATCAACTCTCTCTGGAAAAAGCCCTGGATGGCGTTACGGAAGTGGTACATGCCGCTGGAAAAGTGAGTTTTTGGCGAAAGGAAAAAGAGGAGATCATGGCCATTAACCAGGGAGGAACGGCCCTATTGGTCGATCTCTGTCTGGCGGCAAATATTCAAAAATTGGTGCATGTGAGTTCCATTGCGGCTCCAATTTGAGATTCCGCAAAAAGGCACCCAGACTCAACTGGACCTGAAATGGATTCCTTTAGGCTTACAGTTTCCTAGTAGCCCCTTGATAGGTACAAGCATGGATCAAGATCTCCATAGCACTTATTTGGGGGATTTCTGGGAATTGGTGGAGTCGGTAAAGGTTGGGGAAAGCCTGATGGCGATGAAGGATAACCGACCGGATGAGATCAGCCAGGAAGATCGGCAGCCTTATACCGAAGCCCTGCAAGAATTGTCGGCGGAGGAAATTGCTGATTATTTGGGAACCTTATTCCAGGCCTATCAGATCTATTCGAGTATGAGCCATACCAGTCTGCGGATGGACTGGGACCGGGAAGCCGGACGGTTCCGAATCCTGGAAAAACTCAATCCGGCCAAGCCACTAAGTTTTCTGGAGTTTTTGGCTACCTATCCACGTTACGGTCCGATGTGTTAGGACTTTGACGCACCCTTGCCATTGTTCTACATTTTTTACCCAAATTGCAGCCCAAAGAAAAACATCCTATGCTGCTCATCACCGGAGGTACGGGCTTTATTGGTAAATATATCGTGCAGGAATTCCTAAGCGCAGGCTATGATATCCGACTGCTGGTCCGGAATCCTGCTAAGCGGACCCTGCCTTCCTGGTCCAACCTGGTAGAGATAGCAGAAGGAGATATCCTGGATCAACTCTCTCTGGAAAAAGCCCTGGATGGCGTTACGGAAGTGGTACATGCCGCTGGAAAAGTGAGTTTTTGGCGAAAGGAAAAAGAGGAGATCATGGCCATTAACCAGGGAGGAACGGCCCTATTGGTCGATCTCTGTCTGGCGGCAAATATTCAAAAATTGGTGCATGTGAGTTCCATTGCGGCTATAGGGCATCGCATGGACGGCGGCTTGATCACCGAAGATACGCCCTGGGGCGGGAAAAGCCTTTCCCATTATTCCCTTTCCAAGCGCAGGGCAGAGATGGAAGTCTACCGAGGAATTGCCGAAGGATTACAGGCCGTAATGGTCAATCCCGCCCTGGTGATTGGGGCAGATTCCAACTGGGATGAAGGGACGGCCAAAATGTACAAAATTGTCAATCGGGGATTGAGTTTTTATAATCCGGGCGGGAATGGGTTCGTGGCGGCGGCGGATGTAGCCAAAGCCTGTCGCTTATTGTTGGAGGAAAATGTTCCCAACGGTGAACGCTATTTGCTGGCAGCGGAGAATTTATCCTATCAGACCTATTTCAGCTGGGTGGCAGAAGCATTGGGCAAAAGACCCCCTAGTCGAAAATTAGGGCCTTTCTTAACCCTTACCGTCGGTCGAATTTCTGAATTTTTGTCTAACCTCACCGGAAAGCCGCCCATCGTTTCCTTAGAAACCATGCGGAGCGGCCTTGCCGCGCGTGCCTACGATGGCAGCAAGATTACCGGACTGGAGTTTTCCTACCAATCCATCCATGAGGTAGTAAATGAAACGGCCCGACAATTCCAGGCGGATAAGACTAAGCAGGCATAAGCCTGCTTTATGCACAGCATTCCCTATATTTGCAGCTATGCGGATAAATCGGAGTACGCAAGAAAAACTGCAAACCATCCTCAAGGCTCAGTCCTACCGGGTCCGGTATGAAAAGGGCAACTTTCAGGGAGGCTACTGTGTGGTACATGAGCAAAAAACCATCATTATCAACAAGTTTCATCCTCTGGAAAGCAAAATCGCTACCCTGGTTGAGATCATCGGAGACCTGGAGATAGAAACCACTTTATTGACCGAAGATCAGATAAAGTTGGTGCAGAGAATCAAAAAAGACCGGGTAGCGAAGGAAAAATAATGGGTGTACCCTCCTTTACTTTTACTTTTTTAGGCACAGGGACTTCTCAGGGAGTGCCGGTGATTGCGTGTGATTGCGAGGTGTGCCGCTCAACGGATCCCAGGGATAAGCGCTTGCGTACGGCCGCCCATCTACAAACGGATGACCTTAGTATCGTCATAGACACCGGACCAGATTTTCGTCAACAAATGCTACGTGAGAAAGTCGGTCGATTGGATGCGGTGCTGTTTACCCATGCCCACAAGGATCATGTGGCAGGGATGGATGACATCCGGTCATTTTACTTTCGTCAAAAAGCCCCCCTGGAACTTTATGGGAGTTCCGAAACCTTTGCCCAGCTGCGCCAAGAGTTTGCCTATGTCTTTGGCCCTACGGATTATCCGGGTGCTCCTGCCATCCAGACCCACCTGATCCAGGATCAAGCCTTTCAAATCGGTGAACTGAGCATTACCCCGCTGCCGGTGATGCATCGCCATATGCCAGTTTTGGGCTTTCGGATTGGTGATTTTGTCTACCTGACTGACTGCAATTATATTCCTCCTGAGACGGAAGCAAAACTTCAGGGCGTGAAGGTGCTGATTTTGAATGCCTTACGACGGCAAAAGCACTACTCTCATTTTACCCTGGAAGAAGCCTTGGCCTGGGTAGAAAAGCTCCAGCCAGAGGCTGCTTATTTTACCCATCTGAGTCATCAAATGGGGAAACATGCAGACGTAAGTCGAGAGTTGCCTGCTCATGTTCAGATTGCCTACGACGGCCTTAAATTGCATTATCAAGGGGATTCTTTATAATTTGGTAACGTTGAATCCCCTCCGCCCATAGGGATTATCTCTATATTTGCCCCACATTTACGCGTAAACCTTAACCTATTAGATAAAACCATTACCCATGACACGAAGTAAGTTGCTATTCACGCTCCTGGCTATCGTATTCGGTAGCCAGACTGCCTGGGCCCAGTGTTCTGAGTTGTTTTTCTCAGAGTATATCGAAGGCTCTAGCAGCAACAAAGCCGTGGAGATTTACAATCCATCCGGCGCAGCAGTGAACCTCTCTGACTACGCTGTATACCTCTTCTCCAATGGAGGTACTTCTTCTTCACAGGAGGACACGCTTTCCGGTACCCTCGCCCCATATGGTACCTTCGTTATCGCCAACTCCAGTGCTGATCCAGCGATTCAGGCGGTGGCAGATATCACCAGTAATATCACCTTCTATAATGGAGATGATGCTATTATCCTGGTTAAACTTTCGACAGCCGATACCGTGGACGTGATCGGTGAAGTAGGAGTAGATCCAGGGAGCTTCTGGAACATCGGTTCTGGAACCGGTACCGGAACTACGCAGAATCACACCATCCGTCGTATTGCCACAGTAGGTGGTGGAAATACCGACTGGGCGGCCAGTTCTGCCAATGAGTGGGATGATTTTGACATTGATACCTTTGACGGACTGGGCTCTCATGTCAGCAACTGCTCTCCTGCCTGTCAGCTGCCATTCTTCTCTGAGTATATAGAAGGATCTGGCAGTAACAAAGCCATCGAAATTTACAATCCACGGAGTGATACCCTGGACATGAGTGATTTCCAGGTACAGCGCCATAACAATGGAACCACCAATAACGCTGATACCTTGAACTTTACCATAAGCCTACCTCCTTATGGTACCTATGTTGCTGGTAATAGCTCTGGAGATCCGGTCCTGGTAGCGGCTTCTGATTCCCTGTCTTCCATTACCTTCTTTAACGGGGACGATGCGCTGCTCTTGATTCAACTCTCTACTGGAGATACCATTGACGTCATTGGACAATTGGGAGAAGATCCAGCTGCCGGTTCGTGGCCAGTTGATACGGGATCTACCTCTAACTTTACGCTGCGTCGTAAATTTGGAATTACCAATGGAAACAATGATTGGGCTGCTTCATCAGCCAGTGAATGGGATGCTTTCCCTATCAACTCCTTTGGTGACCTGGGAGATCACAGCAGCGTATGTGCACCTGTGGCTACTACCCCTGAGATCAACTTCTCTGCCACCTTTGCCACCGTTTCAGAGGCTGACGGCATCGCCAGCTTTGACGTTGAAATCGCCAACGCAACGGCTGATACTGCTGCGGTGGACGTAATGATGGGCATGGCTTCAACTGCTACCAATGGTGCGGACTTTATCTGGACCGATACGACGATCGTATTCCCTGCCAACGCTTCTATCCCTATCTCCTTGACCGCTACCATCCTGGAAGATACTGACCTGGAAGGAGACGAGACCATCATCGTCATGCTGAAAAACGCCACCAATGGTGCAGTGGTTGGTGAGGACTCAGTGCTCACCGTAGTGATTGAGGATAATGAATACCCACAGTACAATATCGACCTGATTACCGCTGACGGAAACGGAAACGGTATCGGAGACTCTGCTGAGGCTGACATCCGCGTACAGGTAAGAGGAATCGTTTATGGTCCTGACTTTGACGGGAACAATGGTTACTCTTTCTACCTGATCGACAGCACGGGCGGTATCAATATCTTTAACTTCAATGACGTACCTAGCGGCTACCAGGCCCAGGAAGGAGATGAAATCATCGCCAAAGGTACCATGACGGATTTCCGCGGACTGACCGAAATTCAGGTGGAAGAAATTGATTCTATCTCTTCTGGTAATGCCCTGGCTGATCCATTAGAAGTAACCGTTCTGGACGAAAGCACAGAATCTGAGTTCGTGAAAATTACCTGTCTGACCATGCTGGATACCACCAACACCAGTGGTGGCGTGAACGTGAACTTCACCAACGGAGTGGACACTTTCACCATCCGGATGGACATCGATGCAACTGCCTTCGGAACAGATGTACCCTTGAACAACAAATGGGTTGATATCACCGGTATCGGTTCTCAGTTTACCTTCAGCGATCCTGCCCTGGACGGCTACCAGCTCTTCCCACGTGATTCTGCTGATATTGCCGCTCGTATTCCTGACGTAGGATTTACCATGGATGAAAACTCCGTAGATGAATCCACGCCTACCCTGGACGTGGCCGTATTCCAAACCAATGGTAACCCTGACACCACGGAAGTAACCGTGACGGTAGCTTCTACTTCTACCGCTACAGCAGGAGTTGACTATACCTTCGCTGATACCACCGTGGTATTGACAGGTTGTGCGGACGATACCGTCCTACTGCCGGTAACCATCATTGATGAAGACAGCATTGAAGGAGACGAAACCATCGTTCTGGTTATCACTACGGCTACCAACGGGGCCACCGTTTCTACTGACACCATGGTGATCACCATTACTGAAACTGACGCCATCGAGAACCTGCTGCCTGCTTCTGCTATCAAGATGTATCCTAACCCCGGTACTGACCGGATCATCCTGGATGCTCAGCTGAACATGGAAGAGGTGATCGTAACCAATATGCTGGGACAAACCATGATTGCTACCGACGGCATTGCCCGTCGTCAGGAAATCAACACCAGCAACCTGCCTGCCGGCATTTATCTCGTAAGAGTGAATACGGCTGAAGGAATTTGGGTACAGAGATGGGTGAAAAAATAAGCCCATAAACCATAAAAAAAGCGGCGGCATCTCAGATGCCGCCGCTTTTTTTATTATCGGAATTGAGGTAATTCGCTTCTTCTTTCCAGGATCAGCGTATCGCGCCACCGCCCCCGATGCCGGGCGATTTTATGCCTTTTGCCCAATAGACTAAAGCCTGTTTTTTCATGGAGCCGTAGACTGGCGATGTTCTCCGGAAAAATGGAGGCTTGCAAGGTCCAGATCCCTTCCTGTTCAGATGAGCTGATCAACTGCCGCATGAGCTTTTGACCGAGTCCAAATCCCCGATAGTCCGGATGAATGTAAATGCTGACTTCGGCCACCCCTTGGTATACCGCACGCTTGGAGACCTGACTCAAAGCTGCCCATCCTCCGACAGTTTTGTCCTGAACCGCCACCCAACGCGAATGCCTCAAATGGCTTTCATGCCAACCCTCCCAGTCCGGGCACTGGGTTTCAAACGAAGCCAGACCCGTATCCAGCCCCAGTTGGTAAATCTGAGCTACCTGCGGCCAGTGGGAAGACTGCATGGGTTGCAAGGTGAAAAGATTGGTCATTCGATTCTGATGCTAGCTCGATATATCTGACGTTGAGTTTGGATGTTGAGGATGTATAATCCTCCGGCCAGGCTATCAGGTACCGCAAGATGCTGCCAGGGCTGCCTTTTAGCTACCTGAAAGTGGAGCTTTCCATCTAAGCCCACCACCCTGATGAGAGCCGGTGGAATAGGGTCCCGGGCGTGTAAGATGCCTCCTCTGGATACCGGATTGGGAAATAAACTCGTCTCCAGTAAAGGGAGTTTTTTAGCGATGGAGGTGGACAAAAAAGCCAGCGGCTCGTGATACAAAACATATTGAAGGTCATTTTCCTGGGTAGTCAGGAAACCCGCCGCATATATCCCGCCTGCTTGTCCGGCGATCAGACCCAAGGTCATATCCAGCCGGTTTTGCCCCCAATACCATTCCAGCATTTCACTGCCCGTACTGTCTACCAGGACCATATAAAAGTCCGTACTTTGACCGGCTGGATTGTAGCCGTAGCCTCCCAGAACGAAGTAGCCGCGCTTTACTTCGGCAATGCTGAAACAGGCGTCTGCCTCAACGTCTCCATAATAGCGATGCCATTTTTCAGTCCCCGTACTATCGAAGGCCACTACCAGGTAATCAAAGAAGAAGTTCTGACTATCCGGGAAGGCTTCCCCAACCAGCCAGTATTCTCCAGATTGGGTCCGGAGGATATTTTGGCTGCCTCCATTGGTGCCGTAATCCAGGGTTTTGACCCATTGGGTGTCGCCAAATTTGTTGATGTTGAGCAAATAAGGGCGATAGGTTTTATCGGCTAACTGCCGCTCTCCCGCTACCAGGAAGCCTCCTTCCGGGATGGCCGCACTGGCATGAGCAATGTCATTTTCCAAACTATCCCTGAAGTTGGCGATCCATTGAGGTTGGCCTTCAGCGTTGAAAAACCTGAGATAGGTGTCATTCCCATTGCCATTGGGATCAGAAATGGAGCCTGAGGCTAAAAAGCTCCCATCAGGTAGCACGCAGGCCGTTTTGAAGACTTCATTGAGGAAAGTGTCCGTAGTTGTCCAGGTTTGGACCATGTGGCCACTGGTATCAATCCGCATAAAGAGCGCATCCTTATTGCCCGTCTGCGGATTGTAAATGCTGCCCGTAATGAGCAGGATATCAGCTTTTTGTAAGACCACCGCATCCCCGGACTCATTCAAGGGACCCCCATAAAATTTCTGCCAGATGGCCTTGCCGTCAGGGGTGAACTTGTTCAGGACAATTTGATGCCCCAGGTTAGGAGTATTGGAGATGTTGCCAAGCACATAGACGGACTGATCGGCCGCCTGGACCACGCCGGCGGCTTGTTCCTGAAACGAGCTATCACCATAAACTTTTACAAAGGCCTGGGATTGAGCCGAAATAAGGGTGGGAAAAATGAAAAGTCCAGTCAACAAGACCAGGCAGTATCGGAAGGAAATCATGGATTAAATATACCAATCTTCTCCTAAATCCTGCATTTGCCTGAAGGATCAATTGCCTTGTTCCACCGACTCCAGAGCCGCTAGTAAATCCTGGATTTTCTTTTTGTCAGGATAAGGAGCCCGTTCCTGTAGCTGTTTCTGCAAGAGATCTTTAGCCAGTTGGGTCTGGCCCTTTTTGAGGTGGGTGAGGGCCAAAAACCAGGGCGCTTGCTGGGCGTGTAAGCTGGCTTTTCGCTGGATCAATTGCTGGAAGTGGGCAATGGCTTCATCATAGGCACCTGCCTCCAGGTAGGCCACGGCCGCATAAAACATCATTTCTGTATCGTCAGGATGGGCCCTGAGCCAATTTTCGAAGTGGGGCAATGCCTCCGCATAGGACCCTTGTTCATAGGCCATGATGGCCTGGGTTTTATCCTGCAAACCTTCTGTGCCTCGTACATAGCTGAAGTCTGGCTTTTGATAGTATTCGGCATAAAGGGACTCCGGGCTATGACCTTTTAACCCTAGTAAGATGCCTCCCAGTCCGATACTGAGGAGCAGGACAATGATGGCGGCTACCCGGAAAGGCGGGAAGGCTAAACGCACCATTTTCCCTTTGGGGTGTTTTCTCAAATAGGCAGTGTGTAGGGATTCTAATTGACGTTTGAAAGCCTCGGTTTCTGCTTTTCCCTGGTCTTGAACGAAGCGCATGATTTCATAGCTTGAGGCCCATGATTCCTGTGAGGCGATTTGCTGAGCAACCCAGGCCTCATCCTCCTTGCCTAATTCCCCTTTCAGGTAGGCTTCCAACTGTAACATTACCTGTTCACTCATGAGCGGTGATTTTTAATTGATCGTAGCGTGGATCAGCCATAATGGAATCAATCAGCTTTTTCTGACATACATACTTTCTTTTCTTCACGTATTTAGCCGTAAAGTTGAGTTCCTCTGCGATCCGGGCCAGGGAAAATCCGTTTAAGAATTTCTTCAGGATAAACCGACAATCCTGACCGAGTAGGGCAAAGTATTCCTGGTATAGCGTGTATCTTTCCAGTTGGGTCTGTTCTTCCCCTTCCAGGTGCGCTGGAAGTTCGCCTGCTTTCAGGTGATGAGCTTCCAGCGGGGTATTTTTCTTTTTGCGTAAAGCCTGCAGCCACAGATTTTTACAGATCACAAAAAAGTAAGGGCGAAAATTGCCGCTAAGGCTAAATTCATCCTTCCTTACCTTTTGAAAAATGTAAATCAAAGCTTCGTGAAATATGTCTTTAGCATCATCGTAATTCCCTTGATTGCGCATGACAAACTGCTCCACCATGGGGTAGTAATCTTCGTAGAGCAAGGATAGTATTCGATCGTCTCGGTTGGAAATCCCCTGCAGGATGTCCGAGCTATTCAGGCTGTGAGTTGGCATAGTGAAAGCGGGTGTCCGTGATGTCCCAAAATAAGGCTTGTCTCATAAAGAAAAAATGCCGGTCTCCAGGTTAGATGGGACAAGTGAGGAGACCGGACTTGTTTACAGCCACTAATAGCTTGCATGAAGGAGGAAAAGGTAACCCAGATTCGAAAAGATTTTTTTACTTTCAGGAGAGATTTTTCTCAAAGGCCTGATTTACAGGAGGAAATTGAAGAAAAAATGTCATCCTGTCAGGCCCGCCACCTTAGGCATATTATTGGCAGGGACTTAGAGAGGGTGTCCAAAAGTGGAGGCAGCATGCAATACAAAGATTATTATAAAGTGCTGGGGGTAAATCCCCGGGCCGGGGAAGAAGAAATACGCAAGGCCTATAAAGGGCTGGCGGTAAAATTTCATCCGGACAGAAATCCTGGTAATCCTCAGGCTGAGGCTCGCTTCAAAGAAATCAGCGAGGCTAAGGAAGTATTGCTCAATGCGGCCAATCGTCAGAAATATGATGCCATGCGGGCCCATTACCAGCGAGCCTATGCCGGTCGCCCCAACTTCCGCCCCGGAAGCGGCACCGTGGACCCTGAATTGGACAATGTATTTTCGCGCTTTTTCGAGGATATTTTTGGGGGTCGGGGCAGCAAAAGAAAAGGTAAAGACAGCCGCTTTAACATCAAAATCAGCCTGGAAGAAGCCTATCAGGGGCATCAGGGCGTGTGGACAGTAGAAGGCAAAAGGATCAAGCTGAAAATCCCAGCCGGGGTGAAAGACGGCCAAATTCTCCGTCTCAAAGGCAAGGGGAATCCTGGGCGAAATGGAGCTCCCGCGGGGGATATGCTGCTCAAAGTAGGCATTAAACCCCACCAGAAATTTCAGCGCAAGGAGGATGATATATACCTGGAACTCCCCATTGACCTCTACACCGCCGTACTGGGCAAAAAGGTCAAATTCCCCAGCCTCAAAGGCCCCCTGCAGGTATCGATTCCTCCGGGCACCCAGCCAGACGAGAAACTCAAGTTGAAAGGTTTGGGCATGCCTTCCTTTGATCAGCCGGACACATTCGGTGATTTATACCTGCAGATCAAAGTGCAGATTCCTAAAAAGCTTTCGAAGAAAGCCCGAAGCCTCTTTGAGCAACTCGACGACTTATAGCGCCCCATCATAAAAGCTGCCTCCAGGAATCACTTTCTTAGGTCTAAACGCCAGACCTGGGCAAGCATCCAATCTGTTTAGCTTCCTTTTCTCCTATTCAGGATACATGCGGCAAACTTGCCAAAAGATCCCTGAAAATTGACTAGCAAGAGAGAAAAGCATTTATTAGACAAGTGTTAATGAAATATTTGTCTAAAAAATGAACGCGCCTAGCCTGGGAAATCTTGAAGAAACCATCCTCTTGCTGATGCTTACGGTAAAAGAGGAGAAATACGGCTTTAGTGTGGCAGAGGCCTATCGACAGCATTTAAATAAGTCGATTTCTATTCCGGCCATCCATACCGTGTTGAAGCGCCTGGAAAAAAAAGGCTTGGTTTCCTCCAAAATGGGAGGCGCTACCGCAGCTCGTGGGGGACGGAAAAAGCGCTTGTATGAAGTAACGGCCTATGGAAAACAGGTGCTGGTGAGTCTACGCGACACCCGAGCGGCCCTTTGGAAAGCCATTCCTCCCGTCCAACTTTAAGCCACTAGCCATGCACCCTCAACACAGACCTCCTGCCTGGGCAGACAGATTCCTGGAATGGTTTTGCGATGCAGAACTGATCGATGAAATCCAGGGAGATTTACATGAAGATTATCAGCGCTATGCGACCGAGAAAGGTCACTTCCGAGCAGATGTTAAATATGTTTGGGACGTCCTCCGCTTCTTTCGTCCTTCCTCCTTTTCCACCCCCAGAATTTACTGGTATCCTGTTATGCTAAAGAACTACTTCACCTCCGCCATGAGAAATTTTGGTCGCCAGAAGGCCTTCACTTTCATTAACATGCTTGGCCTATCCGTGGGCCTGGCTTGTAGCATGTTCATCCTGCTCTGGGTCCAGGATGAACTCTCTTATAATGCCTTTCACCAGGAAGGGGACCAACTGCACCGTCTGATGCGCCATGTGAGTTTTTCCAGCGGAGAAACCTACACCTGGAGCGCGGTACCCATGCCGTCGGCTAAGCTGATGGAGCAGGAAATACCGGAAATCCTCGATGCAGAATTGATGCCCTGGGATGATGAGGTCTTGGTCTCAAAAGGAGATTCCGCTTTTCGGGAAAATGGCCGCTACGCGGATCAGGCCTTTTTTTCCATCTTTTCATTTCCCCTTTTGGAGGGCAATGCGGAGGAAGTACTCACCGACCCTAGCGGGGTGGTCATTTCCGAGACGGTAGCAGAGAAATTTTTTGGCAGTGGCTGGCAGGCTACAGGCATTCTGGGACAGACCCTACGCATTGACCAAAATCGCGACGTAAAGATCACCGGCGTTTTTGCGGACATCTCCCGGAACTCCTCTATCCAGGGAGATCTGGTTTTTCCTATCAAACCCTGGCTCGATGACCGGCCCTGGCTGGAACATTGGGGAAACAACAGCCTGGAAATCTATCTTCGGCTAACCCCAGATGCCGAAATGGCCAGCGTGAACCAGAAGATCCAGGACCTCATGGATCGAAATATGGAAGGCAATACGGCGGTATTTTTTGCCCAACCCTTTGAAGATATGTACCTCTGGGGAGAATATCGGGACGGCAAACTGGTAGGCGGACGCATTGACTACGTCAACATCTTTGGCTTTGTATCCCTATTCCTCATTCTGATCGCAGCCATTAATTTCATGAACCTCTCTACGGCGCGTTCAGGACTGCGGGCCCGGGAGATCGGCATTCGCAAGGTGGCGGGTGCCCAAAAAGGAGCCCTGGTCCAGCAATTTTTAGGAGAAAGCCTCATCCTGGCTATGCTGGCTACGGGTTTGGCAGTGCTGATGGTGGAATTGCTGCTTCCTTCCTTCAATGAAATTGTGAGCAAAGAAATAAGCATCTCCTATGCTGATCCCCGCTACCTGCTGAGTTTTCTGGGCTTAGGGCTTTTTACCGGCATCCTCTCGGGCATCTATCCTGCCTTTGTGCTTTCTTCCTTCAATATCGTGCAGGTCCTGAAAGGGAATTTTTCTACCAGTACCAAAGGCGGTCAATTGCGTAAAGGCCTGGTAGTCTTTCAATTTGCCCTCTCCATCCTGCTGATCATCGGAACGCTCACCACTTATAGCCAAATCCAGTATATCCAGAACAAAAACCTTGGCCTGGACAAAGACAACCTCGTTTATCTGCCCATGGAAGGAGCCGTGGAAAGCCAATTCGCTGCCTTCAAGGCAGAATTACTGAAACAAGAGGGCATCCTGGGCGTGAGTGCCGCCAGCCAAAATCCTCTTCGGGTGGGCAACTCTACCTCTGATCCTACCTGGCCCGGCAAAGATCCGGAAGCAGCCCTGCTTTTTTCCATCATAAATACAAAACTGGATTTTGTAGAGACCATGAAAATGAAGATGAAAGAAGGGCGTACCCATCAGGCTTCTTTTGGGACTGATACGCTGAACTACGTTATCAACGAGGCGGCTGCCAAAGCTATAGGCGTGGAAAATCCCATCGGACTAGAAGTGGAATTCTGGGAACAAAAGGGACAAGTGATCGGGGTGGTAGAAGATTTCCATTTTTCTTCTCTGCGTAGTAAAATCGATCCATTGATCATGCGATATGATCCTGATGAAACCTGGCTGGTCTATGTCCGTCTGGAAGGGGGAAAGCTGGAAGAAGGATTAGCCAGTTTGGAAAAGGTGTACAATGAATTTAATCCGACCTACCCATTTTCTTATACTTTCCTGGATGAGCATTTTCAACGGACCTATCGCTCAGAATTCACCATCGGAAAACTGGCCAATGCCTTTGCTACCATCGCCATTTTTATTTCCTGCCTGGGGCTCTTTGGGCTGGCGTCCTTTACCGCCGAACGACGGACCAGAGAAATCGGCATACGCAAGGTCCTGGGAGCTTCTACCGGCAAACTGGTGCTGCTGCTTTCCCTGGATTTTACCAAGCTCGTCGGCATAGCTTTCCTGATCGCTGCCCCGATTGCGTACTATGTGATGGATCGCTGGTTGGGAGGCTATGAGTATCATGTCCCCATGCAAATCTGGGTCTTTGCCCTGGCAGGTCTGGTGTCGCTGCTGATCGCCTGGTTGACCATCGGCTACCAGTCTATCCGAACCGCCATGGCTGATCCGGTCAAGAGCTTGCGTACGGAATAACAGGGTTATTTACGGCGGATTTCCGCCCAGATTTTCCCGTCCCTTTTGTCCATAAAATATTCCCATTCTCTTTCCTCGTCTTCTCCAAATCGGCGGAGAAGGTGAGGATAGGCGGGAAAATGTTGGTCTGCTTCCGCCAGCATGCCCAAGCCTTCCAGATGAGGTTGGTAGGTGCTATCCATGCGCTTGAATTCATAGCGGCTGGCCCAGGCTGGGATATCTACCAGTCTTTCATTCAGGTCAAAAATGGTGATTTTGACCCCATTTTCATCTTCATAATAGCATTCGGCCCGGGTTACTTTCGGGATGTCGATATTCGTATGTACTTCGTAACTATCAATGGTCATTTCACAGTTTTCACAGCTTGGCAGTACGGCCAGGAGGATCAGGAGCAAGTAAATGTGGTAGGTTCTCATGTGGGTTCTATTAAACATCTCCCTAAATTGACGGTTAAACTGGAAAAAATGCAGCCCAAAACAAATCCCCTCTCCCCCGACTTATCGTATTCCTGGCGAAGAAGCGTCTTTTTTGCCTTGATTTTCCTGATCGGGCCCTGCCTACTGGCCCAGGAGCAACCCTTGATCGAGCTTAATCAACACCGGCTGGACGTGAACGAAAAGGCAATGTATGTGCTGGGTGGTTGGGCGATCGGCAACATAGCGGTGGGGGCCATCATGCGGTCCAGAACCGAAGGGACTACCCGCTATTTCCACGAAATGAATGCTTTTTGGAACCTCGTCAACCTGGGGTTGGCCGCTGGAGGACTCTTTGGTAACATGGGAACGGATCCAGCTGGTCTGGACCTGTGGGAAACCTACCATGAACAAAATAAGCTGGAACGCATCCTGTTGTTCAACATGGCCCTTAATGTTAGCTATATGGTGGGAGGAGCCTGGTTGATGGAGCGCTCCAAAGTAGTGACAGAGCGGGCGGATCGCTGGAAGGGCTACGGCCAATCCCTGATCCTACAAGGCGGCTTTTTGCTGCTATATGATACGACCCACTATCTCCTCCAGCAACGCTTTTCAGCGCCCCGTCTGGAAAAGATCATGCAGCACGTGCAAGTGGACGGACAAGGGATCGGCTTGCTCATCCAGTTTTAGGCTATTCAGGGCGATGCGCGGGATTGTTGATAAAGGACGGATCACTGAGAGTTTTCAAAAAAGCGAGTAAATCCTGCTTCCCTTCTTCCGTGATCAAGATGCTATTGATGATGGATTTGTCAGAGGCATTGCCATTGCTGAGGGGCTCTCCGCCGCTGGCATAAAAATCCAGTACCTCTTCGAGGGTGGCGAAGCGGCCATCGTGCATATAAGGGGCCGTATATTCGATATTTCGCAGGCTCGGCACCTTAAACTTGCCGATATCCCCCGGTAATTGGGTGATGCCTGCCCGTCCCAAATCCTGATAGGTTTCGTCCAGAGCATTGCTGCGGAAGGTAAAGCTCACATCGTCGAAAAGAGGATCTTTATGGCAATGAAAGCATTCGGGGTGGCGGATAAAAGGCGATTCGTCAAAGAAGAGTTTGAGGCCCCTCAATTCTGAGGGGGTGAACAAGCTGCTATCATTGGTAGCCCGGAACTGATCATATTTCGAGTCAAAGCTCAATAAGGTTCGTTCAAACGTAGCAATGGCCTTTTCCACCAGCGCCAGACTGGGTACCGAATCATCAAAAGCTTCAAAAAAGAGGGAGGGGTATTCAAGATCCGCTTTCAAGCGGCGCTCCAACTCTTCAACGGTAATGCCCATTTCTCGCGGGTTGATAAACGGATCGACTACTTGCTCTTCCAGGCTCCCGGCTCTTCCATCCCAAAAGAAGTGGCGCGAAAAGACCAGGTTGAAGAGGGGCATGGCGTGTCGCTCACTCAGGCGATCTTTGATGCCCAGGCTAAAGGCGTTGGGATCACTGAACCCCTTTTCCGGGAGGTGACAAGATCCACAGGCCACCGTGGAGTCCAGCGACAGATTGACATCAAAAAAGAGCTTCTTCCCCAAGTCAATCTTGGCGGGGGTGATGAGATTGTCGTCAGGGATCAACGCGTCTGGGGCATAATCCGGTATATCCAACTCAATCGGAACCTTGCGCGGGTCGATTTCAGGCGGGCCTCCATCACAGTTCCACAAGCTGAAGGGGAGGAGGAGGAGCCATAAATATCTGAGTTGGCTGAATCGCATATGCATTTGTTGGGCAGAGAGAAAGCTAAGCTTAAAGATACGGCTTAAAAGGGTTTCTTTTCAAAAGCCTCCTGGCTCAGGTTATTCATAATCCGGGTGGCGAGGTCCACGCCTGCACCAGCCGTATGGGTGAAGTTTTCGAGGGTCATGTCAATGCTATCACCGGGAGCGGTGAACAGCTTATTTACTTCCAGGCCAAAACTGAGGGTCGTGCTTCCTTCGGTCTGAACTTGAAAAGCATCTTCCAGATCCAGATAGACCAGGTCTTTCCGTAAGGCATTGGTTCCGCAATGGTAGGTCAGGCCCAGATCCAGGCTTGCGCCATCCTTGGTCGGGCTGCTGTCGATACTTCCGTCCAGCATCAGGAAAATATAGCCATTGTTCCAGCTCCAATGGGTACCATTGGTGATGCTTAGGGCATGGGCATTGCTATAAATGGCGGGATCCTGATTGTTGAGGTTTTCAGGTACCCCCAGACTGAGTTTCAGTCCGCGATATTCCCCGGCAGGCACCGTAAAAGTGCGAGAGGTGGCTTCATGACCGGCATCCGTTAGGGTCGCCCCAAATTTGAATAGCAAAGCGGGGGATTCGGTTTCAGGATCGGTCAACAATATTTCCTCCCCGCTATCTGGCACCAGATATACATCTGACACATACAGAAAGAGCCTTTCAATTTGCGTCCTGCGGTCAGCAGGATTTTGAAAGTCGGTATTCAACGCAAAATCTGCCCCGTTCAGCGTAGGCTGAATTTCCAGGTTTACCAAACCTTCTTCGTCTATAGGTGGATCGGGTTTACAACCGCCCCACAGCATGCCCAGCATCAGAAGGCCAATGAATATGGATGTTAACTTCATAGAGAAGGATTACTACTATTTTCTTAACCTCCAAGGAGAGAATAAGTTTTTAGGAGGAGGGTATATTAATTAGTTTCGCATGCAGGCAAAAGCCCTCGTTTCGCAAAGGGAAAATACGGGCCTTTTTCTAAAAAAATACTGACAAAAATCATGACTGAAGCCCAACAATCTTTCCAGCGTCTGGCCGAAATCGTAGAAGAGTTACGGGAAAAATGTCCCTGGGACCGCAAGCAGACCAAAGAGAGCCTCCGCCATCTGACCATCGAAGAAACCTATGAGCTGGCCGATGCCATTCTCAAAGATGACTACGCAGAAATTCAGGTTGAATTGGGAGACCTGATGCTGCACGTACTCTTTTATGCCAGTCTGGCCCGGGATGCTGGAAAGTTCGATATGGCAGCCGTGCTGGATGGGCAGATTGAAAAACTCATTCGCCGTCATCCCCACGTGTATGGAGACATGGTCGGGGCCTCCGAAGAGGAAATTCATGCCAACTGGGAGCAGATCAAAGCCGCAGAGAAGGCCGCCTTGGGCAAAGTAGATATCTCCGCCCTCGATGGGGTACCCGAAAGCCTTCCCTCTCTGATTAAAGCCCACCGCATGCAGGAAAAGGCCGCGCACATGGGATTTGATTGGGAGAAAAAAAGTGAGGTGTGGGAGAAAGTGGAGGAAGAAATTCAGGAATTTAAAGGAGCGAACAGCCCGGAAGAGAAAGCAGATGAAATGGGCGACCTCTTATTTGCCCTGGTAAATTACTGCCGCTTTGAAGGCATCAATGCCGAAGATGCCCTGGCCCGGGCCAGCGCCAAATTCAAGCGCCGTTTCCAATCCGTAGAGCGCCAAAGCACAGAAATGGGCCGGGCCCTAAAGGACATGAGCCTGGCAGAAATGGATGTGCTTTGGGAAAAGGCTAAGCAGGAATAACATACCAGATTAGTCCGGGCTTTCATTTTGAGAAAGGATAGCTGATAGGGGCCCCTAGAGGAAACCGGGAACCTTAAGCCCCAGATAACCCCCTTTCTTCCACTTATGATATGCCTGGAATTCCTTTCTTTTATTTTGGAAATAATCCTAGAAGGAGACTTGCCCAAGCAGGCCTTTGGGATTTAATCCCAATTCGGACCTTGCGACCTTCCTGGCATGGACGATTCCCTTCTGATGCATCATGCCAGGCGCAAATCCATAGGGGAGCCCTTCACTAAAGCCCTTACTTAGAGGCATTAAGAACACACAATGTCCTAAGTTATGAAAGCTTTTATCCGAAATCTTCTCCCCAGTTTGCTGCTTTGTTCCTTCCTTATTTTTTCTCTGACAGGATTCTCTCAATCTAAGAAGCCCGTTAAGAAAAGTCGCCCCTTTCAAGTTACGGTAGTAGGAGAAATGGGACAAAAACTGGCCGCTGGTTACCTGTATCAATTGAATGAAAAAAGCATCATCCTGGTAGAGAGTGATGAAAAGAAAATGGTGGATCAGCGGGTAACTGAAGTACCCGTAACCTCCATCGAAACCCTTAAGTTCCGCCGGAAAGGGCAGGTGCTCCGGGGGTTTATCATTGGCGTTTTGGGAAGTATTGCGGCCAGTTTTATCGTACAGGCTGCTTCTGAAAACGATGATGAGGCAGGCTGGGCAATTCTGGGGGTTTTGGCCGTAGGCTGGATCCCAACCACCATTTTGTCCACCTTTAGGGCCCATCACAAAATCGGTCGCATGCCCTTTGTCTATAGAAAGAAGAAAAAGGAACTCGAGATGTATATATTGCCTGCTCTGCCCTAGGCTTGGTAATGGAAGCCAACTTCCAAGGCCCCTACGGTTAACACAAATTCTCCCGGCTCGACGATCCGCTTCCCATGGGCATCAATAAAGGAAAAGTCAGCGGGTTGGAATGTAAATTCAACCTTCCGGCTTTCTCCTGCTTGTAATTCGATTTTTTCAAATCCCCGCAAACGACGAACGCTGGGGGTGATCGAAGCAAAAAGGTCCCTGCTGTATACTTCTACACTATGTTTTCCTGCCCGGTCTCCCGTATTGGTAACCTGAACCGTCAGAATAAGGCTTTCTCCTTCCTTAAGCGTCTCTGAGGAGAGTTGAAGTTGGTCGTAGGCAAAAGTAGTATAGCTTAACCCATGCCCAAAGGCCCACTGGGGATTATATCCAGTGTATTCAAAATGTCCAGGCTGAGGTTCCTGGATGGTTTCTCCTAATTTGTGGTCGTAGCTGATATGGTCATTGTTATGTCGAGGGTAACTGAAGGACAGCCGCCCGGAAGGATTGGCCTCTCCGAAAAGGGTAGACGCGATAGCCGGCCCCGCCTGGCTGCCAGGACGCATGGCCAGGATGATGGCCCCTGCCTGGGGCTCTATTTCGCGCATCACGCGAGGTCTTCCCTGCACCATCACCAGAATGACCGGTTTGCCAGTCGCGAATGCAGCCTTGGCCAGGGCCTGCTGGTCCGCATCAAGGTCCAGGTCGTTGATGTTTCCTGGCGTTTCTGCGTAGGAATTTTCACCCAGGGCCAGGACGATCACATCTGCTTTATCCGCCGCTGATAGAAGAAAAGACGGATCTACATTGCCAGGATCAGTAAAATCGGCTTTGCTATCGCACAACACCTGATCAGCCCCCAGGTGAGCTTCCATGGCTTGCTTGATGCTCAGGGTATTCTGGGGATAATGTTCAGGAAAATTGCCTTGCCAGGTATAAGACCAACTGCCATGCAGGGCTGGCAAAGAGTGCGCGCCAGGCCCCGCCAGCAATACTTTTGTCCCGGCGGCTAAAGGCAGAAGCTGGTTTTCATTTTTTGCCAGAATCAGGCTGTCGATCGCCCCGGTAAGGGCTACTTCGGTATATTCTTCCCGACCAAAAAGGGCGGTTGCTTCCTCTTCCGGGAAGGGATTTTCAAACAATCCCACGTCTACTTTAAGGCTGAGAATTCTGCCTACGGCCTCATCTATGCGGCTCATCGGAATGGCACCTTCTTCCACCAACTCAATGAGGTAATCAGTAAAGTCATAATCAAAGGGGACCATGCTCATGTCCACCCCAGCCAGGATAGCCAGTCTTACTGCTTCCTTCGGCGTATCCGCTACCCGATGGCGGGTATGCAGCCGAATAATGTCTTCCCAATCCGTAACGGCCAGCCCTTCAAAGCCCAGTTCCCCCCGAAGCATTTCAGTCAGTAGCTTTGGGTTAGCATGTACCGGGATTCCATTGACTTCACCAGAATTGATCATGACCGTAGCGGTTCCGGTCTCTACTGCTTTGATAAAAGGGGGCAGGAATATTTCCCGCAACTGCGTATCTGGAATATAGGAAGGCGTTCTATCCTTGCCACTTCTTGCATCCCCATAGCCCAAAAAATGCTTCATGCAGGAAGCTACGGCTGATGGAGAAGCCAAGCCGTCTTCTTCAAAACCCTGGATGGTACTAACCCCCAATTCTCCTACTAAATAGGTATCCTCGCCAAAGGTTTCTTCAAACCTGGACCAGAGCGGTTGTCTGGCTACATCCAGGACCGGGTCAAAATTCCATCTGATGCCACTCGCGCGGGTTTCCATAGCGGTTATCTTGGCCGCCTTTTTCACCAGTGCTCTATCGCGGGTTGCTCCCAGGGAAATATTGTGCGGAAAGAGGGTCGAATCCAGGGTGTAGGTTGCCCCATGAATCGAATCAATGCCATACAGCACCGGGATAGAATTAGGTGTCTCGCCGGTAGCCAGGGTCTGAATACGGGTCATGATTTCGTGCCACTTCTCCACCGAATAGGCATGACCTCTGGTATTGAGAATGGATCCTACTTTTCTTTCCACCACCGCTTGACGAAGTTTTTTCTCATCAATCACGAGATTCGAGTCATCTTCAAGGATCAGGTCAATGGTAACCTGGGTCATTTGGCCGGCTTTTTCAGCAAGACTCATGCGATCCAGCAAATCGCGAACATAGGGAGAGACGTGGCTCATAGCATCAAGACATTAAAGAGAGGAAAGCATATTGCAGGGCGAATATAAAAGGAAAATTGGCTTAAGAAAAAATCTCTTCTCAATGCGGAGCTGACCGGCAAGAAGGGAGTTCTGGATGATAATTGAGGCAATCAAGGTGAATCGGAGGAGATTGGCCTAAGATGGTTTTACAAAAAGCCACTTTTGTGTACCTTCTACCTCATTTTAACGCTGTTTGAATCATGGATTTTCCTCCCTTTCTGTTCCTGCTTATCCTTGGCCTTTTTTCGCTGGAAACCCAAGCCCAGGATAAGGACAAAATCAAACCGATTAAAGTAGGGATTGACGGCTTGACCCATACCCATGTCCACTGGATTCTGGGCCGGGAAGAGCAAGGAGATATCGAAATTGTGGGCATTGCTGAGCCTAACCGGGAACTGGCGGAGCGCTACGCCAAACAGCATGGGTATTCCATGGACATCGTTTTTCCTAGCCTGGAGGAAATGATTGAAGCGACAAAACCGGAGGCAGTTACGGCTTTTAACCCTATCTACGATCATCTGAAAACGGTGCGGATTTGCGCTTCACAGGGCATTCACGTCATGGTGGAAAAACCCCTGGCCGTGAATTATGAGCACGCGGTAAAAATGAAAGCCATTGCCAACCGCTATGGCATTCACCTGCTCACCAATTATGAGACCAGTTGGTATCCTTCCAACGCCTTCGCCTACGGCATCCTTCATAGCGATCAATCTATCGGGGAGGTCCGGAAAATTGTCGTTCACGATGGCCACCAGGGCCCTAAGGAGATTGGGGTAAATGAGGAATTTTTGGAATGGCTGACCGACCCGGTGTTAAACGGGGGCGGAGCCATCACGGACTTTGGGTGCTATGGCGCAAACCTGGCCACCTGGTTGATGAAAGGAGAAAGGCCGCTCTCAGTTTATGCCATGACCCAGCAAATCAAGCCTCAAGTCTATCCTAAAGTGGATGATGACGCCACCATCATCCTGCGGTATCCCCAGGCGCAGGTCATCATCCAGGCCAGTTGGAATTGGCCTTTTTCCCGAAAAGACCTACACCTCTATGGCGAAACAGGCTATGTATATGCTGATAATGGGGTAGATGTGAGGTATCGCTTGAAGGAGGAACTGCCAGAAAAAAAGCTCAGCTTAGCAGGGAGGAGCGTTCAGCCTCACGATCCCTTCGCTTATCTACAGCAGGTAGTGCGTGGAGCCCACAGCCCGCCTCCCTTTGATCTTTCTTCCCTGGAAAACAATATGATCGTGATGGAGATTCTGGAAGCGGCTAAGCAGAGTGCTGCTACGGGAAAGGAAGTCAAGCTGGCACCTGGTTTGAGTCCGAAGGATGTCATCAGCCTGCATGCAGATGCCGAACTCGTCAAAATATCTGACCATCTGTACCTGCATCGCACCTATACACCCACCCAGGGTTTTGGACGGGTAGCCAGTAATGGATTGGTATACGGAAAAAAGGGAGCAGCTATCCTCTTTGATACGCCTATGTCTGAGGAACTGACGGCTGATATACTGGATTATGTAAAAGCGGAGTTAGGCTGGGAAATCAAAGCCGCGGTCATCAATCATTTTCACACCGATGGAGGCATGGGCGGCATCAAGACTTTGCATGAACGGGGCATCCAAACCTATGCGCACACCAAGACTTTTGAAAAAGCGAAATCTGAGAAATTACCTTTGCCTATGGTGGAAATGAAGGATACCTATGACTTAGAAATCGGTGCCTTGAAGGTTCAAAACCGCTATTTTGGGCCAGGGCATGCCCCCGACAACATTGTCTCCTACCTCCCCGAAGAACGCCTCCTGTTTGGCGGCTGTATGATCAAGTGTATCGGGGCCGGAAAAGGCTATTTGGGAGATGCCGATGTGGAAAAATGGCCTCAAACTGTGAAGGCCGTAGAGATGGCTTTCCCGGAGGCGGAAATCATTATTCCTGGCCATGGACCGCACGGAGGGCGGGATTTGCTCCAATACACCCAGAAACTTTTTGACAAGCCTTAGGCCAACGGGGCATCCCCGAAGAACAAGCCCTTCTCCAGGACTTCCTGGGGAAGGGCTTGATATATTGCGGAAAGCGGCGCGGGTTTAAATAACCTTCAGGACCAGTTTCCCTCTTTTGTTTCCGTCGAATAGCCTCAGCAGGGTTTCCGGAAAGTTTTCCAGGCCTTCTTCTATGTGGGTGGTGTGATTGAGCTTACCCTGAGCAATCCAGCCGGCCATTTCCATGGCGGCCATCCCATAGCGCTCCTGATAATCAAAAACCACCATGCCTTGCATGGTCGCCCGAAATACCAAGAGCGAGAGGTAATTGGTGGGGCCTTTTACCGGGACGGTATTGTTGTATTGAGAAATCGCGCCACAGATCACGATGCGGGCATGCATGGCGAGGTTAGCCAGGGCAGCGTCCAGGATGTCTCCGCCTACGTTGTCGAAATAGACGTTGACGCCATCGGGACAGGTTCTCCGAATGGCTTTGCGAACGGATTCTTCCGAGTTTTTATAATCTATGGCCTCGTCGAAGCCGAGGGTTTCGACCAAATATTTACACTTTTCCGGTCCTCCGGCAATGCCTACTACCCGGCAGCCTTTAATCTTGGCAATCTGCCCTACCACGCTACCTACGGCTCCCGCGGCTCCGGAAACCAGGACGGTATCACCTTCTACTGGTTTGCCGACATCCAGCAAGCCAAAATAAGCCGTCATGCCTGGCATGCCCAGAGTTCCCAGGTAGGTGGGTAGTGGGGCCAGCCGGGGATCTACCTTGATGAGGTGCTTGGCTTTGGACACAAAATATTCCTGTACGCCTCCGTTTCCTGAGACAAAATCTCCGGCTTTGAAAGCAGGGTCTTCTGAGGCGACAACTTCGCCTACGGTACCGGCGCGCATCACTTCCCCGATTTTTACCGGTCGAATATAGGAGCGGGAGTCATTCATCCAGCCACGCATCGCAGGGTCAAGAGAAATATAATGGGTTCTGACCAGGACTTCTCCTTCGGCCAGGTCGCGGGTTTCTTCCGCGGTAAAATCCCAGTTTTCACGGGTGGGAAGTCCTACAGGACGGGAGGCGAGTAATATCTGTCGGTTTTGGGGCATAAAAGCAGAGAGTTGAAATAAATAGGTTGATTAAATAGTAAGGCCTCCATCGGCTACCATCACGGCACCGGTAACAAATTTAGAGGCATCGGAGGCCAGGAAATTCACCAGGTCGGCGATATTCTCTGGCTGTCCTTCGTATTTGACCGCTTGCTTGGCCATCAGGGCTTGATAGATTTGGTCATTCTCCATGATGGTTTTGCTGAGCTTGGTTTTGATGTAGCCGGGGCAAATTGCATTGACCCGAATATTGTCCACGCCCCACTCCTGGGCAAAGACCTTTGAGGCCATGATCATGGCAGCTTTGGTCATAGAGTACACGCCCAGCCCTTCACTTGGGGTAATCCCTTCCACGCTGGCAATATTGATAATGGAACCGCCGCCACGACTTTTCATCACAGGATGGACCAGACGACTGAGTTCATAGGGTCCTTTGAGGTTTACGTCGAAGGTTTTGTCATAGGCCCACATCTCCGTATCCAGGACCGGGCCAAAGGCCAGACTGGTGCCAGCATTATTTACCAGAACATCGATGCCTCCAAAACGCTCCACCACCTGGTTGACAAAGCCCGGTAATTCATCCACTTTGCCTACGTTGCAGGCCATCGCTGCACAGGAAATGCCTGCTTGCTGAAGTTCTTCGGCGATGGGGTCCAGGACCTCTTGCTTGCGGCTACTCAGGACTACGGTCGCGCCACTTTTGCCTAGCGCTTTTGCAATAGCCAGACCGATGCCGCGGCTGGCGCCAGTGACTATGGCCACTTTTTGATCAAGACTCATAGGGAGGAGGGGATAAGGGGTAAAAAACAGCCTCTAAATTAGGTAAATGATGGACAATATCCATCAAAAAATAGGCCCCTGTGCCCAGAATTCTTGGATGACCAGAAAACGCCTGGCTCCAGTGCTTTGTAACTCACTGTGCTGATTTCCGTTTGATAAACTGTAAACCAGCCGATAAAGGCATTTCTTTGCTGGTACCCTCTCAATGGAAAATGTTTTTAGCAGCGATGTTGCTATGGGTAAACCTTACCTGTTAAAGGTGTGTCTTTACTCAACCACCTTGCTTTTCAATGAAGATTAGGTGGCGTTCATTTTTTGTTTAGTCATCTCCAATATCAAATTTAATCCTATGAGTTTAAGGAGCGTATTTGAGGGGATGTTTTCTCGAAAACCCGAAGAGGATTCAGACCCACGCGGGGGAAGCGACCCCGATGAACGTCGCCCCAGTATGCTGGGGAGACGTGTAAAAACCCTCACTGCTTTGAAAAACAGCGGCTATGTCCTGATCGACGGACAACGCGTTGAAGTAATCAGTCGAAGCGGATTCGTTCAAGCCAACACTTACGTAGTGATTGTCGGTAAGAAAATGGGGCGATGGGAAGTAGAGATTCTATCAGAAAGTAAAAGAAAAGACCGTCGATAATCGGGCCTTAGGCCGGAGGTAGATCGTCTTTTACCTAACATGCCTCCCGGTTCAACTGGACCGGTGGGGCATATATAGCTAGTCCTGATCGGTTCGGTAAATCTGAATGTTGCCAGGGGTTACTTCCCAAAGCACATACTTCCGATCCAGCTGGTCAATCGCTAAGCCAAAAATCTGATTGGTGCAGTTGCCAGTATTACACTGGTTAGCCGTGGGCGATTGATAGGTAGTAAAAACGTCATTCTTAAGCCGCATAAAATCTCCCAGCACTACCAGCCAAACCGTACCCTGACTATCCACCTGTAAATGGCTGATCGAAATGACGTTGGTGGCAAAAGAGCCTTGCCCGTAATTGTTCCAGCGGGTTCCGGTGAACTGGATCAGACCAGCCGTACAGCCTATCCACAATTCCTCGTTTTGACCCCAGGCCAAAGTGGTTACCAGGCCAACTGCCCTGATTTCAGAAGTGCCATTGGCTACATCCAATTGGTCTACTTCCCCAAAAAACTGTAATTGGGGAGCTGCGTAGCGGAAGAGGCCATTTTGCGCCCCAAACCAAATTTCATTATTGGATGGCTTGACCACCAAGTCAAATACCTGGGTGCCAGGGGGCAAATCTACCAATTCCCAGGCCTGCCCATCAAAGATGCCGAGGTAATCTCCACTGGAAATAATCACGTTACCGTCATTGTCGAGGGCATGGGCTACGGGAAACAGATTGTCTCCCATCAACTCATCTGGCAAAGGAAAGCGTTCCAACTCCTGGGCGCGGAAGGAAATCAGCTCCTCTGAAAGGGCCAGCCACTTTTTCCCGGAAGCATCTGAAATGATTTTTTGGGAGCGAAATCCTCTTTCATCAGGGAAACTATCGAGAAAAGTCTGGTATAGATTCCAGTCCTGCCCGTTGTATTGCCAGAGGCCATTCAATAAATCTGCTCCTGAAGGGAAGGTCGATTGGAGCCAAAGGTCTCCATTGGCGTCAATGTTCAACTCTGAGGGAGAGAGAAAAGGCTCGGTCAGGTTTTCATTGTCGATCCGGATCCAATCCGCCATTTCGCCCGGTTCAGGCGGTTCAATTCCATCGCAGGAGCTAAATAACAGGGCTAACACGCACAAAGAGCCCAAATATCGGAGCGTAGCAGGCATAGGTTTTGGGTTAAAAAAGTCAGGGCGCTAAGGTATAGAGGTTGCGCCTAATCTTCCTAACGCAAATTCCAGGCTGAGCGCAGCTTTCTGCCGCTTCACGGCCATTTCTACTGCTTTGATTCTGGCTTGTATGTACCGACTTTCCCGCGTATTGACCAGAAAGAGGGAACTTTCTCCAATGGAAAACCGAGTCCTTTCTCCTTGCCACAGGGTCTGATAATCCTGGACCGTTTGGGTGAAAACGCCGATCTGCCGATCCAAGGTGTTATACAACAGCCAGGCTTGGGTAGCTTTTACCTCCAACTCGGCCATTTTTTGGGTTTGCTGAAGCTGGGTTTCCCGAATTTTTACCCGGGTGAGTTCCAGGCCGCCGCGTTCTTTTCTGAGAAATAAAGGGAAGGCAAAACTTACGCCCCAGGTAAAATTATCCGGGCTGTAGGCTGCCACGGGATTGCCATTCACCGGTTGGTTGATGGCATTATATTTAAGGTCAAGCTGGGGTTTTAATTGTTCTTTTTTCCACCGCTCTTCTATGCTCAGGCTTTGCTGCTTCAACCGGTATTGCTGAATCATCGGATGGCCTATCAATAAGCTGTCAGTCAGCCAACTTCTTTCCTGCTCCGGAAGGGTCGTCAGGACGGCCCGCCAGTCTTCCGGCTGCTGATAGGGGAGGGCCTCCAAAGGAACGATCCCATCCTGCCAGAGGAAAAGGTCCATCATTACTTTGGCTTGCTGTTCTGCCAGGAGCGCAGATTCCAGCGAGACCTGCCGGGTCTGAACCTGTATGGCCGCCTCAACCGTATCGATGCTGGCTCGATCGCCCAGCCGGGCTCCTTCGGCCACGGCTGCGGTTCGCTCCTGGGCCAGCCGTGGGCTTTCTTCGTATATCTTCCGCGCATAAAATGCCTCTACCCAGGCCAGGTAGGCCGCTCCTGCTTCATAGAGCAATTGGTTGAGCATGACTTGCCGATCCCAGCGGGTGAGGGTTTGGAATATTTCTGCCTGGCGGAAGGCCGCCCTTCTTTCATCGATCAAAAGACCTTTGCCCAGAGTCAGGGAAGCCCCCGCCTGCCAAAGTCCTGCCTCCGGGGTGGAGGCCTCTGGATTCAGAAAGATCCCTTCGGTCTGCTGGTAACCGGTATAGAAGGTGAGACCCAGCCAGGTCGGAATGGCCAAGCCACCCTCTAAATGCTTATAATAATCCTTGCCCTCGAAAAACTTCTGGGAAAGGTCAAAGTAAGACTTTGGATCAAAGGCTCCTCGGGCTACCTGGAGGGCTGCGGCTCCTCGACGGGTTTGTAAATCCGCCTGAAGCGCCACAGGATGGTGTTCCTGCACCCTACGCATGAAATCCTGGTAGGTAAGGATACTATCTGCAACTTCCTGTGCCCTAAGCCCCCAAGGGGCAAAGAGGGCGCTAAGCAGGAAGAGGCAAGAAATCAACTGCTGCATCGCTATGCCTTATTTACTCAATGGGGTTTCAGGGGCAGTGAGTTTGTAGAAATCTGGGGGGAAACCATTGATTTGTCGCCATAGTTCGTACCAGATCATGACATCCTTGAGCAAGACCATACAATTAGTCCCTGCTCCTACTCGCAAAGCCTCTGGCCAGGGATGGTCATTGGGATCTTCAGCTACCATGATGCGGTACTTCCCATTAGGCGAAATAAAGTTGTCGATGGCAAATACCTTTCCTCCATAAGTTCCATAGCTGGTATTAGGCCAACCTGAAAAGACGATGGCGGGCCATCCGTCGAACTGAATGCGGATGGGCTGTCCTTTTTCCAGTAAGGGTAAGTCTATCGGCTCTACGTACATTTCTACCGCCAGATCATAAGTGGCAGGCATAATGCTGACCAGGGGTTCCCCTTCTTTGATGGTCTCTCCCAAGCCTGATTGGATAGCCTGGGTGATGAAGCCGCGCTGTGGGGCCGTTACATAATAAAAACTGGTCCGTACCTGATAATTCTGGTATTGATTTTCCAGTTTATTGACCGTCGCTTCTGCATCATATTGGTCCGATAAAGCGGTATACCGATTTGACTGAGCCTTGGCAATGTCATCCTGAAACTTTGCTTTGATAGAGTTCAATTCTACCCGGGCGTTGATGAGCCCATTGCGACTGGACAGGAGCTTATTTTCTCCTGAAATCATTTCCGCCTGGGCTTTTTGTTGCTTCAAGCCCTGATTCTCAAGTTTCGTCAGGGAGGTCAACCCATCGGCATACAGTTTTTCCTGACGCTTAAACTGGGTTTGCGCGGTTTGAAAGTTCAGCTGATAGGCAATCAGGTCAATGCTGTCAGAAGTAACCTTCAATTGAGCCTGGCGGAGTTTGTTGGTGGCCTGTTCCAGCTTCAAACCCTGGTTGGTACGCAAGGCCTGAATTTGGTTGGCCAGGGCCGCCACTTTTTGTTCATAAGATCCCACAGACTGCTGCTTGGCTTGAATCTGCGCCTGGGTCCGGTTGAGCAGTTGGGGATCGAAATAATCATCCTTGATCTCGGTGAGGTACAAAATCGTATCTCCCGTTTCTACGAAGTCTCCTTCTTTCACATACCAGGTTTCGATTCTACCGGCAATGATGGAATGAATGGTTTGGGGTCTTTGGTCGAGTTTAAGGGTGGTGACCTTTCCCCGGGCATTGATGTTCTGGGTCCATGGCAGAAACATAATGCCCAGACTCATCAGGGAAAATGCCCCGAGCAATCGTAAGAAGACTTTCCCGGGCTCCCGGCTTTCCAGCACTTTCATGGACTTATAGTCCTGAGGCCGGATTTGATCATTTACTCTATGGTGCGATATATTGAGCATAGCAGGAATTCTGTTTAGGTAAAAGCTGCGGCCATTAAATCGCTGGCTAAGCCTTGATTTTTGATCCGTCCGTGTTCCAGGATGGCCATTTTCTGAATTTGCAGGGCTAAATAAGGATCACTGGAAACGGCTACCAGGGTCCATGGGTGACGAGGATCCGTTACAAAATCAATGATGCGATGACGTTCTGTCTGATCAATATGCTCAAAGGCATCCTCCAGGAGTAAGAGTTTTGGTTCCCCAGCCATGGCGCGGGCCAGCAAAAGTTTCTGGACTACACTACGCGGCAGGCGCTGACCTTGTGGATCCAAGATGCTTTCAAAGCCCTGGGGCAATTGGCGGATAAAGGCCTGCAAACCTAGTTCTCGCATCAACTGACTGACATGGTCAAAACTGATATTTGGGCGGCCTACTTTGATATTCTCCAGGACACTGCCTTCGAATAATTCCTGATCTGCGAGGCGGTCCCCAATGTTGCTTCGCAAGGCGGCCAGGTCAAGATTCCCTTTAGGATAGCCGTGGAAGGAAATATTGCCGTCTTGGATTTCATAAAGGCCGCCAATGATTTTAAGCAGGGTACTTTTACCAGCGCCATTGGGGCCAGCCAGCATCCACTTTTCTCCAGCTTTTAAGGTTAAGGTTAACCCTTCCAGGACATCCTTATTTCCTTCGGGAAATCGGAAGGTTACGTGTTCTAACTCAACCCCCAGCCCTCTTTGCTGACATACCTGGGCGATATCCAGTCCTGTGTCTTGCTCCAAAGAAAGGTCGGTTACTTGTCCGATTTTTTCCAGAGAAGTCAATACATCATAAATCGTCTCCATGCTCATGACCAGCTTCTCTACCGAAGACATCACCAGCAGGATAATAATCTCCGCCGCGACAAACTGACCAATGTTCATTTGCTGTTCCATCACCAGGATACCGCCAATCGCCAGCAAACCTGTTGCGACCAGCACCTTGAAAACTACCAGCAAGATATACTGACGAACCAGCACGCCAAAGTGCTTTTCCCGTGCGCCCAGATAATCCTGAACATGATTATCTACCCGTCGCAAAGGCATCTGCGTATCTCCAGCCAACTTAAAGGTCATATTGGTTCGGGCTAGTTCCTCTAACCAATAGGCTACCTTATACTTATGCTTGGATTCAGCAAGGCTGGTCTGCAGGCCGCGATTCACGGTGAGGCGTATGATCAAATACACCAGGAGAATCATGGCTGCGGAAAATACCAGGAAGAAAGAATGGTAGAAGGAAAGCAACAGTAATCCGAAAACTAACTGCAACAAGGCCGAGGAAAAATCGATGAGGATTTTGGATAAGCCCTTCTGAACCGACATGGTATCAAAAAAGCGGTTCATCAATTCCGGCGCATAGTGCCGATATAAGGCCTCCATTTTGATCCGGGGCAGCCGATAGGCAAATTCGAAAGCCGCCCGGGTAAATATTTTCTGCTGCAAGTTCTCCGTAATCCGCAGCTGGAAAATCTGCAACACGCCGGTAATGGCTACCCCTAATACGACGATGACGACCAACACAATCCAGGAGGTGCTAACCTGACCTCCCTGAATGAGGTTGACAATGGCCTGGATACCCAGAGGCAAAGAGAGATTCACCAGGCCATTGAAGATGGCGAATAGGTATACTTCTCTGATTTCTCTTTTATCTGGTTGCAAAAGCCGCCAGAAACGCTGGAGAGGGGTAAGTGGTGCAGGTGATAGTTTCTCCATTTCGGTTGTTGCGTATAAGGTGGTGGATATTGGTTGTAATCCATTTAGTTTTTAGCGTTAGTGGCCTTTAAAAACCCGCCTCCTTCTCTAAGGTAGGCGGGCTCCACAACCTGCTAACGCACAACAGTTCTTTAGTCTGGCTGAGCGGTTCGTCGAATCATCGAGGTGGCCTTCGATTCCGAATCTTCTAAGGCACCAAGGCCGTCGATCAGGAATGGGGCACTCCCATTGGTGATGATCAGTTTGGCATTGGCAGATTGGGAAAGCATTTTGAATGCTTCAATACTCTGCCACTCGATGATACGGCGGGTCAATCCCTGCTCAATGATTTTCTGAGCATCACGAATTCCCTCGGCTTCAATCTTTTTCCGCTCCGCCTCCATTTTTTCTCTTTGCAGCTCAAACTCCATACGTTGAGCTACCTGCTCTGTTTCTAATTTTTGTTCGATGGCCCGGGCCAGTCCTCTCGGCAGGGTAATGCTTTTTAACAGCACCCGCTCGACGAGAAATCCTTTATCGGCCAAAATGTCCATCATTAAGCTTTGTACATCTCGCTCAATCGCGGCCCGGCTTTCCGTGTACATGTCTTTGGCCATGAAGCGTGAACACACATCAGCTGCAGCTGATCGAAATACACTGAGGATCACTACTTCTTCGTATCTGGACCCAATGTTTTCGATAATTTCTGGTGCCTTGGCCGAGTTGATTCGGTAGAGGATAGAAATTTCAGCGGCTACATTCAGTCCATCTTTAGAGGGAAGCTCCAGCTTCACTTCAAGATTTTCTGTCCGGGTGGGGACCTTGACGATGGTAGTCACGAATGGATTATATCCCACCGCGCCAGATTCATACACTTTCGGTTTGAGTTTACCGATGGTTTGCTTCATGCCTACTTCTCCTGGGCGAATAGTCGCACAACTGCTGAGAAAAACCCCAGCCATTAGACAGTAAAGCGAAAATTTGAGGTGTTTGTTCATAGCAAGCGAATAATGGTAAGTTTATATAAGTTAATAGTATTACTATTGTTTTGATGTAGTATACTAACTGTTTGTTAAAAAGGTTTCGATTTTGTTAGGAAAAGTTACAGGGAAAATTTCAGTACCATTTCAGCGGCCGAAAAAGCCGGAAATTTTCCGTGATTAGGCCTTTAACACTGTACATATCAGGTTCAGAATAAAGGTCTTGATTTCCTCTCTGCTTCCTCCGGCCACTTCGGTCAGGGAAGGAAGGTGCTCAGAAAAATACTTTTGATCGTGAGCACTCTCAATACAAGTAGATAGTAGGGTAGTAGGGTAAGGATAGTCTGGTTTGATTTCGCGAAAAACCTTGGCCAGTTCCATGCAGAAGTGCTTATAACTTAAATAAGCCCCTTCGCGATTAATTTCGTCTACTCCTTTGGTAAGGTAGGCTTTGGGAGATTCGTTGACCACCACCCGATAAAGGGTTTCCTTGTCAAAGCCCGGGCTGGTCGGCAGCGCCACATCGGTATGTGTGAAAATTTCAATCCCGGTTTTGAGGCGCTCAAAGGCATCCTCGACCTGATGGGTTTGAATCTCAAATTTGTATTGAAGCCATTTCCAATACCACGACATGAGATAGATCAGCAATTTGTGCTTGTTCTCAAAGTACCGGTAGATGGAAGCCTCGGTGGAGCCGATTTCTTGGGCTAGTTTTTTAAAAGTAAAATCTTCAAAACCCATTTTGTCAATCAGTTTCAGACCATCACGAACAATCTTTTTACCCAGCGTAGAGGTTTCTGGGTCTTTGATAAAGAGTTTTTCGCTGACTTTAATCTGAATCTCGATCATGATAGGTTCATAAGTGATAATACTTCTGCAATTTATGGAAGTACACTATTGATAACAAAAGTATTACTATTATGTTTGGGGAAAGTTGCACTATTTTGCTTTGTCTGATATGATGGTGACATTTTTCTGATGAAAGACCTCTACCTGCTGTGGGAAACGCTGTGGCCTATCCTTTAGGCGATTCTCAGGCCCTTGTTCCATTTGTAAAGAGGGCATCCCTTACGATTTATGGAGGGAGTGGCAAGGGGAAACGAAGAGGTAGGAATAACTAAATCGATTGAAAAAGGCTGATATGTAGGAATTCGTGTGGTTTTTGGAACACATCCGGCTTTAAAAATTTATACGAATCTAGGAATATTTCTGGGGCGAATATTTGATTAGTGCCTGTATGAGTTTATATTAGATATTGTTCAACATTCCCTGACAAACCACTTTTTTTAGCTTCGCCGCGACCTTACTTTTTACAAGTAGGGCTGCTCTTTTATTGTTAATAAGGAACGTACAACGACACAACATGATGCTATCCCCTTTACTTCGAACCACCCTATTATGGCTGGCGCTTCCCCTATTAATTTTGACGCTGGCCTTTATCCCGAACCTGCTTCCCCCGCCTGGCCTACAAACAGCTGACCCTATGGGCGGCTACCTCAACGGCGTTTTTCCCACGGAAACTCCTTCTACGGGAGGGGGCAATGTTACTTACACCATTGAAAATGCCTATCCGAATCTGACCTTCACCGATCCGGTGGACATGGCTGAATTACCTGGAGGGAACGATTTTCTGGTCGTGGGACTGCAAGGCCACATCTGGAAAATTCCTAAACAAGGGAATCCAACTTCCAAGCAACTGCTGCTGGATATTTCCACTTCAACGGTAGTCTATGCCGATGGCGGGATGCTGGGCATTGTCTTACATCCGGAATTTGGACAAGCTGGCTCTCCGAACTCGGAGTACCTCTATGTGTTTTACCGCTATACGCCAGTGGATGGAACCGATCGCACCACGGCAGCGGTCAGGGGATATATGCGGCTCTCTCGCTTTGAGCTGCCCGCTGGCGGCAACTCCATCGATCCCAACAGTGAGTATGTCATGATTCAGGTCTACGACCGGCATGACTGGCACAATGGAGGGGATATGTTCTTCGGACCGGATGGCTTCCTCTATCTGGTTGTCGGAGATGAAGGTGCCGCAAACGATTCCTATAACGTTACTCAGCAAATAGATAAATGGCTGTTTGGTGGGGTATTGAGGATTGATGTAGACCAGCAAGGCGGCAGCATCAGCCATCCCATCCGTCGTCAACCCCAAAATGCAGGCAATCCTCCTTCCGGCTGGCCGGGCAGCTTTACCCAAGGTTATTACATCCCTAATGATAATCCCTGGCTGGACGTAAACGGAGGCATCCTGGAGGAATTCTGGGCGATTGGGACACGTTCCCCTCACCGGATGACCTATGATCCTCCTACCGGTGAAATCTGGATTGGAGACATCGGGCAAGGCTCGAAAGAGGAAGTCAGCATTGTCGCCAAAGGAGATAACCTGCAGTGGCCCTATCGCGAAGGGGACCAGGCCGGACCTAAGTCTCAACCGAATCCTTTGATCGGGAACGACAAACCCCCTATTTATGCCTATGGGCGCTCTGTGGGGCGCTCCGTAACTGGAGGCTTTGTCTATCGCGGCAATAAATACCCGGAATTACTTGGGAAATATTTCTTCGGAGATCACGAAACGCAGAATGTCTGGACCCTGGAAAAAGATCCAGGTGGAGGGGCTCCCACCGTCAATTTCCTGCTCAACGTGCCCGTCAACGGTAGCGGTTCAAAAGATGGGATTTCTTCCTTCTACATTGATTCGGACGGGACCATCTTTATCACGGACCTGTTCGGAACCGGCCAGGATGGGGGCGTCATCCATCGGTTGAAAAGAGAAGGAGGAGCCGTGCCTGATCCGCCGACCAAACTTTCTGATTTGGGCGTTTTCTCTGATTTGCAAAACCTGACCCCAGCGCCGGGCCTTATTCCTTACACCGTAAATAATCCGCTCTGGTCAGATCGAGCGGCCAAAAAACGCTGGATTGCCCTCCCAACCGATGGCACCTTTGATAGCAGTACTGAGCAGATCGTATTTGATGAGGAGGAGAATTGGAATTTCCCCTCGGGGACAGTGTTGATTAAGCATTTCGACCTTCCTACGGATGAGGGTGATCCTACGCAAAGCACCAAACTGGAAACCCGCTTTTTTGTCTTTACCAGTGTGGGAGATGCCTATGGGGTGACCTATCGCTGGAATGATGCAGGAACCGAAGCTTTTCTCATTAACGATGCCGAAACCCGCGACATCACCATCACCCAGGCTGGTGGAGGCACCTACACCCAAACCTGGGAATTCCCTTCCCGCCAGCAATGTATGCAGTGCCACAATTCTGTGGCTGGTTTTGCCCTGGGCCTAAAAACCCGGCAATTAAATGGAGATCATTTTTATCCTTCCTCCGGCCTCACCGCCAATCAGCTGGAAACCTGGAACCATCTGAATATTTTCCATCAGGGTATAGGCGATCCAAGCCTTTTGCCTCAACTCGCCTCCATGGAAGACCCTACCGCCAGTAGCGAAATGAAAGTTCGCTCTTATTTAGATGCCAACTGTTCCTATTGCCACCGTCCGAATGGCGTAGAAGGAGCATTTGACGCCCGGAGTTTGAATGCCCTTTTTGACCAAAATATGGTGGGTACGCTTGGGGTAAGTCATGCCACGCCTACGGGCAATATTATCGTTACGCCTGGTCAGACCAGCACCTCTGAATTATGGGTTAGAGACCAAAGTACCGGGACCAACAAAATGCCGCCGGTAGGTCGCAGCCTACCTGATGCCGATTATCTGGCGGAACTCACCACCTGGATCAATAACCTGGATGGCAATGGACCTGAATCCCTGGCCGATGGGATTTACTCCTTTACCGCGCGCCACAGTGGCTTGCTGGCTACGGTGGAAAATGCTTCTGCGGCTGACAATGCCCGTATGGTCCAGAGCGCGGCAACTGGCGGAGACGAACAGAAGTGGAGTATTCAGCATATGGGGAACGGTAAATACCGCATCTTGTCCGTAGCTACCAATAAAGCCCTGTCTATGAAAGACCTCCGGGCCAACCGCGGAGCAGAAGTGGTGCAGCTCCCCTGGAGCGGCGCCCAACATCAACTTTGGTACTTCGAAGACACTGATAATGGCTACTACCAGATCAAAAATGCCTATAACAACCTTCACATAGATGTATTTACCGGACAAAATACGGATGGACTACATACCGTAAGCTGGACCCCACACAGCCTGAACAACCAGCAGTGGCTGCCCAGCTTACTTTCTCCCGGTGGAGGAAACCCCAGTTGCCCCAATGGAGAACTCACCTACCTATCTGATCTGAACTGGACCTCAGCCAGCCAACAGTGGGGCACCATGAGGAAAGACCTGAACATCTTTGGTGCGCAGCTTTCTATCAATGGCAATACCTATACAAAAGGCATTGGAACCCACGCTTTGTCTACCATCGTCTATGACCTCGCAGGGACTTATGAGACCTTCAAATCCGATATCGGAGTTGATCAATCCGCAGGAGACGGAGCCCCTTCCAGTATTCAATTTATCGTCAATGGAGATGGCGCTGAGCTATATCGCTCTCCGGTCATGACTTCTTTGGATGATGCCATTTCTATCGAAATCAACGTGGTGGGTATCCAAACCCTGGAATTGATCGTGGATGGGGTAGCCGCACAAAGTCCCTCCAATAATCCCATTCATAGCGACCACGCTGACTGGGCCGATGCGCGGCTGGAAAACTGTGGCGATGTCTTCGATGCGATTGGAGAAAGCGGTTCTGTAACCTTTGACCACAATTGGAGCACCGTAATCCTATCCCGCTCCTATACGGACCCCGTGGTGATCGTAAGCGACTTGAGCTTTAATGGCGGAAACCAGTCTACCGTCCGGGTAAGAAACGTAACGGCCAATAGTTTTGAAGTAAGAGTGGATGAATGGGAATGCCTGGATGAATGGCACGTTACTGAAACAGCCGCCTACCTCGTCGTAGAGGCCGGGGAATATGAATTGGAAAATGGGAAAAAACTGATTGCGGCCAATGAAGCCAATGTCAATAATTCCTGGAAAACCTTGAGTTTCCCCTCCGACTTTGCCTCTGAACCGCTCATTTTCGGTCAGTGCGTAACCGAAAACGAAGCCGAGGCCGTGAATGTCTTTGTGGATGAGCGAAATACCAATCTCACCCAAATGCGCATTAAGCTGAAAGAGCAGGATAAAGCTACCGGCGGACATGCCCATGAAGTGGTAAGTTGGATTGCGGTAGAAACGGGACTGCATACCACAGATAACCTCATGGAGTATGTGAACTCTGGTCGGATTGTGGATGAAGGTTGGGAAAATCTGAGTTTCCAACAGACCTACGCTGCTACGCCGCTATTCATTGGAAAAATCGGGACAGAGCATGGCGGGGATGCTGCGGCCATGCGTTACCGCAACCTGACCGCTACGGGGGTACAAGTGAAGGTAGAGGAAGAAACCTGTGGGGATTCCGAAACCGGTCACACCAATGAGGAAATCCACTTTATCGTGATGGCGCAGGCCGGAGATTTAATGGGTAAAGATGCCACCACTCCCGCTACCGCTTTACTGGCGGTGACAGAAGCTCGCTTCGATTGGTTGAGCGTACAGGCAGAGCAGGAAGCTAGCCGAATCAGGCTGAACTGGCGGGTAGCGGGTGAAAAGGACATCATCACTTATGCCCTGGAACAGTCTACCGACAACCAAACTTTTGTCATTACCACGGATCAGCCAGGGTCAGGGAGTCCGCATAAAGTTTCCTACGAAGCCTATGATGAAAATCCCTATCTGGGGATGAATTACTATCGGGTCAAAGCCATCGATCAGACCGGGAATGTCTATTATTCCCAGACGCTCCATGTCTTATATGAGCATAACCAACCGATCATCCTGGTCTATCCGAACCCTGTCCGCAAAGAAGAAATGCTTACCGCTGACATCAGGATCAGCCAGGAAGGGCCGATCAAGGCTAGTTTGATAGATATGCAGGGGAGGAGTTTGTTTACAAAAGAGCGGACCCTGGTCGGCCTACAGGCCTTCTGGCAATTCCCCATTCGGGATATCGCGCCAGGCATGTACCTGATTCGATTTGAAGGAGAAGGCTGGTCGCAGGTGCAACGCATCTTGATTCAGAACTAAGCGAATACGGATCATTGAAATAAAAACATGAGTCATCCCGAATGTTGAGTGAGCCAAGATTTCATGATGACAGGCCTTGCATAAAGGTGTGCGATCAGCATGAGATAATATTTGGGGCAGACCGGCGTATCTACCTCTCCGTACTTGTAGACTAACTCGGAAGAGAACGGTACTGGTGCGAGAGACCCCGGATAGCTCACCTCCTTACAGTCGGAGGAGCTTCCGGGGTGACAAGAATAAAAAAGGAGAGATGATTTCATCAAAACGCTTCTTGAAACCCTACCCACAAATATGTCACCCCGGAAAGGCATTTGACCACCAGGGAAAATGCCTTATCCGGGTCGTAGATCCCGACATTTTGATCGTCGGGGGTCTCCATGATTACATGAAGCTCGAAGAGACCTCCGACCTTATAGATGCTGGAGTACTTGGCACGGATAGCTCACCTCACTGCCGTCAGAGGAGCTTTCGGGGTGCCAAGAATAAGGATGGAGGATGATTTCATCAAAACGCTTCTTGTGAAACCCCACCCACAAATATGTCACCCCGGAAAGGCATTTGACCACCAGGGAAAATGCCTTATCCGGGGTCTCCGAGATTTCATAATGATCGAAGAGACCTCCGACCTTATAGATGCTGGAGTCCTTGGCCCGGATAGCTCACCCCCCTGCAGTCAGAGGGGCTTCCGGGGTGACAAGAATAAAAAAGGAGAGATGATTTCATCAAAACGCTTCTTGAAACCCCACCTACAAATATGTCACCCCGGAAAGGCATTTGACCACCAGGGAAAATGCCTTATCCGGGGTCTCCGAGATTTCATAATGACCGAAGAGACCTTCGACCTTATAGATGCTGGAGTCCTTGACCCGGATAGCTCACCCCCCTGCAGTCAGAGGGGCTTCCGGGGTGACAAGAATAAAAAAGGAGAGATGATTTCATCAAAACGCTTCTTGAAACCCCACCTACAAATATGTCACCCCGGAAAGGCATTTGACCACCAGGGAAAATGCCTTATCCGGGGTCTCCGAGATTTCATAATGA
>JBCBGC010000014.1:0-83566 GCA_038527215.1 Bacteroidota bacterium
CTTTATTAGCCTTGCTTGGGCTGGCGACCCTGGCCGCAGCGGTTATGTCCTCCATCGACTCTTCCATTTTGTCCGCCAGCTCTCTATCGGTCTGGAATGTCTATCGCCCTTTGATCAAGCCAGACGTACAAGATCAGGACCTGGCCAAACTCATAAAAAGAGTCGATGGAGGACATAACCGCTGCGGCCAGGGTCGCCAGCCCAAGCAAGGCTAATAAAGGCGTGGTCAAATGTTGAAAGACATAGGGCAACATACTGGCGGCATTTTCCGGTCCTTCGAGTCCCATGGCGCCCCAGTCCGTGACTCCGCCGATCATCCCGATCATGGCCGCCGGAATGGCGATGAGGATGCAGATGAATCCAGCGGCAATAGAAAGCCACATGGCGGTTTTTTCATCTTTGGCGGCCAGCACCCGTTGGAAATAGACCTGCCAGGGAATGCCCCCAAAAATCAGTAAGAGGGCATAATCCCACCAGTTCCAATAGGCATTTCCCATGCTGGCATAGTCGGGGAAAGGAGAAGCAGCTGAACCATGGAGGGCCTCATAAGCCTCCCACAATGGCGCGATCCCGCCTACACTCATCAAAGCTACCGGGGCCACAACGAAGAGCCCTATTCCCAACATGATCAGCTGCACCACATCGGTGTAGGCCACAGACCGTAGGCCCCCTACCATGGTGTAAATAATGGCCACTGCCGCTGAAGTGATGATAGACACCTCGGTACTGAGTCCCAGAATAATCGCAAAGGTGGTGCCCAGGGCCGTAAGAATGGCCGCAATCCAGAATATCTCTCCCATCACTGCCGGTAGAAAAAAAAAGCCCGTGGCCCGGTGTCCATAACGCTGACTGAGGGGGTCCAACATGGTTCTGAAGCGGAAGCGCCGCATTTTTCGGGCAAAAAACAAGCCTCCAATGATCAGACTTAAAGCATATCCCCAGGGAGCCTGTACCCACACTAAACCCTGAGAAGCAGCGTATTCCGCGGTACCGTTGATATATCCGCCCCCAATCCAGGTTGCAGCCATGGTCAGCACAGCAATCCAGAGGGGTAGCTTGCGTCCGGCGAGGAGAAAGTTGTCGGTCTGCTGCTCGCCTTCCCGCTTGCCAGCCCAAACCCCCACCCCAAAAATCAGCAGATAAAATACCAGGACCACCAGTAAGCCGGGCCAATACAGGTCGGTTAGCCAAACTGCCAGAAACAGACCAGCCCCAGCCAGAAGGGTGGCGATCATGAGGAGCCGATTATGAAGGAGAAATTGTTTAATCAAAATGAAGGCAGGGTTTTTTAAATTAAGGCAAATTAAACTTCTTTGTCCAAACCTCCTTTTATATGGCAAAAATTGCGGCCTGGGGCGTACATGTCTTTACTGCCTCTGGATTACTCGCCGGCTTTATGGCCCTGATCAACATTGGAGAAAAGGACTGGCAAGAGGCCTATCTATGGTTGATGTTGTGTTTCGTGATTGACGGGGTCGATGGGACCCTGGCCCGGCGTTTTCGGGTGCGGGAAGTCTTGCCCCACATGGATGGGAAGAACATAGACTATGTGATTGATTTTGCTACCTATGCGATTATCCCTGCTTATTTCTTTTATATGGCTGAGATGGCTCCGGGCATCTGGATGTATGTATGCCTGGGCTTGATCCTGCTTTCTTCGGCCTTGTACTACGGCAAGACTTCTATGGTGGCCGAAGAGCAATTCTTTGTGGGATTTCCTGTGCTGTGGAACCTCCTGGTCTTCTATGCATTTTTTGTTCTGGATAATCAGATATGGTTGAATGTAGCCATTGTCATGGTATTTGCGGTCCTGCATTTTGTGCCGATGAAATACGCCTATCCCAGCCGGGCCCGTCAGAATTTCTGGCTGCATTTATCTGCCTCGATAGCATTTTTCATCGGGGTAACCGTCATCCTATTGGCCTACCCACGAAAAATTCCGGGCCTTGATTGGCTCATGCATGCCATAGGCTTGTATTTTATGGGAATGGCCATTGCAGATACCTGGTTCAGAAAAGCTGTACCCACTGCATGAGATTCCATTTCTCACCTGAAAGGCTGCTCTTCTCTGAGGGCTTTTTCGTAACTTGGACCCGATGGAGTGGATGAAATTAATCGCTTTGGCGTTGGCCCCTGTAATCTTTCTCTTCACCTTCGTTTACCTGAAGGATGAATATGAGAAAGAACCACTCAAATATCTGTTGATCACCTTTTTTTTGGGAGCGGCTGTAGCCTGGATTATTTGGAGATTGGGCATGGCTGCCAGCTATCTGCCTTCCTATGCAGAAGTGCAAGACCAGTGGTATGGATTTTTCTTCTATTTCCTGGATTGGATAGGGGATCGGTCTTCCTGGGCAGGCATGATTCTTCACACCTTTATCGTGATAGCAGCGGTAGAAGAAGGGGGCAAATACCTGGTCCTGAGGTGGTACAACTACCCTCACAAAGAATTTGACGAACCCTATGACGGCATCATGTATGGGGTGGCCGTATCGCTGGGCTTCGCCGCCGTGGAAAACCTGCTCTTTGGCTACTACCGTCCTAACGGGACAGAAATTCTCATGTTCCGCATGTTTACGGCGGTGCCAGCTCACGCCATGTTTGGAGTGATCATGGGGTACTATGTAGGGAAGGCAAAATTTGGCAAGGAGGGAAAAAGTCCGTTGGTATTGCGCATGCAAGGTCTGGCGGGTGCCATCCTCTTCCATGGGCTTTACGATGTTTTTCTGATTAACCGGGGCTGGCAGTTTTTACCCGTTTTAGCTTTTTTGGTGTTGGGTCTGGGGATCAGTCTTTCCCGTCATGCCATGCGCCTGCATGCGGATATTTCTCCCCATAAAGATGTCCCTAATTCTGATCCCCCTCAGCCTCCCATTGCTTCCTGATGCGCATGTCCCTGGATGAACTTCGAGAATTTCTGCTGCTCAAGCATGATCAGTTTAATCAAGCTGATTTCATTCCTGATGACCCGGTATCTATTCCGCATCGGTTTGACAAAAAGGAAGACATAGAGATTGCGGGTTTTTTTAGTGCCCTGATCGCCTGGGGAAGACGCAATATGATCATCCGGAATGCCAACCGCCTCATGGAGATCATGGAACAGCAACCCTTCCAATACGTGATGGAGGCCTCTGAAAATGAGCTTTCCAGGTTGGAGGCTTTTGTCCATCGTACCTTCAATGGGCAGGATGCCAGAGGGCTGGTGTTATCCCTGCGTAGGGTCTATGCGGAACATGGAGGATTGGAAGGCATTTTTTCTCAGGGCGTAAAAGCGCAGGATGGGGATGTAAAGGGAGGCATTCTCCATGCCCGCGAGAAACTCCTGGCTAGTCCCGAAATTCTGCCTCGTACCCATAAGCATGTAGCCAACCCCGCCAAGGGCTCTTCGGCCAAGCGCATCAATATGTTTTTGCGCTGGATGGTGCGGAAGGATAAAAGAGGGGTAGACTTTGGCTTATGGGAGGGCATCGGCATGCACCAACTCATTTGCCCCCTGGATGTACACACCGGTAATGTGGCCCGAAAGCTGGGGATTCTCGATAGAAAGCAAAACGATTGGAAGGCCGCCGCAGCTTTGACGGAGACTCTGAGAAGGCTGGATGCCGATGATCCCGTAAAATTTGATTTTAGCCTATTTGGCCTGGGTGTGGTGGATGGCTTCTAAAAAGCCCCGCTAGGTCAGACAGTTTTTTTCCCTCTTTAGGCTAAAAAAATCCTTTTTAGAGCAGAAATATGCCAAATCCCTGAAGGGAATTTTCCTATTTAAAACATTAATAGGCAGATAGTTCTTTAATAATGAGGAGGCTATGCCACTGGCTATAGCTTATCACTGTAAAGAATCTCTATTTACCTGAACCAAAAACCAAGCTACCCTATGCAACGCTTTTTTACCACAAGAAGACCTTTATTATTGGGGCTGTCCCTCTGCCTGGCCCTCGCTTTTGTCGCCCATGATTTGATTTCCCGCTCAGGAGGCGCTCCTGATGGAAGGACCGGTGCACCCGGAGATCTCACCTGCCAGAATGGCTGCCACAGTACCTTTGCGCTCAATGCAGGTTCGGGTGGCGTATCCATCAGCACTACTATTCCGGAAACGGGTTACATTTCCGGCACTACCTATCAGGTAACCATTACCGCCAAGGAACAGGGAATCTCCAAATTTGGATTCGGAGCGCTGGCCCTTGATAATACGAACAACGCAGGAATTGGTACGGTTACCATCACCGATGCCGACAACACTCAGGCTTCCAGTGCCGGAGGAAAAGAATACATTACCCATACTGCGGCAGGCAACGCTGGAGGAACGGATTCCCTCAGCTGGACCTACGATTGGACCGCTCCGGCTCAAGGTACCGGTGGCGTTACCTTTTATGCGACGGCCGTAGCCGCTAGCCAAACCAATGGCAACAAGGATGATAACGTATATTCTTCCAGCGTAGCCATTACGGAAAGTGTGACCAACTCCCTGGAATTCCTCTCTAACATTGATGAAATCAAGCTCTTTCCTACCCTGGTAAGCGACCGCTTTAAGGTTGAATTGCAAGCAGGTGCCAGTGTGGACTTCGAATTGAGCGTGGTGAATAACCAGGGACAGATTGTCCATCAGATGAACCGGGTCCTGGCACCAGGCTTCTTCGATTATGCGGTTTCTACGGTTGACTGGGCTGCCGGCATGTACTATGTCCGGATTCGCAGCGACAAAAGCCAGGGATTTGAGAAGATCATCGTCAGATAAAAATATAAGTTGTGTGTGCGTTAAAGGCCCCTACACTTGATTAGCTTAGGCTGTGTAGAGCCAATCTTGCGGCTGCCAAAGCAGCCGCAAATTTTTTGATCGAACTTTTTTTGTGTAATTTTGACACAAATTCATTTCACCGCCGTATACCTAAGCAAAAATCTTTCAACATGGCGATCTTACCCCAAAATTTCAGCTTGCTCACCGACCTGTATCAGTTGACGATGGCTTATGGATACTGGAAGGAAAAGCGGGAGGAAGAAGAGGCGACTTTTCACCTCTTTTACCGAAAGCCGCCCTTTGGCGGGAGCTATGCGCTGACGGCAGGCTTACAGCAAGCGGTGGAATTCATTCAAAACTTCCACTTGAGTGAAACCGAGTTGAGTTATCTGCGGGGATTGCGGGGAAATGATGGGCAGCCATTGTTCGAGGAGGCCTTCCTGACTTATCTGGCAGATCTTCGGTTTGAGGGAAATCTTTGGGCGATGCCAGAAGGGTCTCTGGTGTTTCCCCATGAGCCTATTTTGCGGATAGAGGGCAGACTGCCTATTTGTCAATTACTGGAAACGCCTTTGTTGAACATCATTAATTTTCAAACCCTCATTGCTACCAAGGCCAGCCGGATAAAACAGGCCGCCGGGGAGCAAGCCGTGTTGGAATTTGGCTTGCGGCGGGCGCAGGGCATGGATGGAGGGCTTTCCGCTAGCCGGGCTGCCTATATTGGGGGCTGCTCCGCTACCTCTAATGTATTGGCAGGGCAATTTTTCGGCATCCCTGTCAAGGGGACCCATGCCCATAGCTGGGTGATGTCCTATGAAGACGAAGCGGAAAGTTTTGAGGCTTATGCCCGAGCTATGCCCAACAACTCCATTTTACTGGTGGATACCTATGATACCCTGGAGGGAATTCGGAAGGCTATTGGCGTAGGAAAAAAGCTGGAAAGCGAAGGCTATGCGTTTGGTGGCGTAAGGCTGGATTCCGGGGATTTGGTGCGTCTGAGTATAGCTGCCCGGGAGATGTTGGATGCGGCTGGCCTGCCAGAGGCTGCGGTCGTGGCCAGCAATGACCTGGATGAGTTTCGGATTCAAGCTCTGAAAGCCCACGGCGCTAAGATTGATGTATGGGGAGTAGGGACGCGCTTGGCGACGGCTTATGATCAGCCTGCGCTGGGCGGGGTGTATAAACTGGGAGCCATCAGGACCCCTGGCGAGGCATGGCGGTATAAGCTCAAACTTTCTGAACAGGAAATAAAGATTTCTAACCCGGGCCGCCTGATGGTAAAACGATATCAGGTAAAGGGGCAATGGGTAGGAGATGTCATATATGATGAGGCTTTGGGCATGAATGGCAAGCCCGAAGGGATTCCAGCCGAGGCAGAGGCTCAGGACGTTCTGGTTCCCGTTTTGCAGGCGGGAGAAGTTGTGTTTCCCTTTCCCAAACTAGCTGATATACAGGCACGGGCGAAAGAAGCCTTGCAAGGTTTGCCTGTAAGGATGAAATCGCTGACGGCCCCAGCAAGTTCTCCCGTCTCTCTTGCGCCCTCCCTTGCGGAGAAGAAATCCATCTTAGTTAAAGAAGCACGGGGTCAGCGGGTCTCCCAGCCATACTAAAACAGAACAGGTTAGTTTTCCGACGATAAATTCACTTTTTCCAGCCTTTTACCCCATAAATTCCTTTTTTCTTACGGTTATCCTTAACTTTGCAGATGGACTTTTCATTAGGTCCACATTACAGGTCAATACATCTTCTTGATTGGGAAAAGCACTAGTCTTTAATTTTAAATAGCCTGGTGTAAAGAATTTGTCCTATGCATAAAACTATCGGCCTGCTGGTTGTTGTTTCCCTATTTTCTGTATCCACTTTTTCACAAACGTTTTCCTGGGCCTATCGCATGGGAAATACGGGTGCGGATGAAGGGGCTTCTGTAGTCCTGGATGATGCTGGAAACTCCTATGTAACGGGGAGCTTTTCCGGTACTGTGGACTTCAATCCCGCGGGTACTGCCAATAATTTCGTCTCTGGAGGAGGTACGGATATTTTTGTAACCAAGTATGATGCCTCCGGCCTCTTGAGTTGGCGATGGACGGCTGGGAGCGGCTTAGATGATGGGGCGACAGATATTGCCCTGGATGCCGCTGGTAATGTTTATGTTACCGGCTATATCCGGGGTTCGGCCAACTTTTTCAGTTCTGTGGCACCCTTCGTCATTAACCGTACCTCAAACGGCGGTCAGGATATCTTCCTGGCCAAGTACAGCAATGCCGGGGTTTTGCAATGGGTCTTCAATATTGGAGGAGTTAATGACGATGTAGGGCTGAGTCTGGATTCGGATGCATCCGGTGATGTCTTTCTGACGGGAGGCTTTCAGGGAGCCACCATTGATTTTAACCCCTCTGGTGTAGCTTCTAACCTAAGTAGCAACGGGGGTTCTGAGGATATTTTCTATGCCCGCTATAGCACGGGCGGTGTGCTGCTCAATGCCCAGGCAATCGGAGGCACGGGCGCAGACCGGGGGCAAGCCATCAGTCGGGATAATGGGACCAACGTTTACCTGGGAGGCACTTTCGAAGTTACCACTAACTTTGGCGGCACCAGCTTAACCTCTAATGGCGGGAAAGACGGTTTCCTCGCGAGTTACAATGTAGGGGGCGGATTGATCTTCGCTACGCAAATGGGCGGGGCAGCCGACGACCAAGTGAGAGGCGTGGACTACTCCTTGAGTGATAATGTATACGTCACGGGCGATTTTGCCGGAGCCACGGTGAATTTTGGGGGGATCAACCTTTCCAGCGCCGGGGCCTTGGATATATTTGTAGCAAAATTTACGACTGCCGGAGCAGGCGTATGGGCCAACCGAATGGGAGGGGCGAATGATGACTCCGGGGCCGATATAGAAGCTGATGACTGTGGAAATATCGCTGTGGCTGGTCGCTTCACTGGCACGGTTGATTTTGATCCGAGTGCCGCCACCCTTAACCTCACGGCACCTGCCACCCCGGATTTCGGATATTTTCTTGGGAATTACGATACCAATGGAGCCCTGGAATGGGCGGGCACTGGCGCCGCAGCCACGGGAGATAGCGAAGTCCTGGGGATCGATGTAGACCAAGCCGGAAACTTTGCCGCTACAGGGTATTTTGACACCAGTATGGATGGTGATATTACCAGCGGGACAGCGACCCTGGTTCCTTCAAGTCTGAGGGATATTTTTATGTCCCGCCATTTTGAGCCTGCCATTGTCGTCAGTAATGTTAATGATACCGGCTCAGGTTCCCTGCGAAACGCGATTCAGCAAGCCAATGCGCGGATCGGGGCAGATACCATTCTCTTCTGTATTCCAGGAGCAGGGCCGCACACGATCACCCCTGCCACCTCTTTACCGACCCTGACAGATGACGGTACCGTCGTGGATGCTACCTCTCAGCCTGGATATACCCTGGGCAATATCATTTTAGACGGAACGGTAGTGGCTGGGGCCGGATTTAATATCGATAATGCGGATACTTGCGAAATCTGGGGGATGCAAATTCAGGCTTTCCTCAACGGCATCTTCGTCAATAATGCTGACCGGACCGTGATTGGCGGCCTTACCCGCGGAAACGTGGTCAGCTCCAACACAGGGGCAGGCATTTTCCTCAATAATGCAACCAATTCCACGTTACAGGCCAACCGAATCGGTACGGATGCCGCGGCAGCTGCTAACCTGGGCAATGCCACAGATGGCGTATATATCGCTGGCGGCAGCGGAAATATTCTAGGGGGAACCAATGTCAACCTCTACAATTTCATCGCCTATAACGCGACCGGGGTGCGGGTAGCCACCACCTCCAATACGAACACCATTCAGCGAAACAGCATATTCTGTAACGCTACTGCTGGCATCACTTTGGAAGGAACGGCCAATGGAGGCATAGGCACGCCCTCCATTACCTCGCCAGATGTGGCAGCCATTGGTGGCAATGCCACCGCCAATGCCACGATTGACCTATATAGCCATAGTACGACAGGCTGTCCAGCCGCGCCTTGTCAGGGCCGCACCTTCCTGGGCACCGCTACCGCTAATGGCGCCGGGAACTGGTCCATTGCGGGCACCTTCACCATCGGGACTGAAGTAACCGTAACCGCTACGGACGTTGCTGGAAACACCTCAGATTTTTCCACCTGTGCTACGGTTGACGTGGTCCTTGATTTAACTGCTCCGATTCTCCTGGCTCAGATCCAGGAAGGACAAGGCATCGCCTTAGGCTGGGAACAGCCTGACCAACTACCTGCTCAGTGGGTGGTTGAGCGAGCCACTGCCAGCCAAACTTTCCAGCCGCTGGCCGCAGTGGAGGATGTGTCCACCTATCTGGATGCGCAGCCACAACTGGGAGAAAACCTATATCGGATCAGGCAGCAACTGCCAGATGGGACCTGGCTGATTTCTGACCAGGTGGAAGTATACTGGACGCAGGCGGCCGGTTTTAGCCTATATCCGAATCCTGTAAGTGAGCGACTACGGCTTTCCTATCTGCCAGATCAGGAAGCTGGACAAAAGATGCATATTCGCATCACAGATCTTCTGGGAAAAACGCTATATCAGACCCAACTGGAACCCGAACCTGCCGATTGGGAATATGACGTTTCTGGTTGGCCGGCCGGCATGTACCAGATCGAAGTCAGACAAGCGGGCGCGCGACTTTATTCTCAGAAATTTTTAAAACAATAGCAGGTTTCTTGCCGCCGCTACATTTGCTACCTTGCGGGAAAAACCGCATGGTAAAAATCTATCATTTGGGAAACTGTACTACCTGCCAGCGCATCATCAAAGAATTAGCGCCAGGACCGGAGACCCTTTTTCAGGAAATCAAGACCGAGTCTATTACCGAAGCTCAGATCGATGAGATGAAAGCGATGAGCGGTTCTTATGAGAGCTTGTTCAGCCGTCGGGCCATGAAGTACCGGGCCATGGGCCTGCACGAGCAGGAGCTTTCTGAGGCGGATTATCGCCGTCTGATCCTGGAGGAGTACACCTTTTTGAAACGTCCGGTGATTCTGGTAGATGATCAGATTTTTGTGGGCAATACCAAGAAGGTTACCGCTGCCGCCAAAGCAGCCATACACCCATAAAAAAAAACCCACCTGCAGAAGCAGATGGGCCGGAAAAATCCGTGACTCACATTATCCTACAGTAACCACTGAAGAATCTTTTCCATCGGCCGGAGTCTGTGGCCGCGTATTAATGTTTTGGTGAAACAAGCTAACTGGGTCAGGCTTCGAGCCATTCGCGCCAGGCAGGTTGCGTATCTCTAGTTCGATATCTTTCGTTGCTGCGTTCAGCTTGAAGTTTTCAATGATCTCTCGCACATCCTGATGCATGCTGCGTGTCCTGGAACCATCAAGGATTACCTTGGAGTTTTCCGGAATGGAATCCAGGGTTTTCAGGATGCTCGCTTTATTAATGAAACTTACTTCTTCCGCAAGCTGAATATGAATAGGTTTGCTGTGATCGGCGTCCTCAGAGTCGAAAGTATAAGGCGTTTTGTAGTTGTGGTAGAGGATGTAGAAAATCGCTACTACCAATCCAATGCCAATACCAATCAGCAGGTCGGTGAAAACAATCCCGAGGATGGTAACCATAAAGGGAATGAACTGCTCATGGCCCAGCTTAAACATCTCTTTGAAGATAGAAGGCTTAGCCAGTTTGAACCCTACTACGAAGAGAATCGCCGCCAAACCTGCTTTGGGAATCAAGTTTAAGAGAGTTGGAATCAGCATGGCTGAAATCAGGATCATGATCCCGTGCAAAAAAGCAGAGGCTCTGGTTTTACCACCAGACTGAATGTTGGCAGAAGAGCGGACAATTACCTGGGTTACCGGCAGACCACCGATCAGACCGGAAGTCATGTTACCAACGCCCTGGGCTAGTAGCTCGCGGTTGGTCGGGGTAACGCGCTTCTGCGGGTCCAACTTGTCGGTCGCTTCCACACATAGCAGCGTTTCCAAACTCGCCACAATGGCGATGGTAAAGCCGATTAACCAAACCTCACCATTTAAAATTTGACTGAAATCCGGGAAGGTAAAGAGGTTGAAAAAACCGACAATGCTATCAGCTACCGGAATGTTTACCAGTTGATCGGCTTTCAGTTGTAGACTTGGAATGGTGGCAAAAAGCAGGGTCAATCCGATGCCCGCCAGTACGGCGACCAGCGGTCCTTGAATCCACTGGAATAGTTTGGAATTCTTGAAAAATGGACGGTTCCACAATAGCAGGATAGCCAAAGAGACCAGGGTAATGATGATGGCCCCTGGACTGATGAAATCCAACATATAGTAGAACTGGGAAAAAGTGGTGTGTCCGTCAGACTGGAAGAAAGAGAATTCTCCTTCTGCTTCGTTGTCATATCCCAGGGCATGGGGAATTTGCTTCAGGATGATGATGATCCCGATGCCAGATAGCATGCCTTTGATAACGGAAGAAGGGAAGTAATACCCAATGATACCAGCTTTGAGGAAACCCAGAATAATCTGGAAAACACCCGCCAGAACGACGGCCAGCAGGAAGGTCTCAAATGCTCCGAGGTCTTGAATGGCGGTTAATACGATAACCGCGAGTCCTGCGGCCGGACCACTTACTCCCAGGGGAGAACCACTGATCAGGGCCACAACGATACCACCTACGATACCGGCAATGATGCCGGAGAATAAGGGAGCGCCCGAAGCCAGGGCAATCCCTAAACACAGCGGTACGGCCACCAGGAAGACCACAACGGCCGCCGGTAAGTCGTACTTAAGCTGACTAAAAAAAGATGGATTCTTTTTTTCGTTAGACATAATGTTAAATGTGAGTCAATTACGGTAATAGGTCAGAACATGATTCATGCTCTTGACGCGAAATAAGTCTAAAGCATAAGAAGTTCATTAATAGCACATTAAAATGCCATTAAAATTGTTGGTGCAGAGGAAAGCTTACCAGCACAGTAGTCCCTTTTTGCAATTGAGAACTAAGTTGGAAATTACCTTGATGAAGCTTAATAATGCGGTGGCTTAACGCCAGCCCGATGCCGGAACCGTGAAAGTTTAGGGCGTTTCCAGCCCGGGAAAACGGCTCCAAAATACGCTGCTGATCCTCTTTGGGAATCCCAATTCCCTGATCTACGACCTTGAACAGCATGTGGCCTTCCCTGATTAAAAAGCAGAGGCTCACCGGCTTCCCCTGAGAAAACTTCCGGGCATTGTCGATGAGATTGCCCAGGGCTATTTTGAGCAAGCTACCGTTGCCCTTGATCTCCAGCTTTTCAGGTTCCTCCGGAAATTCCAGCTCCAGGTTGAGCGGGGTCTGAGGATATTTTTCCTGAAACTCCTGTACCAATTCCCAGATGAGTTCATCCATCCGGTAAACCTTCATGGATAATTGGGATGGATTCAGGCCTGCTTTGGCCAGCAAGAGCAGGTTGTCTACGATGATGTCCAGGCGATCACTTTCCTTCTGGATGATTTCTAAAGAGCCTACGTATTCCTCGAGGGTCCGCTTCTTTTGTAAGGCCAATTCAACCTCTCCCATGATAGCCGTGAGGGGGTTGCGCATCTCATGGGAAGCATTGCTGATAAAGCTCTCTTGCAAGGCAAAAGCGCCTTCCAGGCGGTCCAGCATCTGATTAAAGGCAGTCGCTAAATCCCCTAATTCATTTTTTTCGTTGTAGATATTCAGCCTTAAGTGCAGGTTTCTGGCGGTAATGCTCCTGGCTTTGGCAATCTGATTGGAAATCGGCGTGAGAATTTGGTCGGCTTCGAATAGGGCCAGACCCGCCAGGAGCAGAATACTGACCATCACCGCAATCACCAGACTGGTTTTTACATTTTGCAAGGACCTAAGACCGTACACATCTATTGCGGTTACCACGACCAGGTAATCTTCGCCCTGATGGTGATATATTTTCCCCGCGCCTTGTCGGTCTTGGTTAAAAAAGCGCATGGGAGTGGGTTGAGGTCCAGCGGCCGTAATTTTGACCAGGAATTCCTCAGGATATTTTTGCAAAAGAGAATCCGGGATCTCAGCGCCTATGGGGTAAACGTTTTCCGTCTCTTCGGGCAGGGTTTGCAGAAACTTTTGCTTAATGCCTTCATAAATTTCTGGGGCAAGATTGTCTTCCTCCAGGAACAGCTGTTCCGTGATTTCTACCCGTTCATCCAGGCGGCCGAAGAACTCTTCTCGTTGGAATTGGGCTGAAAGGTAATAGACAATAAAGCTTAACCCAATGAGAATGGCGGCGGAAGAGGTAGCAAAAATTAAGGGAAAACGATATTGAATTTTCATTTTGCCTTCAAAATATATCCCATGCCAACTACGGTATGAATGAGTTTGGGGTCGTAGTCGCGGTCCACCTTTTTACGAAGGTAATTGACATATACATCGATCACATTGGTACCGGGATCAAAACTCATTTGCCAGACGTTCTCCAGGATTTCGGCTCGACTGACCACCTTGGCCTGGTTTCGCATGAGATAGGCCAGCAGGTTAAATTCTTTAGCGGTGAGTTGAATAGCTTCTCCTTTTCGCTGGACCGTTTTTTTATTGATATCCAATTCCAGGTCTTCTAAACGAAGGACCTGAGATAAGGCGCCGAGTTTGCCCCTCCGCAGCAAGACCCTGACGCGGGCCAGTAGTTCCTGGAATTTAAACGGTTTTTTCAGATAGTCATCAGCCCCTGATTCAAGCCCTGTAACTACGTCCTCGGTGGACCCCAGGGCCGTAAGCATCAGGATAGGAATATCATAAACGCCTTTTTCCCGGATGCGCTCACATACCTGCAACCCATTCAAGCCCGGCAGGATGACATCCAGAATAATGAGATCATACGGATTTTGGAGGGCTAGCTTAAGGCCGAGTTCCCCATCAAAAGCCTGGGTTACATGATAGCCGTACTCTTCAAGCCCCTTTTTGATAAAGGCAGATACGTTAGCCTCATCTTCTACCAAGAGGATATTCATAATTGAGTCAGGATTTTCCAGATATATAAACCGCGGACATATAGAAAAGGTTAACTATATACCTTTTTTCATATACCCTTTCCTGCGGTTCAGACTAGCTTATATATCTATAAATGTCTATATTATAGTTTAAGCTCGCCTTTCACATCTATAACGAAACTACGGGTTCTCATCTAAAAAAAGAAACCTACATGAAGCATCTCAGTACGGATTGGTTTATGGAAGGCCAACTTGATTTCGAGTATAAGAAATACGTTCTGCTGGCTTATTTACAGCATGTTAGCCGTGAATTCGCTGACTATCGCTTATATCCCTCTTTTTCGGAGTTGATTCAACATTATCGGAATCTGGCGGGCTTCAAAGCGGGAAAAAAGAAATTGATCGACCAGTTTCCCGGGAAGTTGAGCGAAGAAGAATTTCGGCAACTTCGCCTTGCTTTTGAGAAGGAGATAGAGGAAAGTAAAGACCTGCAGGAGATCTCACAAATCGTGGAATACGCCCTTCCCAAAATTCAGGGACACGTACGGGAAGGCAAAGAAATTTATGAAGAAATTGATTCCCTCCTACACATTGAACCCATTGGCATTACGCCCTTGTATCGGCAGGAGGGATATATATTCTTTCGCATTGAAACCCAGCCTACCTTACAGATTTATCAGTATCGGGTGGTCTTTATGGAAAATGTAGAGGCCAATTATTACGGGATTAGCTTTGATCCCCGGGAGGAGGTTCGCATCAGTCTCAGTCGTACCTATGAGTCGCTCAAGGTGGACCTGATCCGCAACAATCCAGCCTTGCCCAATCCGGCTACCTACCTCATGCTGGCCAACCGTAACTTTCCCACCGAGCCCAGCCTGGTACCCATAGCCAAGCGAAAGATGCTAGGATATTTGAAGAATGAATAAGTTGGACAAAAAAACCGGCGCTCTGAAAAGAGAACCGGTTTTTTTTATGAAACACGACACACTTAAATGTCGATGTTGGCGTATTTGGCGTTCCGCTCAATGAACTCACGGCGGGGCGCTACCTCGTCTCCCATCAGGGTTTGGAAAAGGTGGTCGGCCTCCGCAGCAGATTCAATGCTCACGCGTTGCAGGGTCCGGGTGGAGGGATCCATGGTGGTATCCCAAAGCTGGTCAGGGTTCATCTCGCCCAACCCTTTGTAACGCTGGATATTCACCTTGTTCTCATCTCCTTTGGCAATCTCATCAATGATGCGCCGGCGATCCTCCTCTGACCAGGCATAGTGACGCTGCTTACCCATCTTCACCAAATAAAGTGGAGGGAGGGCAATGTACACATGGCCCATCTCGATCAGTGGCAGCATGTAGCGGTACATGAGGGTCAGCAAGAGGGTCCGAATGTGAGAACCGTCTACATCGGCATCCGTCATGATGACGATTTTGTGATACCGGAGTTTATCTGTATTAAACTCTTCTTCCTGCCCGATGCCAGAGATGCCCAGGGCCAGGATGATGTTTTTGATCTCTTCGTTATCGTAAATCCGCGAAGGGTGGGCTTTCTCCACATTGAGGATTTTTCCTCTCAGGGGCAGGATGGCCTGAAACTTCCGGTCCCGTGCCTGCTTGGCGCTACCACCGGCCGAATCACCCTCCACCAGGAAGATTTCACAATCTTCTGCTTTGCGGCTGGAGCAGTTGGCCAGCTTACCGGGCAGGCCACCGCCGATACTCATGCCCTTTTTCTGCACCGCCTCACGGGCTTTTTTCGCGGCATGTCGGGCTTCAGCGGCATTGACTACCTTGGCCACGATATTTTTGGCGGTATTGGGATTTTCTTCGAGGAAGTAAGCCAGGGCTTTTCCCACGATGGATTCCACAATGCCGGATACTTCATTGTTACCCAGCTTGGTTTTGGTCTGCCCCTCAAACTGAGGCTCGGGGACCTTGACCGAAATCACGCAGGTCATGCCTTCCCGGAAATCTTCCCCTGCCAGGGTTACCTTGACTTTCTTGAGCAGGCCGGCATTTTCGGCGTAGTTCTTCAAGGTACGGGATAGGGCACGCTTAAAGCCGGAAACGTGGGTTCCGCCTTCATGCGTATTGATGTTGTTGACGTAGGAATGAATGTTTTCCTTAAAGGATCGGTTGTATTGAATAGCAATCTCAACCGGGGTAGTTTCCTCTTTGTCAATTCCGCTGAAATATATGGGCTCTTCGGTAATGGGTTCCCGGCTGGAATCCAGATACCGCACAAATTCTGTCAAGCCGCCCTCGGAATGGAAGGTGAGGTTTAGGAATTCCTGGCCCTCGTTCTCTGGTAATTGCTTCTGATTGGGGGTTAAGGGTTCCCGCTTATCAATCAGCGTAATGCGCACCCCTCGATTGAGGTAAGCCAATTCCCGCAGTCGGGCGGCCAGGGTATCAAATTTATATTCCAGGGAGGTGAAAATCTCATCATCTGGCCAAAAGCGGGTTTCGGTTCCCCGATCTTCCGTTTTCCCAATGACTTCCACTTGGGCTTTAGCAACGCCTTTCTCATACTCCTGATAGTGCACCTTCCCTTCCCGGAAAACGTGGACTTCACAGTGAGAAGAGAGGGCATTCACACAGGAGACCCCCACCCCGTGGAGACCCCCGGATACTTTGTAGGTGTCTTTGTCAAATTTACCCCCTGCACCCAGGCGGGTCATCACCAGTTCCAGGGCAGAAAGCCCTTCCTTTTCGTGGATCCCCACGGGAATCCCCCGGCCATCATCTCTGACGCCGATGGAGTTGTCCTCGTGTATGATCACGGAAATGGACTTGGCGTGGCCAGCCATGGCCTCGTCAATGGAGTTGTCAACTACCTCATAAACCAGGTGGTGGAGTCCGCGTTCTCCCACGTCCCCGATATACATCGCGGGGCGCTTTCTGACGTGTTCGATCCCCTCAAGGACCTGTATATTACTCGCGGAATAAGACTGGGAGGGCTTTTCTTTTTCACTCATGCACGATAGCTTACCAGGGAGGTTGTGAGTTCCCTTTGAATTCGAGTAAAATTACGAAAAAATACGCAAAAAGCCTATCCACAAGCTGAAGGTAAATCGTGGAAAACCAACACTTTTCAGCCTTTTTGGAGGGAATTACCGAGTTTTCAGTGTTCAAACTACCGAATCCCGGAAATGCGTGATTTTAGGGGCTATTTCTTCTTCTTTTTCTTGGGAAAACCAAACTTGTCTTTAAGGGATTTTAAGGCTTCGGTAGCGTCATCTCCCAAGCGCTTTTTCGCTTCTTCTTCCAGCTTTTGGGCGGCTTCTTGTTTGGCTTTTTCGGTTAGTTGGTTGAGAGAGTCCTTGGCCTCGGTTTTTTTGTCAGCGATGACCTGCTTCACACTATCTTCCACCTGATTCTTGAGGTTGTCTACTTGCTGCTTGAGGCTGTCTTTTTCCAACTCGATTTCGCTCCCCAGTTGCTCTTTCAGCTTGTCTTCGGCCAGAGCGGTCGCCTGATCCTTAAGGGCATCTCCGGTTCCGCCAGCGCCCCCGCTGATCTGGGGTTCATCCAGGGTGCCGCCTACCAGCAGATTGACGACCACCCTTTCGCTGGCCTTGATGCCGCCCCCACTTAGGTTGGAAAGGGCAGAAAAGGCCGCATTGCCAATGCTGCCGGAAGGCGCATCGACGGTTACATCGTAATCTAGTTTTCCGGCCAGATTTTGCCGACCACCGATGGTGAGCTTGATGCCTTTGATGTCTATTTCCAGAGGAGAAATGAGGATAAAGCCATCCTTGATTTCAAATTGGCCGGAGAGATCGCTCAGGTCTGCTTCTTTCAGCTCATTGATCTTGGTTTTTTCGGCCAGGGCGCTCATGATTTTGGAACCGGCCAGCTTACCTTCCAGGATTTCAAAGACCCCCAGGCTATTGATGTCCTCAATGACGGGCATCATATTTTCTTTCAGGCGACCGGCAATGCCAAATTCCAGGTTGGTTTTTCCCTGTACCAGTTTGGCGAGGGGCGCATAGGCTTGAAGCGAACTAAAGTATTGATAGGCATTTTGGATGCCAACGGCATTCATGTCCAGGTAAAAATTGTAGGTTGGATTTTTGAGATCTTCGGTATTGTATACTCCATTCAAGCCCACCTGTCCGCCGAGCATGGCACAGCTTATATCTGAAAGGGCGATACGTTGATCGGCCACCTTAACCTGTCCTGTGAGATTGGCCAGGCGGGTGCCCCCATAAATCAATTCGTCAAAAGCAGCATTGATGTTTAGGTCGTAGGTTTCGGGTACCGGAATCACGGTCAGGGGCTCCTCTGGGGCCTCTTCGGCCGGGCTCACGGGTTCTTCTTCCGTTAGCCACTCATCTACATCAAATCTTTTGGAACGAAGGTCTATGGCGCCTCCCAGGTCCTGATCGTCCCACAGCGCGTAGGCCAGATAGTTGGTCAGATAGCCACTGGCCTGATAGTCACTTTTGCCCATTTTTCCCGAAGCTCCCTGGAAGCTCAGTTTATCATTGGTAAAAACGGCTGTGCCCTGGTCTATGCTAAAGCCGGGTTGCATATACCAGAGGTCTGAATAGCGAAGGTTTTGGATATCCGCGCTGCCTTTGGTGGGAAGTTGGGCATAGCGCTCTGCTTCCAAATCGGAATACTTTCCCCGGGTCTCGAAGTCGTGGACGATGATTTTGCCCGCAAGACTCATCGAATCAATCGGATAGATTTGCATGAGTTTTTCCAGGTCCAGCCGCCCACTGGCTTTGAGGTCGTAGGTGGGATCTTCGAAATGGCTGACGGTGAGTTGGCCGTCGAGCGGTTCGCCATCCATGTCAAAATGAAAATCAGGCACTTCCAATACAGCGTGCGCCATGGAGCCATCCGCATCTTCCAGACTGGCCTTGAAATGCAGGTCCGTGATTTCTGTAGGATATTCGGCTTCCTTCAGGTAGCCCTCTGCCATTTCCATTTTGGCCGAAACGGTAGGAAATTGTTCCTGTTTTTCATCATAGATCCCCTTGGCTACTGCATCAATAAAAAAGTCCCCCTTAAGCTGGGTGCCTTCCAAAGGATAGAATTGGGTAATCTCTGCCAGATTTAGGCGGGCGTTGACCTTGCCGTCGAGATCAAGCCGTTCCAGGCCTTGCATCTTGAGCTGGGCGTCAATGGGATTCTGCCCCAAATCGGCGTGAAACTTCTGGAGATCTACGGAAGTATGTTCCAGCACACCGTCAGGGTTGTCGATGGCCAGATTCAGGTCAATGTTGGTAATGGGTTTGGGCAAATCCGGATACTGCAGCCGCCCTTCAACTACCTGGGCCAATAGACCAAAACCGGGAAGTTGTTGTTCGTTATAGGTGCCTTTGACATGCCCTTTAAAGGTGCCATTCCCGTCTGCCTGAATGGCTTCGAAGCCAGTTTTATAGACGCCTGGGACCAAAGAATATAGGCTTTTCAGGTCCGCCTCTGGTGCTTCAAAGGAAAGGTCCATGACCATATCTTCTCCTTTAAATATCAAGCTGCCTAACATGCCCAAGGTCAGATCATTGAGGGTGAGGCTATTGTCCAGAAAGCGAATAGACAGATCATCCGTTTGTTCTATATCCAGGTTAATGGTCGCATCCAGGCCTGCTTTACGGAGGTAACTTACGCCATCATAGGTGGCAGAAACCTGATCAATGTGGGTGAGCGTTTCCAACTGGTAGCGGGTGGCGGTAAAGTCTCCTTTCCCGCTATGATTCAGCCCGCTTAAGCTCATCTGAGCCGGCAGGCTGGGATCGGCATAGGAAACCCGACAATTGACCAGCTCGTAGGATTGCAAGGCTATTTGGAAAGCGGTTGAGCTCGTAGTATCCTCCTCCTGTGATGCCGTGGGTTTCACGATGTCATAATTCGCTTTGCCTTCAGGGGTGTAGCGAATAGATACAGCCCCTTCCTGCAGGCTGACTCGCTTAAGGTTGATTTCCTCTCCGCTGATCAAAGACCAAAGGTCTACCACCAGATCTATTTCTTTGCCTTGTATCAGGGTGTCTCCTGCAAAATCTTCCTGCCCCACCACGCTGAAATCATAGACCGCCAATCGGGCTTTCGGAAAATTCCGAATGAAGGAAAGGTCTACGTCTTCATACTGCACGGTAGCCAGGAGATATTCATCCAGGCTTTCCTGGACCAGGGCCTTTATTTTATCCTTGAATAAAAAAGGCGTGGCAATGAGGAGAAGGAGTATAGCCAGGAGGCTAATACTCAGGATTTTAAGGATTTTTTTGAGTTTCATGTCTCAGGTAAAGTTTCCTTAGGGTGGCAGGGGAACAAGCAATTTAAACGCCTCTATAATATTAGGAGGAAAATTTCAGAAAAAGGTAGCGCGTGCAAGAGTTTTGATGGAAAAAAGTACAGGAAGTCTTGAAAATGTAAAGGAGATTCTCCATTTTTTGCTAAATAACCATTCAATTTATTTCGAATGTGGAAAGATCTCCTGGGATTATTGGTGGTACCTCAGTGTATGGCCTGTGGTCAGGCATTGAGTAGGCAGGAAGAAATCACGTGCACCCGATGCCTGACTCAATTGCCGCAAACAGATTTCCATTTGAGCCCGCAGGACAATGAACTCTATCGGAGATTGGCCGGTCGGGTCCCTATCCATGGGGCGGCCAGTCTATTTTTTTTCGATAAAAAAGGACGCTTCCAGAAGCTCATTCAACAGTTAAAGTATCGACATAAACCGCAGGTAGGAAGCTATTTGGGCCGACTATACGGCCACGTATTAATGGATCACTCTTTTCTACAGTCCGTGGAGGCGCTGGTCCCCGTGCCCCTGCATCCGCGAAAGCAGCGGAAAAGAGGCTATAATCAGGCGGAGAAAATTGCCCAAGGCTTTGCCCAGGTGACAGGGATTCCAGTCAAAAATGGACTAAGGCGAAAGAAGGATACGCATTCCCAGACCCAAAAAAGGGGAGGGGATCGATGGGCGAATGTAGCGGAGGCTTTTGTTTGCCAGGAGCCGCTTCCGAGCCATATTTTACTGGTAGATGATGTGGTTACCACCGGGGCTACCCTGGAAGCCTGCGTCCGCGCCTGCCTGGCTGCGGATACGCCACCTCAGAAAATCAGTTTGATCAGTATCGGGATGGCCCGTGATGCCTAGGCTACTGCTCTAGTGGATTGTACACAAAGGTCAGCATCAACAGAAAGGAAAGGCCCAGAAGGAAGATGGCTGTTTTGATGAAAAAAGGATAGCGGTCAACCGCTACTCGGTAGACCAGTTCTTCCGCCGCACTTTTCTCTTTGTGGGTTACTTCCTGAAAACTAAGGGTCAGTTGATCCACCGAAGTGGCTCTGAAATAGCCTCCGCCCGTCATCATAGCCAATTCCTGCAGCAAAGGCTCGTCTAATTCAGATTTGATCCTGGTGGTGGTACCCGGTCGGACGTAGACTTCGTTCCCCAGCCCAAAGGTATAGATGCGTGCATCGTGATGGGCCGCGACCTTGGCCGCTCCGATGGGATCAAGATCTCCTGCGTTATTCGCTCCATCGGTCAGGAGCATGATGATGCGCCCTTTATTGGGACTTTCCATCAGCCGGTTCATGGCTAATCCAATGGCTCCGCCTATGTCCGTACCCAGGGCACTTAGCAAGCCGGGGCGAATATCATCCAGGAGTCGTCCCAGATAATCAAAGTCCTGGGTGAGCGGAGCATAATGAAAAGCCTGAGACGCAAAAAGAACCAGACCGATTCGATCATGTTCTCTGCCCTGAATAAAATTCCGGGCTGTTTCTTTGGCGGCTTCTAACCTATTGGGATTAAAATCCTCAGCTTCCATGCTGCTGCTCACATCCAGACAAATCATGATGTCCAGGCCCTGGTTCTTTTGTTGGCGGATTTCCGCGCCTTTCTGAGGCCGGGCGATCGCCAGAATACACACGATCAGGCTGATCATCTGTAAGGCTCTGGGCAGGTGTCGCAGGAAGGCCAGGTTGACTTTAGGCTTTTTGAGCTGGGTAGGGTCATAGCTCAGGCGGATGACCAGTCTCTGGCGGGTGTAAAAGCGAAAATACCAGAAAAGATATACCGGGACCAGGCCTAGCATCAGCAAGGCCTCGGGATTGGCAAACGTATCTATGCCCAGTAATTCTTTCATTCTCACAAAATAAGCACCTCTGGTGCTGTCTTACAACTTCTATCGGTTATGTGGCTTACAGCCGTGAAAAAAATCGCCTAATACCCGAGAAGGTATTAGGCGATTGCGCTTATGTTTTATCTGGTCTAGTGAACCAGTAATTTTTGTACTTCTGTACGGGTAGTGGTTTTGACGTGGACAAAATAGAGGCCCCGGCTCAAACCATCCAGGGAAACCTGATACTTCTCCTGTGGGGTCTGCATATTGTGCACCGCACGCTTGACCACCTGGCCACTGCTGTTCACTACTTCTACCTGCACCGGCTGCGGGTTCCCCAGGTTGAGGTTGATCCAAACCGATTCATTTAGGCTCACCGGATTCGGATAAATACTGACCACATCTCCAAAACTCACTTCTACGGTATTAGAGTAGCTGAAGGTACCGTCAATATCTACCATTTTCAGGCGGTAATAGGTAACACTCCGGAATGGATCTGTATCAAAGGTCTGATAACTCAGCGGAACCTGGCTATTTCCGGCAGCGTCCAGCTCTACCAAGGGTTGGAAGATATCTGCATCAGCAGATCTTTCCACCAGGAAGTAATCAGAGTTAATTTCCTGTTCGGTGGTCCAACGAATGGCTACTTGTCCGCCTTCCGGGAAGGCCTCAAACTCGGTCAACTCAACCGGGAAGGTACTTCCCGCCGCAGGATAGAGGAACTGAGTCGGCACCACTTGCTGATCCATGATCGGACTGGACCAGGATAGAATAGCCGTGGCAAACACATCCTTCTCATAGAAGGCCATTTTGATGGGCACCTTGGTGAAGGGATCCAAATCAACAGAACCACTGTGATCCATGCGGGCGTGGTCATTCCACTGGTCGATGATCAACTGACCATCTACCCACAGCCTTACCCCATTGTCAGAGGTGGTGGTAAAGGTCACCGTTTCGTCATACGGAGCTTCTATTTCTCCTTCCCAAACCACAGAGAAGTTATCGAAAGACTGTCCCTGGATAGGAATACTACTGCCCCATTCAAAGTTGATTTGGGCATCTGTTCTCACCTCCGTGAGGTTGGTCGTATCAATATCGCTAAAGTAGTTCCCGAGCAGGCCGGTTCCGGTACCGCTACCGGGAGGGAATACCCAGAAGTGATGTACCACTTCGCTGGCTTTCTTATAGGTACTATTGCCGTCCTGACGAGCCGTAACGAGCACTTCACCCGCAGCTCCGGTCAGGTTGATGGTATTGCCGCCCGTCAAGGTAGCTACCCCAGACACTTCAAAGGTAACCGGAAGACCAGAAGTGGATGTTGCGCTGAGCGCAAAAGGAGCGTCCGTGGTATTTTTATCCGGGATATCAGCAAAATTGATCATTTGGCTCTCTTCTTCACAGGCGAGCTGGAAGAGGTTGATCTCAGCTGCTGAGGTAACTTCCCAGCCATTTGGTTCTGCCAGGCCAACCAACCTGATATATCTTGCTTTCTGGGCACTGAAATAAACGGTTTTTTCATTGGTTCCTTCCCACAGCCCATCTGCCACGGGTTTACCCCAGTTGACGCCATCCATACTGAGATAGAATAAGAAGCTGGTAATGGTGCCTCCATCCGGCCCGTCCTGGCGAGGGAGATATTTCATTCCCACAATCGGCGCAACCTGCCCCAGGTCAATTTGAATCTCATGGGGATGCAAAGGTCCGTTATTGGAATGGTATTCTGTATGCCAGAAGGTATTAGCATCCCCGTCAAAGGCATTACTGCCCTGGCCATTTTCGGCAACCAGTTCTTCGCTGTCTACATACTGCAAGGACCAGCTGGCCTGAGAAACGGCCGTCGTACAGCCGGGGATATCTACGTTGGGACTCATGCTGTTGATCCACTCAGCGATCAGGGCCACGCCGGGCGTGTCTACGATGTTTTTCGCGGCGGGCGGCATGGCATAGGTCGTATGCACGGCGGCAATCCGCTTGTACAGCAGCGACATGGCCGTGTCGCCCGGGAGGATAACCCGAGAACCATCTATGCCCAGGTCTTTTTCTCCTTCGGCAAAGATGAGGTTTTGGTATGCTAAAGGCGTATTGTAACGCGCGTCAAAGTTCGCATGAATCGTATTCCCAGGACGGTGGCAGGAAGCACAGTTGGCATCCAGATAGGATTTGGCACGCTCATCCAGGCTTCTGCTCAGGTCATCTTTTTCTGCCATGACATCTTTCATGGCCATGCCTGCGGTCGTGGTGTCGATATCCCGGTGAAATACATTTAGTTCAGCCAGCGTCTTGAGCTGATTGGCGGTCCGCCCCGTAAGCGGATAGTAAATATCGCCATTCAACTGCCGGGTTTTGGGACCGAGAACGGCGCCGGAAGCATCATTATGGCAAGTCATACATTGCCCTCTGCTGGGATATTCCCAAAGGACCGTCCGGTCGGTAGTTTTGGTTTTAACCTTCAGGGTATCGGTCATGCCCTGGTCAAGGAGTACCGCATCTGACTGGTCTTGCAACCAGCGATAGGTCAGCCCATAGTAATCGCCATTCAGTCCCCGCACAATGAAGCGGGTTTCCAGGCGTCGGGTATTGCTGGGATCATTATCATCTACCTGGAATTCGAAGTGCTTGACCGTAACGGCCCCGATCGGCAATTCCCAGGGATCATTTTCACTGTATATAATTTGCTCATCCTGTTCGCTCATCTCCCCATCAAAAGGCAGGATCAACCAACGTTTTTTGAGGGCCCCATCAGACCAGAAAGGAACGTTGAGTTCGTAGGGAATCATGAAGTCCGCAGGTACCAGGTTGTCGATATCGGTAAAGATGCCCGTCTGCGACAGCAAGGCAGGCGGATTTCCGTTGGTGCTGGTTTGACGGGACAGCTTCATGATCTTGCCGCCATCGGTGGCATAGTCGGTCATCACCAGGACATAGAGTTCTCCCTGGTGGTCATAGCCAAAAGAGGCGGGCTTTCCCTGGGTTACCGACAGCATGTATTCCATGTTGCCCGTAGCCACGTCGTAGGAGCGAATGACCCGGGTACCGAAGTCGGCAAAGATGAATTTGTTGGCGATGGAAGTATCGTGGTCCTGACCGTGGTAGACATAACCTGCAATGGCAGCTACAGCCTGGTCGCGGTTAAAGTCCATGATCGGCTCGGTGTAAATCCCGATGGTATCAGAAGGGGGGGCTACCGGGCCAGGCCAGCTTCCTTCCCGGAAAGGCCAGGCGTAGTTGTGCGCGATAGCGATGGTATCGATTTCCTCCCGGGCAAACTGTCCCACGTCGCTCAACCAAATGCGGTTGGTAGCGGTATCCAGGGTCGCGCGGAAAGGGCTTCTCAAACCCAGCGCGAAATATTCTTCGAGTATGCCTCCGCCGACATCCTGCCAGGGATTGTCATTGGGCACATAGTAATTGGCGGTGTAGGAAGAGTCCATGGGATCACCTGGCAAGATGGCCGGTTGACGACGGATGGGATGGCTTTTGGAACCGTCCATGTCTACGTCGATGCGGAACATCCCGGACATCATCCGGTAGTCAATTTTCTGTCCTACGTTGGAGTAGTCATAGGCGTCTCCTTCATCACCAATGGTGAAGTACAGGAACCCATCCGCTCCAAAGAAAATACCTCCGCCATCATGCCAGTGGTGGCGGTCGTACTGCTGCACCAGCACTATTTCTGTTTCTTCTACGCTTTTTCCACCGGTCGGAAAAAGGTTGTAGCGGGCTACCCGGACAAAACCTGGACCCCATCCATCGACGGAGTCAGGGGCATAGCGATAGTGGATAAAGATGGAACCGTATCCATCGTGGACCGGATTGGCAAATTCAGGATGGAAGGCAAAACCATACATCCCGCTATTGTCAGTAACTTTTACTTTTTCATTGATATCCAGGACCTTGACCATTTTAGAAAAGTCCAGGTCCTCATCCTGACGGAACTTATAAATCTGTCCACCGAGGAGGGATACATACATCGAATCAGGGGAGGTAGGGGAGGGTAGTAGTTGTATGGGGGAAACCATCTCCAGGTTCGGATAGACATCCTCCAAATACCACCCACCTTCTGAGCCAGGGGTAAAAACAGGAAAAGCGCCGTCGGCAAATTGTGCTACGGGCTCTAATTGATCTAGTCCATTTTGCTGGATGGCTAGGGGAAATGCTGCAATGAGCAAGGCAGCACTAACGATGAAAAATGCTTTTAAAGAACGACCTCTCTTCTTCACGATCATTGACCTCTGAGTATGTTGACCTGGATAACCCATAATTTTGTTTCCCTAATTCTTTATAACTGTTGTGTCGACAGTTCCTCTCCACATTCAACCTCTTTCTCACTTTAACAAGCCAGGGAGTTTCAAAAAGGATGTTAGGTTTCTGCTACTTTTCCAGCAAATTATGGTCTCTTTGACGATAATCCCACAGCCTTAGTGTGAAGGTCCAGTTTTGGCGTATTAGCGACCCAAATTCTGACCTGTTTGGTATTCGGTTCTGAACGCTTGTTAGGTTGTTTCGTGAACGGTCCTGCGTATTTGATAAATTGGAGGCAATATTTTTTTATTGGTAAAATATCTGATTTCTTAAACAGAAAGGGGCCTTTGTTTGAAGAATCGGATTTTGGCTTTTCCTGCAATATAAGGGCGATTTTCGCGCAAGATGCCAAGCATTGAAACATTACCACCTGAAAAAAAGAAAAGCCGTTTCCTTCTTGTGGAAGGAACGGCTTTTCCCTAAATGTAAAAAATTCTTATCTATCCGAGCAGCTCATCGATCACTGCAAGGGCCTCATCGTACTGGGGCTCTTGTCCGACTTCTGGAACTAATTCTGAATAGCGGATAGTGTGACCTTCGTCTACCACAAATACGGCTCTGGCAGACAGGCCTTTAAAAGGTCCTGTAAGGATTTCTGTATTGTACTCCTGAAGGAAGTCATTGTAACGATAATCGGAAGCAATGATTACATTAGATATTCCTTCTGCTTCGCAAAATCTGTTCATGGCAAAAGGAAGATCTTTGGAAATCACAATGCCTGCCACACCTTCTTTCCCCCCCAGTGCTTCGTTGAACTTGCGGGTTTCCATTTGGCATACCCCGGTATCGAGGCTGGGAACGGCGATGATGACTTTGACTTTGGCATCAATATCATCCATAAAGCTTCCCTCACTCATGTCTGACTTCACGAAGGTGAAATCTTCGGCGGGCATTCCTACGCCAGGAATGTCATCTTTCAGCAAATACGGCTTACCTCCAATGGTTATTTCGGCCATGCGATTATAGATTGTTGAATTACTTTCCAACAAAGGTAAACATAAAATGTTCCGGCTTCAATAATATAGTTGGGATTCAAACCTTTCTTAAAAAGTCGCAGTCTTTGGGCCAAATGCCTCTGTGGAAGCCGGGAAATGCACTTTTTTGTTCAGCGTGTAATTTTCCTCAACTTTCCAAGACTAATCTAGATGAACGCAGGCACCTGGCTGCCCTTTTCACGGCCTATGGCGGAAATCAAACAGCAAGCTTTTGTGGACCTCATCAGTGAGCATCAGGGCATCTTGCACAAGGTAAGCAAGATGTACTGCGATGATGATGAGTTGCGCAGAGACCTCTTTCAGGAGATGCTGCTTCAGCTATGGAAAGCCTTCCCCCGCTACGAAGGCCGTTCGAAGATTTCAACCTGGATGTACCGCATTGCCCTGAACACCGCCATCTCCAGTTTTCGCAAGCAAAAGAAAAAGGAACAAGAGGAAGAATTGGGCGAAGTAGCCCTGGCTATTCCCTTTGAGGTGGAGGATCGGGAGCAGGAAGAAAAAAAGGCCTTCCTTTATCGGGCTATCCAGCAACTTTCCGAAATAGAAAAGGGGATCGTGATGCTCCATCTCGAGGATCATAGCTATGAAGAAATCGCCGAAATCATCGGCATTACCCGCAATCATGTAGGGGTGAAATTGAATCGAATCAAGGCGAAACTCGCCAAAATGGTGGTTCCCTATTTTGACGAGTCCTAAGACAAGGTCCGATTATGAATTTAGAAGAGCTTAAGTACATATGGCAAAACCAGCCCGAGGAGGAAGGCCTGCAAATGGGGCCTGAGGAAATTGCTGCGCTGCTGCGGGCGAAAAGTCGGTCTACCCTGGGGAGGATCAACCGAAATATCTACCTGGAAATGGCCGGGGTGACCTTGCTGGGCGCCATAGCCTACTATTTTCTGGGAAGTAAGTATGGGTACAACAATGTATGGATCATTGTGCCGACCTTGGGCTATATCTTGCTCAGTGCGCTTTTTTACCGAAGAAAATATCGTGTCCTCAATGGCGTTGGAGGAGAAGACCTGAGTTTAAAAGAAAGTCTGGAGAAATTGGTGGCCATCATGCGCGCCTATATGCGCTTCTATGTATATGCCATTGCTGCTGGCATCCCCTTATTGAGTATCGGTGGGATATTGACCGGCTTCTTGGAGGCGAGTCAGGAAGATGGCAGGGGATGGGAAGAAATTCCCTCCGGCGTTTGGGGCATCGTGGCTGCCGTAAGTTTCGTTTATGTAGGGCTGGCCGTCCTGGCTTCCCGCTGGTATGTGGACCGGCTGTATGGCGTCCACTATCGTGAACTGAAAAAGTACCTGGCTGAGCTCCAGGATGTTGAATACGTTTAATCTCAATTATTCTTAATATCATGAAAAACCGCAACATTTTTCTTTCCTTTTTGGTAACCGGGGTAACCCTCATCACTTTCCTCGGAGGGTGTAAAGGAACCAAGCAAGCTGCTTCTCCTGCAGCAACCTCCTCGGTCGCAGAAGAAAAGGCGCTCCTCTGGAAAATATCCGGTAAAGACCTTACGCAAGACTCTTACTTATATGGCACCATCCATATTATTGGCGCCAAAGATTTCGTCATTACTGATGAAGTGAAATCTGCCTTTGCTGCCACAGATAAACTTGTTCTGGAACTCGATATGGACGATCCCAAGATGATGATGACAATGATGAGTGGTGCCATGATGAAAGATGGCAAAACCCTGAAGGACCTGATTAGCGCAGAAGACTACCAGATGGTGAGCGATTTTTTCAGAGATTCTGTAGGCATGCCCTTGATGGCCGTGGAAAAAATGATGCCTATGTTGGCCCTGAGTAGCATATACCCCAAGATGCTGGGAGATAAGACCGAATCCTATGAGTTGAGCTTTATGAAAATGGCTAAGAAAGCGGAAAAGGAAGTGCTGGGGGTAGAATCCATCGAGGATCAACTGGCTATTTTTTCCGAAATCAGCTACGAAGACCAGGCGGCCTATCTTGTAGACTACCTGAAAAAATTCGATTACTACCGGTCTGAATTCCGCAAAATGGTGGACCTGTATGTCGCCAGAGACCTGCCGGGTTTGTACGACTTCATGATGAGCTTCCCCGAAATGGAAGGACAGGAGGAAGCTATGCTGGACAACCGCAACAAGAAATGGATTCCGGTCATGGAAGAAATGGCGGCTACTCAGTCCAATTTCTTTGCCGTAGGTGCAGGCCACCTGCCCGGAGAACAAGGCGTGATCAGTTTGCTAAGAAAAGCAGGCTATACCCTTACCCCAGTGCAATAATTGCCCTCTTTTTTGGGCTGTAGGAATTAGCTAGTTTTGACGAATCTCGAAACTTAGTGAACGCACCACCACCGCGTTTAACCCCTAACAGGTGCTTTCACCATTTTCCTATGTTTTTCATTTTTCGAAAAAATGACCAACCCAGACAGCTCCGATTTTTCGCCTTCGGATCTGTCTGGGTCCTTTTATTAGGCTTGCTGGGCCCGGGATTCTCCCAGGCCCAGGCCCAACATCGGTTGGCCGGTCAGGTGCTGGATGCAGGCACCGGTCAAGGCCTGCCATTTGCTACCGTCCTCTATGATATTCGGGCTCGCAAAGGCGTGACCACAGACATCAATGGCTACTTTGATTTTTCTACGTCGGACAAAAAGACCTTCATCATGGTCTCCTACCTGGGGTATAAAAAGCAGCGGGTCCAGCTGGATACCGTTTCTAATCGCAGGCAAATCCGGGTTGTCTTAAGCCGGGACGAATTCAGTCTCGGGGAGGTCGAGATCACGACCGAAAGGAATCCTGGAGAAAAGATCATGCGGCGGGTAGTCGCCAATCGCAAACGTAATGACCCCGAACGGTTGGCCTCCTACGAGTGTGAAACCTACAACAAGGTGATCTTTGACTATCTGTTGGATAACTTTTCCCTACCGGACGCCTTGGTTACCAAAGCTGATAGCCAGAATTACGCCATGTTTAGGCATGCGCAGCAGGCGGCTCTCTTCGTGATGGAGTCGGTTACCGAGCGGAAATATGTCTTTCCGGAAAACGTGGCAGAAACCGTCATTGCCAATCGGATTTCCGGCCTTCAGGAGGCGCGCCTGGCTGCGTTAGCTACAGATTTCCAGCCCTTTACCTTTTACCGGGAAGTCATTCCTTTCCTGGACAAATCCTTTATCAATCCCGTCAGCCCTGCTTGTTGGAATCGCTATGATTTCCACCTGAAGGATACGCTTTTTCAGGGACAGGATACGGTTTATATTCTCAGTTTTGCCCCGAAAAAGGGCAAAAATTTTCAAGCCTTAAAAGGGGTATTGCATATCAATACTTTTCACTACGCTGTACAGAGCGTAGTGGCAGAACCCGCTTATCCAACCACGGTAGTGCTTCGCCTCGAGCAACTGTACCAGTGTATTGACCGCTCCCAATGGTTCCCTTCCCAATTGAATTTTGAATTGCGGATGCCCAACTATCCTACCAAGGATATCGGGATGAAGATCAGCGGTCGCTCTTATATTCGCTCGACTAAACTCAATACAGGCCTACGCCAGAAAGATCTGGGGTATCAGGAAGTCCATATGCTGGATGATGCCCCCATGAAAGCAGATAGCTTTTGGGTAGAGGAACGCGAGATTGCCCTCAATCAAAGGGAGCGGAATACCTATCAGCTCATGGATAGTCTGGGGAAGAAGTCCAAGCTGGATTTTATCATGCGTCAGTTAGAAAAGCTGAGCTGGGCCAGGATTGGATTAGGGCCTATTGATATCAACCTGGAAAAAACCTTTTTCAGTAACCCGACCGAAGGCTTTAGGATAGGAACGGGATTTTTTACCAGTCCCAAGCTATCCGAGCACTTTGAGTTGGGTGGTTTTTTTGGTTACGGAACCAAAGACAGGCAATGGAAATATGGGGCCCAGTTCAGTATTTGGAGAGATCGCTTGCAGGATCAGGGCATAGGGGTACGCTACACCAAAGACCTGGTCTTTCCGGGATCCAATACCTTGAACAGTGCCGTGGGGATTGGAGCTACCGGGCTCACCAACCCCCTCAGCTACGTATTCGAAGGCATGGACTGGGTCGAGGAGAAAGAGGTCTGGGGGGAATTTCGTTTGTTCCGCTTTGTGAAGCTTCGTCCCTCTTTGCATCAGATCATTCGGCAGCCTACCTACAATTATCGTTTTCGATCCACTGCTCAGGAAGCCCCTGATTCCGTGTTTCGGAGTACGGAAGCCCATATTGGCTTGCGCTTCGCCTACGGAGAGCGCCTGGTAGAGTCCTTGGGCCAAAATAGCATACAGGGCAGCCGTTTTCCCGTCCTGAATATGGTCTACAGCCGTGGTTGGGATGACTGGCTGGGGGGTGAGTATGATTATCATCGGCTGGAACTCAACCTCAGTCATACCTACCATACCCACCGTTGGGGCTATACAGAATGGCAACTGCGGATGGGCTGGGCCAGCCAGGGCCTGCCAGCCGGGCTGCTTTTCTTCGGGGAGGGCAGCAGTAACGGTAAGCAGTGGGGCTTCTGGGTGCCTTTTACCTTCCAAACCATGAATCCGACCAGCTTTCTTTCGGACCGCTACGCTTCCTTTTTCTTCCAGCAGGATATCGGCTCCCGCTTGTTGCGTACCCCTAAATTCCAGCCTCGGATTACCATGGTCCACGGCATGGCCTTTGGCGACATCCGCCAGCCAGAACAGCATATAGGGCTGGATTTCTCTAGTCTAAAAAAGGGCTATTATGAATCTGGGCTTCGCATTCAGCAAATCCTTCGCATCCGCCTGGCAGGCATTGCTTACATTGGATTGGGAGCAGGGGCTTTCTATAAGTATGGGCCTTACGCTTCGGGAGATTGGCAGCAAAACATCGCCTACAAACTCGCCATTAACCTGGCCTCCTTCTAATAAAAAAACACCAGCCGAGGCTGGTGTTCAACATTTCCCTGAAAATAAAAATTGCTTTTCCCTAAAAGCGGGTAAAAAGAACGATGTATGTTTTTCGTGGTAGAAAGCGGGGAGGAGTGGAGAGCTCCTCCCATCACTTTTATACTACTACTACGATTTCAAATGGCTGGTCAGGCTTCCTTTTCACATGTCCTTTCCTTGCCCGACAATTCAAAGATGGGCATAGTCTTCCTCCCCTGATAATTGAAAATTATCGGGATAGGCTGGCCTCTGGGAAGGGTCCGTAAGGCAGGCCAAAGCCCTTCAGGAGATGGGATTGCCTGCCTGTTTTTGCGAAGGGGCGAGCCGGAAATGGGAAATTTTGCCAAAGCTGTCAGGGCTTTTGGGAAAAATTCCTAAGGCCAGGATGAAAATTTTTTAAAGGAAAGGCCTCTCATTGCGGCTGCGGCAGGGCCATGGGTACGGGACGACTAAAGACTGTTTCGAATGAAATGATGGTGTGCGTTTCTTCTACGCCCTCAATAGGCTGGATTTTTTCGTAGAGGACATCCCTTAGGTGGCTGTTATTGCGGGCGTAGACCTTGACCATGATGGCATAGCGCCCCGCGATATTGTTGCATTCTACGATCTCAGGAATCTGCTCCAAGACAGAAACCACGCTATCGACAAAGCGAGCATTGGTCACCATGATTTGGGTGAAAGCGCAGGTCTCAAAGCCCATTTCTCCCGGCCGGACCGGAAAAATGGGAGATTTTAGGACGCCCGCCTCTCGCATTTTATTGACCCGCTGGTGGACCAGGGAGTTGGATACCTTGAGTTGCTCAGCCAGTTGGGAAAAAGCCATCCGGGCGTTGGCGGTCAGCGCCCCCAGAATCTCCAAATCCAGATGGTCAAATTGATTTTGCACCATGGTTTAACAAAAGTAGAATGTCAATTTGGTCTTGATGTGATAAAAATAAAAAAGTTTGACACAAAATTAATAGTGATGAATAAAATATGCTTCCCAATACGTAGAATTGCTGTCAGATAAACATATTTTTTTAACCTAATCAAAATTCTATCGAGCAATGAACATGTTACAAGCCGTTTTCTCAGTCAGCTTAATTTTGTTTTCAGTGATTGACATTCTTGGGTCGCTTCCCGTGATTATTGATCTGAAGCGACAAGGCACGCATATAGCAGCGGGCCGGGCTACCCTGATTGCCGGTTTGTTGATGTTTGCCTTTTTATTTGCCGGGGTATCCATTCTAGGGCTGTTCGGGATAGAAGTAGCTTCTTTTGCCCTGGCGGGCTCGCTGATCATCTTCTTCATCGGATTGGAGATGATATTGGGCATCCGTTTTTTTCGGGAAGAAGCCCAGGGCGGTTCCGGGGACATCGTCCCCATTGCCTTTCCCTTAGTAGCCGGTGCGGGAACCCTGACCACTATTATTTCTCTCAAAGCCAAATTCGACACCGTCAGCATCAGCCTGGGGATCCTGGTGAACCTGTTGATTGTGTTTGTGGTATTGCGGTCCTCAGGTTGGATTGGAAAAAAACTGGGAGACAGTGGAGCCGCCGCCTTGCGCAAGGTCTTTGGGATCATCCTGATCGCCATCGCCTTTCAGATGTTTAAGACGTATATCTAAGGAGAGACGAACAAAAGTTATATTTGAAAAGAGAAAGGGAGGGACCTAGGTCCCTCCCTTTCTCTTTATCCCTATGACAAATCCTTACTTCTTCACCACAATCCGCTTGGCGGTTACCTCATTGCCAATTCTTAGCTGAACGAGGTAGGTGCCATCTGCTTTGCCCTGGGTAGACCAGGTGTAGCGCTTGGGACCAGCTTCAGCTTTTTCTTCTGCCAGGATGTCCACGGTTTTGCCTTGCATATCCAGGATGCGCAGGCCCAGGGGAGCAGACTCGGGCAGGGAAAATTCGATCTGGGCTTTGTCTTGAACCCGATTGGGATAGACTTTGAGTTCAACCCGCTCCAGGAAAGGCGTAGCGCCAACCGACGGCTTCTTGGGGTCATCCTTGTGGTGCGGTAGGCCCATGGAGGACAGGGTGGTGATGGCCACGGCTTGCTCCAGGCCATATCGCTCGCGGGCGATTTCCTTCTTTAAGGGCTGGATATAGGCAATATCTTCCAGCTTTAAGGGTTGAATGTAGGCAATATCTTCCATGGAAATTTGGAGTTCAGCGAAGGAGTGGGCTTTGTGTTCCTTACCATCCACGATAAACATGATTTCACCCTCTTCCAGGTTAGGTTCCCACTCATGTCCTTTCTCAGTGTTGTTTTTGGTGGAGATAATGACTACCCCATTTTCTCCTGAAGAACCATAAATAGCCGTGGCGGCCTGATTTTTCAGCACGCTGACCATTTCTATTTCATTAGGTTCAACTTGTTTTAAACCTTCCGCCTTCATGGGGATCCCGTCGATTACGTAGAGCGGTTCTCCTGGCTTGCCATTCCGGAGTCGGATCCTCGTTTGGTCATTTGCCTTTTCGCGGGCAAAATAGAGTTCCTCATATTCTGGGGTCAGTAGATGTACCACCGGTACATCGGTAGCCAGGGGAGAACCCGCTTTGGACCCGGGTTCACGGATCACGATGGCCCCAATTTCTTTCCACCCTTTTTCTTTGATCACCTTGAAAGCTACGCTAAAGGGTTTTCCTTCCCGGTACTCAAAAGGTTTTCCGTCGATCATGACAAAAACCAATCCTGGTTTGAGCCCGCTTTTAAAGGGAGAGGCAATTTCTTTCTCGATAGGCTTTACCACGGGTTTCTCCCCGACCTTAACCTCTGGCATATAGCCTTTCATGATGATTTCCACTACGCCGTGCGGATAATCTCCATAGAGGTGGGCTTTCTGCCCTTTTTTCCAAACCTGTACATACTTGATTTTGGTGGGATCCAGCGCTTGCAAGGCCTTCAGCCCTTTTTCTCGATTAGGATAGGGTTTTCCATTAATCACGATAAGGGGAACCTTTTTACCCTTATTGGGGGACAAAAAGGCCAGGGGCTTGGCTTTGGAGCCGCCTACCTCGTGCTCCTTGATGTCAAGCTCTATGCGAATCGGCTCCTCATGGATTTCTTCCACGATGGGAGGCGGGACGGGCAGTTCTTCCTGCGTCAGGTCGGGATCCCGCATGATATAGCGTAAGCCACCTCCCGAAGCTGAGAAGTCACTGTTAGGGTCCGTCATTTTAAAGTTGGTGCGGACTTCCAGGACAAAATTTTCCTCTTCGACGATCTCTTCTACCGGGTCTTCTTTGATGACGGCTTCAGCAATATTATTGGCCGCATTGAGGGTGACTTTTGCGCTTTCCAGGTTCAGGCCCAACAATTGTTCCTGATGACCAAAAAGGGTCAGCAGGCTGCCTTGATCTTCCTCGAAATTATCCCAATGCACGCTGACGAACTCAGGGCTGATCACATAGAGACTTTGTAGTTGACCCGCAGCGTTGAATTTGGAATTGGAAAAATCCAACTGGTAGCCAGTCGCTTTTGCTCTGCCGATTTGAGCCTGAAACTCCTCTTGGGACATGTTTTGGGTAAACAAGAATTCCCGGGCCGCGACCGGTTTGATGGATCCCTGGTCGGCCACAAAGGAAGCAAAAGTGGGGACTTTGGTGGCTTGATCCCAGCTCAGGTTGAGCCGTTGGATACCCCTGAAAGCGGCTCTTTGGAAACCCAGATTCGCGCTGCCCAGGAGGAATACGGCTTCTGTTAACTTGTTCAATTCATACTGGTGGCTGATCAGGCGGATGGCTGCGCCTTTGCGCGCCATGGCATGAATGCCAGACTGCAATTCCTCCAGGGAGGTATTGGGGGTGATTTCCCATTCCAGACCATTGCCTTGGGCCAACTGTTGGAGCACCGTAGAAGGGGGTTCTTCTTCCTGGGCACTAAAAGCCGGAATCCAGATCACCATGCCCATGAGCAGAATGACCAGCGCGGAAGAGATAAAACGAACCGAAAATCTTTGATGGGGTTTGGCTTGAAAAAGCCGATGTATTCTGGCGGTAAACTGACCGCTTTTTCCAGATGCATTCATACTTAAAGAGGGTTGAGACGATTTAAACAAAAGTTGTAGGCGGGTCAGGGCCTCCGCGTAGAGTAGCGGATCTTTACAAGCCTTGACTGCCAGGTCATCACAGCACATCTCTCGCTCTTTGCGAATGTCATGAGATATCCACCAAACGACAGGATGGAAGAAAAAGAGGACTTCAATCCAGCTTTGGATGAGATTTAAGAAAAAATCTGCCCGCTTTACGTGGGCGAGTTCATGCAGCAGAATGGCTTCCAACTGCTCGGGGGGCAAGCCCGAAATCATGCCGGCAGGGATCAAAACCAGGGGTTTGAGATAGCCCAGGGTGATGGGCTCCTGTACGTATTCAGAAATAGAAAAGGATACTTTTCGGGCGATACCCAATTGCTTGGATAGCCTTTGCGCCTCGCGGATCAGCCGATCCGGTAAGGGGCTACGACCTCTGCGTCGAAGCTTGCGGATGGTCCGCCAACCCAGGGCAAAGCGTGCACTCATCAACAGCATGCCACCCAGCCAAAGACTGGTCAGCCAGGGGAGGGCAGGGGTGAGATAGGTTTCCCAATCAGCTTCGGTAATAGGCTGGATCTGAACATCTCTCATGCTCAGGACCTCAGCTTCACCGACAGCCAGGTCGAGGGTAGCCACAGGACTACCTGCAGGTTCGGGTTGGTAGCAGGTCCACCAGGTCAGGGCAAACCAGACAGGCAAACTAAATACAATGCTCACAGCACTCATGTAGCGCAGGTTGGGACTCGCTTTTCTCAGGGCGGTCCGGATGATGAGCCATAGCAGACCCGCTAAGGCTATCTGCCAAAGGCTATGCAGGAGGGCCCAGCCCGTGGCCTGCACCCAGGGTTCTTGAATCCAATTCATCATCCTTCCTGCTCTTTACGTTTCTCCGCTAGCCAAGCCGTCAACTGGTCGATCTCCTCCTTGGAAGGTTTACTGTTACCCAGGGCATGCATCACCAGGTCGATGGATGAGCCTTTGAAGGCGGTATCCTTCAAGCGGTCAAAAAGGGTTTTTTTGATCTGGCCCTCTTGCACCGAACTCCGGTACACAAAGGACCGCCCTTCCTTTTCCGCCGTTACCAGGCCTTTTTCCGTCATCCGCTGAATCTGCTTCAGAACGGTGGTGTAGCCTACCTGTTTATTCTTTAACATGGTTTCATGGATTTGCCGCACGGTGGCGGGCTCCTGATCCCACAGGATTTGCAGGATTTCCAGTTGCGCTTCGGATGGAGAGAGATCGGCCATAGTTGAACGACTTAATGAGAAGAGAGAGTGCTGTGATGATGCTAATTAAACGACATGTGTCGTAGAATCCAAATTTTTTTACGACAAATGTCGTTTTTAGTGAGGTAAAAATTTTTACCTAGTCATTAAGATTCTGTAAGTCAGTGGCTTATCTTTGACTTGCTTCTTGCACTTCCAGCCATTTACGACGCTTGTGTCCCTGGCTGGTGCGAGGGAGTTCTTCCAATAGCCTGAAGAGGGGAGGGACTTGAGCGGGGTGGGCAAAATGCGCTTGAGCAGCCTGATAAATGGCCGCCAGGTCCGGCTGTCCCTGCGGTTCCAGGCTAAGGTAGGCTACAGGGGTAGGGTAGGGCGCTTCCGCTTCCATTTTTCTCACCACCGCAGCTTCAGATATACCTGCCTGCCCCTCCAGGAATTCCTCAATTTCCGGCGGGGAAATCCATTGATCCTCTACCCACCAGCCTTCGGCTTTTTTGCCAAGAAAACGGAGGTAGCCCGAATCAGAAAGACTTCCGATGTCTCCGGTGCGGTACCATCGCCCGGCCTGACCGGGCAGACTGACAAAGTCTTCAGCTGGAAGATGGTGAGCCAGAGTAGGACTTTGAAGGAGAATTTCACCGGCCAGACCTGGTGCTTGTTCCCGCTGAATCTTATCCTGCGCGTCCAATGCGCCAATGGCCAGATGGTGCTTGGGGAGTAAATGAAAAGCCTGGTCAGGGGTGAAAATGCCTACCCAGCCGCCTGCGGAAGCATGGTAATAACCACTGGCCTGGTAGGAAAGCCTGCCCGGTGATTGATTCAGACGAGCCTCGGAAAGGGGGCGTGGCAAGGTGGTCAGTGCTTCGGCTTGTATACCGGCCTGGTATAAAGCCTTGCCCTGAAACCAAGGCAAAAGCTGCTCCATGACCAGGCTTTGCCAACCTCCGGAGGCATGGGCCGCCACCATGGGCTGAGCGGGAAGCCCCTGTGCCAGACTCTGGCATTTTTCCAGTAAATCCCGGCCGGTAAAAGCAAGCAGGCTCGGGGATTCGGTGCTACCATCAGTGGAAAGCCAGAATTGGGGCCTCGGTTCCCTGGCCGTGGCATCAAAACTAAGGGCATCCTGAGCATGCTTTTGTCGGTTGCGGTTGAAATCGCCTAACTCCTGTCCGGAAACGCGCGCGGTTCGGCCCCGGTTAAACTGGGTCATACGCATCATGAAGCCTTTCCTTTTGCCGACATAATCTGCCAAATCTACCTGAAGATAGTAGCGGAGATAGGACATTTCTGGTCGCCATTCCTCTACCCGATCCGCGAAATCAACCCCCGGACTAGCGGCCAGGCTGATCAGGATGGAAGGTTTGAGTTGCTGACATTGTTCCAGGAGGACCCCATCGGAGAGGTAGGGATTCATGATAAAAGCCTGACTGCTCAGGGCAGCGGCCAACATGGCTACAGGTGCTTCTGGAATCTGGGGAAGCAGGATAGCGACGACGGTATTTTCATCTGCTTGCAGGCTGCGGAGAAAATTGGCGGTCTGTACTACTTGCCGCCAGAGTTCTGCAAAATCCCAGGCTACTTTAGGAGCGGGCGCGTCTGCCGGGAGATGAAACGCCAGGGCCGGTTGGGCTGAAGCAGTTTCGGAGAGGTTTTGTAAAAAAGCATATAAGTCCTGCGGGCTGGAATGTTCCCTCCCTTTGATCTGCCATTTTTCTCCTATCCAGTATGATTGAGCCATGTGTGTTTTATTCCTGCCCAAACTTACAAAAAAGGCGGTGATCCCTTTTTTCTTCTTCCTACCAGCGCGTGAATTATCCGGATGAAGATTTTTTTTTCACCTAACAGTGACCAATATTGCTTCCACTTATCTAAATTTTCGAAATCGAATCTCTTTCCTAACTGTACACCAACCTAACACCTCCTTCAACATGGATATTCAAGCGATGATCAACGACTTTACCAAGATGGGCCTGGAATGGGCTCCTAAGGTAGTAGGAGCCATTCTGACCCTCGTCATTGGTTTCTGGGTAGCTAACCGGGTCGCCAGCCTGGTCGGAAAAGGCATCGACAAACAAGGGACAGACCCTTCTCTTTCAAAATTTCTCAAAAGCCTGATAAGCGTATTGTTTAAGGCGCTGGTTGTCGTGGCTGCTGCAGGCATGGTAGGCATAGAAACCACCTCCTTTATTGCCATTCTCGGTGCTGCTGGTTTGGCTGTAGGGCTGGCCTTACAAGGTAGCCTGGCAAACTTCGCCGGTGGGGTGATGATCCTCCTCTTCAAGCCTTTTAAGGTAGGCGACCTGATCGAAGGCCAGGGGCATACCGGCGTGGTTGACGAGATCAACATCTTCGTTACGACCCTGGTTACGCCTGACAATAAGCGGGTGATTATTCCTAACGGCCCGCTTTCCAATGGGGACATCACCAACTATTCTACCCTGGACAAGCTACGCGTGGATCTGACCATCGGGATTAGCTACGATGCGGATATCCAGCAGGCCCGCGACGTGATCATGGAAGTCATGCTCAATGATCCTAAAGTGATGAAGGACCCTGCGCCTAGCGTCAGCGTGGCTGAACTGGCTGATAGCAGTGTCAACCTGGCGGTGAGACCTTTTTCTACCACAGCGAACTACTGGGATGTTTACTTTGGCACCTACGAAAAAGCAAAAATTGCCCTGGATAAAGCCGGTATTGAGATTCCTTATCCTCAAACGGTCATGCACCAGGCCAACAGCTAAGGCTGAATAAAGAAACCTTGGACGGCGGCTACCCTACGGGGTGGCTGCTTTTTTTTGTCCTAAAATTCCACTTTATAACTCAGGACGGGCAAAATACTGGCCCCGGCCTGGAATACCTCCTGGTCCAGCAAGGCATCGTATTCCCGGTATTCCGGCACCCGATTAGAGAACATGTTTTTGAGCTGAATGGCCCAAATGCCGGTGTACTTTTCTTTGTTGTTCTGGATGGTGAGGGTAAAATCAAAGATAAAGAGGGGTTTCTCCTGCCCAGTGTAGGGCTGGCTTTCATCCCGGATGGTTTCCCGGGCTTCCCGGGAAGCAATCAGGTCGATAGGCGTATAGCGTTCTCCCCCGATTGCGGTCAAGGTTCCATTCAGTCCGAGGCGCTTATTGAGGCCTTTTTTCTTCCCGATTTTGAATTCCTTGCCGCCCAGCACATTGGCTTTATACTGGTAGTTGAAAGCGGTTTGATGTTCCTGGCCCTGTCCGTCGGTATAGCGAGAATCAAAGAGGCTCAGGTTGAGCATGTAGTACATGCCCTTTTGGGAGTATTGCTCCAGACCCAGGTCGATGCCATAGTTCCGGGCGGTACCGCTATTATCAAACACGCGCAACTCATCTAGTTCGTCTATGTTGAGCACAGAGTAAGTGCCATTTACCTCGACGGGGACATTGAATAAAGACTGATAGTAAATTTCAGAGCGGAACTTCAGGCGGTCGGAAATGCTATGGCGATAGCCCAGCACAAAATGGTGGGTACGAATGAAGTCCAGGTTTTGGTTGGGCAGGCTGAGGGCACCATTTTCTTCCTCAAAGCGGGTCATATAGGTGGCAAAATGCTCGGTCCGACTGTGGAGACCATAGCCAACCGAGAGGTGTTGCCGTGCATTAAGTTGGTAGCCGATCCCCACTCGCGGTTCAATGCTCATACCTTCATTCAGATCATAATAAAGGAAATGCACCCCAAGATTGGCGGTCAGCCTGGGACTCAGACGGAAGCGAGACTGGCTGTAGGCTTGCACCATTTGGGTGCGGCCCGCTTCATCTGCTTGGGTAAAGAGTCGGTCCTGGACATAATCAAATTTCTGGGAGAGATAATCGTGATAAGTACTGGTGAGAATCAGGCCGGTTTTGTTGGTATGGCGCTCGGAAAAGCTGTGGCGGATGGAGGTAGTGAAGGTCAGGGGTTGGCGAGTATATTCGTTTTTGTCCCGCTGAAAAAAGGCCAGCTCATCGTCCAGGTATTCTTTATTGTCCACCAGTTTGGCGGCAGAAGCGACCAGGGCACTTTGCCATAGGCTTTTTCGTCCGATAGCTATTTTATGGGTAATGCCCAGCGCCCCCATATCTGAAGCGAGCACATTGCGAAAGCGATCTAAATCGGCTTCCCAAAGGGCGGAATCCTCTACCGCTGGGTTGAGCCGCTGACTCATGCCGCCAATCCCGAAAATGCCAAAGGTGCCCGCATTTTTGGTGGGAAGATGGAGCTTAAAGGCCAGGTCCTGATAGGTAGGCAGGGTAGCGTAGGAAATGACGGCATTGACCAGGTTAAAGGTCGCAAAGCGATAGTTGACCAAATAGGAGGCTTCCCCGCCTTCCTTAAAAGGCCCCTCTGCTGCCAGGTCAACCCCCAGCACCCCAGCTTGTAGCGCAAACTCTCGTTGGCGGTTGTTGCCGGTGCGAAACTTGATGTCGAAAACCCCAGAGGTTGCATTTCCATATTCCGCCGGGAAAGCGCCGACGAAAAAGTCCGAATTGTCGAGGACCTGTAGGGAAAAAATGCTGAAAGAACCGCCAGAAGAGCCTATGCGGGCAAAATGGGTAGGATTGGGTATGTCTATGCCTTCTACCCGGTAGATGAGTCCCCGAGGAGAATTGCCCCGAATAGAGATCATATTGTCCGATATGAAGGGATTAGGGGCTACCCCTGGCAGGTTGGCAGCCAGCCGAGCCGGGTCGTCCAGTCCCCCCGCAAATTTGCGGGTTTCTTCCACGTCAAATGAAAGGGCACTCACCGTGGCCATTTCATTATTGGGCAGGCCTTTTTCTTTAATCGGACTGAGTTCAACTTCATCTAACTCATAGAGCGTGGTTTCCAGTTTGAGGTCAACGATGAGTTCTTTGAAGGCATTGAGCAAGAGGCCCGGGCGGATCGCTTTTTCATAGCCGGTAGCCGAAAACATCAGGTCGTAACGACCTACGGGAATGCCGATAAATTCAAATTGGCCCCGGGCATCCGTCTGGGTGCTAAGGACAGGATCCGTATTGATGAGTCTGACTTCTACCCCTTCCAGGGGACTGAAGTTGGTCATAGAAGTGACCTGTCCCCGAATGTTGCCGGTCCGCGTCTGGGCCTGGAGAGAAGAAAAACTGCTGCTCCAGGCTATCAATCCCAGCCAAATGATCAGGCTTAAACCATCTCTACGTTTCATATGGACCTTGCTCTGTATTGCTATGCGAAATAGGGAGACCACTTTTTTCATGTGATGACTTTTGGTAGTCAAAAGGGTGAGCTTGCTCACCCTAAGGCTGCGTTCTCCCTAAGAACGCTAATTAGACTGCAAAGTTTGCCAATCCCCCTACACCTTGCAAGTCATTTGAGATAAAAATCCCCTCCTTTATTTTCAGGTAATACTCAGATAGTATCTTCGACGTGTTTTGTTCTGCCAGGGATCACCCGCCTGGGCAGAATTTCATTCTCTTGGGATACCAGAATCCACAGACCACTGCCTACATGCCGACATCTACCAATCCTGATACCACCAGTAAGCCAGATTTAGGAAATAATGGTGGCCCCATGCTTAGCTTTAGAATTGGGCAACTGATCTTTGTCCTCTTCGCTTTCATGGTAGCCCTGGACTTGATGAGTGGGAGTTTCAAGTTATTTGGAAAGGATTTCGCAAATGAATTGGTGAGTGTAACCACCAATCCTTTCATTTCTCTCTTTATTGGGATGTTGGCTACGGCCATTATTCAAAGCTCATCCACCACCACGACCATGATTGTCGGTCTGGTAGCCTCCGGCTCGATAGGCGTTCCAGAAGCAGCCCCCATGATCATGGGGGCCAATATAGGGACTTCGGTAACCAGTACCATTGTTTCGCTGGGACACATCGGAGACCGGGATGAATATCCCAAAGCGGTAGCGGCGGCTACGGTGCACGACTTCTTTAATATCATCACCGTCAGTGTGCTTTTTACCCTGGAAGTTACGACCGGCATTCTTTCTTCTTCGGCCCAGTCCATGGCAGATTTTTTCTACTCCACAGCGGGTGAAGGAGGCAAAACCAAGGGCATCCTGGATTATACCACCAAAGCCTTTGCCAAATGGATCATTGGCCTGACCGCCACGGAAGGATACCCCGGTGGCTCTCCCTTTATTACCCTGCCGATTGCTTTGGGCTTACTGTTTTTCTCCTTGCGGGGGCTGACGAAATCCCTCAAGGACCTTATCATTGGCCGGGTGGAAAAAAACCTCAATAAATATGTCTTTGGCAATGGCCTGAAGGCCATTCTGTGGGGATTTGGGATCACCACGGCAGTGCAATCCAGTTCGGTTACCAGCTCCCTGATGGTTCCCATGGTAGCCAGTGAAAAGATCACCCTGCGCAAAGCTTTCCCTTTCCTGATGGGGGCAAACATTGGTACCACGACCACCGCGCTGATTGCAGCCTTTTTTCTGGGTAGCCAAAGTACCGATGCCCTGGCGATTGCTTTTGTGCATTTCTTCTTCAATGCGATTGGGGTGCTCATTTTGTATCCCATCCCTATCGTGAGGGAAATACCCGTCTTTCTGGCTACGGGATTAGGGAATCTTACCCTGAAAAACCGATTGATCGGCATTATCTATGTGGTGGTGGTCTTTTTTATTATCCCCGGTATTCTGATTTTCCTTACTCGTTCCTAGGATCAGCCTGTAGATAGCCTTGCCGTATGGCTTCCATAACCAGGGCGGCGGTATTGCTCACCGAAAATTTCCGAAGGAGATTTTTCCGGTAGGTGTGAATGGTATGGGTCCCCAACCCTAATTGAGTGGCAATTTCCGCGGAAGATAATCCCTCCGCAATGAGGGTCAGGACCTCTTGCTCCCGAGCACTCAGGAAAGCCTGATGGTTTTCTTCTGCGGAGGCCAGTAAACTGAGCAGGCTGCTGGAAACTTCACGGGCGTAGTATTGACCTCCTTCGGCGACGCTTCGGATGGCCAGGAGGAGTTCAGTTTTGTCGGTATCCTTGAGTAAAAAGCCTTTGGCCCCCGTTTCCAGGCATCTTTTAATGGTTTCTCCATCACGATGGAGGGTAAGCATGATCACGGCAGTATCAGGATGCTTCCGGGTGAGTATAGGCAGTAATTCCAGGCCTCCCATATCGGGCATATCGATGTCCAGCAAAATGACTTCCACCTGTTCTGTGGCTAACCACCTCAGGCCGATTTCAGCCCGAGAGGCTTTTCCACAGAGCAAAATATCTGGCACTTCAGCTAGTAAACTTTGTATGCCTTCCATGAACATTTGATGGTCATCAATGATCAAAACGCGAATCATGGGCTGGCAGGCTTAGGTGAAAGGGGAAGGGGGGCTTCCAGAATGAGGGTGCACCCTTGTCCCGGTTGACTATCCAGGAATAGGGAACCCTTTATTTGCCTGGCCCTTTGGCGCATATTGGTGATGCCCATGCCTGCCTGGGATGGATCAGGGGAGAATCCCTGCCCGTTATCCTCAATCATGAGGCTAATCATCTCGGGGAAACACTGCAATTCCAGAGAAATATGGCTGGCTTGCGCATGGCGGATGATATTCTGTAAGCCTTCCTGGGCGATTCTGAAAACAGCTATTTCCAGACCGGCCGGAAAGCTTTCCCTGTTGACTCCTACTACCTGAAATTCCACCGCCGAAAAGTGCCCGGAAGCCCGCAGGTGACCGCATATATTCTGTAGAGCTGGAATCAGGCCAAATTTACTGGCTACCTGAGCACTAAGGCTATGAGATAGTTGGCGGGTCTCCTGGAGGGCCAGGCTTAACAGCTCGGAGGCTTTGGTAAATGTTGGGTGTGGAGGCCTGCCTGGGGTAGCATGCTCCGAAAAGTAGAGCTTGATGGTCGCTAACAGGCTGCCAATCCTATCGTGCAGTTCCCGGGCAATCCGTTGCCGCTCTAATTCCTGCCCCTCCAAAAGGGCGGAGAGGCTGGCGCTTTCCTGCGCTTGTAGATGCTCGGCCAGGGTCTGTTGGTGTTGCCGGGTCTGGAGCAATCGTAGTTTCTTCTGCTGCTGGTATCCCCACCACAAACCCAAACAGGAAAAAGCAAAAAACAGGGCAAGGCTGGTGGAAAGTTTCTGCCGCAATTGCCCCTTTTCTAATTGAGCTTGTTGGACCTGAAGGGCCTTTTGATGCTTTTCATGTTGGTATTTATCCTCCAACTCCTGAATGAGCTTGCTGCGCTCCAGGGTAAACAAACTATCCTCAATGGCAATGTGCCTTTCCAGGGCTTGCAGGGCCTCCCGAAACCTTCCCAGTTCGCTCAGGCAGCTATACCTGCTTTCTTCAATCAGGGAAATACTGGTTAGCTGTTTTTTTTGCGCTACATATTCCAAGGCCAGGTCCAGATAACATAAAGCAGAATCGTATCGTCCCAGGTCCCGATAGGATAAGCCCAGACTATGGTGGATCATCATGGAAAGTTCTTCATCCAGGGATGCCTTATTCCGGTGGTAAGCTGCTAATTGCAGGCTTAGCGCTTGTCTGTATTTTCCCTGCTGCCGCATGACTGCGGATAAATTTCTTTCCACCAGGAATTTTTCATCAAAGGGGAGGAGGGAAGTATATTGAGCAAGTAAGTGGCGGTACCAATATTCAGCCTGAGGAAGGCTGTCCAACCTTTGGTAGGTTTTGGCCATTTGGTGCAGGGTAAAAAAGCGGTCCCGGACCTCCTCAATGTGGCTCCACCATCGCATGGCGGCCTGATAGCGGTCCAAGGCTTGTCCATAGGCCTGGTTTTGAAAATAGACGTTGCCGATAGCTCCTGAAACTTCCGCTAAACCCAAAGTGTCTTGTTGTAAGGAATAATGGTGATGGATTTCTAAATACCGGGTCTGTGCTTCGGCCAGCTTTCCCTGGAGCAAGAACATGTGCGCGGCATTCCAACTGGCCCGCATCCACTCAGCCTGATCACTCTGCCGAGCGGCCCATTGCCGGTTTTGCTCAAAGTGATGCGCCGCAGAATCATAGCGCTGCGTGACATAATACTGTCTGGCAAGGAATTGATGAAGGCGAAGAAAAAAGCCAGGCTGTGGCGCTTCCCGCTGGGCTACTTCCCGGATAGAATCGAGCCGGGCGATTTTATCGTCGGGGGTCAGCAGGACATCCTTTTCCCAGGACTCAATGGCCTCCATCCAGATAGCTTGTTGGCCGGATAGGAAAGTGGGTACCAAGAATACGACAAGGAGAAATAGTCGGATATACCGAAGGAAGGTAGGCTTAACGTATGACATGGAAGCAAGGCTTAGAATATGATACTAACTAGCTTCTTCCAAATCTTAGCAGTTCTCACGAGAGGTGGAGAATCAGTATACTTGGTAGGCCTATTTACAATATAGTGAAAAGTAGATAAGAAACTCAAGGTCCTGGATAGGACTATTTTCTTAGCCCCGGACCTTGTCCAGCAAGTCATTAAGGGTTTCCAATTCCTCCTGACTCAGATGAGAAAAGAGCCCCAGGCTGGTAATCTGGTCCCGATCAATGGCGGCCAACAGGTCTAGCCCTGTATCGGTAATGAGGAGGTCAACCAGCCGTTTGTCGGACTTGCAGGTTTTTCGGATGACCAGGTTTTTTTTCACCAGGCGGTCGATGATGCGGGAGACGTCCGACATTTTGTCCAACATCCTTTCCCGAATATCTGAGGTAGAGATGGGCTGTGGATGCTGTCCCCGGAGGATGCGAAGGACATTGAATTGCTGGACGGTAATACCATAAGGCTTAAAGGCCTTTTTATGCTCACCCATCAACCAATTGCAGGTGTAAATAAGGTTGACCATCGCCCGCTGACGCTGATCAGAGAAAGGAACTTTTTGCTTGATTACCTCTTCAATACGCATGGTCATTCCCGGTCATTTGTTTGCTGTAAAACGCTTGTTAGGGAGAGAATATTCGTAACTCTAACATTCCAAATTTAATATATGTTCACAGAGAATGAAAAGATTCTTAAAATTTAGGCTGCTTTCCTTAATTCTGTAGGGGATAAGCCTGTGGATGAGGTTGCTTTTCGGGGAAAAAATTACATTGATTAAAAAATTTGATTAGAAATTTAAAGCGGGGCCTTCTATCTTTTCCTCCCTACAAGCAAAAATCATATGAAAGGAGTAATTTTTACAGAATTTCTCGAAATGGTAGAAGGGGAATTCGGCTTTGAGATTGCAGATAAGATCGTCCAGGAGGCAGAACTCGCCTCGGGAGGCGTTTACACAGCCCTGGGAACCTACGATCACCAGGAGATGGTGAGCATGGTGGTTAACCTCAGCCAGGCCACTGAAATTTCTGTCCCCAAGCTCTTGCACGCATTCGGTGAGCATGCTTTTGGCCAATTTTCGAAATCCTATGGGGTATTTTTTGAGAAAGCTACCGGGACCATTGATTTTTTGAGTCGTCTGGAAAACTACATTCATGTGGAGGTGCTGAAACTGTACCCGGATGCTGAGTTGCCTCGTTTCGAGATTCACCAACCCAACCCAGGTATTCTGCAAATGATCTATCATTCAGATCGTGGACTGGCAGATTTTGCTGAAGGCTTGATCGCAGGTTGTATCAAACACTTTAAGGAAGATGTCCAACTGACCAGAGAAGACCTCCATGAAAATAAAACCCATACCCGATTTACCTTGAGGCTTAACCCGGAAACTGCCAGCGTGTAATCCAAGCATCCTGAGGTATGGAGGGAAAAGAGTTAGCAGCGCTAAAACGCATATTAAACCGTGAAAGAGCGGCCCGCAAGGCTGCCGAAGGCTTTCTGGAAGAAAAAGCCCGGGAAATTTATTATGCCAATAAAGAGCTTACAGCCCTCAATGAATCTTTGGAAGAAAAAATACGGGAGCGGACCAAAGAGATCGAGTGTTCCAATCAGGCCCTGCGGGAGGCCAAGGAGAAAGCAGAATTGGCCACCCGAGCCAAATCGGAATTTCTCTCCAACATGAGCCATGAGATTCGGAACCCCCTCAATGCTATCCTTAATTTAAGTGAACTCATCCTGCGAGACGTGTCGGATTCCCTGGCGTTGGAATATAGCCAGTCCATCCGGTATGCCGTGGGGAACTTGCTGGGGATCGTCAATGAAATCCTGGATTTTTCAAAGATAGAATCGGGTAAAATCAGTTTTGAACAGATTCCTTTCGAAATGGGCTGGGTGGTTAAAGGCCTGGAAGATACCTTCATCCACCGGGTGACCGAAAAGGGCCTGACCTTCACGACTGAAGTTGACCCTCGCTTGCCAGCCATCCTGATAGGTGACCAGGTCAAGCTGAACCAAATCCTAATGAACCTGATCGGGAATGCCCTCAAATTCACCCCTGAGGGACACATCCGGTTGCGCGTTTCCCAGAAAGACCAGGATGAGGATATCTGCTGGCTCAGCTTTGAAGTGGAGGATACCGGCATTGGGATTCCCCTCGAAAAGCAAAAACACATTTTTGAGAGTTTTCAACAAGCCGATTCTGCTACCACGCGGCAGTACGGTGGTACGGGATTGGGCCTGACCATCACCCGAAAACTGATTGAATTGCAAGGCGGCACCATCCGTCTTACTTCTAAAGTGGGGCGGGGGAGTCTCTTCAGCTTTCGCTTACCCTTTGCCAAAGGTAGTCGGCAAGACCTACAAGCGATGGTGCAACAAGAAGAGGCGCGGGACATCGATATCAGCGGCTTGAAAATTCTGGCCGTGGAGGACATAGAAATGAACCGTTTTACCATGGACAGAATTTTTCGCCGCAAAGGCATAGAAGCGGTTTTTGCTACTAATGGGCAGGAAGCCCTGGATGCCGCAGGCGCGCAGGCCTTTGACCTGATTTTGATGGACTTGCATATGCCGGTGATGGATGGGCACACGGCTGCGGTCAAAATCCTGGAGGGGGAAGCAGGCACCCTAAACAAGGGAACCCCTATTACCATTCTTTCTGCCGACATTTTCAGCCATACCCGTCACGAATTAGAAGCCTTAGGGGTCTATGGGTTTTTGGCCAAGCCACTCGAAATGGATCCCTTTTATCACTTCCTCGGCCAACTGGCACTGGAGCGTAATCAGCGGGGTTCTCTCGGGTAAAAAGCCTACCTTGAGCAGCAATAACGAATCAGATTATGCGGAAAAACGAAAAAATCATTTCCATCTTTGTTCCCCAGAAAGAATATGATGCCGGTGCCATAGATGTTACTGAAAAACTCTATGAGGCCATTCCCAAAGACCAGATTGAGGCGGTAAAATATATGATGCCCTCCAGTGTAGAGAAAGGCATCTACTTCAACATTGTCCTAATCAAAAAAGAGGCGGACGACGAGAAAAAAGTGGGTTTCTAGGGAGCCTTAGGGGCTTTTAGGCCTACAAAGCAGATCGCTTCGTAAGGGGAATTTTCTCCGCATTCAAAGAGGCAGCCCAATCCCTGTCCGCCGACCCTTGCCAGGGCCGAATAGGCCGAAGGGCCGGGGAAGATCGTCTGGCTATAGGGCCAGGTATTCCCTTCGTCAAAAGAATATTTGATCATGAGGTTTTCCCGACGGAGACTGGCAGGGTTAGCAAAAACCACCAAGCCGGGATGTAGGCTATCCGCCCAGGTGTACCGCAGCAAACTGGCCTGACAGACGGGTTCGATTAGGCTCACCATATCAGCGGGTTGACTCCAGGTCATCCCCCCGTCTGTACTGAGGGCTTGCTGCCGGAAATTTCGTCCGCTATAGGCCCGCATATTGAGCAGGAGTCCGCCCGGCGGATCCTGGACTTCAGTAATCTGACATTCGTTTACCAAAGGAGAAACAGTACCCCCCAGTTCCCAGGTTTTTCCCCCGTCATCGCTAAAAATAATATGGCTCTTATAGCTAAGCTGCAGGCTGTCGGGGAGGACGCTGTCCACGCTATGGTCGCAGGGCACAATCAGACGTCCGGCATGAGGCCCCTTTTGGACTTGAATGCCAATGCCTGGTCCAGTCGCATACCAGCGCCAGCTGCTGTCTTTTACTGAGGCGGTGATTTCCCGAGGCGAGGACCAGCTATGGCCATCATCTTCACTGAAAAGGTAGTACACCCTGCGCCCTGCCTCGCTTTGACCCAACATGATTTCTCTTTCCGAATCGCTTCCCAGGTTGGTGGTACACAAAAGATGCAGCATCTGCCGTTCTTCATCCCGGATGATGCAGGGATTGCCTACTACATGTTGTCCATCATCCCAAATAAGCTGTAGGGAACTCCAATTGCTCCCTCCATCGCCAGAGCGTTTCATGACCAGGTCGATATCTCCTGTATCTCCCTGTCCTTCTTTTCGACCTTCACAAATGGCCAGCAAACTTCCGGAAAAACTTTCAACCATGGCCGGAATCCGAAAGGTATGGTATCCCGCTTCCCCTGCTTCAAAAACAGTAGACCGCACCACCTCCTCCCAGGGTTGGAAGGCGGGCGCTTCAGCCCCGGAGGAACAACCCAGTGCCCCCACTAATAGGCTAAGCCATATGCCCATCCCCAGCCTCATGTATGTGTTAGTTCAGACGATTTCACTGCCGCAAAATTAAATCTTTCGGGGAATTAATCACGGATTTTACCCATCTCTACGCAAATTTGCTCCTTTCACCCGTACTTTATTCCCGTTATCGAAAAATGGCATTTATCTTGAACGGTAGTTGAAAGTATCGCCAGACTAAGCGAATTCATACAGCCTAAGAAAATTGCCCCGCCCCAGGAGGTTTCCCGCTCCTGCTTTTAAGACAGTCAAGCTGCCTGCCTGATCAGTAGCAGGTAGGTAAAAGCGTGGATATCGAGAAACCAACAACCCGATGCGAAACCTCCTGTTTCTGGTATTACTAATAGGTGTAGGTGCCGCCTGTGAACCTCCTCTGGAACCAGCGTCCATTTCCTATTTTCCTTTTGTTGATCCCTTCATCGGTACAGCCCCTAGTACTACGCCTTCTGCCTTGCGGCATAGCGAAGCGCAGTCAGAACTACGGGGCCAGGTAGTGCCCACGGCAGGGGTGCCTTTTGGCATGACCCAATGGACGCCCCAAACCCGGGCTTCGGAGCAAAAGTGCATAGCTCCCTATTACTATATGGACAGTAGCTTTCAGGGGATCAGAGGGAGCCATTGGATGAGTGGCAGTTGTACCCAGGACTATGGGAGCATAACTTTGATGATAAGCCGCAGCCTGGAAACTGAGCCAGAAAGCTGGGCCGTTCCCTTTTCTCATGCGCAGGAAAAAAGCACGCCTGCTACGTATGAACTCACCCTACCTTATGTGAAATTGGCCATGACGGGCAGCTGTCGCGCGGGGGTGCTGCGCGCTACCTTCACCCAGGCGGACACCATTTACTGCTTGCTTACGCCCAACAGTGATGAAGGCGAGGGCGCGGTCTTGATAGACGAAAAGGCAGGCGAGATATACCTGAGAAACCCGGTCCATCGGATTTATCAGGGGTGGGACGAGCCCGCAGGATTCAGCGGACATTTTGTAGTCAGTATAGAAATGGAGAAAGGCGGCTATGGCAGTTGGCAGGGACAGCGCATTTATCAGGGAGAAAACGCAGTAGAAGGCAAAGGGCAACGGGTAGGTGCCTATGTGCGCAAGGTGGTCAAAGCAGGAGAGGTCTGGGAAATCCGCATAGGTAGCTCCTTTACCGATGAAACCCATGCCCGACAAAATATGGTCCGCGAACTTAGTCAAAAAGACTTTGCAGAAGTCGCCACCCTCGCCCAGGTACAGTGGGAAGAGAGTTTGGGCAAGGTAGAGGTCATTCAGGGAAAACCGGAAGACATGGAGCTTTTTTACACTTGTCTTTACCGGACCTGCTTACTACCCAGGGTATACAGCGATGTGGACGGAAGCTATCCTGCTTTTGGCGGGTCTGGTCGCATTCACCGAGCCGAAGGCTTCACCTACTATGGCGATTTTAGTTTGTGGGATACCTACCGGGCCCAGCATCCCTTGCTGAATTTATTGCAGCCCGAACGAGCCGAGGATATGGTGCGCTCCCTGTGTATCAAGGCCTCTGAAGGCGGTTGGTTGCCTATTTTTCCCGCCTGGAATCAATATACCTCAGCCATGATTGGGGATCACGCAGTTTCGGTGCTAGCCGATGCCTATGTCAAAGGCATTTGGTCAGAAGGCATCGCCCGGAATTATCATTATCTATGGCAAAATGCCATGGAAAGCCCGGAGACCCGGCAGGAATACCTAGACGGAAAGGGCCGCAGAGCCCTTCAGAGCTATCTCTCTCTCGGCTATATTCCTTTAGATGATCCTGTCAAAGAATCCTTCCATAAAGCAGAGCAAGTCAGTCGCACCCTCGAATACGCGTATGATGATTTTGCCTTAAGCCAGATCGCCCGCGGAATCGGAAAAAGAAAGGATTTTGAACGATTCAAACTCCGGGGCCTGAATTATCAGCATGTGTTTGATCCTCGGGTGGGATTTGTCAGAGGGAAGTATAAGAACGGCCGCTGGACCCAGGATTTTGATCCAACTGAGAAGGCCGAATACATTACCGAAGGCAACGCCTGGCAATATACCTGGTATGTGCCCCATGATCCTTACGGTTTGATAGACCTGATGGGTGGGCAGCAGGCCTTTGGCCAGAAACTCGATGCCCTGTTTGAACAGGAACAGTACTGGCATGGCAATGAACCCGGGCATCAAATTCCTTATTTATACCCTTATGCTCAACAGGCCTGGAAGACGCAACGCGATGTCAGCCGTATTCGGGCGGAGGAGTACGGTAACGGCCCTGGCGGCCTGACCGGGAATGAGGACGCCGGCCAAATGTGCGCCTGGTACGTGTTTTCTGCCCTGGGCTTTTATCCCGTATGTCCCGGAACCCCTTATTATGTGCTGGGCAGTCCTGCATTTGGAGAAGTCATCCTGCATATGCCGGAAGGCAAATCCGTCCATTGGACCAACTATCTGCAAAGCGAGGAGAACATCTATATCGAATCCGCCCGGCGCAATGGCAAACCCTTCGAACGATCCTGGATTTCTCACCAGGAGTTGAAGCAAGGCGGGAATTGGGAGTTGATCATGCAAAAAGCGCCGCAAAAAAACTGGCCCAGAGGCCCGTTGAGCACCCCGCCCGATTTGTACGCTGACTTCTAATCCAGCCATGGGTACCAAAAGCCGCCCATCCTGCCCTGTGGTTTTTTCCCAATAGGGGGAGAATCTTTAGGGAATTTTACCAATCCGGACTGGAACTGCTGCGGATTTATCCCAAAAATATCTCGGAAAACCGGTAGAAAATCTCAATACGGGAATTTTGCTAGGTAATGCATCCCCATCAGCTTAAAGCCTTTTCTCTATGCGGAAGGCCTGGGCTAGCTTGCTGCTGTTTCACTCATTAAGCTCAAGCTCATGAAAGCTATTATTTGTCTCCTTTTGTGGTTTTGTTTCGTGGATGTTGCTTCTCTTCATGCAGGGGAGAACGCCTCTCAGCCCTTACCGACTTTCCCGGCTACTTACGGACAGGAGAGTCAGGCTATGAAGCAGGCTACCCGGAAACGTGTGAAGCTTTTCTGGAAAAAAATAGTCTCTCCGACCGGTGATCTGGAAAGAAATGTCCGGAACCTCAAATGGGCGGGCAGGCTGGTTTTCGGCGGCTTGCTCTCAATTCCTGCGATCATTTGGGTTGGAACCACTTCCACTTTTTTTGCGGGTCTGATGCCCGCAATAGGGCTCATGGTTTTGATCACCATGGTTTTCGCTGGCATTGTGGGCCTGATAGCCAGAAGTAAACTCCCCAAAACATCCGAATACCGGAAATGGCGCTTCCTCGGTCTGGCCAGCTTTGTTACGGCTACAGCTGTTTTGACCACAGGCGTTACCCTGATGACCAGATGGATCATTGAATGGTTCAACAGCTTCGGTTGATCCGCCACCTCCTTCGACCCTTTTCTCCACCTCTAATCCTGAAAAAATGAAACCCACCATTATCCTCAGCCTAAGTTTTATGATCCTTATCGGTTCTCCTCTATACGCTGGACAAAACGCTGCTGCTATCTCTGAACAGGGTATAGTGGCACAGGAAAAAGCCTCCGGAAATTTTTCTCTGAAGCACATCCGGAAATCCTTGAAAGCCTGGAAAAAAAGCCAGAAGGCCAGAGGTGATGCTGATGAGCCATTGAAAAAACGGGCCGTGTGGAGTCTGGTCCTCGTACTGGGAGGGTTGGCCCTGGTATTTGTCCCTGGAATCAATACTGTGGGAGCCATTGCCTTCCTGGCCGGCGGCGTGCTAGGTCTGGTAACTCGCTCCAAACTGCGAGGTAAACCGCATTTGAAAAAATGGTACCGCATGGCGACCGCCTCGGCTATTATTTCGGGTCTGGGGATGCTGGCCGTGATCGTAGCCCTGGGAGGCCTGTTTATTGAATTGGTCCGATACGCCTGAGTCAGTCTGGGGACTTCACCCCATCCAACATCACTGTATAGCACAACACAATACTTTTACTTTATATCCACATGAAAACCATTCAATGTTTATTCCTAATCTGTTTCCTGGGCTGGAGTGCTCCGGCCGAAGCAGGTCAAGCACCCGAAGAAAAAGCACTATCCGCACCGGTAGCTCGATCCATTTCCCAGCCCGATGCCAAGCCCAAAACCTTTAAACGGAAACTGGTTCGGGTATGGAAAAAGCTGGTTGGCGATACCGAAGACCAAGAATTGAGGGCAGGCGCAAAATTGAGTTTTGGCCTGCTGATCGCCGGGATATTAATGCTCTTCATCCCTTACACCAACTTGTTTGGTTTGCTGATGCTGCTGACCAGTGGGATAATGGGCTTTTTTCTACGGCGAAGAATGAAAGACAAGCCCCAATTGAAGGATTCACGGACCCTGGCCTCCATTTCTGCCTTTGGCGGGCTGGGCCTATTCCTGGGGTTTGCAGGCATCCTCTACTATTTGTTAGCGCTTCGGTTGGGCTTCGGGTAAAGACGGATCAACCGCTCTCTACATCTAACACACGCAAACAGTATAGAACATGAAACATCTCATTTTACTTCTCACCTTGATGCTCAGCCTGGGACAAAGCTATGCCCAGGAACTGACCCAGACCATTAAAGGCCGGGTCGTGAGTGCCCAGACGCTACAGCCGATTGAAGGGGCCACGGTAGTGGTCATGGATTTGCAACCCGTACGTGGTGCCTACACGGACTCAACCGGCAGCTATCGCATCGAAAATGTACCAGTCGGAAGGAGAGCCATCGAAGTCAGGATGGCAGGCTTTGAATCCTTTAACTCTAATAGTTTGATCCTTAATTCTTCAAAGGAGCTTACAATTGATGCAAAACTTAACGAGAGATTTCTCGAAACGGCGCTCATCTTTCCGGATCCCAATCCCAATAAACCCCTAGCTCCTGGTAGTTATACAGGGTTCAGTTTTAGTGCTGAGGAAGCCCAACGCTTTGTCGGTGCCGTAAATGATCCCAGCCGAATGGCCCAGAATGTTTCGGGTGTCCAGGCTCCTCAGGACAATAATAGCGATATCGTAATCAGAGGGAATTCTCCTATCGGTCTGCTGTGGCGGTTAGAGGGGGTCGACATTCCTAATCCAAATCATTTTGCCCGAAAAGGATCGAGCGGCGGCGGAATAAGTGTGTTTTCTGCCCAGTTAATCGGAAACTCTGATTTTTCTGCCGGAGCATTTGCGGCTGAATATGGGAATGCTTTTTCCGGCGTATTCGATATGAAATTTCGAAGAGGCGATAAGGACCAGCACAAGCGACGCTTCAAATTTGGATTGTTGGGAACCGACCTGGCCCTGGAAGGCCCGATCAAAAACGGCCAAAGCTCCTACTTGGTCAACTATCGGTATTCTACCCTGGGCATTCTTAATGATCTCGGCTTCCGACTGGTGGGGGAGCGAATTGACAATAATTTCCAGGATTTGTCTTTTAACATTTTCCTACCCTCCAAAGACCTACGTACCACCATTACCCTTTTTGGAATTGGCGGTCTGAGCGAAGAGCTCTGGGATCCGGTAGCCGATTCCCTTAATTGGAGTCGTCCCTATCGGACTACCAGGGACTATCTGACCCGGATGGGAGCAACTGGAATTACGTATACGCGCCTTTTAGACGACAAATCATTTATCAAGGCAGTGGTGGCGGTGTCTGGAAACCAGGTAATTGATAATGATGATACCCTGGACATCCGCGAGGTACTCCTTCATCCTGATCCTGATACTCTGGAATATGTTCAGGATTGGACAGGACTTGGAGAAGCCCGTTATAAGACCGAAGATTACCAAACCAGCAGGATTTCTTCTCATGTTTCTTATAATCGACAGTTTGGGAAACTGGATAGAAATTCCCTCAAAGTGGGTGTCTTGGCTACCCATATGCGCTTCAACTTTTTCCATGAAGAGAGGGTCGCTAATTCAGATGGCTTTGAAACCATCGTAAAAGGTGAAGGTGCCACCAACTTGCTTCAAGGCTACGTTCGCACCCTTGTCAAATTAAACAAACGGCTGGAAATGAACGCCGGACTGCATAGCATGTTTCTCACCTTGAATAATACCTATAGCCTGGAACCTCGTCTTTCTTTCAATCTTCAGGTAGATTCCAGTCGGCGATTTGTCTTCGCCTACGGACTTCATGGCAAGGTCCTACCGTTGGGCTCTTATTTCACCGAAGTGATTTCTACCGATGGTTCCATTACCCAGCCTAATCTTGACCTGGAGATGATCAAAGCTCATCACCTGGTCCTGGCTTACGAAAAAATATTTGATAATAATCTGAGGTTTAACCTTGAAGGTTACTACCAGCACCTATTTGATGTACCCGTTACGCCGAACGCCAATCCTACCGATTATTTTATCCTCAACGAAAGAGACGGCTATGCTGATCGTGCCTTGGTGAGCGAAGGAACAGGGCGAAATATCGGTTTGGACCTGACTTTGCAAAAGTTCTTCCGGGGAGGCCTGTACTATATGCTGACGGGGTCGATTTATCAGAGCACCTACACTGCATCCGATGGCAATACCTACAGCACCCGCTATGACAGTCGCTACAATACCAACCTGATGGGCGGCAAGGAATGGACCCTGAAAAAAGGAGGCGTGTTCCAACTGGGTGGACGAGTGGTCCTCAATGGGGGACTCAAGTATACCCCGGGTGATGAAGCGCTTTCTCAGAAGGCAGGCAAGTTTGTAGCCCTGCAGGGAGCCGCCTACACCGAGAATCTGGGGACCTATTTCCGCATTGATTCCCGGATCGCTTACCGGAAAGATTTGAAAAAATCGGCCTATATCATCTCCCTTGATGTACAGAACGTAACCAACCGCTTCAACCCTCGGGATCAGATTTATGATCCGGGTTATAACCGGCTGCAAATCCGGGAACAAAGTGGATTGACCCCCGTCCTGGCCTTCCAGATAGACTTCTAAAGACCTATGTTGATGCTGACCAGCCGTTCTCCTGCGAGGGAGGGCGGCTTTTTTTTACCCGAAAAAATAAGGAGCTATCTCCCATATTGAACCTAAGATGGACTCAGGTGTAAACCCGACAAAAGGCAGAGAATCCTAGGCTGGGCAAGGGGAAAAAATCCCAAGATTGTCCTGCTCAATGAGCCAGAATCTCTGATAGTTTTTATATATTCGCCCTCTGATTATGAGAGCAGCTAAAGGTCCCCGGACCTTTGAAGACGAAGAAGTTAGGCTGACTAATAAACACATGGATTACAAACGAATTAACAATTTGACGGGCTGGGGGGTATTCCTCATAGCCCTGGTGGTGTATCTGTTGACGATGGCTCCAACGGCCAGTTATTGGGATTGTGGGGAATTTATTGCCTGTTCCAATGAGTTGGAGGCGCCTCACCCTCCGGGTGCACCTTTCTTCCTTTTGGTCGGCCGGATCTTCGCCATGATGGCCTTCGGTAATGTGGAATTGATCGCCTTCATGGTCAACTTACTGAGTGTGCTTTCCAGCGCCTTTACGGTATTGTTCACCTTCTGGATCACTACCTACCTGGCCCGCCGCCTGGCCGTAAAAGGAAACGAACAGCCTAGCCAGGCCCAAACCTTCGCCATCATGGCGGCAGGTGTTGTAGCTGGCCTGACCAATACCTTTGCAGATTCTTTCTGGTTCAATGCCGTGGAAGCGGAAGTATATGCCATGAGTTCCTTTTTCACCGCCATCGTCGTATGGTTAATGTTGAAATGGGAAGCGCGGGCTGACGAACCTGGAAATGAGCGTTGGATCGTACTGATTGCCTATCTGATGGGACTTTCGATAGGGGTTCACTTGTTAAACCTGTTGGCGATTCCCGCCCTGGCCTTTATCTACTACTTCCGCAAATATGAATTCTCCTGGTCTGGCTTCTTTATCACCAGTGGCATTGCGGTAGCTATCCTGGGCATCATTCAAACGGGGATCATCCTGTATACCTTTGATCTGGCCTGGGGCTTTGAAAAAGCCTTCGTCGGCGTAGCGAACAAAGCAGGCAGCCCGATCAGTGGCATGGGACTGCCGATTGGTTCTGGCTTGATCTTCTTCTTCCTGCTCTTGTTTGGAGGGCTGGTGTACGGAGTATACTGGTCTGCTAAAAATAAAAAACTGCTGGTCAATGTCAGCTTGTTGAGCGTGATCATGATCTACCTGGGGATTTCTTCCTACCTCATGATCCCTATTCGCTCTCAGGCCAACCCACCCATCGACGAAAACAATCCAGAGAATACCCAGACCTTCCTGAGCTACATGAAGCGGGAACAGTATGGAAACCGTCCGCTCTTCAAAGGACCGTTGTATAACAAACAGCCCGTCGGATATGAAGAAGACGGAAAAGAATATGTTCTGAGAGAGGGCGATAAGCGCTACACGGAATACGGAGACAAAATCAAACCGCGCTATGCACCCAAAGACCTCAAAGTCTTCCCGCGGATGTATGAAAGTGGGCGGTATAAAATGGGGGTTCACGGCTATGTCAATTATGTGCGGAGAACCGGCGATCCCAATACGCCTTATGATGATAAACCTACGGCAGGCGAGGATATGCGCTTTTTCCTCAACTACCAGATCATCCATATGTACTGGCGTTATTTCATGTGGAACTTCTCTGGAAAAGAAGGGGATACCCAGGACATGGGGTGGGAGAGTGGATTGAATTTCTCCAAGACTTCAGCAATGCCGGAGATCGTAAAGAGCAATCCAGCGAAGAACCACTACTTTATGTTGCCTTTCTTGCTGGGACTGCTGGGCTTATTCTGGCAGGCCAATAAGAACGGGAAAGATGCCGCCGTAGTGGGCCTCCTATTCTTCTTTACCGGGATTGCCATCGTCATATACCTGAACCAGTATCCCCAGCAGCCCAGGGAACGGGATTACTCCTTTGCGGGTTCATTCCAGACCTACGCAATCTGGGTAGGCTTGAGTGTGATTGCGCTCTACCAAATGCTGGAAAAATATCTCAAAGGTTCTGCTCAATACGCCGCTGCCGCGATTGCGATTATCGCTCCGCTACTGATGGGCTTCCAAAACTGGGATGATCATAGCCGGGCTGGCCGCTACGTAGCCCCTGATTCTGCCCGCAACCTCCTGGAGTCTTTGGCCCCGAATGCCGTGCTCTTTACCAATGGGGATAATGATACCTTCCCGCTCTGGTATTTGCAGGAGGTAGAAAAGGTTCGGGAAGATGTCCGGGTACTCTGCCTGAGTTATGTGAATACGGATTGGTACATCGATCAGATGTACATGAAGATGAACCAGTCTGAACCCTTGCCACTCAGCTTGAAGAAAGATGACTATGTGGGACAGGCTAAGCAAAGCCGGCGCATGGGCAATAAAGCCCAGGAAGTCATTCGCCTCAAAGCCAATGCCCAGGAACTCGTGGATAAAGGCATTATTTATCCAGAAGATGTTCCTTATGTGCAGGAAAACATGACCTGGACTTATAACACCCGTGGCGGACAGAGCAAGTACCTGGAGTTGAAGGATGTGCTCATCACCAACCTCCTGCAAAATGTAGCTGCCCAAGGCTGGGAACGCCCGGTCTATTTTGCCAATACCGTTACGCCTAGCAATATGCTGAACCTGGACGGTTACCTTCGTCAGGAAGGCCTGGCTTACCGGGTACTGCCGGTGAGAAAGCCCGTGATTCAGGACCGCTACGACAACTTCAAAGGCAACATCGATATTCGCCGGATGAAAGAGAATATGCTGACCAAATTCCGTTTCCGGAACCTGGATAAAGAAGGCATGTTCTACGATGAGAATGTCATCCGTATGGTGAGCAACTACCACAATACCTTCTATCGCCTGGGCGCTGCCTACCTGCGGGAATCCGATCAGGCTGAAGCGGACGTAAACCGCCTGAAGTCTCAGATGACGGTGGAAAGAGCGAATACCGATAGTTTGCAGGTGCTGGTAACGGCTCGGGAAGGAGACGCTACCCAGGCGAAAGCGAACGCCCTGGAGGTCATTGATTTTGCCATGGCCAAGTTCCCCTACGATGTGGCAACGCCTGATCCTTATCTGATCCTGCGTCATGCTATGCTGTATGATCGCTTGGGAGAGAAAGAGAAAGCCGACCAGATTCTGAATGATACCCAGAACATGATCACGGATCAGGTGAAGTACTATCACGACACCCAATCTCAATTCCTCAAGAAGCAGTACTTCATTCAGACCTTGAATTTCCTCCGTCAATACTATCGCGATCCTGCCTATGCCCGTCAGGACAAAGCTACGGAGCTAGAAGAGTTTGTTAAGACTGTGCCCCGCTTCTTTCAATAAAGCAGGTACTTGATATGCCAAAGCCCATTAAACCTGAAGTTTGATGGGCTTTTTTTTATGAAAAGCCCTGGATCATGGAGGATTTATCCCGGAAACTTACCCACCATTTAGACCTTTACGCCACCCACCATCCCTTTAGTGGGGTAGCCCTGATTGGCAGGGGAGAGGAGATCATTTTTCAAAAAGCCTATGGCCTGGCTGATCGGATAAGCGGGAGGGCAAATACGCTGGATACTCCTTTTCCCATTGCTTCTCTGTCCAAAGCCTTCACCGCTCTGCTGTGTTTGGAAGTCTGCCAGCAAGCAGGCATTACACCCAGCCAATCCGCGGGGGCCTTGCTACCGGGTTTTGTCAGCCTCTCCCCAGACATCAGCTTGCATCATCTGCTGTCACATAGCAGCGGCTTACCAGACTATCGAGTAAAAGGGGAGCAGCCATTACATGAGATTTTTGCCAACCTTCTGACCCCTCAGGAATTTTGGCAACAACTCGGTACTGTCGAGCAAAAATCCGCTCCGGGTGAAGCCTTCCACTATTGCAATCCCGGCTACTATTTACTCGGCTTGATCATCGAGCGTCTTTCGGGAAAAAGCTTCGGGGCAGCCTTACAGGATATTCTGCTCCAGCCTCTCGGCCTAGCTCAAACCGGCCTGGATGATCCGGAACATCCTCCTGCTAACCGAGCCAGGCCATACGATTATAAGGGTGGAGAGATCATCGAAGCGCCTTTCACCGACGCCCGGAATTTCTATCCGCAGGGCGGACTGTACAGTACGGTAGCAGACCTTCATCGCTGGGCGGGAGCCCATGGGATTGCCTCCTCAGTTCCCGGTCGTCATCAGGCCCAGCTTTTTTCTCCTGTCATTCATTCCAGCGTACCGAGAGACATTTACTATGGGTATGGCTGGCATCGCTTGACCCGCCATGGAAAGGCCTGCGTAGGACATGGGGGCAGCCATTGGGGGTACCGGTCCCATTTGGAATACTACCCGGAGAGCGGTTGGCATGCCATCGTCCTGAGTAATTACGGCTTTCAGGATGCGACTAAAGTAGCAGACCAGTTGATGCAGATCTGTTTTGGGTTGGCGGTGCCTGAGCCACAGCAACCGAAGCCTTGGACTGGACCCCTGGAAGAAATGCGCCCCTTTTTGGGCAGGTATGGCAGCGAAACCTACCAGATAGAAATCCAATACCGGGCAGAACAATATGTGTTGCTTAGCCCGCAGGGAGAGACGGAACTGCTCCCGATGGCTCCAGGAAAATTCCGCCACGTTTTTTACGATGAGCCCTTTGAGGTACAGGAAAAGGCAGGCAAGCTGTATTTCTGGGGAATGCCGAAAATTTCTTAAAAAAAGCAGAGGAAGCCTGCTGAGTAGCGGTCTGCCACGGCAGTTTTTTGTATTATTACGCAAAAGCCCCTATGCGAAAACTCCTGCTCTGTGGCATGTTCAGCCTCTTATTGGCTGGTATGTCAACCCTTTCTGCCCAGTCCACCCTGCGGACCGATGTACAAGCGCCTCGCGTGTCCAATGTAGAAGTATTTGATCCTCTGACTTACCCTGCCAAAGCCATTCGAAAAGGCTGGGCTGGAGCGGTAAAAGTGGAGGTATCCGTAGATGAATCCGGAAAGTATGTTTCCCATAAAGTGATCTCATCCCCGCATGCCCTGTTGCAGGAAGCGGTTGAACCCTTTTTGCCTTCTTTGCAGTTTGAACCTGGGCAGGCTGAAGGAAAACCTGCGGCGATGGTGAAGGAAATAACTTTCACCTTTAGCATCATGCGGAAACTGCCTCCCAAGACTGAGATTGACATTCTGTATTGATGAAAAGTTGGTATTGCCTCCTGGCTTGTCTGATCAGTTTTCAGGCTGCGGCTCAAGTGCCTGCCTATGGCCCTTCGCTCAAGGTGATGAGCTTCAACCTGCGGCTGGATGTGGCCAGTGATGGCTATAATGCCTGGCCCCACCGAAAGGACCTGGTCAAAACCTTAATAGATCATCATCAGCTTGATTTGCTGGGCGTACAGGAAGCCTTACCCCATCAGGTCGAGGAACTCAAGACCCTGTTTCCCTATTTGACCTTTGTGGGGCAGCCGCGCGATACAGGACGCTGGGGAGAAACGGCGGCCATTGGCTACCGGGCGAGTAGATTGACCTTCCTGGAAGGCGGCACTTTTTGGTTGTCGGAGACCCCTGATCAGATGAGTAAGGGCTGGGATGCGGCCCTCAATCGTACCGTGAGTTGGGGGAAGTTTGCGGATAAAAAAAGCGGCCATCATTTTTTTCATTTTAATACCCACTTTGACCACCGGGGAGAAGTAGCTCGGCTGGAAAGCGCCCGCCTCATTATACGGGAAATGGCCCGGCTCAATCCTGAACAGCTACCCGCCCTGCTGACGGGAGATTTTAATGCTACGCCCGAAAGTGCGCCCATTCAAGCCTTACTGACAGAAGAGGCGGCTGTAAAAGACGCCATGCATGAGAGTGTTTGGCCTTCTCTGGGACCGGAAAGTACCTGGAGCGGCTTTAAATTCCCCGGTGAGCCCGGAAGGCGCATAGATTATGTGTTTGTCCAGGGATCGCCCGCGGTGCTCCGCCATGCGATTCTCACCGATTCCTGGTCGGGGCGCTTCCCCTCAGACCACCTGCCTGTCTTGGCGGAGGTGTTATTGAATCCTCCGCAGGCCATCCCGCAAGCCCATGCCCATAACGATTACGAACATGAGGAGCCTTTATGGGAGGCCCTGAGAGCCGGATTTACCCAAGTGGAAGCCGATGTCTGGGCCATCGATGGCGCGCTTTATGTGAAGCATGGCCGACCTGTAAAGCTGGCGGATACGCCCACCTTGCAGGAACTGTATCTCGATCCTTTGAGGGACTTAGTGGAAAGCTATAACGGGCAGATTTTTCCTGGTCAGGAGGTTGCCTTTCGCCTCATGATTGATATCAAATCAGGAGCAGCGGAAACCTATGAATTGCTCCGGCAAGCGTTGCGGCCTTATCGTTTTTTATTTGTCGGGGAAAAAGCGCCGGTGGTGATTTTCCTTTCCGGGAACCGGCCGGTGCAGCAGGTGCTGGAGGCAGAAGATGATGGGCTGGCCCTGGATGGTCGTCCCGGAGATTTGGGCAAGGGTATTCCCGTGGAAAAAATGCCGGTGGTATCAGATACCTATCGAAAATGGCTTTCCTGGAAAGGGAAAGGAGCACTGTCTCCGGTAGAAGAAACAAAGCTGAAATCTCTGGTCCTGCTCACCCATGCAGAAGGCAAACTCCTTCGGCTGTGGGCCTCCCCAGACAAGCCGGAAGTATGGGCAAAACTGCTGGAGCTGGGGGTGGATTTTGTCAATACAGATGATTTAAAAGGCTTTTCCACCTTCATGTGGGAAAAATGAGTACAAATATGGTATGAGAGGAGGCAAAAAATTGAGAAAATGGCATTAGATTAGGCCAACTATTAAACTACGGAAATTACTACTACATGGAATTTGCAACGATCGACTACGTGGTGTTTGGGGCCTATGCCCTGTTAATCCTCGCCATTGGTCTCTGGGTCTCCCGTGAAAAGGATGGGGGCGAAAAGGATGCCGCGGACTACTTTCTCGCGAGTAAGTCTCTCCCCTGGTGGGCTATTGGTGCTTCTCTGATTGCCTCGAACATTTCAGCAGAACAGTTTATCGGGATGTCCGGTTCCGGCTTTCGGATGGGCCTGGCCATTGCCTCCTACGAATGGATGGCTGCGGTAACCCTCCTCCTGGTCGCCTACTTTTTCCTGCCGATCTTCTTGAAAAAGGGCATTTATACCATGCCTCAATTCCTGCAGATGCGCTATGATGACCGGGTGCGGAATGTGCTGGCGGTCTTCTGGCTCTTTGTATTTGTCTTTGTTAACCTGACCTCAGTGCTGCACTTGGGCGCCCTGGCTATGGAGAACATCATGGGAGTTAATTACTGGTATGCGCTGGTTGGCCTGGCCGTTTTTGCTGCGATCTACAGTATTTATGGAGGGCTAAAAGCCGTGGCCTGGACGGATGTGGTGCAGGTGATCTTCCTCATCGGTGGAGGATTGTTGACCACCTATATGGCCTTACAAGCTTATGGAGATGGCGCAGGAGTGATGGCTGGTTTCAGCAAATTGATGTCGACGGCTTCCGACCACTTCAGCATGATCCTTGATCCAGGAGAGATTATTTACCAGGATGATACCGGAACCGATAAGGATGCCTACATGGACTTACCTGGCCTGAGTGTCCTGATCGGAGGGATGTGGATCGCTAATGTCTACTACTGGGGCTTTAACCAATACATCATCCAGCGAGCCCTGGCCGCCAAAAACATTGCCGAAGCCCAGCGCGGACTGGCTTTTGCCGGATACCTCAAACTCCTCCTGCCTCTGATCGTGGTCATTCCTGGGATCGTAGCCTATGCCATGTATACCGAAGATCCGACAGCCGTACCGATTGGCAAAGCAGATGAAGCCTATCCCTGGTTGTTGGGTAAATTCATTGGTCCTGGTCTGAAAGGGCTGGCTTTTGCGGCGCTGATTGCCGCGGTGGTTTCTTCCCTTGCTTCCATGATGAATTCTACTTCGACCATTTTTACCATGGACCTCTACCGCAATTATGTAGACAAGGATGCTTCTCAGAAAAAACTGGTCTTCGTAGGTCGTATTGCCGCCTTCGTAGCTTTATTGCTAGCCGTCATGGTGGCTTACCCGCTGCTGGGTGCCACGGATCAGGTATTTCAGTATATCCAGGAATACACCGGCTTTGTGAGTCCGGGTGTCCTGGCCATTTTTATCACCGGTCTTTTCTATAAAAAGGCCACTTCCAATGCGGCCCTCCTATCTGCGGTGGTCAGTATTCCGCTTTCGGTGTTGATGAAAGTCTTCTTTGAAGAACTGCCATTTATGAACCGCATGGGGATTGTCTTCCTGGTCTGTCTGGGGATTATCGCCCTCTTTTCTTATCTGGAGAAGAAAGGCAAAGACGATCCGAAAGGGATTGACTTGAGCGACATTACGGTGGCCCGCGACCCGATTTTCATGGCTTCTGCTTTCGGGATTCTCATCCTGACCACCGTCCTTTACGTGGTCTTCTGGTAAGGAAGGGCAGAATTGCTAAAAGCTACCTCCCAAAGTCTGGTTTAAACCCCTGGGCTTTGGGAGGTGTCTTTTGAACGGGTAAAGGAAAAAACCCCACGAAAAAATCGTATCTTATTTTTCCTATTTGTCAACTAAGCAGCTCTAAAACATAAATTGCTATTACCTATGGAATGGATAATTAAAATTCTGGTCAATGCCCTCGCCGTGCTGATCGCGGCCAGGCTTCTCAGTGGAGTAGAGGTCAAAACTTTCGGTCGTGCTATCATCGTAGCCTTGGTTTTGGCGCTGCTGAATACCTTCTTGTTGCCGGTAGCAAAGCTGATCTTTATCCCGCTTACCCTGATCACCTTCGGTTTATTCCTTCTCGTCATCAATGGCGGTATTGTATACCTGACCAGCAAGTTGGTCGATGACTTCAACGTAAAAGATATCTGGTGGGCCATGGGCTTTAGCCTGTTGCTTTCCCTGGTCAATGGGGTCCTGTTTTGGTTGGTCCCTGGCGTATAGGGCAAAATTTTTCCCCCTTTTCCGGGTCACTATTGGGTTCATTACTTCGTTACTAACCTACAACTTCACTACTTCTCCCTTGTAGTGATCCAAAGCGTAGCTAATCCTGAAGCAAGCTGTGCACAGCTTAGCTTCGCTTTTCCCACCTGTAGAAGACCTGCAGGTGGGGTTTTTTTTTGCATTTCTCCAACCTTCTTTATTTATTTGCGTATCAATTATTGATATATCAATTAAAATTCTGTGAAAAGATCCTCTAAACTCGTCGAAGTAACCTATTTCATCATGGATCGAGCCGTCAAGCGATCCAAGCAATATAGCGCGATGAAATTGCAAGAGCACCAATTCCCGCTCACCATAGACCAGTGGATCATCTTTAAGCGTATCGTGGAAGAAGAGGGACAGAACCAAATCGAAATAGCAGAAAGCACCTATAAAGATCCGGCCTCAGTAACCCGCATTCTGGATTTGTTGCGAAAAAAAGGTCTGGTCAGAAAGCATCTGGATGAAAACGACCGCAGACGATATACCCTTTTTCCCACGGAAGAAGGTAAGCAGGCTTATGAGGGCATGCTGGATATCATCACCGAAATCAGAGGGGTAGGGGTGCAGGGCATTCCAGAAGAGGACCTGGCTCAGATGGAAGCCACCCTGAACCGGATTTATGAAAACTTTGACCAGAAAATGAAGTAAAAAATTTATCCAAATAATTGATAAGTCAATAATTTATGTATCAAGTAATTGTCTTATTCAGCTGCCTGATCATAGGCAGCGTTTGGCTGGAAGCCTTTCAGGATGACTATCAAGTCATCCGACACGGGGGCATGGAGTTACGCTGGAAAATCAGCGAGCAACAGCTGCACTGTGAATTAGAGGCGCCTACCCAGGGCTGGATGGCCATTGGCTTTAATCCCGAGCGGGGGTTGGCCGGTACGCATATGATCATGACCCGGGTGAAAAATGGCCAGGCTGAGGCGGAAGAATACGCCATTGTCAAAGCCGGTGATTATCGTCCGCTCAGCAGTAGGGGCATGAAGAGCTTGCTGAGAGGAGTAAGCGGCTGGGAAAAACAGCAGCGAAGCATGGTGCGTTTTTCCCTTCCCCTGAATCATGCGGATCGCTTTAGACATGCCCTGGCTCAAGGCACGGAATTCCGGTTGCTGATGGCCTTTAGCCGGGACGACGACTTTGCGCATCATTCTATGATGCGGACAGAAGTAGCTATCAAATTGTAAACCATCAAATATTTCATCATCCAATGAAAACTATTCTTGTCAGTATGATGAGCCTGGGCATGCTGTTAACGGTTGCCTGTGCTCAACCCCAACAACCTAATGTTATGGAAAATCCCGAAGTAGGCGCGATCAAAACGGTGATTCAGCAGTTCTCCAAAGCCGGAGACCAGCGCGATGTAGCGGCCCTCAAGAACCTGCTGCATGAAAACTACCGGGTGATCTTCAACCGGGCCTTTGGTTCCGATGCTATGCAGATCATGGATAAAGCCACCTATGTGCAGTTGATTGAAGCAGGAAAAATCGGGGGAGACCAGCGGAAGGTAGAGATTGTGTCCGTAGATGTGGAGGAACACATTGCTTCGGTGAAGGTCATTCAGACCAGCGAGAAGGCCATTTTTCGCTCCTACATGATCCTGGCCAAGGATGCCAACCAGCAATGGAAGCTGGTCAGTGATACGCCCTGGGCGAAGTTCCTGGAATAGCGGTTCGCCTTTTTTGCCAACATGAGCCATCCCGAATGTTGGGATGGCTCATGTTTATTACAAAGAATTATTTGAGACGGATAGGAAAGGGCTATTTTTCTTCCATAATCTTGTCACCCCGGAAGTTCTTCCGACTGTATGGAGGTGAGCTATCTGGGTCAAGGACTCCGACATGCCTATCGTCGGAGGATTCCGCGATTTTTGTGCGATCATGGAGACCCCGGATAGGATTCTCCCTTTGGTCGTATCCTTCCGGGGTGACATATTTACGGGTGGTTGAGTCTCCCGAATACCTTTTGATGAAATCATCTCTCCTTCCACATGTTTGTCACCCCGGAAGCTCCTTCGACTGTAAGGAGGTGAGCTATCCGGGGCAAGGACTCCGACATGCCTATCGTCGGAGGTCTCTGCGATTTTTATGCGATCATGGAGACCCCGGATAGGATTCTCCCTTTGGTCGTATCCTTCCGGGGTGACATATTTATGGGTGGTTGAGTCTCCCGAATACCTTTTGATGAAATCATCTCTCCTTCCACATGTTTGTCACCCCGGAAGCTCCTCCGACCGCAGGGAGGTGAGCTATCCGGGGTCTCTCGCTTTCGTGCCGTTCTCTGCTGGGTGAGTCTGCGAGTAGGGAGGTCTCTGCGATCTTTATGTAATCATGGAGACCCCGGATAAGTCTTTTCGCTAACGCTCAAAGCCTTTCCGGGGTGACATATTGGTGGGTGGTTGGGGTTTCAAGAAGTGGTTTGATGAAATCTTGGCTTACTAAAATTCGGGCTGAGGCATGATTTTGCCTTTCCCTCAATGGGCTCTACCATTTACTCAATCCTCCTTACCATTCGGTTGGAGGAATTTTTTGTCCTTTGGAAAATGGGTATTATGAGGTGCAATACTTCCATTTTCACCCTTATAACTTCACAATCATGAAGCACATCTTTCTATGTAGCTTATGGATCCTGCTATGCTTTGGCTTGCAGGCTCAATCCTCCCGAACCGAAGGGGAAGGAGAGGGCAGAATCGTGGACCCAGGAACCATTGGTGAACCCATCCCGCAAGAAAATTCTTGTATCTGCTATTCTTATGACGCCGCAGGGAACCGCATTCAGCGGAAACTCTGTATTGAAGGGCCCAGCCCTTTGCGAGAAGGGACCGACGTGCAGGTCCAGCTTGATCAAAGCATCAAGGTATATCCGAATCCCACCCAGAACATGGTCTTGGTAGAGCTCAGCCAGGAGGTAGAAGGGGCCAAGCTGTATCTCATGGACCTGAGTGGCCGTCATCTCAAGCAACACAAGTTGGAAGGCTTAACAGCCAAGTTTGACCTGAGTGCCTATCCGGCTGGCACCTACATCCTGATGCTTCGCTCTCCTGATGTACAACAGCAATGGCGGGTAGTCAAGACTGATTAAGTTCTGGTTCAGTTCGACCTTTTCTTTTTCTCAAAAAACATCACCTCACAATCATGAATGTTCACCAAACCCTCAGCGGTATTAACCGCTGGTGTTGGGTAACCCTGTGCTGTTTGCTGGTTAGCTCCAGCAGGCTCATGGCCGAAACCCCGACGCCGAAACCCTATAAAATCCTTTCCCCTCAGGATGTGATCAGGATCCATAGCATTAATTATGGACCGCTTTTTACCCAAACTTCTTTTAACAACCGGACGATTAATGTCTCCAAGCCAGTAGGCATTACCAAAGGCGCGCATGAAGTAAGCATGAGTGGAGGCGCAACTTACGCGATTCCATTGATCACCCCACCCGGTACCCGAAACATGGTTCCCAATCTATCCATGATGTATAGCAGCCAGGCCGGGAATGGGCCTTTAGGCAGAGGATGGAGCCTGGGAGGACTTTCTCTGATCTCCCGTAAAGGCAACGACTTATACCGGGATGGGCAGGTAAAGCAGGTATTATTTGACAACTATGATCATTTTACCCTGGATGGTAATGTGCTGATCCCTACCAGCGGTGCTAATGGGCATAATAATACCGTTTACCGAACGGAGAACGAGACCTTTATGAAAGTGGTCTCTAAAGGTACCGCCGGCAATGGCCCCGACTGGTTTGAAGTCACTACCCGCGAGGGTGTCAAAATGGAATACGGAAAAACCGGCTCTTCCCAAAGAAATGTACAGGGCGGCGCTACAGGTATGATCTGGTTTATCAATAAAGTATCCGATCAATACGGGAATTACATCGAATTTATTTACGATTACAATTATACCGATACCCGCATTAAAGAGATAAAATATACCGGCAACAGTGCTGCCGGGATCAGTCCATATAACACTATTAAATTCTTTTGGGATCTCCGCGATGATGACAATCGGACCTATCAATGGGGCAGCTTTACGGTCATGCGGCATTTATTAGAGAAAATTGAGGTGAGGTCAGAAGGCAACCAGCTTATGAAGAAGTATGAATTTGAGTATGGGTTTGACAACCTCTATTCTTATTTGACTTCGGTAACGGAATCCGGAAGTGCCGGGTCCAGTCTGAACGCCACCATTTTTAAATATGGAGATGATCCGACCCCTTTCCAGGATATTATGTCCAACCACACCCAATGGCCCGATGTAGATAATTTTACCGGGGATTTCAATGGAGATGGCCATACTGATTTCCTCTCGGCGGGACATACTACCTTAAACGGTTTTAAATACCATACTTTTTTCCGTCTCCATAGAAAAGTTCCGGGCTCGAACTCCTTCATCTCCAATTTCAATACCTATCTACCTGCGAATCAATATGAGGTGATAGATGATGTGCAGGTTCCCCATTTCCAGAGTTTCGTGGCCACCGATTTTAATGGCAACGGGCAGGATGATATTCTCTTGATCAACAAAGCCTATGATGGCACTTATACCCGGATGGAGGAAATCAAAGTCTATTATCCCAACGCCAACCTGAGTGCATACACCCAATCAACCTATCCTACTTCTACTCCTTACAACATCATTTATCCAGGCGGGAATTATTTTTTCCCCGGAGACTTTGACGGAGATGGACGGGGAGACTATGTGACGGTGCTCAGCAATGGTACCGGCTATAAAGTTTTTTATTCCTCTCCCAGCACAGGTACCGCGAATGAGGAAGTGAACGTACAGGGCGCTCCCAATCCGAATTATCCCGGGTCCATTTTTGCGACCGCTCAATTCGTCGCCCCGCTTGATTTCAATGGAGATGGCAAACAAGACATCATGGTCACCGATTGGGGGTGGACCAAAATTTATACTTTTTATGAGGATGGTTCAGGGAACTGGCAGGCTCAGCAGATCTATGGCGGAAGCTATCCTGTTCAGACCGGCAATGGCAATCCTGGCAATGAAATTTTCATCGGGGACTTCAACGGGGATGGAAAATCTGACGTCTTGACCCGAACGGGAACCAATAACTGGGATTACCAGGTAGGCTTCTCAGATGGAAAGGTCTTTCATCAGGAAAGTTTCCCTGTAGCGTATGGGATGGATCCCACTTCTCCCGCGCATCATATCAGAATTGCCGATGTAAACGGAGACCAGAAATCGGATGTAGTGCTGGTGGTAGATGCCAGCAGTGGGAGTGACCAGGTGCATGTTTACTACGGGAAGGGCCAAAGTGCCAATAATGACTTCTACCACGATTCATTTTCCTTCACCAATGCTAGCTCCATTGAGCGGGTAGTAGTAGGGGATTTTGATGGCGATGGCAGACAGGATGTAGGCTTGGGGGGGCCCAATAACACGAAATTCAACATGCTCTATTTTGACAAGGAAGGCACAGACCATCTCTTGCATAAAGTGGCCAATGGATTCAACCATGTGACCGAGTTTTCCTATGAGACCATGACTAAAGGGGGGAGCTTCTATACGCAAGGGAGCAGCAGCACCTATCCGGTCTATGACTTACAGGTAGGCCTGCATTTGGTTTCGGAAGTAAAAGTGCCTGATGGGTTGAACGGTTATAATACCACTTCCTACTCCTATGAGGAAGCCAGAATGCATGGGCAAGGCCAGGGCTTTTTAGGATTTAAAAAGGTCCACGCTGAGAACAACGTATCCGGCGTAAAAATCACCTCGGAGTTTGAGTTGAACAACACCTACTATGTCCCTCAGTTAAAAAAGCAGACCCGTCGCCTGATCTCAGGAAATTCCCTGATCAGTGAGGACAATTTCAATAACTCCATTTATCATTTCGGCAATAAACGGATCTGGCCGAGGGTCAGTTCCCAGACCACCACGGACCATTTGGCAAATACCAATCGGGTGATGAGTTATGCTTACGATACCCATGGAAATATCACTCAGTCCACCGAAAACATAAACGGGGGCCTGGAGATCAATATTTCTCAGCTCTCTTATACCGCTAATGGAACCTGGCTACCGGCGATTTTGTGGAAAACGGAGCTGACCAAATTCCGGAGTGGAGCCTCCGCAGTCCATCAGAAGCATACCCAGTATTTCAATTCCAAGGGAGCTAAGATCAAAGACATTAAATTCTATGGAGAGCCCCAGGCGCAAACCACCGAATATGCGCTGGATGCCCAAACAGGGGTCATAACCCAGGAAATGAAATCCGGCTCTGGGGTTATCAACCGGTGGACCAATTTTACCTATGACGCCAAGGACCGTTTCGTCATCCAGGTAGGCCGACCTTATGGGCACGTATCGACCCGGATCTATGATCCCATGTGGGGCCTGCCTACCAGCATGACCTCTGCAGACGGGCAGACTACGCTGACGGCTTTTGATGAATTTGGGAATAATATTTCGACGACCGATCCTCTAGGCAATGTCAGTCAGACCTCCCTGCATTGGGATATCAATACGGGGAACGGAAGCAGTGTAACCAGCCCGGATAACTCCATTTACTATGCCCATACCCAAACCACGGGCCAGCCAGAGAGCAAGGTTTGGTATACCATATTAGGGCAAGAACGCTTTAAGCAACATCGGAGTTTTAATAACCAGTGGATCAAAAACAGTGTAACCTATGATAGTCGTGGGAATGAGCATAAAATCTCGGAGCCCTTTTTCTCCGGAACCCCGCTGGTATCCGTGAAATCCTATGATGCCTACAACCGACTTACCCAGATATCCAATACCGCAGGCAATACCCTGTATGCGTATAGCTATGCTGGAGGCAATCTGAGCATCCAAAACACCAAGCCTTCCGGGCAGACCTCCTGGCAAACCAAAGATCCGGCTGGCAAGATCATTTCCTCTCAGGACAATGGAGGAATCCTGGATTTTCTCTATGATAGTCACGGCAACCAACGAGAGGTGAAACTCAACGGGCTGAAAATATTTGAGGCTAGCTTTGATGTATACAATCGGCAGGTGGAAGCGGATGATAAAAATGCCGGTCTCATGACCTATGCCTACAATACCTATGGCGAAATGATTAGTCAAACCGATGCGAATGGGAACCAGACCAGCCTGTCGTATGACATGCTCGGTAGGGTTTTGACCCGGGTTCAGCCGGAAGGAACCGTTACCCACCAGTACATACCAGATGGCAGTGCAGGGGAAGGGAAACTTAAAAAAATCACCCATTACGACGGAAATATCTCTGAGTATGTGTATAACAGCAACGCTCAGCTTACCACCCAAAAAGAACGGATTGACGGGACCTGGTTCAATACCCATTTTTCCTATACCGGAACCGGGCAGCAAAACACCATTACGTATCCTTCAGGACTTGTGATTAAGCGAAATTACAATGTCCGCGGATATCTGACCAGTGTCAAGAACCAAACCTCCAATGTGACCTTGTTTACGGCTAGTCAGTTCAACCAATACGGGCAACCTACTTCCTACAGCCTGGGCAACGGGATTACCACCCAGAAGACCTATAATAGTTATGGGTTACTGACCAAAATAAAAGCAGGCAGTGTGCAAGACCTGAACTTTGGCGTCAATGTCCAAACGGGGAATATGACCTATCGCCACGACTGGCTGACGGGCAGATTTGAGTCCTTCCAATACGACAACCTCAATCGCCTGACCAGATCTCACGTCAGTGGGCAGACGGCCATTAACCTTACTTACCAGGCCAATGGCAATGTCGCAACCAAAACCGGGATAGGCTCCTTTTCTTATCATAGCCAGAAAATTAATGCCCTGACCAAGGTGTGTGATGCCTCCGGGCCGATTCCTCATGCCCAGCAAGATGTATCCTATAATACCTACATGCAGCCTGATGATGTATCGGAAAGTAATTATGACATTGATTTTCAGTATGGAGGGGATGGGCAAAGGCGCCTCTACGAATTGACCGATCAGGGGAGCCTGGTGACCAAAAGATACTATGTAGGTAATTTCGAACGCGACATCACCAGTGGAACCACGCGGGATATCCACTATGTGCAAGCGACCGATGGCCTGGCAGCTATGGTGGTCAAGCAAGGGGGCAGCTACAGTCATTACTATGTCTACAAAGATCACTTAGGGTCCATTCTGCGGCTCACCAATGGGTCTGGGACTGTAGTGGCGGAGCAAAATTTCGATGCCTGGGGCCGGAAGCGAAATGCCAGTACCTGGAATTACAGCAATCCAGGGACCACGCCTGACTGGTTGTACCGAGGCTACACCGGACATGAGCACATGGATGAGGTAGGCTTGATCAATATGAACGGTCGGATGTATGATCCCATCCTGGGACGTATGCTAAGTCCGGACAATTTTGTGCAGTCTCCACGCTTTACCCAGAGTTACAATCGCTATTCCTATGCCTTCAACAATCCGTTGTCCTATACAGATCCTTCCGGTGAGTTTTTTGTCATTGATTCCTGGTTAGTAGGTTTTATTTCCGGGCTGATCAATGGCGCACCGGGTAACCGTTGGAACAACGCCTGGAATGAAGCAAATCTGAGAGCAGGCAATGACCTGCGGATTTGGGGAGGATTGTTTGCTTCAGATCCCAACCGAAATTTCTTTGGCCGGGCCTGGGAAATCATTTCTCGATTCACCTGGCAGTCTATCCAGACCACGGGAGGCTTCTTAACCGCCCATGCCTATAATACCTTCGGACTCGGAGGTGGAGTGAGGCGCGTGGACTATCAAAATGGGGCTACGGTTCTGACGACAGGTAATCGTTGGGGAGGGATTGCCTTAGGTAGCTTCATCATCGGGGACAATACGATGGTAGCTGATCCCAACAATCCTTTGTTCCAGCACGAATATGGACATTATCTTCAGAGCCAGGAAATGGGGCCAGCGTATTTTGCCCGCATTGGGATTCCCAGTGTGATCAGTGCCTCTACTGATCCTGGCAACCATGACTGGCATCCCGTGGAACAGGATGCCAACCGCCGGGCTTTCCTCTATTTCAATGAACGGATTCCTGGCTTTCAGGATGACGCCGATTTGTCCTCAGATTTTGCCCGCTTGAACCTAGGATGGGATTTTGACCGGAATCCATTGAATGTTGATGGCTCCAATACGATAGGGCAGTACGTAGACTTCCGTAATCCGGCAGATGTCATGATGTTAGACCGCCTGATTGTACGAGCGACCGTAGCGGATTATGCAGCCATTTTCCTATTGGGCCCCGTAAAAGGGACCATCCTTATGGGCTTAATTAACACGATCATATTTGGATAAAAATGATGGACTGGATAAAACCAATCGGTATGATAAGCCTTGCTTTGATGCTGGTAGCCACGACCTGCCAACCAGAGGGACCTGATTGCCACTATGGAATACGCATCAGCAACGATAGCACGGAGGCGGTCTGGGTGGGATATCCTTCCAAGGACTCCACTGGAGATTGCGTCTTGTTGCTAACCCTGCTAAGACCTGATTCCTCGCTGGTGTATGATCCCTCTCGGCGATGCATAGAGTCAGCATTTTCAGCGGATCATCTCTTTGAGTTCCATATACTCTCAGAAGGGATTCAAGCGCCAACCGGCTCTTTACCCTGTGATCCGGTGCTGAACAGTGCCCAGTGGTTGAAGACCTTTGCGCTGACTACCGAGGAATTGGCGGCGATATCTTTTGAAATCCAATACCCATGAGCCCGGAAGACATAGTAGGCTGAAGATCGAGCTTGTGTCCTTTGTCGCGAGGCAAAGGGCGCAAGCCTATCTTTCGCCTCAAAAACATAGCTCAACCTTCATCTGAGCACCATTCCTGCTGGCACCTGGGTTTTCCTCCCTTGCCCACCTGGTCTTCCACCACCGTAGCGGGTCGGTAAAACCCATGGGCCCCGTATCAATGTTAACCTTTTTATTTAGCAAGCTTACTTCACAATCATGAATGCTCACAATACCCTCCGCGGAGTCCTCCGCCGGTGCTGGGTGGCGCTATGCTGCCTCCTGGTAAGTTATCATGGGCTGTTGGCAGAAAATCCTACCGACAAGCCTTATAAAGTCCTTGGCATCAAGGACGTGGCCACGATCCATAGTATCAACTATGGCCCCCTTTATTCCAACTCTTCCTTCAATAGCAGGTCCATCAATACCGCTCGTCCGGTAGGAACGACCACGGGAAGCCATCAGGTAAATATGAGTGGTGGGGCTTCCTATGGGATCCCCATTTTCACCCCTCCCGGAACCCGGAATTTAGTTCCAAACGTTTCCCTGGTTTACAGCAGCCAGGCCGGGAATGGACCTCTAGGACGTGGCTGGAACATTGGGGGACTCTCTGTCATTTCCCGCAAAGGTCATGACTTCTATCGGGATGAGGCGGTCAAGCAGGTGTTATTTGATAATTATGACCATTTCACCCTGGATGGGAATGTCCTGGTGCCAGTAAGTGGCGCAAACGGGCATAATAACACCATTTATCGAACCGAAAATGAGACCTTTGCCAAGGTAGTTTCCAAAGGAACTTCCGGCAATGGTCCAGACTGGTTTGAGGTCACGACCCGAGATGGGGTGAAGATGGAGTTTGGAAAATCTTTCTCTTCCCAGCGTAATGTGCAAGGAGGCTCTACCGCCATGGCCTGGTTTATCAACAAGCTCTATGATCAATATGGCAACTACATAGAGTTTATCTATGATTACAATTATACCGATACCCGGATCAAGGAAATCAAGTATACCGGAAATAGTTCTGCCGGGATTACCCCTTATAACTCTATCAAATTTTTCTGGGATTTGCGGAGCGATGATAACCGCATTTACCAATGGGGCAGCTACATGGCCCAGCGGCATTTGTTGGAAAAGGTAGAAGTACGGACGGAGGGGAATCAGTTGGTCAAAAAATATGAGATGGAATATGGCTTTGACAATATCCAGTCATACCTGACTTCCGTTACGGAGTCTGGTAGTGCAGGAGGAAAACTCAATGCTACCATCTTCAAATATGGGGATGATCCTACCCCCTTCCAGGCCGAAACCTGTAATTACTATCCCTGGTTCAACAAGGACGTATTTACCGGAGATTTCAATGGTGACGGACATAGTGATTTTCTGGAAGCGGTGTATTCCGAGGCCAATGGATTTCGCTATCACACCTCTTTTCGGGTATACAAAAGACAGCCATCCTTTAATAATTTCACCGCCACCCTCACGGTCAACCTGCCCCCTACCCAGTATGAGATCGTGGACGACGAAGAAATCCCCCACTTCCAGTCATTCATTGCTTCAGATTTTAATGGCAATGGGCAGGATGATGTCTTGCTGATCGACAAGTCCTATGATGGTTCTTATACCCGGATGAAGGAGATCAAAGTCTATTATCCCAACGATAATCTGACGGCTTATAACGCAGTTGCTTACCCGACCACCACGCCCTTCAATATTATTTACCCCGGAGGCAAATATTTCTTCCCTGGCGATTACACAGGCGATGGCCGGGCAGACTATCTCACGGTACTCAGTAACGGAACCGGCTATAAAGTGTTTTTCTCTTCACCCGGAGATGGCGTAGCCAATGAAGAGGTTACCGTACAAAATGCTCCCAACTCCTACTATCCCGGCTCAATCTTCGCTACGGCAGAGCATGTGGCTCCCCTTGATTTTAATGGAGATGGCAAACAGGATCTGATGGTGACCAGCTGGGGCTGGACCAAGATTTATACCTTTTATGAGCAAAGCAATGGAACCTGGTTTGCGCAGCAGATATATGGGGGCGGCTATCCGGTTCAGACTGGCAACGGCAATCCCGGCAATGACATTTTTGTCGGTGATTTTAACGGAGACGGGAAGTCGGATGTATTAACTCGGGATGGCACCAGCCACTGGAATTATAAGGTGGGATTTTCGGACGGAAAAACCTTTCATCAGGAAAACTTCCCCGTGAGCTATGCCATGAACCCTGATGATTCCACCCATCATATCCGGATTGCGGATGTAAATGGGGATGGCTTCTCAGATGTGGTACATGTGGTAGATAGTAATCCTGACCGGGTCAATGTCTACTACGGTAAGGGCCAAAGCGTCAATAATGATTTTTACTATCAGTCCTATTCTTTCACCAGCAACTCCTACATAGGCAAAGTGCTGGTCGGAGATTTCAATGGGGACGGCAAGCTAAATATGGCCCTCGAAGGGGCAGAAAATCAATTCTACAATCTGCTCTATTTTGACAAAGAAGGGACCAACCATTTGCTGCATAAAGTAGCGAACGGCTACAATCATACCACCGAGTTTAGATATAAGCGTCTGACCGAAGGCGGGAGCTTTTATACCCCTGGAACCCAGAGTTCCTATCCCCTGTATGATTTCCAGAAAGGCGTTCATTTTGTTTCGGAAGTTCGCGTGCCCGATGGCTTGAGTGGGCAGCATACCACCTCCTACCAATATGAAGAAGGCATTGTGCATGGCCGTGGCAAGGGATTTCTGGGGTTCAAGAAAGTCGTGGCAGAAAGTAGCGCAGAGGGAATGAAAATCTCCTCGGAGTTTGAAATTGACCCCACCTATTTTGCCTCCCAACTAAAGACCCAGGAAAAACGCCTGATCGCCGGTAATTCCCTGATCAGTGAACTAAACCACGTCAACCACATCCATCACTTTGGCAATAAGCGGATTTGGCCCAGGATTACTTCCACCACCCAAACCAATCATTTATCCAATACGGACCAGGTCACCAGCTATGCCTATGACACCAACGGGAATCTTACCCAATCCACTGAGAATCTGGACAATGGGCTGGAGGTAACCGTTTCCCAATTTTCCTACACCGCCAATGGCACCTGGCTACCCGCTATCCTTTGGAAGACCATTCGAACCAAGTATCGGGCTGGTTCAGCAGCTTTAGTCAATACAGCGGTCAATTACTACAACAGTAAAGGGGCCGTGATCCAGCGGATAAACCACTATGGAGAGCCAAAGGCGGTCAATACCTACTTTACCATTGATGGAGCTACCGGGGTAGTGACCCGCTCCAAGATGCAGGCCTCTGGCATGGCTAACCGAGAAATAAACTACGCTTATGATAGCAAGAAAAGATTCGTAACCACCGAAACCAGAGCGCTGGGACAAGCAGAATCGCGATCTTATGATCCTGGATTCGGGACACTTTTATCTCATACCCTGGTAGACGGACTATCGGAAAGCACGACCTATGACCAGTTTGGCCGTCAATTGTCATTTACCAATCCCTTGGGGCATGTGATGCAGACCAGCCTGCATTGGGATATCCAGAGCGGCAATGGCAGCAGCAGCACTTCAGCCGACAATTCGATTTTCTACGTGAAAACTACGGCCTCTGGTACCCCGGAAACACGGACCTGGTTTGATATCCTAAGCCGACCTCGGCTGGACCAACGCAGGGGATATTCGAACCAGTGGATCAAAACCGTTACCTCCTATGATGCGCGAGGAAATATTCGGACCAGAACCCTGCCCTTTTCCAGTGGCAGTGCCGTGATCTCTACGCACCAGTATGATGCTTATAATCGTCCTGTTTCAGTCTCCAATTCCTTTGGTACACAATCCTATAGCTATGCTTTCTCTGGTGGGAATCTCACCACGACCAGTACCAATCCAGCTGGTCAGACGAGCAGCAAAACCACCGACCCCAGTGGAAAAACCATCGCGACCTCAGATGCAGGGGGAAGCCTGACCCATACCTTTGATAGCTTTGGTCGGGTAGTACAAACCAAACTCAATGGAGTCGAAGTCGCGGCCATGACCTATGACCAATATGGTAACCAAACCCAGTTGGAGGATAAAAACGGGGGCATTACCCACTATGCATATAATGCCTACGGTGAACGGACCATGGAAACGAATCCCAACGGACAAGTCACCCAGTCCTCCTACGATTTACTGGGACGGATGACCACAAGGGTAGTGCCGGAAGGCACCATTACCTATCAGTATGTAGGTAACGGCCTGAATGGGGAAGGGAAAATCAAGAAGGTGACCCATTATAACGGCAACAGCCAGGAGTTCAGCTATAACAACCTTAGTCAGAACACCTTAGTCAAAGAAAATATTGATGGTACCACCTTTAATACTTCCTTTAGCTATGATGGCAATGGCCGGGTGGTCAATACGATCTTCCCTTCAGGCTTTGGGGTGACCCGTCATTATACCTCATTGGGGTATCTGGCTTCGGTGAAAAACCTCGCTGGCAGTGTTACCCTGTATAATACGCTTGGTATGAATGATTTTGACCAGCCCACGGCTTACTATATGGGAGATGGTAAAACCACCACCAAAACCTATAATGCCCTGGGCATGCCTACCCGAATCCTTGGCGGCAATGTACAGGATTTACAGTTCAGTTTTAATACCCAGAGCGGTAACCTAAACTACCGCTACGATGCTAAAAAAGGCCGCTTAGAGACCTTTCAGTACGATAACCTGAACCGGCTCACACGTTCTCAGGTGGTAGGGCAGTCCTCTATCAACGTGAACTACGCTAGCAACGGCAATATCCAATCTAAAACGGGCATCGGTAGTTACACCTATCACAGTCAAAAGCATAATGCCGTAACCAAAATCTGTGATGCCAGCGGTCCCATCAGCCATGACCAGCAGGATATTCAATTTACCTCCTTTATGCAACCCTCCCAGATTGCAGAAGGTAACCTGGACTTTGACCTTACCTATGGCCCGGATGGGGAGCGCAGAAAAATGGAAACCGTCCATAGTAGCAATGGATTGATCGGAGAAAGGTATTACGCGGGGGCCTACGAAAAGGACATTCAAAATGGCACTACCCGGGAACTGCATTATATCTATGGAGGCGATGGCCTCGCTGCTATCGTGGTGAAGCAGAACGGGCAGTACCAGTATTACTATACCTATAAGGACTATTTAGGGTCCATTCTGACCGTTACAACCTCTGCCGGGGCGGTAGCAGGTGAGCAGAACTTTGATGCCTGGGGGCGGAAGCGAAACGTGAGCAGTTGGAATTACAGCAATGTGGGCACTACGCCAGCCTGGCTTTACCGGGGATATACCGGCCATGAGCATTTGGATGAGGTGGATTTGATCAACATGAATGGGCGTATGTATGACCCCCTCAATGGTCGGATGTTGAGTGTAGATAACTTTGTCCAGAATCCTGAATATTCTCAGAGTTATAATCGGTATGCCTATGCTTTCAACAACCCCTTAAAGTACACCGACCCTAATGGGGAAATTGCCTTCGTGCCCATCCTGGCCGGGATGGCCTATGGGGCGATCATCGGAGCCGCAACCTCTGTCGCGGTTTACTCTGTTACGGTCGCCATTACGGGCCAGGAGTGGAGTTGGGGAGACTTTGGCCGGGCCGCAGCCATGGGCGCAATCGGAGGTGCCCTGGGGGGTGGACTCGGAGCCCTGGGAGGTCAGCTCGGCACCTTTGGGCAGAGCCTGGGTTATAATATCCTTACCAACGTAGCCAGTAATACGGCCACTACCCTGGCCTTCGGGGGTGAGGTAAGCACGGGAGATGTATTCGGTATGGTAGTCGGCGGCATCCTCGGAGCCGGAATCGGAAACTTCAATGGTGTGAAAGGAGGAGCCTTGAAAAACATCGGGGCAGAATTGGCTTTCAGAATAGGAAAAGGTGGCATTACCGGCGGCGTGGGGGGAGCCATAGGCTCGGCGATTGATGGAGAGAACGTGGTAGAAGGGATGTTGATGGGGGCGCAGAATGGAGCCATTGCTGGCGGCACCATGGCTACGCTCAATATCTTGACCATGGGAGCGGCCTATGTACCAGCCAAGAAATACGGAGACTTTGGCCGGGATCGTCCGGTTTACCGAAGAGGAACCTTTCTTACCAGGGCGCTTGCTAAACCTGGTTCGGGCATGGCTTTAGGGCGTAACCTCATTACCCATGAGTTCAGAAAACCTCATCCAGATCATCCTACCCTTAACTACCTGGAATACAACGAATACCTTCGGGCCCACGAGACGGGGCACTTCCAGCAGCAACGGGATATGGGGTTTGCTAACTTCTACGCCAAAATCCTGCACGAATATATTACCGTTGGTTTTGTTAATAGCTATTATACACCAGGCACCTTGGAATACGGGGCTGATAGATATTCCTTGAGTAAACTCGGGTATTACTATGATTGGATCTACAAAATGACCAAATAAGTAAAGGCCTCACGCCAGCAGATATTTATTATCTGAACCTAAATATGAGTCATCCCTAATTATGGGATGACTCATTTCATTACGAATTTTTTGAGACGGATAGGAGCGTGCCATTTTTCTGCTTGAAGTTGAATGATTACTGCTTCTCTAATCCTGTCATCCTGGAAGCTCCTCCGACTTTATGGAGGTAAGTTATCCGGGTCCAAGAATCCGACAGCAATATAGCCAGAGGTCTTTGCGATCCTTATGTAATCATGGAGACCCCGGATAAGTCATTTTCCCTGTTGGTCAAATGCCTTTCCGGGGTGACATATTTGTAGGTGGGGTTTCAAGAAGGGTTTTGATGGAATCATCTCTCCTTCCTTATTCTTGTCACCCCGGAAGCTCCTCCGACTGTAAGGAGGTGAGCTATCCGGGGTCTCTCGCTCCAGTCCCGTTCTTTGCTGGGGCAGTCTACAATTAGGGAGGTGTATATAGCGAGAGACCATGCTGGTAAATGAGCCTTTATTTGGGGTTATGGGCCCTTTCCCTCAGTTCACCTAACCATTTACTCAATGCCAGGGACCATTTGTCATATTGGTTTTTCCAGCTGGGGAATTTGCTCTAATTTCGTAATAAACACTGATTTAACCTTTTAATCCACAATCATGAAGCACATGTTCTTATGTGGCTTGATGGTCCTGCTTTGCCTGGGACTACAAGCCCAATCTTCCCGAGAAGGGAGCGGAGAAGGCGAAAGCGTCCTCGAGCCCGGTACCTTCGGAGAACCCGTATTTGAAGGGGATGCCTGTATCTGCTATTCCTATGACGCGGCTGGAAATCGCATCCAGCGCAAGCTCTGTATCCAGGGACCCAGTCCCCTTCGCCAAGGGTAG
>JBCBGC010000015.1:0-83147 GCA_038527215.1 Bacteroidota bacterium
CTGAAACTGAACGTACTTTTCGAAACCTTCCAGGGAGCTGATTTCTCTGAAGCCACCCGTGGTGTACTTTATACCTTCGGTAAGCATGCTGACAACGGAAACGAAGTAACCCTGACCCAGCCAGTGAAAAACTACGCGGGTACAGAGTTTGCAGCTGGACAGCTGGTTCGTGGTAACCTGGTTGACTGGGGTGCCGGTCCTGTTCTGCTTGATCAGTCCTGGTATACTACCCTCGGTAGTGGATTTGGTTCTGTACGTGAGCAATTCACAGGAGACGGTTCCTGGACACGTCTGCGTGAAGTAAGCCTGAGCTACACCATCCGTGGTGCGTGGCTGAAGAGCAAGCTGAAACTGCAGTCTGTTACTTTAGGAGCAACTGGCCGTAACCTGCTTCTGTGGACGCCGCTGAGAGGTGTTGACCCAGAAACCAGTTTGACTGGTGGATATGGACAGGGACTTGAGTACTTCACCAACCCTGGTTCTAAGTCTTATCTCTTCACTATCAACATCAATTACTAATAGACGCTTTAATGAAAACTTTGTATAAACCGTTAATGGTCATTCTGGTACTCTTCGGAATGTCCTGCGAAAGTTTGGTGGAAGGGCTCAACAATGACCCCAACAACGCCACCTCTGCGCCTGACCCCCTGGTGTTGACCGCTGCCATGCTGGCCAACGCCGTGGTTCAGGAAGGACACGCCAACCGTGTGGCTAACATGTGGTCTGGCTACTTCAACGGAGCTGACCGTCAGTACGCTGACTACGCGCTCTACAACATGAACGCTGGTAACTTCAATACTGCCTGGAACAACGTGTATCAGGGAACCCTGGCCCAAACTCGTCTGATCGCTGATCGTGCGGGTGAAGCCGGTGAAAGATACATCGTAGGTATCGCCAAGATTATTGAAGCGAATGCGATCGGTACCGCTGCTTCTCGTTGGGGAAATGTTCCTTTCACCGAAGCGGTAGATATCGAAAATGATAATCCTGCTTATGATGGCCAAAAAGGTACCCTGTATCCTGCCCTTCAGAATCTGCTGACTTCAGCGATTGAAGACCTGAACAGCGGTGCTGGTGCCTCTCCTGGATCTGCCGACATTTACTTCGGTGGAGATAAGGAAAAATGGCTGGCAGTAGCTCACAGCCTGAAGGCTCGTTACTTCATGGATGTGAAAGAATATAGCAGTGCTTACGCGGAAGCTGTACAGGGAATCAGCAGCTTTGATGGCAGCATGATGACGCCTCACGGAACCACCAATGATGGTAACCTGAACATGATCTTCGACTTCCTGGTTCAGAGCCGTTCTGGTGATATGGATGCTGGTAAAGGAGAAGACGGAGCCGGTGAGCAGGTATATGCTGCCGACCTGTTGGACGCCGCTAAGCCTATCTATCGCGGAAACACCAAGACTGATGAGGCTGCTCGTTTCGCCTACGCTTATGTAGACGCTGGATCTGACAGCTACACCGGCCGCTTGGAGCCTAACTACTACGGTACGGCTACCGGACAGGCGGTTAATGGTCTGTTTGCTACAAATTCGGCTTTCCACGTAGTTACCTACATGGAGAACCTCCTGACCCTGGCTGAAGCTGGATTCCGTGCTCAGGGATTCGCCAAAGGACTGGAGCACCTCAATGAATTCCGTGCCTTCATGGCTACCGGAGGATACATTGACGCTTCTATCCTGGCTGGAAGTACCTATCAGTACGACGCTTACGATGCAACTGATTTTGACAACGGTGGTATTGCTAATACTGACGGACTTTCTGCGGACGATGCCCTTCTGATGGAAATCCTCGAAGAGCGTTACCTGACCTTCATCGGAAACGGAATGGGTTGGAATGACGTTCGGAGAACGCAGAACGATGCGGTAAGACTGCCTTGGGAAGCTATGCTGAACAGAGGTACTGCTTTCCCGCAGCGCTTCATCTACGGACAGGATGAGTTGAACTCCAACTCAAATGCTCCTGATCCGGTTCCTGGTATCTTTGATGCTATGGAAATCTATCAATAAGAATCATTCTCATTGAAGATAAAGAGGTCGCCTCATTGAGGCGGCCTTATTTTTTTACTCTGGTAAGGTCTCTGCCCGATATAAAGCTCCGTCCGGAGGAGAGCTCTGCCGAGCTTTTTTGACCATCTCAGGTCGAATATTCTGAGGAGCAGTGCCAAAGGCGTTTCTGACAAAATTCAGCATGTTGGCGATCTCCTGGTCGGAAAGGGCCTGGTTGGCTGCCAGACCGGGCATCACAACGCCATCATCATATAGCTTCCCTTTGACGGTGATAGGTCCTTCCAATCCATGCAAAACGATGCCTAATAAGCGGGCCGTGCTCTGACTGACATACTCAGACTCATACAGCGGCGGTCCCAACAGGGCAATCCCTTCTCCGGTCGGGCCGTGGCAGCTGCCGCAATGCTCGCGGTATAGCAAAGAGCCGTGCGTAGGGGTATCCCTGCTCTGGGTACGGGCCAAAAGAGGTTGCTGCCTGATATCTGCCACCTGAACCAGCAAAGGCTGAATCAATGAGGGTTGCCCTTCTGGGCCAGGCACCGATGGGGCGCCCAGGGCACCTTGTAGGGCCGCTTCCCGGTGGAGACCGCTTCCTTCCTGAAGGTAACGCTCAGTCAGGCTAAGCCATTTTTTCCAGGGTAGGGGAAAAAAAGCCTCTGGATTGGCCAGCAACAAGTAAAAATCCTTGGTAGGCGTCGGGCGTTTCACATATTCCTGCATGAAAAAGGGCAGCGGTTTGGGCATGCGGGTCATTAGTCCCAGGGCCTGTCCGACCAGGTGGTCATGCGCGCTTTCACAGAGGGGCAGCAGGTGAGCAGCCGTCAATGCTCCCATGCCTTCCAAGGTCCACATGGCATGCAAAGCGCCCAGGGGATTGGCTTGATGTCCTTCTATGAGGGCAACCAATTCCGGGACCGCAGCAGCATCGCCCTGATGCACCAGATAGGCCTGGGCTTTATCTCGAATCCACCCATTTGGATGCCGGAGGAGTTCAACCCAGTCCTGCATAGGCCTTCCGACCAGGCGTGGCATGGAAGGGGCTTGCTCCGCTTGATAGCTGATTTCCCATATCCTACCGCCCTGGGCCGCGCTATCCAGACCGCTGGCTTGCAGTTGATTGCGAAGGTAGGAAGTCATGTAGGTGAAATGCTGGATGATTCCTTGATGAATGTCGTTAATGTATAGGGTGCCTCTGGCATTGTTATAGGCATTTACCGGACGAAAAATCTCCTCGGTAGAAGCAAGAAATTCCCTTCCCGGTGAAGCATGCATGGCTTGGAGCCTGGGACCCTGTTCGCTTAGCTGGTAGGCTTGTAGGGCATTTGCTTCGGGGGTACAAACAAAAGCTCGGTTCTGATACGTCTCTGGAAATTGATGTCCCCGGTATACCAGCGGCCCGCAAGCGGAGGTTACGCGTTGAAGCAGCCCGGCTGAGTCCAGGACCCCTGGTATATACCCACGGTTTACTGCAGTAGGATGGAGGGGATACACCCGAAAACTGGTGTCGATTTCCTGGTTATACAAATGCGATAGCTGGAGTCCGGGATAGGGCTTGAAAAAGGCTGGTGAGACCATATCCGCTACCAGGGTCCGGGAGTTATTGTTAGAGTATAGCCTGCCTACATCGTCCCGACTCAAGCCCCATTGCCCTCGGAAGGCCGTGCGCTCCTTTTTCCAGACACCGTTTTTTCGTTGGTACCTGAATGTAGATTTAGCATTGTAAATCCAGTTATCCAGATTATAGGTCAGGCTATTAGCCTGATGCTCTACGTTGCCTCCCGTGGCATAGACACTATCCACCAATTCTTTGGGTCCGGCTTGATCTCCCTCCAAAATGGGTACAAACCAAAGATTGGGGGGCTCCGCATAGAGCAGGCCATCATACACCAGTAATAATGCGCGCGCCAAAACCAGGCTGTCCAGAAATGAAGCTGAGCGGTCAAAAATCCCGTCTCCGTTTTCGTCTGTCAAAATCTTGATCTTCCCTACGGCAGCCTCCTCTGTACTACTCGCCAAATCTGCCATATAGCCAGGCATTTCCAATACCCAAAGCCGACCTTGTACATCCTGATCCATGGCTACAGGGGTCCTCACCAGGTCCGGCCCAGCTACCAGCTTAAGGCTAAAACCCTCCTCTAGCTTAAATGCTCCTGGGTCATAGCCTGGCGAAACAGGGTTTTGGCAACTCGTTAACAGGCCCATCCATACCGAGATCATCAGCGTGGGGAGGTATAATAGCGAGGGGCGAAAGGACATAGGGAAAATGCTATATTTTGGGTTAGGCCCAAAAATAAGGGAATAGCAGAGATTTTTCATGCGGAATTCTGTCCCTCTTTCCAGGATAGAGGCAGCAGCCTAAGGGCCTGGATGCTTGACGCTCGGGTGCGGGAAGAGCGGACTAAAAGCATTAAGGAGAGAAAAAAAGGAAAGAGACCCCTTGTAGATTTCTGCTGAATTTGGCTTATTTCTCCCCTGCCAAAAGTTTCGTGTTCTATGAGAAATCTTTTCCTGCTTTCCCTTCTAAGTCTGGTGCTCGCCTGTCAATCATCCGAGCAGTGGAAACCTGCCTCTTCCCCCCTGACTACTCCCTGGACAGATCAAGTTCAGCCAGAGGCAGTTTTACCCGAATATCCCCGCCCGCAGATGATTCGGGAAAGCTGGCAAAGCTTAAACGGGCTGTGGGAATATGCGATTCAGCCTGCCCAGGCCCATCGAATGGGAGAAGCCCAGGGGAAAATCCTGGTGCCCTTTGCTGTGGAATCTGCTCTCTCCGGGGTAGGAGATACCCTGGCCCTGGATGAAAGGTTATGGTACCGGCGTCAGATCCAAATTCCCGAAGATTGGGACGAAAAACGCATCATGCTCAACTTTGAGGCGGTAGATTGGGAATGTGAGGTATTCATTGATGGCATTACGCTGGGCACCCATATGGGCGGGTACGACCCTTTTAGCATGGACGCTACGCTGCTTCTTCAAGATAAAAAACCTCATGTATTGACCGTGGCGGTCTATGATCCTTCCGATCATGGAGACCAGCAAGTGAAGGAAGGCAAATACTTCAATCCCCGAGGCAAACAGGTCCGTAAGCCCGGCGGGATATTTTATACCTCCGTCTCGGGTATTTGGCAGAGTGTCTGGATGGAAGCCCTGCCCCTTTCCTACCTTTCCCGCTTGAGCATCAAATCCGACAATCTCCAGGGTAAACTATCCGTGGAAGCCCCGGTATATGCTCCGGCCAATGGTCAGCTCAAGGTATTGCAGGTAAGGGCCGGCGATAGCCTGGTAGCCCAGCAAACGGTCAGCTTCGATGAAGCCTTTTCTTTACAAGTACCCGATGTCCGTCTCTGGTCTCCAGATGATCCCTTTTTGTACCACCTGAACCTGAAACTCATGCTGGAGGATTCCCTGATTGATGAGGTGGACAGCTATGCCGGATTTCGGACCGTCGATTTGGGGAAGGATTCCAAAGGCTATACCCGGATTCTGGTGAACGGCGCCTTTGAATTTCAAAACGGGCCCCTGGATCAGGGGTTCTGGCCGGATGGGATCTATACCGCTCCCACGGATGAGGCCCTGCAATATGACCTGAAACAGATCAAAGCCATGGGCTTTAATATGCTGCGAAAGCATGTCAAGATCGAGTCTCGGAGATTTTATTACCATTGCGACCGACTGGGCTTGTGGGTGTGGCAGGATATGCCCAGTGCCCAGCCTTATATTCAGGCTGCGGATGCGGACTTAACAGTTTCACCCAACCACGACTTTCAGTTTCGCCGGGAATTAGAACAGATGATCCGTCAACATGAAAACCATCCCAGTATCATCATCTGGGTGGCTTTCAATGAAGGCTGGGGCCAATATCAATCAGAGGGGATAACCCAGTTTATCAAGCGGATGGATCCCTCACGCTTGGTCATTACAGCCAGTGGCTGGTCAGACCGCAAGACGGGGGACATCTACGATATCCATCACTATCCTGATCCCCGCTTTCCCGCCCTGGAAGCAGACCGGGCTTCTGTCCTGGGAGAATTTGGAGGATTGGGCTACGCCATAAAGGACCATATGTGGGCCGAAGAAAACTGGGGCTATCAGAGTTTTGCCGATTCAGCGGCCCTGGTTACGCGCTATGAAGGCTTCTACGATCAGGTTTGGGCCTTTGTCGATAGTGGGATGAGTGCGGCAGTATATACCCAGATCACAGATGTGGAGACCGAAACCAATGGGCTGATGACCTATGACCGCAAAATCACCAAGATGGATACGGCTTTGCTGCGCAGCATCAACACCCGGCAATATGTGGCTGCTCCTCGCTTTTCGGGGCAGCAAGGTCTTTTCAACTCTCCCAAAGAGATCGCCCTGCTTGGCTCTGGCCAGATTTACTATACCCTGGATGGGCGGGAACCGAATGAGCAGGCCATCCAGTATGAGGAACCTATTGTGTTGGAAAAAACCACCACCATCCAGGCAGTTACCATCAGTCCTTCTGGCCAAAAAAGCCGGATTGTATCCGGCATCTGGGAGAAAACGGAACTCTCTGAACCAAGCTATGCCACCGCTTACAGCGAGCGCTATCACGCAGGCGGGACCTTTGCCTTGATCGATGGCAAGGAAGGCAGCCTTTCCTATGGGGATGGATACTGGCAGGGCTTTTCTGGAGAAAATCTGGACGTGAGCCTGGATATTTCTGTTGCTGCTCAGGGGGGCAAAGGCCAACTGAATTTCCTCAGGAGCCATGATCATTGGATTTTCCTTCCTCAAGCGGTGAGCCTATGGGCTTACGATCAGAACGGGGCCCTTATCCATCAGGCTGAGCAGCCGTATAAGCTTGCCGAATCAAAGCAGGAAAACCAGCGAATAGCCTTTTCCTTTGACCTTCCTCCAGGAGCTGTCAGGCTCAGGATTTTGGCCCATCAGCTGGATGCTATTCCCAGCTGGCATCAGGGAGCGGGCAGAAAGGCCTGGATTTTTGTGGACGAAATTATCTGGGGAGATCAGGCTTTATAGCCCTGGCACGTATGCAGGAAATGGCATGTTTGGTGCTAAATATGTTGGATGTTGGCAATATAATTAGTATTATGTTGACGGGCAGATGCTTGTTAGTCTAAGAAAAATGGCATTTGCTCACAAAAAGCGATACACACATTAGGATGTCCATGGCATCCCCTCATGTTTCACTACTTCAAACCTACTATCTATGAAACATCTCGCCATTGGTTCCCTCGTAGGAGGGCTCATTTTATTTATCTGGCAATTCCTTGCCTGGGGAGGTCCCTTAGGATTACATTATTCTAAGATGGCCTACAATCCTCAGCAAGATGCCATCCTTGCTGCTCTGGACACCATAGGGGTGGAACCAGGTTCCTATTTTTTACCTACCGTCGCCAAGGGTACTTCTATGGAGGACGCAGCCAAAATGATGGAAGAAAAAGGCGGTCAACCCTGGGCCTTATTGGAGTACCATCCATCTCTGGAAAACAACATGATCCCCAACATGATCCGCGGCCTGGTCCTGGACATTTTGTTGGTCTTTGTTCTGAGTTGGGTATTGATGAAAATACCCGGCCTGGATATGCAGACGGTCCTATTGACTTCCCTGGCCATTGGGTTCATCGGTTATGGCTCCATCACCTATCTGAACAGTATCTGGTTCGAAGCCAATACCTGGCCCGATGTACTTGATACCGTTGTCTCCTGGGGCCTGACAGGTGCCTGGTTGGGCTTTTGGCTACCTCGTGCCACCAAAGCTTAAACATTGACCCACTAACCTAATAGATGGCTACCCTTAACGGGTGGCCATTTTTTTATCTGCTCCCATCCGAAATGTAAGTTCTCCTCCTTGCATCAGTTGTTCATGGGTAAAAAATGGCGTGGCCAACGCTTCCCCATTGAGCCAGGCTTGTTGGATGTAGAGATGTTCCGGGGCATTGTTTTGGACTTCAATGCGGAAAGTTTTCCCGTTCGCTAGTCGAAATTCAGCCTCATCCACCAGGGGACGAGTCAGGGTATAGGTAGGGTCTCCCGGGCTTAGCTGATAAAAGCCCAGGGCATTGAGGACGTACCAGGCCGACATAGCGCCGCAGTCTTCATTACCAGAAATGCCCGCTGGAGTAGGGGCGTAGAGCTCCCGCAAGACCTGATCAATTTTTTCCTGGGTTTTCCAGGGCTGTCCCAGGTAGTTGTAAAAATGTATGACGTGATGGCTGGGTTCGTTCCCGTGGGCGTATTGGCCAATCAGGCCCGTAATATCTGCCGAAGCATTCTCCCCTTCTACTTCCGCCTCGGTGGTGAAGAGTTGATCTAGTTTTCGGGCAAAAGCGGCTTCTCCGCCCAGCAGTTCTGCCATACCAGCCACGTCATGCGGCACAAACCAGGACCACTGCCAGGCATTCCCTTCCACAAAGGGGCTGTTGTCGTGGTCAGAATGATTGGGATTAAAGGGCGTTTGCCAACTGCCATCCGCCATTTTTCCCCGCATAAAGCCAATCTCCGGATCAAAGTAAGTTTGATATCCCCTGGCCCTGCTTCGGTAAAGGGCGGCCAGGCTGTCCTTGCCTAATTGCGTAGCCATTTGGGCAATACACCAATCGTAATAGGCACATTCCAACCCGTAAGAAACTGAATGCGTGATCGAGTCATGCGGAATAAAACCAAGCTGATTGAGAAAAGCCAATTGTTTGGGCATGACCTGCGCCGCCCGGGGTTCGGTAATATTTCGTAAGACCTCCGGATGATACTCGGAAGCAAAAACCGAGGCTTCTAAGGCTAGCTCATAATCAAAGCCTTCCAGGCCTTTGGCCATGGCGTCTGCCAGCACCGCTGTGGCGGGATAGCCAACCATGGTCCCGGTGTAGTTGGCCGCCAACGGCCATTTAGGCAACAGACCTCCTTCCTCATACATGCGCAGCAGGCTCCCCATCCAGGCCCCATTCTGCTTCGGTTGAAGGATGGTCATTAAAGGATGAAAGGCCCGGAAGGTATCCCAGAGAGAGAAGACCGTGTATTGGGTTTCCCCAGCCTGGGCCTGCTTGATCTGCTTGTCCATGCCTCGGTACTTTCCATCTACATCCTGGGCCAGCATAGGAGCCATCATGCTATGGTACAGGGCGGTGTAGAAGGTGCTGAGAAAAGCGGTGTCCTGGCTTTTTACTTTCAGGATACTGAGCTGATTCTGCCAGGTAGCAGCTGCTTGCTCGCGTATCGCTTCAAAGTCCCCGCCAGGGTTCTCTGCCACAAGATTTTTTTCGGCCCCTTCCCGACTCACCGAAGAAATGCCTACCTCCGCCAGGATGGGCTGGCTGGGGGTTTCTTTGAAACGAAGAATTAAGCTGAGTTCCTTACCCTGCCGGGTATCTGGTGCCACAGCGGTCTTCCCATCCCTTACTTCCACCAGATCGAAAGGCGCAGAAAAACGGGCGTAAAAATAAACCGGATGATCGTGGGCCCAGCCACTGGACTGCCGCATGCCTTTGATGGTTTGGGCATCCACGATTTCAAATTCTCCCCGCAAGCTGCGGTGGCCCCAATTGGCTTGTAGGATGTGCCCAAGGTCAATCAGCAAATGAGCCTCCTGATCTGCTGGATAGGTGTAGCGATGCATGCCCGTACGAAGGGTGGCGGTCAGTTCGGCTTTGACCCCATAGTTTTCGATATCCACGGCATAGTAGCCTGGCCGGGCTTGCTCTGAATCTTTAGAAAACCGTCCTAACAGCTCAGTTTCAGGACTGCCGGTAAAGGGCAGGAACAAAATGTCTCCCATATCTCCGATGCCGGTCCCGCTCAAATGCGTATGCGAAAACCCATACAAGGTGGAGTCTGAATAATGATACCCACTGGAGGCATCCCATCCAGGCAGCCGGGTGTCTGGACTGAGTTGAACCATCCCAAAAGGTAGGGTAGCTCCCGGGAAGGTATGACCGTGAAAGCCTGTTCCAATGAAGGGATCCACCCAGGGGAGCGGATCGAATGCAGAGGGGGTTGGTTGAGGAGACTGGCAAGCCAGTAGGGTCCCGAGGACTAGCAGTATACAAGGCAGCGGACGCATAGAAGTAGTAGTCTTTTTCCTAAAAATAGGGATATGCGGGAAAAATCCTTGGAGCCTGTTTCGAATTTAGGCTTTGGAAAGAATTATGGTGGATTTTTGAATTCGGACGACCGATTTTTCCGGACTTTGGCGGATAAAAAGGGGGGTTCGTCATCGCGCAAAGATGAGAAAACGCCTTTCTGACTTTTTAGCAGAAAGGCGTTTCAGGCTATCGGGATTGTTAGATCCGCTTAGCGGTACCGATCAAACCAGGCTACAATATGCTCTACCTTGGTGATCAATTGGCTGGGACGATTCGCGATAAAGTGAAAGGCACCGGGCACTTCCACCAGGGCAGTTTCTATCTGCCGGATCTTGAGCGCGTGGTACAACTGCTTGGCTTCGGACAAAGGCGTTCGCAAGTCTGAGCTGCCGACCATGACCAGAGTAGGAGTCTCAATGTTCCCCACCAGGGACACAGGCGAATATTTCATATAGGTTTCGGGATTCTCCCAGGGCTGACCCGGGTAGCGGGAATTAGCATAGCCATAGTAGTTGTCTGCGGTCAGGGTTTTGGAAATCCAGTTCATCACGGGCTTGATGACCGCCGCGGCTCTGAAACGGTTATTTTTGCCGATCATCCAGGCGGACATGATGCCCCCGGCACTGCCCCCCGTTACGAACAGACTATCTTCCGATGTGTAGCCTAATTTCAGGACCGCATCCACCCCATCCATCACGTCGTGGTAGTCGTCTCCGGGATAGTTGTGGTAGAGTAGGTTCCCAAATTCCTCTCCATAGCTGGTGCTGCCTCGGGGATTGGGATAAAAGACCACGAAGCCTGCGGAAGCATATAGTTGGACCTCTGGGCTAAAGCGATCTCCATAATTGGAGATCGGACCCCCATGATTCTCGACCAATAGGGGATAGGTCTTCCCTTCCTCGAAAAAAGGCGGCTTGACAATCCAACCCTGCACCTTACGATCATCGACCGAGGAGGTATACCAGATTTCTTCCACCTGGCCCAGGGTCCTGCGGCCCAGGATATCATCATTGAGAGACATGACCATCTCGGGCTCCTCGGCTTCTTTCGCCAACAAGGCCAGTTCTGCCGGGTGGTAAGGCGTGGTATGGGTAAAAGCCAAATCTCCACTGTTGGAAACGGAATAAGAGCCTCCTCCATAAGGACGCGCCACCGTAGTTCCGCCCAGATCTCCCGTCAAGGTGGTTACTTTTCCTTTGAGGGTAGTATGCGCAAGCTTGGTATTACCGTATTCGTCATACATAAAATACAAGCCTTTGCCATCCGCATCCCAACGTAAGGAGGCAGGATTGCGATCCAGCTTGGTTTTGATCATCTTTTTTCCGCTACCATCCTTGTTCATGAGATAGATGTGGCTTACCTGATAGGTCTGTACCTGGTCATCGTAGCCCAGATAAGCCAGGGTCTCGCCATCCGGCGAAACAGCTACCCCTCTGTCAGGACCCTTTCGGTCAGTTAATGCCTGGACACTTCCGGTTTCCAGGTCCAGGGCATAGATCTCAGAATTACGAAAATCATATTCCCAATTCTCGTTCCGATTGGTGGAAAAATAGAGAGTTTTCCCATCTGGCGCCCAGTGAGGCGCGCCCCGATGGTTGAAGTTACCCTGGGTAATCTGGCGATAACTGCCCCCTTCAGAAGGGATGACAAAATAATGAGCGTGGCCCGGTTTCAGTTTGCCGGCTCCATCTGCCTCGTGCTTGAGGCGGGTGGTTACCTTAGGTGGGTCTGCCCACACCGCTCCGGCAGGCCGGGCATGCGGACGAACCAGGGAAAGCTCTTTTCCGGGCACAAACATAGAAAAGGCAATGTGTTTGCCATCGGGCGACCAGCTCAGTCCGCTGGGAGAGGCCGGCAATTGGGATAAACGGGCAATCTTTTGAGAGGCTACCCAATAAACGTATAACTCTGTCCCTTGTGGAGAAGAGGCGGTAAAGGCAATCCGGCTGCCATCCGGCGACCAGCGGGGATTCCCCTCATTGACATCAAAATTTGAAAGCTTCTGATGATCGGAACCGTCCCGGTTGATGAGCCATATTCGGGCCGCCCGGCGGTCCTTCATGATGTCCATGAAGCGTCGCACATAAACGATTTGTTTCCCATCGGGGGATATCTGAGGATCGCTCACCCACTCCAATTCGAACACATCCATGCTGCTAAAAGCGGGATGGTGCTGAGCGGAAAGCTTAGTGGAATGGAGGCCCAGCCAGGCAGCGAGGCATAAGTAGATGTAGTTTTTCATAGATCTTTAATTGGCTCCTCATAAATTAAAGGACCAACTGATCTACTGCAAGCTACCGGCTGACTATATGTCGTGAAGTCCTGCCAGAAGGTAGAGAATCCTTAGCTTCTGGTCACCTGCAAGCCGTGTTGCGAGATATCAAAGGAGACAAAGCGAGCCAAAGCGTTGGGAGGGTTTTGCTCCAGGCTGCGCTTGATGCTTAAAGCCGCAAATGGGTCTTTGGCCATGAATAGCAGGAATCCGCCCCCGCCAGCCCCCAGCAATTTTACCCCGGCCAGGTAATCCTGCACCTGGGCAATGATGGCCTGCACCGCTGGAGGGTTGGTGCCGCTGTCCAGGGCCTGGTTGATCTGCCAGGTGAGCTGGATCATGCGAGCCGTCTCTTCGTAGTTTCCTTTCTGCAACACCTCATAGGTCCGCTGGCCGTGATAATACTGTCGATGCACATGCCGCAAATGCTGAGCAGAGTTGAGGAACATGCCTTTGACGATCTCTCCCAAAATGTTGTGCGCTACCCGGGTAATGCCGGTATAGTACAAGAGCATGCTGTCCTTTTGTTCCGGTTGGTTGAGAAACATTGCCGGGAGCCAGCGCACCACGGGAATTTGGGATAAACCTGCTTTGGTTTCCAGGTATTTGATGCCGGGCAGGATGCCTCCGTACTGGTCCTGCCATCCGCCACCACTGGTGAGCAACTGCTCCAACATCAGGGTGCGGTTTCCGATCTCCAGTTGATCCCATCCCAATTGGAAAAAATCATTGAGGGCTCCCAGGACGGTGGCGGCCAGGATACTGCTGGTGCCCAGACCGGAACCTTTGGGGACGGCGGCCAGCAGAGAGAGTTCCAGACCTCCGCCTGCTTCGGCTAATTGTCGAGCCAGGCTGGATTGGGGATGGGCAGAAAAGGTCGGTAAAAAACCCGCCAGGGCCAGGGCTGCTTTGGGAATCGCGAATGCCGATCCCAGCTGGTTGTAGTTTGCCAGGTCTGCAAACTCAGTAAGCTTTTCTTCAAAGCTCTGATCGATGGACCGAATGATGATTTCCGGCCGGTCAATAGGTTTGATGTATACCTGTATAGGTGGCTGCCCGTTGAGTTCTACGGCCATGTTGACCACCCTGCCTCCATAGGACAGGCAATAAGGAGGCGTATCTGACCATCCCCCCGCGAGGTCAAAACGAAGAGGAGCACGCGCCCAGACGATCTGATCGGCCAGGGTATTTCGTTGGGGAAATACGGGTTTCTCTTTGGCGAGGGAAAGAATCCGATCGGACAAGCGTTGGAAAGCCTGGCTTTCCAGTTCCTGGCTTTTGTCCATCACTCCTTTCAACCGGAACACCTCAGAACGGAACATCGCATCGTGTATGCTCCGCAGGCCGGGCACTTCCCTCACTTCCACGGGGGCAGGCAGTTCCAGGCCCGTAGCGGCGTAGTCTCTCGCCAGATGCGCCAGGTCTAGTTGGTAGAAAATGCTGCGGCTGGCATTCTGGGCCAGGGTTGGCAAAGAAGCCTGCCGGAAAGCTTTGCGCTGCTCGTACAGGCGGACCAGGTTGGCCTGAGTACTGATTTCCTCTGCGGAAAGGCGGGCCTTAAGCCACAATTCTTTCAAGGTGGGATTTGGGGTGGCCGGGGCTGTCATCATCCATTGCACCAGCGGCCCGCTAAGTTGGTCCTGAGAGAGAACCGGGAAAAGGGCTGCTTGCTGAAGGTCCGTTTCCGGAGACAGGCCCGCTTCTTCCCAACTGATCTCCCGAGCGGATAGCCAGCTTTGGAGCGGCTGCCCCATCCAGACGGTTTTCTCCTGGCCAATCGGGCCTTTGAATACATCATCGATGCCATAGGGCCTTACGCAATACTGGCTGGAACCAATCGGAATGATATCCAGACAGACTCCCTCTGGGATATCCATTTGCCAGTCATTCTTGGGGATGCCCGTTAGGATATGCCGCCCAGCCAATTGCCAGGCTGGAGACAGGTGGCTGTTTTCAATCCATACCTCGGGTTGTGCCTCGCCCTTGGGTAAATGGGCGGGGGCGTTCATGATAAAGATATTGGAATGGCCTTTGATTTTGCGGTGGAAGATGGTGCGCTGGTCGGTGACCAGGTTTTGTAACTGTAACGAGGAACTGATGATCTCCACAGACCGACCAAAATGGTAAAATTCTCCCTGAGGTAGGGGAATGGCCGCGGCCGTGAGGCTTTGGATTTCTTCGTCTATCTCTGTTGGATGACTCCCGATGGACATGCCAAAATCTGTGTACAGGTCATAATAGCCCGGCACCCCTTCCTGCCCAAAAGCCTGACGCGCCTGATCCCAACGGGATTTTTTCATCAACACTTCCACCGCCCGATCACTGAGCAACCAAATACCCACATCGATCATGAAGTTGTAATCGACCATGAGCTCGGCGAGTTGAGCGGGACTGGGTTTTTGCAGACCGAAAGCCAGTTGTTCCGGATTTCGCCTGTGCATGAAAAAGGTGCCATGCCGGCCTCCCAATTCTGGCTTTACCCAAATGCCCATACAGAGAATGTCTACCGCTGGCATGGGAGGCAATTCGCCGGTAGCCCGGATGAGGGTGTCGCCACAAGCTACCAGGGTATGGTAAGAATCCGGAGCCTCAGCCATGATCTCTTCCAAAAGGGGAAGTTGCAGGTCCAGCAAATGTTGATTGAGCTGCTGGCCTCTGGCCCAGCGAAAAACGGGAATAGGGGTGAGGATTTTTCCGGAAGGAGCATAAGCCGGTAAGCGGCGACTTTGCCCCCCCGCATGCATGAGGATTTTTTTTTCCTGCCCTAACCACTGTTCGAAAGACCCGCTGGTGCCGCTGGCTTTCCAGGCTGCTTCTAATAGAAATGCCGTTCCTCCGCCGGAACCTAGTTTGGCCTGTGGAGGATCGCTGGTGCAAAACCAATCCTCGGGGGGGCGGTTTTCGATTTGATGAAATGATTGGGCAAGATTGGGGGGCAAGGAAAGCAGATATTTCATGCAGTTGTGATGTGGCGCGTCTCCCTGGAAGGTACGAAAATTGTGCCACAGCCGCCCAGCCTGGCGCCAGGATGAAGACCGAAACCGCCCATGTTGCATCAGGCCAGGAAACCGCTCAGCATATCCGGATGATGAGCGAAAAAACTAGGGTTCAGGGGTAAGCCCGGGCTTAGGCGCGTTTTTGTACCAGCTTTTTTCCCAGCGCCACGGCAGATACCAAAGACCAGACGGTTTCGAGTACGGTGAAGGGTAAAGATTGTAAGAGCACAGAGGACCATGCGGCCAGGATGCCCCCCACCAGGTTGATGATGAGGTAGAGATAATGGTCCGTTTTCAGGTAGCCGTACAAGTTGAGAAAATAGGCCAGGAGGATACAACTGACTCCTATGGTTCCGGTGATGGTGGGAAGGTCCCACACAAGGGTGAAGGGCATGTTTTGAGGGTAAAGAAAAGAAAAACCCGGCAAAAGCTGGCGAAATGCGGGCTTTTGCCGGGTGGAGGCGATGCCTGAATGCCTTAAGCGGTGCTTACGGGATTTTTAAGGGCTGCTTCGAACTGCTGAAGCTGTGTTTCAAAATCACGCTTTAGCTTTTCATCAGCAATATCTGCTCCCGTAAAATTTTTCCTAAACCCTGGAAGTGAAAACTGGGCAATAGGGTAGGGGTTACGGAAGCTATATATTCGGGAAGAGATGGCGAGCGCTGATTGGCCTCCTCGACCTCCGGGAGAAGTGGCCAGCAAAAACAGCGGTTTTTGCCTCCATGCGTTGCGGTCAATCCTGGAAATCCAATCCTCCAGATTTTTCCAGACGGCGGTTACATTCCCATTGTGCTCAGCAAAAGATATAACTAAGCCGTCTGCGGAAGTTAGGTGCTGCAGTAAGCGATGAGCGGCTTCTGGAATGCCATCCTTTTTTTCCCGATCAATGCTGTAAAGGGGTACCTCATAATCATTCAGATCAAGCAACTCTACTTCTGCGTTGTGAACCTGCCTGGCGGCAAAGGCTGCCCATTGGCGATTGATGGAAGTACTGCTGTTACTGGCGCCGAAGGCGACGAGTTTATGCTTCATTTTCTACGGTGGTTAATTTCTCTATTAAGGCTCGTAATTGTTGAAGTTCTTCGGTGTTCAGGTTGTGTTGCCAGGGATGATGCAGTTTCTGCAACGCCCGATCCAGGGTCTTCAGGAAATCAGCCCCTTCCTCAGTCAGGCTGATATCCATTTTCCGGCGATTGGTCGGACACTCTTTGCGGATCACGTATCCTTTGGCCAGCAGTTTATCAATGATGCGGCTGACGTTACTGCTTCGCTGGACCATCTGGTCCTGGATTTCCTTGACCGTAAGGGGGCCTTCAGGATGAAATCTTAGAATCCTCAGCACATTGTATTGGGGCTCGGTAGCGCCATACGGTTTGAGGTGCATACTGACCTGGTCCGTGATACGGTGTCCGGTTTTGATGATTTGGTAGATGGTCCGAAAATATTCTTTACTCATCCCTTTACAATTGTTGTATGTACATACGTCAGTGTTTGCTAAAGGTTGCCCTGCGTTCCAAGTCAGCAGGGGCCTTGCTTCGGGCATGTGCTCAGAAGCCCTTAACTTGTAAGGTAGGAATGCCAATATTTGCTTATGACTTACACAGACAAAATGGTGGATTGGATGAACCGCTATCCAGCCGTTGCGGATTTGAGAAAGAGAGCCCATCGGCGGATGCCGCTGGTGGCCCGGGAATACATGGAAACGGGCACCGATGAGGATGAAGCCTTGCGTCGGAACCGGGAAGCCCTGCAGGCTATCCGCTTTCACCCGGAATTTTTGAAGGGGAGTATGAGGCCTCGATTGGAGACGAGTTTATTGGACCGCACCTATGCCTTTCCCTTTGGGATTGCGCCGGTGGGGCTGACCGGCCTGATGTGGCCCAAGGCGGAGGTTTATTTTGCGCAAGCGGCCCGAAAATACCAGATCCCTTTTTGTCTCAGTACCCTGGCCACCGAAACCCCCGAAAGTCTGGCGCCTCATCTGGGGGAGCAGGGCTGGTTCCAGTTGTATACCCCAAGGGAAGAAGAGATGGCCTTCCAGTTGCTGGACCGGGCCAAACAAAGTGGCTTTCATACCCTGGTGATCACGGTAGATATCCCGATGCCCAGCCGGCGACAGCGCACCAAACGAGCAGGTCTCCGGATCCCTCCCCGCCTTTCGCTGGAATTATTATGGCAAGGCATGACTCATCCTATCTGGTCGATGGCTACGCTTCGAAGGGGCTTGCCGCGCCTACGCACCATAGAAGATATTCCGGGATTTAATGAGATGATGTCGGTTGGGGCTTTTATGAGTGAACAAATGGGCGGGAACCTCTCCTGGGAATATGTGGAGCGGTTGAAGGCTTATTGGAAGGGGCCTTGTCTCCTGAAAGGGATCATGGCCCCCGCCGATGTCGAAGAAGCGTTGAAGCGGGGCTGCGATGGGATCATCCTTTCCAACCACGGGGCTCGTCAGTTCGATGGGGCGCTCTCTCCGTTGGAAGTCTTGCCTGCCGCCCGAACCCTCACGGAAGGAAAGGTGCCTTTACTCATGGATAGTGGCCTTCGGTCGGGCCTGGACATCCTGCGGGCCCTGGCGCTGGGGGCGGATTTTGTGCTGCTGGGTCGGGCTTTTCTGTATGGCGTGGCAGCTTTGGGAAAATGGGGCCCGGAACATGTCATCCGCATCCTTTCGGAAGAAATGGTGAATAATATGATGCAGCTGGGAATAGAGGATTTGAAGCAATTGCCAGATCGCCTGGCAGATGCTGTGGAGCGCTAGGCGGTTATTTCAATAAATTTTGCAAATCTGGATACTAAATTAGCATCTATTGGGACAGATCGTCCCGTCTTCGCTAATTTTTCTTCATGAAAACCGGAAAACTCCGGAATTCAGTTTTTTTCGTTCCTTGATACCATATATAATCAACAATCATTTTATGGGCCGGCCATTTCGGAAGCTTCTTTTACTAAGATATACCAGCAAACATTGCTGAATAAGGCTGAAGTATTTTCGAGGCTGTATGTCCCGGTTTCTCTGGTTTTTCCTTACTGTAAGGCTATGATTTGAAGGGAATTAAACCACGAATGGATGTATTATCCTTTGAAAAGCTTCTGGCGTAGACTTTCTAGCTTTTGCGTTATTAAGAGAAAAAAAATCGCTGATTTTCGTTTTTTTTTCCGGTAAAGTCTTAACTTTTAATTCTAAATAAGCTAAACCTTCAAGTCTTTGCATTTCGACCCATATTGAACCAAATACTTTTTTTCCTCAAACATGCTTGTTGGTCAGAATGATTACTCAAGAGCTATAGTAATAAATCAGACTTTCTGAATCATTTGAATTCGGTGAGTCCTCTTGATAAGTGTACGAGTCAATTTATTTCTGATATATCTAAACTACTACTATGATGCAAATTCCCTGCACAAGTGTACAGGCACTTCAGAGGCTCCTATTAGGATTTGCCCTCTGCCTAGTTACCACCGGCCTATTTGCCCAAAATACGGTATCCGGTACGGTAACTGCAGCAGACGGGGGTGATCCCCTTGCAGGAGCCGCAGTAATTGTCAAAGGTACCCAACGTGGTACGCTTACTTTGGATGATGGAACATTCTCCATCGCAGCCTCCAGCGGAGATGTGCTCCGCATTACCTATACCGGTTATTCCGCTCAGGAAATCGAAGTCGGAAATCAGTCCAACATCACCGTTGCACTGGAGTCCGACCTGACGCTTTCTGAGGTAGTTGTAACTGGATATTCCGTAGATACCCGTAGAAACACCCCCGGATCGGTTTCCACCATTAAGGCGGAAGCCTTAAAAATTGCCCCTACTGGTAACGTTGAGCAGATGCTTCAGGGACGTGTTCCTGGTGTAACTGTTGTTACCAACGGTCAGCCCGGTACCACTAGCCAGGTTCGTGTACGTGGATACGGTGCCTTGGGCGGCAACGCACCGCTTTATGTGGTTGATGGTGTTCCCGTGCAGAATATCGATTTCCTTAACCCAGATGACATTGAGACTACCACTGTATTGAAAGACGCAACGGCGGCTTCTATCTATGGTGCTCGTGCGGCTGGTGGGGTAATTGTATACACTACTCGCAAAGGTAAGAGAGGTGATCGTCAGCTGACCGTTAACTATGACGGTATGATCGGTATCACTACTCCTGGACAAGGACCAGAAATGCTGACTCCTCAGGAGCAAGCTGAATGGACCTGGAAAGCGATTGAAAATGCTGCTATCCAGAATGGTGAGACCCCTACTTACAACCACCCTCAGTACGGAACTGGTTCTACCCCTGTATTGCCTGACTACCTGCTGGTAGGCGGTCAGTCCGGTGTTGTAGGTTCTGTAAACCTTGACGCTGAAGCTGCAAATTATAATGTTGATCCTGAAGCTGGTTCTATCTACCAGGTTGTCCGGACCAACAAAGAAGGTACCGACTGGTATGATGCGATTACCCGCAACGCTCTGGTCAACCGTCACAACTTTGGTTTCTCCGGAGGCGGTGAAAACAACCGCTACTATGTTGGACTCGGTATCCAGGAGCAAGAAGGAATCATTCTGCACCAGAGACTTTCTCGTTACTCTTTCCGTGCCAACTCTGAATTCGACATTACCGACTGGTTGAGAATTGGTGAAAACCTGCAGTTCACCTACCGTTCTGCCCGCGTACTGCTGGGTGATGGTGGAGGTGCTGGTTCTTCAGATGATGAAAACGTCATTCTTGACGCCTCTCGTATGTCTCCTGCCATTCCTGTTTATGATGAGTTTGGTGGATATGCTGGTACCGCTGCTCCTGGTTTTAACAACCCACGTAACCCGGTAGCTACCCTGGACGGTCAGATGAACAACCGCGCTTTCCAGACCGCTGCTTTCGGTAACATTTATGCTGAATTAGAGCCTATCGAAGATCTGGTTGTAAGAACCAGCTTTGGTGGAAACTTTGGTGCCGCTACCAACTGGGGATATGTTCGTCGTCAGTATGAAAACTCTGAGAACAACTCCAGCTTTGGATTCAACCAGGCTTCCAGCTACGGAACTTCCTGGGTATGGACCAACACCATTAACTATAAGAAGTCCTTTGGCGTAAGCAAAATCGACGTACTGGCAGGTCAGGAAGCCTTGAACATTGGCTCTGGTCGTGGTATGAGCGGTTCTGGTATCAACCCATTCTCTCAGAGTGTAGACTTCGTAGGACTTTCTAACGTAAGTGGACAGGTTCTGAATGGTGGGCACTCCAACGGAATCAACTTCTCTTCTTACTTCGGTCGTTTGAACTACGAGCTGATGGATAAGTACATCATTTCTGCCGTGGTTCGTCGCGATGGTTCTTCTCGCTTTGGTGCTGAAAACCGTTACGGTACTTTCCCAGCCTTCTCCGCGGCATGGCGTATTTCTTCTGAGTCTTTCATGGAAGGTGTTGACATCCTGGATGACCTGAAACTACGTGGTGGATATGGGATCATGGGTAACTCTAACAACGTTGACCCGAACAACCAGTTCTCTCTGTACGGAACCAGCCTCGGAGCTTCCAGCTACGATATTACTGGCTCTAACTCTAGTGCTGCTCAGGGATTCTACCGGACGCGTATCGGTAACCCACTGGCTCGCTGGGAAAAAGCGATCACTTCTAACGTAGGGATTGACGCCTTGTTCTTCAATGGCCGTCTGGACGTAGGGGTTGAACTTTGGCGGAAAAATACTGAAGACCTGCTCTTCAGACTGCCTGTAACTGTACAGTCCGGTGACTTTGCCAGCGCTCCTTCTGTGAACGTAGGTAAAATGCTCAACGAAGGGATTGACTTCCAGATCATCACCAAAGGTGGTCAGAATAAATTCAACTATGAGATTACCTTGAATGGTGGTTTCCTGAGAAACGAAATCGTAGAACTGGCTCCTGGTATCGACAACCTGCCTAACCGTTCTTCTGCTTACCGTGGTGTAACCCCAGTACTGAACCAGGTTGGACAGCCGCTGTCTGCTTTCTATGGCTTCCAGGTTGAAGGTCTCTTCGCAGATGCTGCTGATGTAGCTAACTCTCCTACTCAGGAAGGTGCTGCCCCTGGCCGTTTCAAATTTGCTGACCTTAACGGATTCGATGATGAAGGTAACCTGACCGGACAGCCTGATGGTAAAATTGACCTCGCTGACCGTACGTACCTGGGAGATCCTGTACCTGATTTCACCGGTGGTTTGACCGTGAAACTGTCTTACAGCAACTTTGAGGTATCTGTATACTCTTTCGCTTCTATCGGAAACGAACTGTACAATATCTCTCGTCTGTTTACTGATTTCTATCCACTCTTCCCAGGTGCTGCCATTAGCAACCGGGTGAAGGATACCTGGACTTTTGAAAATCCAACAGGTGAGATTCCGATCTTTGAGAATGTTTCTAACTTCTCTACCAACACGCAGTCTAACTCCTTCTATGTAGAAGACGGTTCTTATTTCCGGGTACAAAACCTGACCCTGGCTTATAACCTTCCTTCTGCTTCCTTGTTGAAGTTAAATATGTCTAAGCTGCGGATCTTTGTTAGCACCAACAACCTGCTGACAGTTTCTAACTACAGCGGACTTGATCCAGGCGTAGGTGGTGCTGCCGACACTAACTTTGGCGTTGACCTTGGTAACTATCCAATTACGCGTAGCTGGACTGCTGGTGTAAACATTGGATTCTAAGTTGTTAGACTTATATAAATCAAAAAAAGGAACACAATTATTTGTGTTAAAAAAATAAAATCAAAATGAAGAAACTAAAGGTTTTAGTCATGCTGATGGCGATCTTTGCCACGACCATCACAGCATGTAGAGACTCTTTCCTCGACGTAGCCCCAACCGGCTCACTAGGTAACGCAGAGCTTTCCTCTCTTGCGGGATTGGAAGGTACCCTGATCGCTGCCTACAGTATGTTGCTGGGAAGAGGTGGCTTCTACGCCGACGCCTCCAACTGGTTTTGGGGGAGCGTTAGAGGGGGAGATGCCAACAAAGGCACCAACGCGGGTGACCAGTCCCAGATGAACGAGGTACAGGCTTATTCTCCTCAGACTAATAACGCGTCTGTTTTTCAAAAATACCGTCGCCTCTATGAAGGAGTAGCTCGTGCCAACGCGGTTTTAGGCCTGCTGGCGGTTTCCGGAGATGATGTTTCTGCTGCGGACAAAACGCGTATCGAAGCGGAAGCCAAATTCCTCCGTGGACACTACTACTTCGGTCTGAAGAAGAACTTCGACAATACCCCATATGTAGATGAGAAATGGGATGAGGTTACGCCTGTACCTAACAACCAGGATCTCTGGCCTTTCATCCAGGCTGACTTCCAGTTCGCTTACGACAACCTGCCTGAAACGCAGGGAGATGCCGGACGTGCCAACAAATGGGCCGCTGGTGCTTACTTGGCGAAGACCCACCTTTTCCAAGGAAATTGGGGCGAAGCTAAAGGATTGTTCGACGTGATCATGACCAATGGTGTTACCGCTAATGGTCAGCCTTATGGCCTGCTGGCAGACTACAAAGACGCCTTCCGTGCGCCAACCGATAACAGTGCTGAATCTGTATTCGCTAGCCAGGCGGCTGCCGGTACAGGAACGATCAACAACGCCAACCCTGCGATGGTTCTGAACTTCCCTCACGGGTCTACCGGACCAGAAAGACCAGGTGGTTGCTGTGGATTCTTCCAGCCAAGTTTCGAACTGGTTAACTCCTTCAGAACTGGTGCTGATGGACTGCCTTTATTGGATGGTTCTTACAACGATGCTGCCAACGCTATGGCAAATGACATGGGACTGCAGAGTGGTGATCCTTTCACGCCTGATGCTGGTAACATTGACCCACGCCTTGACCACTCTGTTGGTCGTCGTGGCATTCCTTACCTCGACTGGGGACCACACCCAGGATTTGACTGGGTACGTGATCAAGCTTACGGAGGTCCTTATTCTCCTAAGAAGTTCATTTACTACAAATCTGGTGTCGGAACTGAAAATGACGGAAGCTCCTGGACTCCAGGTTACACCGCCGTTAACTATAACATCATCCGTTACGCTGATGTATTGCTGATGGCTGCTGAAGCTGAGATTGAGTTAGGTAACAATGATGCTGCTCTGGCGCTGATCAACCAGGTACGTGCCCGTGCTGCAGGTTCTCCTGTATTGGACGAGAACGGTAACAATGCTGCTACCTATGTAGTAAATGAGTATACCGCTTTCGCAGACAAAGCTGAAGCTACCGCGGCCCTGCGTATGGAAAGAAAGCTGGAGCTGTCTGGTGAAGGACACCGTTTCTATGACCTGGTTCGCTGGGGCATCGCCGAAGCCACCCTTGACGCATACCTCGCTTACGAAAACGCTAGATTGTCTTCTCCATTCGCGGGTGCAGATTTCGCTTCCAACCAGGATGAGTTCCTGCCTATCCCACAGGATGAAATCGATCTTCAGGGAGCAGATGTGATCTCTCAGAACCCTGGATACTAGTCGTTTCCTTAAATAGTTATCTTATTAGAGGCAAGAAATTTATTTCTTGCCTCTAACTTTTCTTGCCAGAACCCTTCTGGATACCGATTTTTGTACTACTACTCGTTACTCATTTACCCTGTATGATGCGGTCGATCTCATCTTATCTGCTTGGCTTGTGCTTGTTGGCTGGGGTATTTGCCTGTCAAAAAAGCGCTCCTGAAGAAACCAGCCTTTTGCCCATATTTTCCTCTGTTTCTCCTGATGAAAGTGGGCTGAGCTATACCAACCAACTTAAAGAAGATTCTGTGGTAAACTATTTTACCTATCCATATATCTACATGGGTGGGGGAATAGCAGTAGGAGATTTTAACCGGGATAGCCTTCCGGATCTCTTCTTTACCGGTAACATGGTTGACAATGGCTTATTCCTGAACCAGGGAGGCCTTTCATTTCAGGATGTGACTGCAGAAGCCGGGATCGGGGGAGATGACAGATGGGTAACCGGGGTTACCACCGCCGATGTAAATGCGGATGGTTGGATGGATATCTACGTAAGCGTTTCTGGGAAATGGACGACCACGAGCAATCAGTTGTATATCAACCAAGGTGCTAACCAAGCTGGCATTCCGATCTTCAAGGAAGAGGCCGTGGCCAGAGGCGTAGCTGATGAGGGGCATAGCACCCAGGGCGTATTTTTTGATTATGATAAAGATGGAGACCTTGACCTGTTCGTAGCCAATTATCCGCCCACGGGCTTCAAAACCCCCAACTATTCCTATCGCTTTTTCCTCAACGAAAGAGCACCAGAGAAATCTGACCGTTTATACCAGAATGATGGACAGGGAAATTTTACGGACGTATCTGCTGAGGCGGGCGTACAAAATTTTGGCTTGACCCTCAGTGCGACCGTAGGGGATTATAACCAGGATGGCTGGGAAGACCTCTACCTCTCCAACGATTTCGCTTCCCCGGATTTGTTTTACCTCAACCGGGGCAATGGAACCTTTGAAGAAGTGAGCATACAAGCCATGCCCCATACCGCCTTTTTTGGCATGGGAGCAGATGCCGCCGATATCAACAATGATGGTCGGTTGGATCTCCTTCAGGTCGATATGACGCCAGAGGATAACCGACGCAACAAAGCCAATATGGCCAGTATGGACGTATCGGGCTTTTGGGAAATGGTCAATTTAGGCCTGCACCATCAGTATATGCAGAATGTGGTTCAGCTGAATCAAGGTACCAACGAAGCGGGCATTCCCTTGTTCAGCGATATCTCTCGCCTGACGGGCATGTCTTCTACCGACTGGAGTTGGGCCCCTCTGGTGGCCGATTTTGACAACGATGGCTGGAAGGATGTATTTATCTCCAATGGGACCCGCCGCGACATCAACAACAAAGACTATTTCAATAAAATAGAAAAAGCCACCTATCAGGAAAAGCAGCAGCAGGACTACCTGGAGCTTACCTTGAATATGCCCTCAGAAAAAGTTCCTAATTATGCTTTCCGTAACCAGGGCAGTGGCCTCAGTTTTGAAGATGTGGGTGCCCGCTGGGGCTTGAATGAGGAAGGTTTTTCCAATGGAGCGGTTTATGTAGACCTGGATCAGGATGGTGACCTGGAATTGGTGGTCAATAATATCGACCAGCCTGTTTCCCTGTACAAAAATACCAGCCGGGAACAAGGGACCGGTAATTACCTGCAACTGGATCTGCAAGGCCCGGAAAAAAATCCTTTTGGTATTGGGGCGGAAATCACCGTGAAAACCGAGGCAGGGGAGCAATTCCAGCACCTGAGCCTTACCCGTGGTTTTCAATCTTCGGTAGGGGCCAGCCTGCATTTTGGCCTGGGACAGCAGGATAGAATAACAGAGCTGAGGATTAGCTGGCCAGATGGTCGGGAGCAACAGCTGACCAATCTTACGGTGAACCAGCGACTGAAACTGAATTGGCAGGACGCAAAAGAAGCAGCAGCGCCCGCGCCTGCCGCACCGGTCTTTTTCACCCGTATGGAAGAGCAGCGCGGACTCGATTTTGTCCATAAAGAAAATGCCTATGACGACTTCGCAGTAGAGGTGCTGTTGCCACATTCTTACTCCAGAAATGGTCCCATGTTGGCGCGTGGGGATGTGAATGGGGATGGTTGGGAAGATATCTTTGTGGGAGGAGCGATCCGCCAGGCAGGTGCCTTATACCTACAGGATGGACAAGGAAGTTTCACCCTGACTGGAGACCAGCCCTGGGAGGACGACGCCATTTCTGAGGACATGGGCGCCGTTTTTTTTGATGCGGACCAGGACCAGGACCTCGATTTATACATCGTCAGCGGAGGCAACGAATTACCTGTAAATTCTCCCTTCCTGCAGGACCGGCTTTACCTCAATGATGGCAAAGGGCAGTTTTCTAAAGCCGAGGCTTCGTTGCCGCTCTTGACGGCCAGCGGCTCTCGGGTGCGGGCCGGGGATTTTGATGGAGACGGTGATCAGGATTTGTTTGTAGGCGGACGCATCGTCGGAAAATCCTATCCTTTACCTGCCCAAAGTTATCTGTTGCGCAACGACGGCCTGAAAGATGGCGCCCCGCAATTCTCAGACGTTACCGAATCCCTTGCCCCTCAGTTGAGCAGTGCAGGACTGGTTACCGATGCGGCTTGGGTAGACTTAGATCAGGACAAAAAACTCGATTTGGTGGTAGTAGGGGAGTGGATGCCCATTACCTACCTCCGCAATACAGGCGATTCCTTTACGGATGAAACGGAAGCCTGGGGACTGGCTGGCAGCACGGGCTGGTGGTACAGTATCCTTGCCGAGGATATGGATAAGGATGGCGATATAGACCTGGTCGGCGGCAACCTCGGATTGAATTATAAATATCAGGCTAGTCCGGAAGAGACCTTCGATGTGTACGCCTATGATTATGACAAAAACGGTAACCTGGATATCGTATTGGGATACTACCATGAGGGCGTACAATACCCCGTCAGAGGACGGCAATGCTCATCTGAAGAGATTCCAACCATCAAATACAAGTACAAAGATTACAACTCCTTTGCAGAGGCGACCCTGGCCGAAATTTATACCTCCAAAGATCTGGAGGCTTCCCTTCACTATCAGGCGGAAACGTTTGGCAGTACCTACTTCGAGAATAAGCAGGGACAAATGATCTCCCGATTATTGCCCTCTGAGGCCCAGCTTTCCAGTATCAACGGCATGGTGGCCAAAGATGTGAATGGAGACGGCCATCTCGATTTGATTACCGCTGGGAATATGTATGGCTCAGAAGTTGAGACGCCCCGAAATGATGCCAGCTATGGTGCTTATCTGGCTGGCAACGGCAAAGGGGAATTTCGGGCCCTATCCTTCCCCGAGAGTGGCTTACTCCTCCAGGGAGACATCAAAGATCTCCTCCTGATGGATACGCCTCAGGGAGGCCTGCTGATTGCCACCCAGAATAATGGCCCACTGATCACCTATCTGGTCAAAACTCCGGAAAATGCCGTAGCTTTAGGAAAGCCAGAGTAAGGGCTTACCAGTGATATGAAAATTGCGGACTTCAAACCTTTTATAGGGCTGCATTGCGAAACCACCGCAACGGGTTCCCTGTTGCAGCACCTGGGATTTTCCTATTCGGAACCGATGCTCTTTGGCCTGGGGCAGGGCCTCAGTTATATCTTTTGGAAGATGAAAGCCATGGACTACCCTTTTATTGGAGGGAGGGTGAAGCCGGATGAACTGACCGAAAATCTTTGCCGGCATCTGGGATTTGAACTAGCAGTAAAAGAAACAACTTCCGCCAAAAAAGCCTGGAAAAATCTTGCCGATCCTTTGGCAGAAGGGCAGCCAGTAGGCTTGAAGCTCGACTGCTATCATTTGGATTATTTTACTAACAAAATCCATTTTGCCGGGCACTATGTGGCCTGCTATGGCTATGACGCGGAGCAAGCCTTTCTGGTCGATACCCGTCCTCAAGGCAGTGAATCAGTAACCAGCCTGGAAAGCCTGGCCTTGGCCCGCAGGGAAAAGGGCCCCATGTCTTCCCGAAATCTTTCCTACACCATCACTGCGCCCAGCCCTCCTACGCCTCTGAAAAAGGCTTTGCCAGCGGCCATCAAGGCCAATGCGGAAGCCTATTTGTCCCCACCTATCACCAATATCGCCTACAAAGGTATTCTCAAGACCAGCAAACAACTCCTGCCCTGGTTCCGTCAATCTGAAGATGTAACCCGGGATTTTACCATGACCGCCACCATCATGGAGCGAGCCGGTTCTGGGGGCTCCATTTTTCGAAATCTGTACCGTGATTTCCTGGCTGAAACCTACGCCTTGTTGGGGGGCAAGGGCTTGAAGGAAGCGCATGCCTTGTTTCAGCAGGCTGCTCAGGCCTGGAAGGACGTAGCCGAGTTGTTTGATCAGGCTGGGAAAGAAGCAGACGAGACCCCGCTTTATGAAGCCGCTCGCCTGTTAGTCAATATTTCCGATACCGAAAAAATGGCCATGGAAAAGCTGCTTCGCTGGGCGGAAACTACCTAAGTCGCGGATTTTTCTGTATCATATAGCCTCACTCAATCCTGCTTCTATGCGTCTATTCCTTCTTGCGAGCCTTGCCCTTATGTTGTCCGTGCATCCAGCCTGTAAAAGCGGGCAGAAGCAGGCAGAACCAGCGGACCGGGTTTACAATGATTCCAGCTTGATTGGCGACCCGGTTTTCCAGGCTGAACAAGCGGAAGGCCCAGCGCTGGGCTCCTTCATATTCGGTAGTTTTTGTGGCATGTGTCAGAAAAATTGCGCCCCGATGTTTAGGCTCGAACCAGGGGAAACGGGCATGTCTATGGATTGGGATCAGTCGGATAGTTATCGCACTTATCCGCGGAAACTGGTCTTCGAAACCAAGGTGGAGGACCCTGCCCGGAAAGCCCAGGCAGCTCAACTCATGAAGGCCTTACCAACTGCCCTCCTGGAAGCCTCGGAATCAGAAAAAACCTATGGCTGTCCGGATTGTGCGGATGGATGTGGGGTGTACCTGGAGTTCCAAATGAAGGGGGAAGAAGGGGTGAAAAAATACTGGATAGATCCCTGGGACCGGGGTTCCGTCCCTAAGGAGATTGTGGCCTACGCCCGGACGGTCATGGAAGTAGTGGGTAAGTTATCCAAAAGTGATGAGTAGAATTACGCCCTGCTTGCTGCTATTTATGCTGCTGTTGGGCTGTGAACAGCAGCAGGGAGATGCCACTGCTTCCGCAGTGCCTGAAGAGGAGCTAATTGCCGAGGAAGAAGAAACCGCCCAGCCGGTATCCGATGCGTTTGAAGAGGCCTTGCAGGCTTTGGGAGTGCTCGACTACGAGCTCAAGGTACTGGATACCCTGGCTCCTTCCGAAAACTTCCTGCTCAAGCGGCTCACTTACCTGGGCCAGTTTGAAAAATTTAAAGAGCAAGCTGATTATCAGGCGGCCCTCACGGCGGGCATGCTGCGGTGTACATCCGCGCGTCTGAAAAGTACCCGGGAACTGGGAAGTCGTTTGTTCCCACGGGTGGCCATTGAATACTGGCGCTTTGCCGATACCCTTTCTGCGCAAGCGGCCTTTAAGGCCGTTGAAGAAATTCGGGATAAATATGGCTGGGACCAGATCAGTAAATCTCCCATTACCTATGGTCGCTTGGGCACCCAGCTGTATTTTATCACTCCAGGTGGATTTTATATGCTGGAGGAGGTGCCCCCGATAGAAAAGATTCTGCGGGCTGCATTAACGGAATAGGGCAGCGGGGATAAGCTATGCGCAAAGCTAACTTTTTCGCGTAGCCATTCGACTCGCTTTGATCGATTCCCTGAAAAAGGATGGGCAACCCCAAAGGAGCCCCTTACATGACGCGTTGAGGCGTTAAAGGAGCGAGTGGGAGGCGAAAGAAGAAGGTACTTCCCTGGCCTACGATACTCTCTACTCCGATTTGGCCACCATGTTTTTCCAGAATTTTCTCACATAAAGAAAGGCCTAATCCAGTTCCGGGGTAGGATTCATAGGTGTGTAGCCGTTTGAACAGACCAAAAATTTGTTCCTGGTGGGCTGCTTCAATGCCTAAGCCATTGTCTTCGACTTTCACCCTATGATACTGATGATCCGTGGTACAGGAGATGCGAATAAGCGGTTTCCGATCTGTCGCTACGTATTTCATGGCATTGTCCAGTAGGTTCTGGATGACTAAGCCAATCAAAATGCGATCTCCCTTGATGGTATCGGGCAAAGCTTCGATAACAAACTCAGCTGATTTCTTTTCCCAGTCCGGCCGCATTTCTTCCCAAATTTCCCGCACCAGTTTTTCCAGTTCGAAGGTAGATATTTCCAGTTTTTGCTGATTGATGGAAGAAAAGGCCAGGAGATCATCCGTGGTATCTTTGAGACGTAGGGCAGAGGAGGTGATATACTGGCAGTAAAGCGCTTCTTCTTCCTCCATTTTGGGAGCGAGGCGATTTTTTAATAAACGGGAAAAGTTGATGATATTTTGCGTAGGCGTGCGAAGGTCATGGGACGCCAGATAGGCATATTGTTCTAGTAAAAGGTTTGAGTTGGTCAGGGCTTCATTTTTTTGCGCTAAATCCTCAATGACCTTCTTGAAGATAAATACAATTTCATAGCAGATCAGGGCCAGGGATAGTAGGGCAAAAATAATTTCTATGGTAATGACCAGGTTTAATTTGAAGTCAGAAGCCCGCTGAAAATCAGCCACCAGGATTTCCATTTCAGCTAAAAACTGGTCTTGATTTTCCAGAAACTGAGGGAACACAGACTGATCGCCAGTGTAGATGATCTTTAGGTAGGCAAGGCAATTGTCCAGATAGGGTTGGAGCGCTTCTATTTTTTTACGGATGACTATTTCTCCGGAAAAAAGAAAGATTTGGTCTGTGTGTCTTTGCAAGAGGGTGTGATGGGCGCTTTCCCATTCCTGGTAGAGCTGTTGGGCGCGTTCCCGGGTTTCTGCTGCGGCTGGGCCCTCAAGCTCATAAGCAAGTTTAACCAATTTCTGGCTGAGCATCCTTTGTCGACCCGCTATGTTGATCGTGCTGGCATCTTCCTTTTTCTGAAATAACCAATATTGAATAAAGGCCTGATTCATGAGGATCAGGCTGATGGCAGCCAGCACCGCATAAAAGTACAGCTTTTTCCTACTCATCCTTCCAGGCTTCAAATAAGTCGATCAGGTCATTCTCATGCAAGGGTTTCGTCATCAGTCGATCAATGCCCGGGGTTTGCTGGGCTCGCTCTACATCACGCCAATAGTTGGAAGTACTGAGCATGACGATCCGGGGAGAAGGACCGGAAATAGATAGCTGCAGAAAGGCTTCTACAAATTCCCATCCATTCATCCGGGGGATGTTGATATCTAAGAAAATAGCTTCTGGCAGGCGGCTACCAGGCGTATTACATAGGTCTGTAAGGAAAGAAAGGGCGTCCAGAGCAGAGGTGAAAAAACGATAATCCCCAACCAATTGAGAGCGCTTTACTACTACCTCTTGATATACGTTGGTAGGTTCATCATCGTCGATGAAGAGCAGAAAATTGAAAACCTGCATGGATAATTCTAGGGTAGTCTTTTAGTTACACAGATATCTGGCAAACTGATTCAAAACTAGAGAAAAAGGCTAACTCTGCAAACTTTCCAGGGACTTCCGAATGTCAGATTTTCACCGCTTTTGATAAAATATTTGATAGGCTGGAAGATTTATTTGGGCGAACCTATGAATTTACTGAGAGATGCCAGGATGAATGATTGATAATACAGGATTTTTTCTAAGTTGGTAAACTCCCTGATACGAAAAAGCCTGGATGGGGATATCATTAGATTTGCAGGGGTTTTGCCAACCGGCCTTAGTGTAGCATGAAATATTTTGCGTGATTTTGGCAAAGTTCGCAGCTTCAATGGAACTCTTTTCTGGGCTGAGACCAGCAATTGTCTTATCTTTCTTGCCCTAGCCAATCAATTATCATGGATACCTCCAAACCTGCCACTAACTGGAGCCTGCAAGATTACCTTTCTCTGGGATACCTCTATCTCCTCACCCTGGGCATCATCAAAGATGTCATCAAGTATGGAATGCTGGACATCAACATCCTAAGCTATTCAACCGTGCTGGATGTTATTTTAAGCCCGGTGATTTTTCTGACGGGCAATCTGGCTATTCCGGGGATCATCCTGGGCTTTTTTTTGCTGGTGACCTATGGAGGGAAATGGATGCAAAAGAAAGTGAAGCAGGCGGAAGCCAAAGGGGAAAAAGTAAAGAAATCAAGTATCAACTACGATAAGTTGCCGGGGAACATTAACCCCGGATTAGCCTTTATGGCCTTCATCGTTTTATCCTTATATCTCGGAGCAGGCATTGGGAGCGGTGCGGCTATATCCAAGCGACTGGAACAAGGTACGCTTACCCCCAAACATGAACTCACCTATGTGGATGGAGAAACCAAAATTGTTCGTGTTATCGGGCACAACAGTGAGTACGTTTTTTATGTAGAAAAAGGGGATCAGAAAGTGAGCGTTTCCCCTATCCCCGGGAATGTAAAATCCATCTCGCCGCTCAATCGCAGAGAACAGCTAAAGGAGGCCGATGTCCAGGAGCAAGCGCCCGCTACCTCAAGTCAAGCGCCAGTTGTCTCGGAGGAGGAATCCCCTGCCGCGGAGCAGGAGTTTATGTATAGCGATAGCATAGGGCCTGTTCAGCGATAGACCTTCATACCTGCTTGCCCATTGGCATAAAGATGAATCCAAATCTGGATCGGGAATTCTGCTGAAGGCTTGGCGGCAGCTTTTTTGGCCGCGTTTTTCCACTGGTCGTTGGTGTAGGCATCGGTCACAAAAACTTGTGCCCGGGTGATCGAAAAGGGCAGGTAGCGGTACATCATATCAAAGGCCAGGCCCGGCCCAATGCCTGAGTAGTCGATGACTTGTACTTTGTGATCATCCTGAAAAAACCAGCTTCTGGCCTCCTGATCGGAAGTAAACCGCAAGAGGTGATAGTCAGGAAAATGATAGGTAAACTGATCTTTGGCTTCGTCTAAAGGGGCGGCGGGGTTGACCGCTCTCCCTTCCTGGGGAAATTGCACCCCTCTGAATTTGGTCGGGCTAATATTGCCCAGCAACCAGCGATGCCCTTGCCGACGAATGGTCACCCGGTCGCTTTGCACCTTATAGGTATTGACCAGGGTATCGGGAATCGGCGCGTCTTTGGGAAGGGTGGCAATTTGCTTGACTGCTTCCTGGCCTTGATAGACCAGCAAGATCACCCGAAAATCATCATTTAGGATACGAGAGGTGCCGGTCATCTTGAAGTGCAGGTAGTTGGTGCCCAGTTCACGCGTTCGCACAAAGTAGGTGTTGGTTTCTGCCGGCACATAGTAGTCTTTCACGATGGGCTTACTTCCTGCAGCGGGGGCTTTGGGAGCCTCACCAATGGTGGTGGGCAGGGTTTGTTCTTCGGAACCCTGGGCCTGACTTGGCGTGGACATGAGCATCAGCAGGATGCTTAGAGAGAGCGTCAATATGAAAAGAGGAGGAGATATTTTCATGGGAGAAATAGGTATTGGAGTGGTAAATATACATTTTTCGTGTAGGTTTATTCGGACGAAGGAAGTTTTTTATAGAGAGAAAAAAGCTCAAATTTGAGCAAGAGAAAAGGGCCTATGTCGCAGCCGCATCCCGACATACACATGCAACGCAAAGTCTGGGACTTGGGAGAAATTCAGGTCCGGCACCACCTGGTGAAGTATCCCGATTTCCTGCAGCATAGGGCTGTGGTAGAGGAAAGCTGGGTGCAGTTTCATGCCGGTTTACAAGGGGCCTATGTGTTCCGGTCCGAGGCATTAAATTGTCGTTACGAACTGGCACATACCCATCACAACCTGCTCTACGCGCCCCGTCTGGATCTGGAAATCGAAAACCAGAGCCTGGAAATAGAGACCCTGGGTATTTTTTTTAAACCAGCTTTTTTCCTGAGTTGGGCAGTGCAAGGGAATGAAGGGCTTCAGCGCATGGCGGAAGCGGTCTCCCAAGAGCGTTCTACGCTACTTTCGCCCCACTGGCAACCCAATCCCCAGGCCATGATGCTCCTCATACGGGAGATGTTGCATCATCCTTATCAGGGCCCACTGGCGGATATGTTCTTACGCGCCAAATGCCTCGAACTGCTGGTCCTGCAGGCCCATGCCTATGAAAAATGGCCCGGCAGCGCGCCTTCCTTTAACGAGACGGATACTTCCAGGCTATTTGCAGCCCGGGATTTGCTGGACCAGCAATGGGAAAATCCCCCCACGCTGGCCCTCCTGGCTCGAACCGTAGGACTCAATGAATATAAACTCAAGAAGGGCTTCCGGCAGGTGATCGGCACTACGGTCTTTGGCTATGTCCATCAACTCCGGATGCAGCGAGCCCAGCAATTGCTCCTTAGCTCAGAACTGACCGCCAAAGAGATTGCCTATGAAACCGGCTACAGTTCTCCGCAACACTTTGCCCGGGCCTTTAAACGCGAGTTTGGGGTTTCGCCCAATCGTATGAGAAAAAATCCCGCTCAGGGTGCCGAACCTCAGAATTAAGGCCCATTTTTACCTGAAAAAAGATCACACATGTTCATCGAAAAATCTGCCTCCTTCGCCTGTACTCCTGCCCAACTCTGGGAACTGCTCACCCATCCCCGCTTCACCAAACAGTATATGTTTGGCTGCGAAATCTTATCTGACTGGCAGGTTGGCAGTTCGGTCCTATGGGAGCGAGAAGACGAGGAAGGAAATACTATCATTCAGGTCAAAGGAGAAGTGCTTACCATTACGCCCGGCCAGCAGCTTACCTACACCTTATTCGATCCCAACATGGGCCTGGAAGATATCCCCGAAAATTACCTGCAGGTAAGCTATGCGATCAGTGAAGGGCCCGAAGGGGCGCAACTCGACCTAAGCCAAGGAGACTATTCCGTAGTTGCAGATGGAGAAAAGCGCTACCAGGATTCACTGGGCGGCTGGGACATGGTGCTTTCCGCTGTGCAGGATATCGCTAAGGCGGAATGGGGGAAATAAGCCTGTCTTTTTTATTTGCCCACAAAACTTCCATTGCTCTCCTGAAGTACCGGGATTTGCTACCTGCAAGGGCGCGATTGACAGAAGGGGAAATTCGTTCCTGTAAAACATCCCCGCTCGCACCTTCCGCAGCCCCTTCAAAGGTGCTTGCCCACTAGCCAGTGTCGGAGGACACGGAGACACACCTCATTTGAAGGTAACAACTGGGTAAACCCCTAGGATAATTCTTTTCAAAGGGAAAAGTGCTACCAGGATTCCGTCGGCGGGTGGGACATGGTGCTTTCCGCTATGCAGGAGATCGCGAAGGCGGAATGGGAGAAATAAGCCTGTCTTTTTTATCCAAGGGGGTGGTTTTCTACGTATAAAAAAAGAACCCCTCCGCTTATGGTTGACCATGAAAAACGTGTCGCTTCTGCCTTTGCTGGGCTGCTGGTTTGTTTCCTATGGGTCATTCCGCTGATGTGGGTTTTGGTGTCGCAAGTAGAAAAAATGCCAGCCAGCGTGGTTCAGCCTTCCCCGGCTCAGACGCCAATGCAAGCCTATCGGCCTCCGCCTCCGGAAGAAATTGGGGAGTCTTTGTTTCAGATGTGTGCGGCTTGCCACGCGATTAACAGGCGGTGGATCGGTCCTCCGCTCAGGTATTTGACGGAGGTAGGAAACGAAACATGGTTTTTCCAATGGGTAACAGGGATCGAAAGAGGTAAGCGGAGACTCACCTATGATGCGCCTGCTTCTTGCCAGGTATTTCCTTACGTTACCCAGGAGGAGACAGACGCCATCTGGGCTTATCTCAGGGAATCCACCGTAGCGGATGACTTCTACTAACAATCCCTATCTTTGCCCCTTCTCCTTGGAGCAAAGGCAGTATGGAGCCCAACCCCACCCGACACCTATACCTCACCCTGGATTTCGAAGAAGATTTAGGGACGGCCAATCCCGGCAGTACCTTCTATTGTCATGCGCATAGTGCGGATTTTGTGCGCTTTGTGCGGGAAAAAGACCTGCGGGTGACCTTGTTTGTAACGGGAGAAATCCTGGCTACCCAGCCCCAATTGCTGGAGCCTTATTTGCCGCATCCTCAGCATTTTCGCTTCGAACTACATGCCTATAATCATCGGGTGGCCTTCGACGGTCCCCAGGCCCGGCTGGAAAATATGCAGCAAGGCTTTGAAGCCTATCAGGCCTGGTTTGGGCATTTGCCCTCCTTTTACCGCGCTCCTAACGGCATGCTCTCCCGCTTGGAATTCACCTGGCTATTGGAGCAGGGCATCAAAGGCGATTGCAGCATGTTTCCTACCCGCTTTCCGGGCCGCTTCGACTGGCGACATATTCCCAGGGAGCCTTTTGCCATCGCAGGGCACGATTTTGTGGAACTGCCCTATGCCGTGAGCCGCTTCGGTCAGGTGCCGATTTCCTTGAGTTATCACCAGTTGCTAGGAAGGCGGACCATGCGCCTGCTTCAGCAGGGGAAGCAGATGCCGGAGCTGATTTTTGGCTTTCATCTGCATGACCTTTTTCCGGAAGCCTGGAAACAACACCTACGGCTCACGCCGGGCCTGCGACTAGCCTATGCTCTGACCAGGGGGGGATGGAAAGTCTTTGAGCAACTAGTCCAGCGGTACCAGGAACAAGGCTACCAGTTTGCCTTTCTGGAAGCCTATCATGCCCGGCTGGATCGCACAAAATTGCCTACCTTGAGCCTGGAGACCCTTTTTGCATGAAAATCGTCCTCATCACCCAGGAAGAACCCTTTTACCTGCCCCGCTTTTTTCAGAAGTTCAAGCAGACCATAGACGCACAAATTGAGGTGGTAGGAGTGGTCATTTTGCCGCCATTTAACGGACAATCTCATTGGCTGGGAGTAATTCGGGATCACTTTTTCTTTTATGGCTTGCCCACCTTCATCCGGCAAGGTTGGGATTTTGTGCGCTTTAAGGTGCTGGATTTTTTCTCGAAACCTACTGATCAGGGACAAAGATTTTATTCGGTCAAAAAGCTCAGCCAGGCTGCGGAATGGCCGCTTTTGTCCACCAACAATATCAACCATCCGAATTTCATCTCCCACTTAAAAGCGCTCCAGCCTGAGCTGCTGGTGTCTGTGGCCTGTCCCCAACTGATGAAGGCGGAGCTGCTGGCCATTCCTGCTCGGGGGGCTATCAACCTGCATGCCGGACCGCTTCCCCGTTACCGGGGCATGGCGCCGCTGTTTTGGTGTATGTTACAGGGAGAAAAGGCTTCAGCCGTGAGCATCCATCAGGTCAATGACCGCATCGATGATGGGCCGATTCTGGCTCAGCAAGCCTTGCCGATCGAGCAGGGGGATAGCCTGGATGCCCTGTATCTAAAGCTGATTCGACAAGGGCCGCATTTGTTAGCCGTTACACTGGATGAGCTACGCCAGGACCGGGTTACTCCCCAGGCCAATTCCCAGGCAGAAGGCTCCTATTTTTCCTTTCCAGATCGGGCAGCAGGACGCAGGTTTCGGAAAAAAGGGCTCAAATTTCGCTAGGCTAAAGGGCTGTTAGTGAGGAGTATGGGGTGTTTTTTCTAAAAAAAGTTGCCTCCCTTGTAAGAAAGCCGGGACACTCAGGTACTATTAGGGCAACGCGTTGACCGCCAATGAAGCAAGACGAACAACAACAAATCTTTCACCAATGGCTGACCGAGCATAAGGGATTGCTCTTTAAGGTCATCCATGCCTATGCCTTTCAGGCGGTGGACAAGGAGGATTTGTTTCAAAACATCAGCTTGCAACTTTGGCGCTCGATCCCGGCCTACCGTAAGGAAGCCAAGGTCAGCACCTGGATCTACCGCATTGCCCTCAACACCGCCATCAAATGGCTGCGTCAGAGCAAGCGACACCAGCGAACTCATGAACCGCTGGAGCAGATGCCACAGTTGCTGCAACATACCGACTATCAGCTCGATGAACGCCTCAGCTGGCTGTATGAAGAAATTGCCCGTCTGGACGAAATCGACCGTTCCCTTTGCCTGCTGATGCTGGATGGCTACAGCTACAAAGAAATGGCAGAGATCTCCGGATTATCCGTCAGCCACGTAGGGGTGAAAATCAATCGGATCAAAAAACAGCTCATGGAAAGAGCCAAAAAACTGGAGCGTCATGGAGTTTGAAGATTTGCAAAAAGTTTGGGACAGCCAACAAAATAAAATGATGTACGCCATCAATGAAGATGCGCTCTTTGCGCGCATCCTGAAACATAAGCGCAAAGCGCAAAACCTGGCCGGTATGGCCGAACTGATCATCATCTTTGCCAACCTGATCACCTTTGGCCTGCTTGCCTCCATGGAAATCATGAAGGGTAAAGGCAATGTATTCGGCATGGTCATGGCGGCCGTGATGTTGGGGACCGCAGTCTACATGGGCTGGAGACGCTGGAAGCGCATCAAGGAAGAAAACCGCTTTGATCGTAGCATGCTGGGGGAATTGGAACACGCCATCGCCAATGCAGATTATACCGTCCGGGTGGCCCGCAGTATGGGCCTCTATCTGGTAGCCATAGCGGTACTTTCGCTCCTGTCTTTGGTCGCAGATGGTACCAACTGGCGGATGGTCATCGGGATGGCTGTATTCTTTGTCATCACGGCTTTTGCCAGTAAATGGGAATACCGCTGGTATGTCAAACGCCGGGATAAACTCACCCGTCTCCGGGATAAGCTGGAAAAGGAAGAGGAATTGCCTGTTTGAACCTCCGGAGATTTTTTTCCTCCATTTCGAATTAAATAGCTTTGGGAAAAAGCCCCATGCGCCCTTTTTCCTTTCTGCTTGTTTACCTGCTGAGTCTAAGCTCGTTTTTAGGCCAAGGTGAAGAAAAGGCAAAGATTCAGGACATTCGTCAGCAGTACGCCAAAATTGAATCCTTGATCCAAGCCCAAGCCCTGCAACAGAAAAAGCAGGGCTTTGCCTGCGACCTGGAACCTTATTCTGCTACGGTCATTTACCATTACGACTCTACGGGGATTTACCGGGTGGATTATAGTGAAGCAGTTGGGGATCACGGTGGGAAATCGGAGAAGTACTACTTATGGGAAGGAGAGCTCTTTTTTATGTATCGGGAAGCCGGGACCTGGGGCTTTGATGGGGAAGTCTCGATGATAGAAGGGGAGGCAGTTCAGGGAACGGTAGATCATATCGAGGAAGAGCGTTTTTATTTTGACGGAAAAAAGCTCCTGCGTTGTCTGCATAAAGCCTACTCCTTTTACTCCCGAAAAGACGATAATCCTGACCCGGCTACCTTGCCCAATAAACAGGTCGACTGTTATCAGGGAGAGGAAATACAGGCCTTTTTGACCGAGCTCTTGGGACGCATGCAGCAAGGCTATCCAGACCCTTATTGTCCCTGAAAGGACACAGGTAAAAAAAGTCGTCCTGGCTGTCAATCCCTTGCTGCGGATACTCCCCATTGCCGGGATAATGCGTATCTTTAGCCTTAGCCAAGCCTAAATGTATCATGTTATGCAGTTCTGGAAAGTTTTCCTGCTGGCAGGCTTTGTATGCTACGCCCCTTTTCTCCTCGCCCAATCTCCCACTCTCCAACCCGAGCATCCGAAAGACAGCAGCATTCATCGCGCTCATTTCCCCTTTTATCTGGACGTTGATATGGGCCTGTTTATCGGTCCTGATTTCTTTTTCTTTAGTCAGATGGGGGGCAGTATAGGCTGGCGGATCACCCGCCAGCATGCTGTGGGGCTAGAGGCCAGGAGCATGACGGAAGGCTATTGCTGCCTGCATACCGATGCGCAGGGCCTGGGCCTGGTGTATCGCATGACCTTCGGTCGCTTCTTCCTCAAACCCCAAGGCGGGAAAATATTGCGTGCCTACACGCATTGGGACAGCAATGGGACCTTTACCTATCAGGATGGAGGCCATTATGTCGGGGCCACCATTGGCTACCATTTTAAAGGCGGCTTTCTCCTGGCTTATCAGATGCAAAAGATTTGGGGGCTCAACTTCATCCTGGCTGAGGAGGATTGGAACAGCGCTGATCTGGTCCTCATAGAGCGTCCTTATCCCCGGGATTTCGCGGTGTTTACGGTCTCCCTGGGCCTCTCTCTTCCGGCCGATCACGGCCCTCGTAAGCCCTAAGCCCAGTAGGAGAGCGGGGCTGCTGGTCCATAGTACCCGATAAAGCAACTTGCCGTGGCCCGGCCTCCTGCTGAGATGGGCCTGACAGCGTGAATGCAACTGGAACGGAACAGGATCAGCTCTCCGATGGCTGGCTGAAGCACTGCCGTAGGCGCAGGGAGTTTGCCACGGTCAATAAAATCGTAGGTTCCGGTATACCATTCCTGTAGTTCCTCCGGCGCTGGTTCCAGGTTCCAGATTTCGAGTTCCCCGCCCTGGGCGGGTACCTGGATAAATAGGTTAGCAGCTAGTTGGGCTTTCATATCGCGAAAGCAGTCCCCGAGCTGGAAATCCTTGGCTAGCAGATCGGTATGAGGAGGGAGGCCTCCGTCCGCCTGTTGGTCAAAAGACCGAACGATGCCCGGCACCATAGGCAGCCCAAAAAGCTTTTCTGGCTCCGCGCCCTCCTTCCAGGCTTCCTTTAAGCTGGCTTGCAAGATGTGCAAGGGGTTTTGTCCTTCTCCCAGCGTACATTCCAAATGAGGCATGATGCGGCTGGCGGCCTTGAGGTAAGCTGTGATTTTGGTAATCTCGGATTCCGTTTCAAACAGGGTCATGCCGATGCGGTTTACCCCTACGTCCTGCGCATGTCCGTAGCGGGTGAGGCTTTGGCTGCCGGAGAGCTTGGTGCCCCAGACCTGAGCCAGCGGTGGGGCTAGCAACTGGGGGATTCGTAAAGCCAAACAATCTCCTGTCAGCAAGGACAGGAGATCGTGAGACTGCAAACAGGGACGGATCAGAATCTGTTCCTGCGTCCGACCCAAATCTGAAGTTAGGGATTTCATAGGTGCGTTCAGGATTGTGCGAAGCTTAGGGTTTATAAAATTTGCCGTGCCGAAAGTGAAAAAAAGGTCTATGACTTAGCGGAATGCTTAGGCTGGGCATGCGGAACCTGATGGTGAGTGGAATGCGTTGGAGATACATACGTAGTGCGTACATGGTAGGAAGGCTTGGGGTGCTGGTGCTTTTTTCAGTTAGTCTCCTTTTTCCCCAAAAGGTTAATAAAAAAAGGAGCCTTTGGTAACGGGACCAAAGGCTCCTTGGTTGAACAAGGATGAACTTAGCTATTTCTTTACCATAGCGGCAGTTCTTAGGCTTACGGGTTAATTACAACTATAACTTCCAAATACTACGTCCGAGGCAGCGGTGCTCCATCTGGCCTGATAGCAGACATTACTTTCGACATATCCAATGTACTTCAACTTGAGGAGGTAGTAATCGGTCCAGATCGGCCAGGAATCATCGTGCTGCACTTCCAATTCGACATCATAAGCGCCATCGGGAGCGTAGATGTCTACGTATTCGCCTTCGTCGATATTCAGTTTCCAGGCTCCGTTATAGGGAATCTGCTGCTGGCCTTTGCGGTATTTGATGCGAACCTTGCTGGTCCCTTTGTCGGTATTTCTAAAGCGGATGCGCTTGTGATTAAATTCTCCCCAGGGACCACACTCTCTGGTTTGGTAATCGGTGGTGAAGCCCATGCGCGCAAATTTATTGTCCTTCAGGTAGCGGATGGTATAGGCAATAGGCACCCCGGGGTTATTCCGGCTGTACACCGCATTTTCACCGGTAATCACTTCTTCCAGGTTCTCATAGGAGATAGCTTTGGAGGCTACACTGGCGTCTCCCCCCAAGGTAATAGAAGTAATGCTCGAATTTGAGAGAATGCTGTTATAGCGTACCGCTAAGTCTCCACTGGCCGAGTTAAGGCCACTGCCATAGTTAAAGGCGGCAGTCAGCTCGGCATCGGTCGCCGCCATGGCAGTTTCCATGCGGAACATGATGATCCGACCGTAGGAAACCGAGTGGACATAGGCAGGGGGGGCATTTTCGCTGGCTACGTTTTGTACATCAGACAGGTTGACACTTTCTCCGAAGAAGCCCGCTGGACTGGAATGAGGTTCCATAGAAACCGTATAGAATACCTGCTTGAACATCATCATGGTGATTTTGCGCTCGGAATTCGAGGTATAATTGAGCTGGGCGGCTACGTCTCCCTTGGCCCAGGAATAGTTGAGCCCCAGGTCGAGAGAAAGCTGCTGGCTACTGTAAGAGGTCGCGGTTTGGTAGGAGGAGTTGGCCGCGTTTTTATATCCTTCCTCATAGGCATTGGCATTCCACCATTCCAGGGCTTCATCCAAGGCTACCTTGACATTTCCCTCGGTGGGATCGGCTACTTTCATGCGGCCGCGCTTACGCATACCCGGCAGGTCGATGGTCAATTCCATAGGCGCACGATCCAGGGTAATGGGGGTAGGAATACCTTTGAGCATTTCTTCGTCTCCCACCACCAGCGCTCCAGGCCAGATGACGCCTTTGATAGGCTGTAAGATGGCTACATCCTCGAAGTTGGAAGAAAGGCTGTACTTTTTCACCTCGCAGGTTTGTACCAGGCCACGGTCCTTCGGGTACTCTTTCTTATCACTGGTAATGTTTCTTTCGGAAGCTCCGGACTGCTCGTTATAATTGAGGATATCGTCCGAGCTGTATTCCAGGTTTTGGATAAAGTCGTTGATGGTGTCTCCATCAGGCGTGAGGATGTCCGGTTGACAGGCAGGCAAGATCAGCAGGGCGGCGCTGAGGAAGCTCATGATGAGCAAGGAAGAGGTTTTTTTGATAGCTAAGTTCATAACAAAGTAATTAAGTGAACTGCCTCAAAAGTATGGCCTGAGAGCCTGTATGGCCCAATTTCCACCGTGGACAAAGCGTGGACGAGCCTGAAAAAGTTCATCATTCGGAGGAACGATCCTTTATCTTTTGGGTTAATAGAAAAGCTGTATATTGGATTTCCTGCGAACCCCTTCACTCGCTTATGAAAGCTGCTAGATTATGGATTGCCTGCTCTTGTGTCCTGCTTATTTCGGTCCAGCTACAGGCCAACCCCCGGCTGGACAGCCTATTGCGTCGGTATGAAACCCAGCCCCGGGATACGCAACGGCTTCACCTCTTGAATGAGCTGGTCAATGCCTACCTGTATAATCAACCTCCCAAAGCCAAGGCGTTTGCGGAGGAAGGCTTGAGCCTTTCCCGGGAGTTACCCCACCGAAAATCTGAAGCACTTTTTGCCTACCAATTGGGGCTGGTCCACGGACAAGAATCGGATTCGGGTATGTATTTTCTGCAACAAGCGGAAACCATTGCCCTGGAAACCCAGGATCTGGAGCGCTTGTCCAGCGTGAAATACGCTTATGCCCTGGCGGTATTCGATCGGGGGAACCTGGATTCGGCGGAGGTATTGATGAAAGAGGTGATCGCCTTGGATGAAAAAAGAGGAGACAGCCTTTCTATTGCTTTGAATCATGGGTTTCTCGGAAGCCTGGCGCGCAACCGGGGGGATCTGGAAGAAGCGCTACGGTGGATGTTGCTTTCCCTCGAAGAACTAGAAATACTGGGAAAAAAGAATCGCATCGCCGATGCCTATAATGTGATTGCCGCCATCAACTATGGCATGAAACACCACGAGGAGGCCATTGCCTACAATCAAAAGGCCATTGCCTTGTACGAGGAACTCAATGATGTGGCCTATATGTCTCAGGCCCTCAATGATATGGGCGCGCAGTATGTAAGTCTGGGCAAAATGGAAGAAGCTCTGGATGCCTATCATAAAGCCCTGGCCGCCGCCCGGGAAGTCAATTGGACCGCTGTCATCAGCACCGTTTTGGCTAATCTTGGCAACCACTATACCACCATGGGCAAGCCTGCCGAAGGCATGCCTTATCTTTTTGAAGCTGAAGAATTGGCTGCTAGCCTCAATGCCCAACGGAGAAGAGCCATCGCCCAGTCATTGATTGGGAATGCCTATAATGAAATGGGGAGAGGAAACCAGGCTGTCCCTTATTTAGATGACGCGATCGCAGAATTTCGTTCTTCTAATTCTCGCTCCCACCTGGGAATGGCTTTGAAACGAAGAAGCGAAGCCTTTTCCCTCGTAGGCAATTATCAAAAGGCCCTGGCAGATCAGATTGAGGTAGGCGCCTTACGGGATTCTTTGTTGAATGAAGAAAAAATTGAACAGATCGAGCGCATGCGGGTCGAGTTTCAAACCGAGCAAAAAGAGGCTGCTTTGGCCCTGCAAATTTCTGAAAATGCCCGCCTGGAACAAGAAACCCGTGCCCAGCGATTGCAAATAGGCTTGTACGGAACCGGCATGCTGGCCTTGATGGGCTGTTCCCTCGCGGTCTTTCTGGCCCTGCAATCCCGCAATCGCCGCAATCGCCTGGCCCATGAAAAGCAAGAAGCTATCTTTCAGGCAGAACTCGCCTTTAAGCGGCGGGAACTCGCTTCCCAAACCCTGCATTTGGTCCATAAAAACACCTATATGGAAGAAGTGGATGGCATTCTTCAGGAAGTCAAGGAGAATCCAGAGACCTTTTCCCAGGCCCACCGCCGCATCAAAGGCCTGATGAATATCGAAAGCGAATCAGAGAAAGGCTGGGAGGCTTATAAGGCTTATTTTGCCGAGGTCTACCACGATTTTGACCAGCGCTTCCAGGAGGATTTCGGAGAAATGAGCGAAACGGAATTGAAATTGGCTTCGCTGATGAAAATGAAACTCTCTAGCAAAGAGATTGCCGCCATCCTACACGTACAGCCCGAAAGTATTCGGAAGGCCCGCTACCGATTGAAGAAGAAGTTGGGCCTGGGTAAAGAGACGGACCTGGCTACTTTTCTCAGTAATTACTAATCAAATGGCTCAGGAAAGACTTAAGAGCTTAATCTTCCGCCCCCGAAAGTCCAGACTTTCTCCCGCCTTCAAGCCCAGCATAGCCTGGGCCAGGGGAGAGGCCGTGGACATGGCAAAAACGGTCTGGCCTGGCAAGGAAACTTTGCCCAGGCTGACGGCCAAATAATAGGTTCCCTCACTGGTCTGAACCAGGCTGCCCAGCCGGACTTCTACCAGTACCTGATCAGGTATAAGGTTGGTGAGTTGTTGTTGGAATTGTTGCTGCAGGCCCAATTGCTGATTGAGCTTATTGATCTCCTGCTTCATCATTTCGCGGGAAGTCTCAAACTTATCTCCTGCACTGCTTTTAGTCTCCTCACTGGTGGCCTGTTGCAACTGCGCGATTTCCTGCTCAAGCCGAGCCATTTTTTCCGCCACCATCTCCAGGCAATGCTGATGTACCTTCGCTTTATCCATAGGTCCTAAAGGTAAGGCTTTCTGTCTAGTCGGAAAACGGCCTAAGGCTCGGTCCTTTCTGCGGGAGGGGGGAGCACCGGTACCTGCTCTTTCGGCTTTTCCGGGAGTTCCCCTTCGGTCAGGCGATCGAAGCAGACTTCGTGGATGTTGTTGTAGCGGCCCGTGGCGGCGGTGACGCCCCAGTAGATTTGGTCCTGGCCGAGAAAGACATCGTTTAACAAATCATATTGGGCGGAAATCACCTCCCGACCGTCTATCTCTACCGATAGTTTTTTGGCATTGGGGTCCCAAATCACAAAAAAGCGGTGCCGGGCACAATCCTCGATATTGGGAATGGTGACTGGACCCACCAAATTCTGAAAATGACCTACCCGTCCATTGAGCATGATGGCCAGATGATCATCTGCCGGATCATCCAGGTGGTAGTTGCGCCAGGTATCGATCTCAATGCCGACCGAGGGCCGCAAGCCAGAAAAGCCTATGCCTTCACCCACATAACCCAGACGATTAGTTTGGGAGCACATCACGAAGACCATGCCATCCGCTCCTCCGGCATCATCACATCCCGCCATAATCGATAGCTCCACCGCAAATGGTTTGAGCAAACTGATGGGTTTTTTGTACCAAATCGAACCCGACCGATAGTCTCGAGCTTCGGTCAGCCGAAAACAATCATCGTCGGTTAGGTAGGTATCCCCTCTTAACGTAAAATCGGTTAACCAGGGCCGTTGGGCCTGAAGGGGCTGGAGAGCAATCCCCAGAAGAAACAATGCAGCAAGCAACCAGGTTTTGGGCATGGATAGGGTGTTTGGAATGAATCAATCGGGGTAGGAGAGAAGCTGACAAGAAGTTACGCATTTTTCTTTTCAACTTCCCTCCCCGATTAACTCCAGCGGCAGTCCGGCAAGATTGACCGATGCCCGCCCCTTAGTAAGAAAGCCCGATGGTATCTCTGACACTCGCGGGTTTGCCTAACAGGCGTAACATGAAATCCGCTACATCCGCCCGGGAAATCTTTAGCTTCAGGTTTTTGGGACTGGTAAAATGCCCGCTTTGGTAGCGCCCGGTTTTCTCCCCATCGGTAAAAGCTGCGGGGCGGACAATGGTCCAGGCCACCTTACTTTCCCTGATGTATTGTTCCTGGAGTTGATGATCCTCGTATGCCTGCTTGAGAAACCATCCAAACATGATCCGCTTCCAAAAGAAATTCAGGCTGTCTACGCTATCGCCTGCTCCCAGGGTGGTCTGGCAGATAAAGCGTTCTATGCCCAGGGCTTCCATGCCTTGCAGGATATGCAGGGTTCCGGTGGCTCTGACCTGGCCTTTCCTGCCCGCTCCCAAGGCACAGATGACGGTGTCGTGTCCCTCCAGGGCATTTTTGACCGCTGCTGGGTCCAGTACGTCTCCCTGGATCAGCCGAAGGCGCGGATGGGTAATGGCTAGTTTTTGAGGATTTCGGGAAAAAGCAGAGACCTGATGTCCCTGTTCCAGGGCTTGTTGCACGAGATGCCGTCCCAGGGTTCCGGTAGCACCGAAAATGATGAGTTGTTGCGTTTGCTTTGAAGTCGTCATAATGAATCAGTTGATATTGATACCTCAAAGCTCGGACCCTGGCCCGGCAAAAAATTGAATAAAACCGACAAAATGACCCTTACTCTGCCAGGCTTTTTTGAAACTCTTTTGGGGTCTGGCCGGTGAAGTGTTTGAAGGTGCGGGTAAAATGAGACTGGTCGGCAAAGCCTTGCTGGTAGCTCAGCTCGGTCAGGCTATGGTAGTTTTCCTGACTCAGATGATTAAGGGAAAAGCTGAATTGGATGATCCTGGCGAATTGTTTGGGGGTCAACCCAATTTCCCGGGCGAAATGCCGCTCAAAGGTGCGCTCGGTCAGAAAAAGCTGGTCGCGCACTTCCCGCATACTGATCTGGCCCTCCGATTTGAGGATGAGGCTGACCGCCATCTTGATTTGATGATCAGGTTTAGCTGCGGCCATCCGGACCAGTTCAATGAGGTAATTTCCCATCTGATGGATAATGGCAGAGGGCTCTTCCATCTCCGCCATCTGCCTCAAATAATCGGCCGTAGATACCCCTTCCACTTCTCGTAAGTCGTAGCATTCATCATTCAGAACCTTGGGGTCTACGCCTAGCAGCAGGCGCATGGAAAAGGGATACAGCCGCAGGGCATACATGCGGTAAGGCCCCTCAATTTGTAAGGCAATGGGTTTGATGGTTTGGCCGTATAAAAAAAAGGAGGCCAGGGGCTTGTGATCAGGTAAGCGACTCGCTTGCTGGAGAGACTTTAGGTATACCATGCCCGGAACCCCGTCAGCATAAAAAGGGAGTTCATGGACTTGGTCAGCCTCATCGGTCAGCAACATGGCATCCATCACAAAAGGAGCCAGGCGCGGGTCGAAATCCTGTGGGATCATTGGGGGGAGGCTCATGCTGAGAGAGACTAGCGGTTAATCTTTATAAGGTTCTTTGACCAATCGTTCCGAAATCCACCAGTAGGTGCCGGAGGGATCTTTGACGCCCCCTTGCCGGTCCCCATAGTCCATATCTGCGGGAGGAAATACGCTTTCGGCCCCTGCCTCCAGGGCTTTTGCATACAAGCCATCCACATCTGACACATAGACATAAAAGGCCGTGGCCATGCCCTCAAAAGGCGGTCTGGCCTGGGAAAGCATAATACAGCTATCGCCTATCTTCATGATGACATTGGCCAGGTCGCCATGCACCGGATGGATCGTACGATTGAGTTCCTCCGCATCAAAAGCCTGTTGCAGAAAGTGGATCATGCCTTCGGGATCCGCAACAAAAAGATATCCATTTACACTGTGAAAGCCTTCGGGTCGATAGGTCTCGTACATATCTGCCATGAAAAAGTGTCTTTAGGTGAGCTTTAGAGGGAAAAGTTAAGCATAATGATGCTCAACTGCCATGCTTTCTGTATCCAGACACAAAAGTCCTTCTCTGGCATCATCCAACTGGCCCAGGAGCCTGCCTCCTGGCCCCCAAATAGCACTTTTGCCACCTGCCTCAAAGGTATCGCAGGGGCCCAGGGAGTTGACGATGAGGGTGAAAATCTGGTGATCCTTTGCTACTTGTTCCAGCCGGACTACTGCCGCCTGCATGCCCGCCTCGTGCTTGGCGACACTGGCCAGATAAATATCAATGCCTTCCGGCAATAGGGCGGCCAGATGGGCTTCCCGGGACATTTCATAACAAATAGCTAAACCGATCCTTGGGGCTTGTCCCCAGGCGCCAGGATGCCAGCTGGCCGCTGTAAACCAGGCCTCTTCATCTTGATGGAGGTACTGCTTACTGTACCAGAAGGGAGCTTGTTGCGGTTGTCGAATCCGCATGGCGATATGCAGGCCTTGCTCCGTCCGCCAGGGTGCGCCCAGTCCTACGGTCAGTTGATGTTGGTCTACAAGACCGTCCAGGTCGTCCCAGGCCAGCGCTTCCACCCGAGGAGCCAGTTGCGCAGCCAGGGTAGGTTCATATCCTATGAGTGAGAGTTCTGGAAAGTATACCTGGTCTGCGCCCATTTGGGCAGCATGCCGGATCATCACCAGATGGCGATCCCAGCCCCTGGATAGGTCCCCGTTCATATTTCGGATTTGTGCCAGCGCCAACTTCATAAAAGACTCAGGTTTACTTGAATACCAGGGCTTCTACCCCAGTCCAGTTTTCCGGCACCCCTTCCAACAGGTAGTGTCTCGCTTTAGGGATATAGTATTGACTGGCGTGATCTTCCGGGAAGGCGGACAAAATTTCCTCCCAGGTAGCAATGGCCTGGGCAAAATCCTGTTTAGCATAGGCTGCTAAAGCCGTGTGAAAAGCCTCGCGGTGTTGTTGTTTGGCGGCCCGGCTTACCGGTTCCTCCGCATCCAGGCATTCGTAGATGTCGGTGGGCTCCTTGCGTCCTTTTACCTGCACCTTCCCCAGATAGCGAAAACTGAAGGATTCGGGCTTATTCAACCGCTGATAGACCGCTTCACTGAGAATGAGGTTGCCCCCAAAATGCTTGGTCAGGCCTTCCATGCGCGAAGCCGTGTTGACGGTGTCGGAAACCACGCCTGCTTCCAGGCGCAAGGTATCGCCAATGATGCCCATCATGAGAGAGCCAGTATGCAGTCCCAGGCCAATGTGGAGGGGCCGACGGTCTTTATCTGCCCGCTCTTCATTGTACATCCGAAGGGCTTCGAACATGCCTACGCCTGCCCTTAAGGCTTCATCCGCTTCATGGAGAAAAAGAGCCATGATGCCGTCGCCGTAATATTGGTTGACAAAACCTCGGTTTTCCTGTACGATGGGACCCATCCGACCCAGATAAGCATTGAGGAAACGGAAGTTTTCTTCAGGACTCATTTGTTCTGCCAGGGTGGTGTAGCCTCGGATGTCGGAAAAAAGGACCGTTACTTCTTTTTCTACCTGATCCCCTAGCTTGACATCGAGGACGGATTCGTGCCCCAGAGATTTGAGGAATTCGTGGGGGACAAAACGCCCAAAGGCGGTATTGATCTTGGAAAGTTCCTGGTTGAGGGCCGTTTGAGCAGCCAGCTTTTCCTTTTGTTGCTGCCGAAATTTATACCCCAATCCCAGGGAAAAAAGGAGGATTTCTGCCAGGACCGAGAAAATGAAATAGTAGGCACTCAGGTCTATACCTAAGAGATTGCGAAGGATGAGAAAAACAAAGCCAAAAATATAGACCAGCCCCGTGCCAATAATAAAAAACCAGGCAACCCGCGATTTAAGGAGGGCCAAATGGATAAAAAAGCCCACGAGAAAGACGGTCTCCACCATGAGCAGAATAAAAGCTCCGACGTAACAGATATCAATGGGGTAGCCTAGCCCAATTATACAAATGCTGATCAAGAGCCAAAGAATGCGTAGACCGATAATGACTTTGATCCATTTATCCCATTTTGGGGTGAGGGTGGGCGCATCCAGAAATTTCCTGCCAAAGAGGAAGATGAACATGTTCACCATTTCAAAGCAGATGTAAGCCAGATACATATGCCAGACCGGTTTTTCAAAGCCCATGCTGGCAAAATCCCGAACTACATTTTCGAAATAGATGACCCCAAAAATGCTCAAGAGGTATAAGCTGTAATAGAGGTAGGTTTGATCCCTGGTGCTAAAGAAGATCATCAGGTTGTACAACAAGATGATGCCTAAAATAGAGAGAAAGCCCACCGTGAAGACCACATTGCCAAAGCGGTTTTTTACCACCATGAGGTCCCAGTTGGTGGGGTGATACAAATAAGGGTAGATATTGATCCCCATATTGTAGCCCCGTTTCATCTGTACCCATATTTCTTGTTCTCCTTTTGGACCCAACTCCAGGGAGGCAGCGGATCGCTTGGGAAAAGGCTGGTCCCGTTTCGACTTACTTATCAGGATCCCAGAGTATTTGGGAGCGGTGACCAGGCCGCTGGAATCGGTAAAGAAAAAAGTGGCTTCCGCAACATTGCCTACACTCAGAATGAACTTGAGAGAATCTTCCCCGGTATTTTTTACTTTGATATATGCCCAGACCCCTGATTCGAAGGGTAAGGAGTCGATAACAGGGATGCTATTTTTGAAGGAAGGGAGATAGCTGGTGATCGCGGGATAGCTGATCTCTCCGGTGGTATCCGCCCAATAATAAATGGCCTTTTTGATGCGGCCAACCCGAAAGCTCTCATCGACCAGAATCGAAAGCAGGCTGTCCTGCGCCTGAAAGAGGCTATCTGGGGTCTGAAGGCTATCCTTCGCCTGAAACAGGCTGTCCTGCGCCTGGAGCCAAGCGCCACCAAAACATAGAAGCAGGAACGTGATTCGACGCAGTAAGCCGAAGCGAGGAGATGCTTCCTGAGGATGATTCATCGAGGAATGTGCTAGGGTTGTTGTTTCCAAGCCTAATAATACGGAAAATCCTATTCCCTACCGGATGCCGGCTTGCTTTTCCAGAAAAATAATAGCCCCCTGCCTGCCAAAGCAAACAGGGGGCGTGGTGGCATCAGGAAATTAGGAACCTGTAGGCCGGTAAAAGGGGGGATTTCTTTTGAGGGAGGCTTGGTGTGCATCGTAGCACGCCAGCAAGGTCTTTAGGAAGTGGTGCGTAACCACCTCTCCGGTCAGGCCGATCATGCCGTGATCGAAGGCAAAGTGTCGTACTGCCTGGGCGGTCTGGTCTCCGTAGAGGCCATCGGCCCGGAAAACGGGAGAAATCATAATCTGACCATATCCCAGATAGAGCAAGAGTTGTTGTAGGTCCTGGACAGCCTTAACGTCCAGCGATCTCCGGCAGAGGGCGACTTCTACCTGATTTCGGTGGATCAACTGTCTTAGAAACTGTGTCATATTGGGTGAGTATCTTAGGATATACTTCAACTTAGCTCCCTTTTTTCGTAATCGGTATAGAAAAAAGGCCCTGTGGATATTCCACAGGGCCATGTATCAGTTTGAGCGGGTAAGTGGTCAGTCGCTTACCAGATTTTGTTTCGTTCGATACGGGTGAGCATTTGCCCGGCCCGGTTGATGTAGAAATAAAGGTTGTATTTTTCGATATACACCAGGGCTACTTCTTGTCCATTGCGCTTAAAGAAATCTGTGGCCAGGTCGTACTGTGGTTTGATAATTCTGTACGGGTATTGTTCCCCTTTATTCCAAAAGGCGTACCCCCACTTGCCATCCAGCTTTATCCGGACGTAGGATTCTTCCCCTTTATTTGTGAAGGACCGTTGGAATCGGCCCAGCTCTTCGTAATCAGGGTCAAGCTGATGAACGAGTTTGACAGAATGCCCCATTGGGGTCACGGCTTCATCAGGTTCATCAGCTTCATCACCCCGGATGGCCCCTTTCTTTTTAGCGGAGACTGCATCGCCAAAGATTTTCATGCCTTTGTGGCTACGCTTTTGCACCACATATACCACGCTATCCTGGTGGGTGATCAGGTCAAAATTAGGCTCGATGAGGGTTGTGTCTCGATAATTCAGGCCGTACAATTCCCGTTCCTGGAAGAGTGAAAGGAAGTCCGCTTTTCCTTTCCGCTCTATGATGGTAAAGTTGCCAATAGACAAAAAGCTTAAGGCCCCGAGAAAAGGATTGATACTTTTTGTAGTCTTCTTTACTGAGTCTACCTTGAAAATGCCAGAGTCGATATGGGAATTGAAATAACTTTCGTAAGCCTGAATCAGTGTGGGACCAGAGGCTTCATGTTTAGCTCTTTCATCTTCGGCGAAAATGAGGCGGTATTCATTATCCTTAAGGGTCCAGGCAATTTTATCGGCAAAGTTTCCTACTGAATCATAAATAAATCCCCCATATTTCTCCGCATTTCCCGCGGTATCGATCAACCCCCATTTACCATTCTGGCAAGCGGCGGCGTATCCTTCATATACTTTGGAAAGGGTATCAAAATTGCCTGGAAGGACTGAACCATCCGAACGCATGAGTTTCCAATAAAAATTTTTCTTAAACGGGAAATAATCTTCAGAAGCCCGGTCAAAACCTTCTTTAAGCATGCGGATGCGTTCCATACGGCTTCCCTCTTCTCCATCTAATACAGACTCCCTAACCATATTTTTCAGTTCTTGTATCCCAAAATAGTGAGGGGTAGTAGTGGGATGAAGAAAATCAAATCCTTCTTCGGACATCACCAGGCCTTGTTCATCAATGAAGAAATATTCTCCTCCTTTTTTGGCGATGGCTCGTTTATTGACGAAGGGCTGTGGCTCAGACCAAACGAATTTATCTCCTTTCACTTCTCCATCGCGGTTAATGACCGCATATTTGCCATTTGGGCCGAGGGCCCAGGCAGCGTTCTTCCAATCCTTCTTTTTCGCGCCACGGTCATCGAAGAAAAGCGCCAGGAGGTTTTCATTTTTCTGATTTAAATCGAATAGCCTCTGCCGCTGGTCTTCGATTTTATCGAAAACCTCCCTAATTCGCTTTTTGGCACTGTCGCCTTTTCGGGGATTACAAGTCAGCGCATCGAGGAATTTATTCAAAGCAAATTGCAGGTCGCCATCTTCAAGGAATTTTTGCCCTTCGGCATACATCTGTTCGCAGTCATTTTTGTCAGTATCCTCGGCGATGCTTACTACAGGCAAGAGCAGACAAAGCAGTAAGGTGAGCTTTTTCATAGGGAGCAATGTATGTTTCATCTTAGGTATAGGCTTAATTGGGGTTTTCATTTTTAGCAATCTCACGTTCTAATTTTTCGAGAAGTTCACTGACGGTTACCATGATTTCCTGACCGTTTTCAGATTTTATTAAGGTATCCTGGGCCAATCCTTTTACTTCTGGATTATCGGTAAGAAATTCTAAGGCGGTCTGGAACTGTCTCCTTTGGGCATCAGGGTCAATGTACTGTCTTGCTTTATCGAGCATGACTTGATAATCCCGGTAGTACATCGACCGAAGGCGGTTTTTCGATTCCAGGGAGATGTCCTGCACCTTTTCATAAGTCCGTTGCAACTCCTTTTTTTGCTGCCATACGGAATAAAGGCTGCCGGCAATCCCTAAACTGAAGCCCAGGATGAGCACAATGAAGCCATTGCGCAAGCTTTGGTTTCGGGTTTCTTTACGGGTTAAAAATTTCTCACTGGCTTCCAGAAAATCTTCTTCCTGTTCATTAAAGAGGTTGGTGCTCTCTTTCTGAAGGGTGAGCAGGCGATCCAACTTGCCATGATCGTTCCAAAGCTTCCGAAAAAGGGGAGAACCACCGGGTCGCCATTCCAGGCCTTTCCAGGAAAAGATGCCATTTTCCTTCATATAGGCCAGGGCTTCGCCCACCTTGGGGTTCTGCTGGACCGCCTCATCCAACTCGGTCATTTGCCGTAGCATGTCTTTATCTCGATATATCCAGCTCCCGTAGGCGCGCCAGGTCTTGGAATTGTAGAGGTCTGCATGAGACAGACGGTAGGACACCTCACCCTCATCATCCAGGGAAATGGAGATGATGCGCGCTTCCACCAAGCGTTTACACAGCTTGGCAATGGCCAGGGTTTCATTTTTGTCCCGGTACTTCAGGCTGGAGTCTTTGATGGGCTGAATACTGAGGTTATTGCCCTTGGCTTTCACCATACGCAGCAACAGCTTACGCATCCGGTCCTGATCGGCAAACTCCAGTTGCTCCCAAAAGACTTTGACCATTTTGCCTAATTCTCCCCGGTATCCGTCCAGGGTATCATAGTCCTTTTTGGTCAGCATGCGGTTTTGGTGGGTGTTTTTCTTGACCCCTTCTTCATAGGTGCTTACCAGGGCATGCATGGTTTTGGAAATGAGGGGCAAAGGCTGTTCGGCACCCTGCAGCCCTTCCTGCAACATCAGACGCAGGTTACGGCTGTCCTCTATGTCGCTGCCTTCCAGCGAAAGGATCATCTGATTGGCAGGACGGACCACCACCGCTTCGATGGCTGCTTTGTCCAAGAGGGGTACTTCCAGGACATTGGCAGCCCAGTTTTCTCCTTCTCCGTTGGCTGTCCCAATTCTGCTCTGGAGGCTGTTTTTCAAACGCTCCAGGCTATGGTTGCAGATCGAAAGCAGGACGGTTAGGTCTTCTGGTCCGTTGAGCAGCCCTTGGAGCTTTTTATCCCAAACTTGTATATCGTTGGAGGAAGTATCTTCCACCCATTTATCATACTTTTCCAGTAACAGCAGGTTTTTGCCCTCAGCCCGCAGTTGCTCGTTGATGTGCTCCAGGGCTCCATCAGCTCTGGCAGGTTGCTCAATGATGTTCCAGGACTTATTGCGGGCTACCGGCTTGGCCAATTCTTCAATCAGCAGATGCTGCCCTCCGTTTTCCGCACCGGTCAGGACCACCAGACGCTGGTTTTCCAGGGCTTTTACCAGGGGCGTGCGCATGGAAAGGGGATCCAGGTTGGGGAGAAGGAAACGTGCCTCTTTCCACAAGTGCTTAAGGGCCGGTATATTCAAGGCTGCTTCCTGGCTAGGTCGGAGGGAAAGCAGGACACTAAAGAAAGGATGATCTTCCAACGTACCAGCTATTTTTTCTCCCAAGGCGGTGTACATAAGAGAGGCACCTTCATCCTCCTCATCTTCCTGGGAGCCAGGCAAGGGATCAATAATCCAGAGATTTTTTTTGTAGGGGCGGGTAAGGGCATAGAAAAAGTCCCGGTCACGCAAGGATTCTTCGATCAGGATGATTTCCTGATTATTTCTCCAAAGGGCGAATACTTCTTTTTCCAACCGTGCCTGCAATTCATCCCGACCGAGTTGATCGACGATGGTCAGGTTGTGCTTGCTTAACTGCGATTTCAGACGGGTGAACAAGACATCTACCTCTTCTTCATTTTCGCGGTCTTCCTCGGAAAGGTAAAGGGGCGCTTGCCAGCGGGGATTGGAGGGGTATCCTCCATCTTCCTCTGCCACATTCCGCTCTACCTGATAGCGTTGGGGGCCTTCGTAGAACAGTAAAATGGTGAGGTTTTTATATTCCTTCAGGAAATAATCCACGCAGGTTTCTAATTCTCGTCTTTGGTGGGCGTACCAGGCTTTGACCTCGGCATTTTCTTTCTGTAAGTCAGGTTCTTCGTAGGATAGCACCAGCAAATGGTCGCCTACGTCCATGATGTTATCCATGAAGTAAGGCCCTTCTCCCAGGTTTTCCATGATATGCCACTCGTCCGGTAGCAACTCAGGCATCAGCCCTGCCTGGATCAGGGAAGTCTTTCCGCTTCCGGTCTGGCCGGAGAGAACGGTCAACTGATGCTTGACGTGGTTGGCAGGGCGCTCGGAAACGCTTGTAGCATCCTCCTTGAAGCGGTTGTTGAGATAAGCCACGGATAAATCCCGCCCAAAGAACAGGTCCTGATCTCCTTTCTCATAGGGAACCTCTCCTTTAAACGGATTGCGTTCAGGCATAGGAGGCAAGGTGCCACCGTGGGGATAGAGGAATATATACTGACCCTTGTGGTGGTTCTTCAGGGTTGAATAAACCGGGGTCTGTTTGTTATTGGTTTTCTTGCGTACTTCCTCGCGTAGATAAGTATAGAGTTCGATGCCGGTAATCAATCCATCTCCTTCACCCTCCGGCACCATGTCTCCTTTTCCCGAAAGTCCATCAAACAGCGCACTGGCGAACGGGGAGAATTCTCCATCACTGCCGGGACGTTCTCCGAATGCAGGGGCCTTGCCACCCGATTTGTCCGCGTCAGAGGCTTTTTCATCTCCCGCCGCTGAGGCGATGACCTGCCAGGCCTTATCTTCCACATATTGGTCAAATCGTTCCTGATAAATGACGCTGGGAAAGTCGAAGAATAAATCCCGACTGCCGGAAGACCACAGAAATGAACCAGCAAAACAACAATCCAGAATCAGCATGCCATGCCGACATTCCAGGCTTTCAAGCTCCCCCCGAAGTTTGGCCATAGAATAGTAGGTTTCCGTTTTGCCCAGATCGGCATCGCTGGGAATCAAATAGCCTTCCGGCTCCTCATCTTCAGCCCCTTCCTTGGAAATCGTCAGCCCATGTCCGGCGAAATAGAAGATGATTCGGTCATTATCGGTTAGCCCTTCTCCTTCACTAAGCAGTTGCTCCATGACCGCTTCCAGGTTGGCCAGGCTGGCTTCTTCATCCAGATAGGAACGGACCTCATAGCCATGGTTCTCAGCCAGGACCCGCGCCAGCTCCTCAGCATCGCTACGCGCGTTCTTGAGGTCCGGGATACTGGAGTCCGGGTATTTGTTGACACCAATGATGACCGCCAGGCTGCGATGATTGCGAAAGGGATTGGCAATCTGTGACGCAACGGAAGATTCCGTTTGGGGGAGGCTAATTGTGGGTTTCGACATTGTTTAGGGGGTTCTGTTTGCCACTATTCAATTTCCGCTTTTTTTCCATAAGTTGAAATTAACACAACCAAAAAAAGGTATTTTTACGGGGATAAAACCGTGATTTACACCTTTTCTACTTGGGTATTTTCCGATTTCGATGAAAAAGGTAAGTACTGCGCTAATTCAGCTTCGCTCATTTGGTAAATCTTTTGACCTACCAAGCTGGCAGAACGTTGCCAACCGAAGATATTCAGGTACTCCGCGTGTTCTGAGTTAGAATAGAAAGCCGCATACAAGCTTTTTTCATCCGGAGAGAAGCCCAGTTGTCTGACCGTTCCATCGGAAGGAATATGTTGGAAGGAATGGATAACCTGCTTGTTGCTTACCTGGGCAAGATGAATAGCGTCCTGTTTGAACCTATCTTCCTGGTAAAGCAGGTATTCCTCACTGGGTGAAAAGGTGCAGGCCGAAGGGGAGAACCTATGGTTTCTTGTGGTCGGAGTTGCTTCCCACATGAGACGTCCATCTGCCACCTCAAACATATACATGCTGCGCTGGACCAGGAGGCAGAGATACTTTCCTTTGGGAGAAAAGAGTGCACTAGCCTTCTTGCTCTCAGATTCATACCAGCTTAAGGCTAACACTTGCTCAAAGAGGAGCTGCTGGGTGCCGATTTCCCAAACCCTGATTCGATCATCCATGCTAAAGGCCATCGCGTATCTCCCATCCGGAGACAGCGTGAAACACACCATTTCCTCTTCCAGGGCCAGTTCAATCTCAGCTACTTCTCCCGGCAGCTGTTCTTCTGCCTGATCCCATGTAGCGGTTGACCATCGGTAAATGATCGGACGGTCCTTTGCGGCCAGCATAAAATGTTGACCGTCTGAAGTATAGGCGCCTTGCGAGGATGCCTTCTCCGGGGGAACCAATTCCAGATGGGATTGCGTTTTCGGGTGGTATACCAGGGTTCTGCCCCCGCTATCAATCAGCGTAACTCTGTCTCCCTGAAGAGCAAATATGATTTTTTGGAAAGCACTGAATTCATAAAATCGGGTGTTATTTTCCAGAGGTTTGCGCTGGGCGGTATCCCAAACCTGGAAGAATCCGCCCCCCATTTTTTTGAAGCCCCCCGCATAGATAGATTTCCCATCTGGGGAAAGGCCGAGGCAATGGACATGAGCATGCTCCCCATAGAAAGTCATAGGGAGGTCATCATTGGCTACCTCCCAGGCTCGGATTTTTTCTCCTTTGCCCGCTGATACCAAAAACCGCTCATCATCCGACAGGCTGAGGGACATGATCATCCGTTCATGGCCGAGATAGCGATGGAGCAGGATCCCATCTGGGAAACTCCGTTGTTCGATGCTGGCCTGGGTGTGACCGTCGCGGGATTCTCCCTGCAAGGCTAAAAAAACCTGTTGACTTTTGGGTGCAAAGCAAACCTGGGTAAGCGGAGAATCAAGCTTAGTAAACACACGGGTTCTCCCGCCTGGCCGGAGGCGCGTAATCAGCACTTTCCCATCCTCATCAGCACTCAGGAGGTAGCGTTGATCAGGGGAGAAGGCATGAAATATGACCTTGGCCTGATGTTGCGTGATCCATTTTACTGGCAATCGGGAGGCGACATGCCACACAAATATGTGCTGCTCCTTTTTTCCCAGTACAAGCCGATACTTTCCGTCCGGATGCAAGGGAGGATTCAATAGATTGCCCAAAGGCTTTGGATGGGACCGGGTCGGCTGATAGGTCTTACCATGCCAAAGCTGGAAGAATTCTTTATCATTCTGCTCTTTTTCGTCATTCCCTTTTTGGTATAGTAGGCTAAGAATCCGCTTTTGGTGGGTGGTCCAATAAGTCTTGCTAATGTGGCTATCCTCGTCAGGCCGTAAATCTGCGAGTACTTTGAGGTCTGGATAAAGTTGGAAGACCCCCCCATCGTGGCTTAAAAATCGGGTCCCGTCTGGAGTAATCTGGGCAGCGTCGCGGATAGGACGATGGAGACTTCTCACTTTTTCCGGTTCGGCAGCAGGATCATCCAAATCCCAGATCCGGAAGTGCCAATTGTACTGACAAAGGACCTTTCTGGTACCCGGGATGAATTGGGCAAAAACCTCTATGCCCTCTATATCTACCTTTTGCTGGGCAAAGTAGTATTGATTGTCAGCATTAGAATCTATGAGGGCCAGGGTGTTGATCGTCTCTGAGGTGGGGTAAGCCTGATGGGCCCGGATAGCTAAGTTGAGGGCTACCACCGGATTGATGGGTTCCTGCTGTTGAGCCTTGATGGCCATGGCCGAAACTTCCGATTCCCGGGTTTTTTGTTCGGCTATTTTTTTATCCCTAATCGCTTCGTCACGCTGTTTCCGCATCTGTTCCAGGCGGTCAGCTTGCCGCTCAAAACTTTCCTTCACAAATTCCAGCTCATCTTCATTCAGCCAGTGGTTCATTTGGTCCCTCACTTCCTCATATCGGGGGCCTGCCTCTTCGGACTGGAATGCTTCGCTCCAGGAAGCCGGGAGAGGATTCCCTTCCGGATAGGCAGTATGCCACAGCATGGAGGCGGTACTGGCCACGCTGAAGCCCGGTTCCGGATTGTAACAGAGCCAACGGTCCTGTGGGTCCATGACGGAGATTTGAACCTGTTGCAATTTGGGGTTGCTGTCCCAAAGGGGCCGTTGGGGCACCGATCCATCTGCCAAAAGGGTATCAGGCTTGACCCACTGATGATGCTCGACTACTGCTTGCCAGATTTGTCTTTGCAGGACTAAATGCTCGTGTCCGAATTCCTTGATCCACTCCAGACAACGGGGCCAGTAATTGAGCAGGGAGTCGTGCATGGGTTCCACATACTTGCCCAGATCATCCTTACCTGAGCGAATCAGCAGGGCGTCCTCCAGGATGTCGAGGACGGCATCCTTGACTGGATCCAGATGATCCGGATAGTCAAATTCATCGATGAATCCTCCCTTTTTAAGAGTAGAGGAAGTCTGTCGGTAGACTTTCCTGCGGGAATAGCTTCCATCATTGAGCATCACCATGCGCAGGACCAGTTTTTTCATGAAGTCCCGGTGATCGTCATCCGGCAGGCTTTCATAGATGCGGTCCGCATGTTTGCTTAAGGCCCCGTTGACCCGCCCCAACTCATCCCGGTAGGCGGTCAAGGTGAGCTGCCGCTTTTTTCGGTCCCGCTTTTCATATAACTGGTGCAGGGTAAAGGAAAGAAGCGGGAGAGCCCCCGGGGCATGGTTGATTTCTTCCAAAATCTGGTCGACCATTTCTTCCGACTCAAATTCATAAGCCATGCTCCAGGCGGGTCGAATCACCGCTTCCCGCAGTTCTTCCAGACTCATGGGCGCCAATCGATAGAGAAAGTCGGTGCGCGCCTCTTCCTGCCAAAAGCGGGAACCAAATTCAGAGGCTTGCAATTGCCATTCGAAATCACTGCGGATGGAGAGGATGATCCTGGCTTTGGGTTCTTCCGTTTGCGCGAAGCGCTGCCAGAGGTCGATCAGCAAGCCCTCTAGTTTTGCCCGATCTGCATCCGGGAGCGCAAATAATTCCTCAAACTGGTCCAGGTATAAAACGCCCTTTTGGTCGGGCTGAATGCGGGTAATTTCCTCCCAATGACTGTGATCTTTATCATCAGGGCGGATTTCGATCTGATCGGTGAATCCATCCTGTTTCAGGAAGGGGAGGAGGCCGGCTCGGATCACGGAGGATTTGCCTTGCCCCGAGGGAGCAGAAACCACCACCAAAGTTTGTTGAGCCACGCGGCGGGACAGTTCCTGAATGGCCTGGCTCCTTCCAAAAAATATCCCTATGTCTTTTTCGGAACCATCATAAGCCCCCAGGCCTTTGTAAGGGTTAAGGTTGGGTGCTTTTTTGAGATTGAGCGGGTGTCCGGGTTTGAGAAAAACAAATTCCCCTTTGGAATCATGACGGCTGAGCGAGAAAATAGCGGGACTCTGCTTTTTGCCTTTGAAATGGGAAGCCCCTTCTACGATATCCCTGACGTGCAAATAAAGCTGGGTAGCGGTGATCACGCCTTTATTCTGCTTCTGGGCGTGTAAATCCACCTGGGAATCCTTGTCAATTACTTTTTTCAAAGCCCAGGCAAAAGGGGAGTTCCTGGTATCGGTAGTGGGTGTTTCCCGTAGGCCAAGGGCATTCATATCGAGCACATCGGCGGCCTTCTGGTCATGAGAAGTAGAGGTAATGACCTGCCAGGCCGGATGCTCCACGAAGCGCCAGAATCTTTCTTCATACATGACTTGTCCGAAATCCATGACCATGTCCCGAAATCCGGTAGACCATTTGAAGGCTCCGGCAAAACAACAGTCCAGGATCAGCAACCCATGTTTACAGGGCAGGCTTTCCAATAGCTCGTGTAGGCGGGTCATGGGAAAGAGGCTTTCTCTGACGCCGGATTTAGCATCTACGGGCACCAGAAAGCCTTCAGGGTCTCCCTCACTGTCCAGAGCAATGCCGTGGCCAGCGAAATAAATAAGTACGCGATCTTCTGGTTGAACAATTTCTTTCGTCTCCGCAAAAAACACTTCCATTTCTTCCCGGCTGGGGTTTTTGAGAAGGTGGGTTTCGTAAGCATGCTTAGTCGGGTCTCCCAGCAAGTTTGCGATGTCTTCGGCATCTTTGATGGCGGTACTTAGCGGGGTGATATGGAGATAATCGTCGATGCCGATGAGGAAAGCATGACTTTTTGCAAAGGGGAGTTTAGGCTGTTTCGGCATGTGGCTTGAAGCTAGGAGGAAAAGAAGGTAGGAAAAATATCCAGAAAATCGAACTATCAAGGCCCTGCCTGACAGGCAGGCAGGGCTTTCCTTCTGATGAAGGATGGTTACAAGCGACACTTCATTTTTTTTAGGCTCATCCGCCAAATAATTGGATAGCTGCCAGAACCTGATCCATGGCCTCGGGCGCAGAGGCCGCTAAGCGGAAGCCATGGGTGTCCGATTTCCATCCGGGGCTAACCCGGCGGGCTTTTTCTACCAGGCAGGATGGGCTTTCATCCCGCCAGGAACCGTTGCGCATCAGGGGCCGGCTGCGCTCGCTGGTAGTCCATTCGCTGACGTTGCCGCTCATGTCATAGAGCGCCTGTCCGGCCAGCATCAAGGGCTGCTTTTGCATGACGGGTCGGGTGCGGCCTCCGCTGTTGCGCGCGTACCAAGCCAGGGAGTCAATGCCGATTCCTCCGCAGTAGTCAAAGCTACGCTTCGAGGCCTGGGCTTGTCCCCCCCGGGCAGCAAAGATCCACTCCTGGTCTGTAGGTAAACGAAAGTCCGGACTGTTTTGCGCTGGAAACAGGTCTTTCATATGGCTACTGAGCCAATGGGCATAGGCCTGCGCGTCTTTCAGGCTGACCCGTACCACGGGATTATCGCCTTCCAGTTGCCAGCCAGGTTTGGTATCCTGGAGCTTCCATTTTCCGGTAGATTTACAAAAAAGGGCGTATTGCCAAACGGTGGTTTCGCTTTGGGCCAGGAAATAGGGGGCGATTTGGGCCTCCGCATCTCCCGGTATGCGAATGAGCGAAGGATAATATCGATGGGCGAAAAGCAAATACAGGCTATCATTCAAGCTGCGGAGTTTTTCCCTTACTTCTTGCTTGGTCTGTGGGGCTTCCGACATACTATCTCCCGACATGTGCATCAACTCCAGCAAGGCTTCCCGGGCGATTGCTTGGTTTTTGGGTTGCTCGTCGGAGGCTTCATTGTGAAAAAAGGCCAAATCGAACATATCATGGGTCCAAGCCTCTCTCATGGACCCTTCGAGCTGGTTGGTTCCGGCGATATGGCTAAACTTCTTGAGGGCATCTTGATACCGAAAGCGCTGAAGGTCTACTTCCGCATCCTCCATCAAATCTACCAACACAGCCTGGGTAGCCGTTTGCAGGGAGGCCAGCACCCCTTTCATACGGATATTTTGGTGGACGGCCAGCACAGAGATAGCGAGCAGAATCAATCCGGTAACCATGCTGATCATACGCTTGCGCATGACGGTATTGGCGCGGAGTTGCCGACTCTGGGTCAAGAAAGCGACCTCCAGGGCGTTAAAGGGGTGGCCTTCCAGTTGGAAGTCTGCCCAGAGAATACTGAGCCGGGGGTCATTGTTCCATAAGTAGTTTTTGGCCTCCTTTTCTGATTTATGATCTTCGTAATCATATACGGCCATATCCAGCTTGTGCATGAGCCGCAATTTATTTTCTCCCAAGCCCTTAATCCATTCCCACAGCCGTGCCCAGGCTCTGACCAGGGCGTCATGGGCCGGTTCATAATATAGCACCCCGTGTAAATCCCTCCCGGTAGAGATCAAGCGAGCTTCTACCAACTTCTCGGCTACGATCTGCATATCATCGGTGTCTGCCGGATTGGTGAAGATGACGTCGGGCTCGTTTACCCTTCTACTGGCCAGTTCTCCCCCTTCCAGGGACACCATCCGCAACATTAACTTGCGCATGCAGTCTTGCTGGCGGGGCGTAAGTTCTTCATAAATGGAGTTGGCACGAGTTCTGAGGGCACCAATCACCCCGCCCAGGGCCTGGTAATCTTCCAGGGTCAACGCCCGGTTGGTGCGGCCCGAGTTGAGATAGCTATGGTACAACTCACTCAAGGTAAAAGACAGCAGGGGTAAGGCACCAGGCGCCTGGTTGACGGCATCTACCAATTTGTCTACCAGTGTATTGGGTTCGAAGTAGAGTACTTCCTGGACGGTGGGTTTGATGATGACTTCCCGCAATTCATCCTGGCTAAAGGCTGGCACCAAATAATGGCCTTTCATCCAGTAAGGGGCCAGGGTGGCTTCCTCGAATTGAGGCTCAAAGTCTGAGCGGATGCTGATCGCGATGCTGAGCTGAGGGTAGGTTTCCAACCAGGTAACCAATTGCTGCTCGAATTCCAGTCTTTCTTCATCATCCAGACATTGGGTGACCAGTTCTTCGTATTGGTCTACGAAGAGCAAGGCGGGCAAGTGGGGCGGCAGGGCCTGCGCCATGTCAGGGATGCACGACCGCAATAGTTCCATGGGGGTTTGCCCAGGTCGCAGGATGGGCAGGATATGCCAGCCTTTTTCCCGTAACTGAGGAATCAACCCGGCTTTCACTACGGAGGATTTGCCGGTACCAGAGGCACCACTGACCACCACCAGAGAGCCATGCTTGGTCAGCTCTTCCAGGGCCGTTACCACCCGCTCCCTTCCGTAAAACAAGGAGTGGTCTCCTTCATTATAGGAATTCAAGCCCATGAAAGGGTTGCGTTTGGGAATGGGAGGCAGGTTAAAACGATGGTTCGGGTGCAGGAAGATATACTGTCCTTTATTGTGTCTGCTGAGTGAAAACATAGAAGGACTCTGGCGCTTGCCATGATCCATGGTTTCATCCTCTACCCGGTCGCGCAGGTATATGTATAATTCAGAGGCGGTGATCACCCCGTCTCCTTCTCCTTTGGGGATGGTATCTCCTTCGCCGTTGAGGGCATCGAAAAGGGCCAGGGCAAAAGGCGAATGTTCGTTTTCTTCCGCTTCTTCGCGCATGCCGAGACTGCGGTTGGACAACACATCTACCGCTTTCTGGTCAGAGGCCGAGGAAGTAATGACTTGCCAGGCGGCATCTTTTGCATACTGATAAAAACGCTCTTCATAAATCACGCTGGGCAAGTCAAAGATCATGTCCCGGAATCCGGTTGACCACTGGAAGGAGCCGGCAAAGCAGCAATCCATGATCAACAAGCCATGTCGGCAGGGCAACTTCAGAATGACATCATGTAACAAATCCATGGGAACCAGGCTTTCCACCTCTCCTCCTTTGGCATCGACGGGCACAAAGTAGCCATTGGGGTCATGATCACTGTCGAGGGCGATCCCATGTCCGGCAAAGTAGAAGAGTACCCGGTCATTTTCTTTGACCGTATCAGGAATGGTTTGGGTAAAAAGCTCTACCAATTCCCGACGATCGCTGTTCAGATAGGGGCCATGAATTTCGTAGCCATGTTGGATTTTCAACTGTTTGGCGAGGGCTACCGCATCATTGACCGCTGTGCGAAGGGGAGAAACATGCTCATAGTCATCTATGCCGATGACGAAGGCATGGCTTTTTTCAAAAGGAAGCTGTATGTGCGTGTTTGTAGACATAGCAGGGGATTTCTAACGATAGAAAGGTAGTACGTAGAGGACTGCTGTAGAAGGGAGGCAGGGTAAGTGGTACCCTATGCAGGGTAGTGTACCGATTGCTTAGGTATGTGGTAATAGCTCGAGGGGAATGATCTCCCACAGACTTGGAAAAACCAGGATATAAGAACTGGCCTGAGGATGGGCGTCAGGGGAGGAGTCGGTGGGGAAATTTGTCTGGTACATGGCCTTGGGTTAGCAGATGATCCTGACAAAAAGTCGGCATGGACCGAGATTTTTCATCAGACAAAAGGCTGCATAACAGACCTGGCCTAAGGGGAAAAATGTATCTGAGGTAATGGACAGTGGGGAAGGAGGAGGCTTCCCGGTTTTCGAAGCGTGGTATGTATAAGGTACGGGCTTTGTTTGTAAAAGGTTATTTTTCAGTTGGTTATACTACTCATAAATTGGGCGCAGTGGAGCAGGGCATAGGCCCCACCGCGCCTGCTTAACTTATTGTCTGTCGAGAAATTTTGTTACTACCCAGCCGATTTTGCCATCGTAGGTAATGCGCACCCAGGTATATCCGTCAGCATCGTAGGGCAAGATGTTAAAGATTTCTACACGCTTGCCTTTGTTGAGCTGATCAAGTTTTTCAGCCTGCAAAGACGGTTGTCTTCTGATATTCACCCGGTCGCCTGTGATGATGCCCACCTCAAATTTTTCAATGTCATGCTCCCCCCTGGACGCCCCCTGCGGTTCAGCGGGAGAGGTTTCGGAAGCTGCTTCCTCCGCGGCTTGCGGGTTAGGGGTGGTCTGGGTGGTAGCCAAGGTAGGAGTTGGGGCTGGAACTGGCGAAGAAGGAGGTTTCTGTCCGCCTGTGAATTCGCTGATATCCACTGAGGCCAGTCCTTGCCAGATTTTCCCCTGATTTACCCGATCCAGCAACAGGTCCGGACCGATGGGATAGAGCTTGTCATAAAAGAAGAAATAGCGTCCATCTTCTGAAAAGCCCATCAAATATTCCTCTCCCGCTCCTGGCACGGGATGATGCAAATCAACCAGGTGTTCCCCCAAATTTGTCTCCAAGCCGGTAGGGCTAAGGCTAAGGTTCTGGAGTTCCCGGATTTGTTTTATGAAGATTTTCTCTCCGGAATAGGCATCAGTCACTTCAATATCTGCATCCGCATAATAGGTGTTGATGTCGATTTGGGTGGTGAGATCTCCCTTGAGGGGCCAATACTTGGTTTGGTTCTGGGTTTCCGTTTTCAGGACCGTTTCCCGGTTGCAAAAGCTGATCTTGCTAATGACGGGTGTACCAGGAAAGGGGAAGCTATAAATTTCTCCAAGATAGGCACTAGACCTGGGCTCTCTCATATCAAATACCTTGATATTGCCTGTCTGGGACCCTGCTGCGAGATAATTTCCAGAGGGGCTCAGGGCCATAAAGGAAGTTTGGTTGGGAAAGGCTGTTTCGGTCTGGTAGGAAGTCCCATTTTCAAAGATTTTAAATGTGCCATTTTCAGGCCGGGTGACGAATATTTTGCCCTGCTGGTCAAACAGAAAGGGCTCATAATCGTCATCAGGAATTTGCGCTTCATAGGTGATAAATTCTCCTCGGCGTTTGCAGATGATATGCCAGCTGACACTTTCATTTCCCCAACCTACGAGGACCACATACTTTCCATTAGGTACGATATAACTCTTATCAGCTTGCCAGTCGGTCAGGTTGATCAAACTCCGGACCGTATAGTCATCTCTTAGCTTTCGAGCGATTTGGGCGGAATCTCTCCGCAGATCATAGGACCAAATGGTATCTCCGCGACTATTGAGTTCCTTGAGAATCCCGTTTGCCTTGACAAGTCTGTTACTTCGGGCGGAGGAGGCGGGCCGGATAGCGTCTTCGGAAAATTGTCCTTTGTCCTCCAGGGAGAAACGGGCATTCGAATAGGCACTTCTGATCAAAAGATTGCTGAAATTATCTGGGTTGCGGTCGTTGTTACGACTCAGGTGTAGGCCTGCTTCCGCGAGGCGAAAGGCCCTAAGATGATCCTGCTCCATGCTGCCTCTGGCTGCATTTTCAAGTTTGGAAAGCTGATCATTAAGATCATTCTCCGCGGCAGTTTGGGTTTGGGTATAGGCAAAAAAGCCCAGGATGCCCAGGGCAGCCGCTACCCCTACTCCTATGCTCCAGGTAGAGCGCTGACGGACTTTTTTTCGTTGGATACTGGCCTGGACAAATCCTTCTTCCTGGGAATTCAGCCAATGATTTTTTCCTTGCAGTTCTCCTTTGAGGGTCGCGAGTTTGGGGTGATTGTTCCAGAGAAGATTGCGGGCTTTTTTCGGTTCGGTTTGCTGCATGTCCTGGTAGGCACTCACCGCCTGACTTAGACTGGCCCGCAGGCCGATGTTATCTTCTCCCACGGCTTTGATCCACTCCCAAAGCCTGGCCCAGGCCCGGACCAGGGCATCATGGGCGGGTTCTATAAAGGTTCTGCCCTGGGCATCTTTTCCCTTGAGTAATAAGCGGGCATTGACCAACTGATCGGCAATCTGCTGCATGCGCATGCTTTCTGCGGCATCGTTGTAGTGGAGTTCTTCCACATATACCCGCTTACCTGCCAACTCACCTGCTTCGACCGAAACCATGCGCAACATGAGCTTTTGCATACTGGCCTGCTCGGCAGGGGCCAGTTGATCGTATTCGGCATTGGCTCGGGTGCGCAAGGCACCGATGACCCCACCCAGTTGCTGATAATCCTCACCGGAAAGGGCGCGGTCCTGACGCCCACTTTTCAGGTAGGCATGATAGAGTTCGCTAAGGGTAAAGGATAAGAGCGGTAAGGCTCCGGGAGCCTGACTGACTTCTTCGCATAGTTTTTCCACCAATTCCTCCGGCTCATAAAAAAGCACCGCCTGGGCTGCGGGGCGGGTGATCACTTCCCGGATTTCATCCAGGCTAAAGGAGGGCACCACATATTTCCCCGCTTGCCACCACTTGGCCAGGGTCTCCCGTTCGAATTGCGGTTCAAAGTCGGAACGGATACTGAGAATAATTCTCAGCTGAGGATGCTGGTTAAGCCATTGGGCCAGCTGCTTTTCAAAGGCAATCCGGTCTTCAGGCCGCAGGCATTGGGTAATGAGTTCTTCATACTGGTCCACGATCAGCAGGCTGGGCTGATCTCCATGCAGTTTGCTGGCGATGTCGCCGATTTCTGTTTGCAGCACTTTCATCGGCTCCTTACCGGGTCGGATGACCTCCATTAGGGTCCAACCTGCCTTGCGCAACTGCGGCAAGAGACCAGCTTTGATGACGGAGGACTTTCCGGTGCCCGAGGCTCCGCTGACTACCGTCAGGGGGTTTTGGGTTACTTTTTCAATCAGTGCTTCCGTAACGCTGTCCCGCCCAAAGAAGTAATGGCTGTCTCCTTCGTTATAGGAGGCCAGCCCCATGAAAGGATTGCGATCCGGGGTAGGCGGGAGGTTAAAGCGGTGGCGAGGATTGAGAAAGATAAACTCTCCTTTATCGTGCTTGGCCAGGTTAAACATGGAAGGACTCTGGCTTTTGGTGCGGTCGGCGGTTTGGTTTTCCACCGCATCCCGCAGGAAGGTATAGAGTTCGGAGGCGGTGATCACGCCGTCTCCCTGTTCGGCCGGGATGATGTCGGCTGCCCCTTCCAAGGCATCAAAGAGGGCGTGGGCAAAGGGGGAATGCTGCCCTTGGGTCTCGCCTCGCATGCCGATACTTTGATCGGAGATGACATCCACTGCTTTTTGATCATAGGCAGAAGAAGTAATGACCTGCCAGGCCGGGTCTTTTACATAGCGCCAGAACCTTTCTTCATATACTACTTTGGGCAGATCGAAAATGATATCCCGGAAGCCGGTGGACCATTTAAAAGCCCCCGAAAAGCAGCAATCCAGAATCAACAAACCATGCCGGCAAGGTAATTCATGCAGGGTGCGATTCAGGGCATCCATGGGGATCAGGGTTTCCTTATCTCCAGGCTTGGCATCCAGGGGCACGATATAGCCATTGGGGCCTTCTTCCCCATCCAGGGCGATGCCGTGTCCAGCGAAGTAGAAGACGATGCGGTCCTCTGCTCCTACCACTTGAGGCATGGTCTCAAAGAGGAGTTTATCTAATTCTGCCTTGGTAGGATTGAGCAAAGGTCCGTGCACCTCGTAGCCATGTTCATCGACCAGGCGCTGGGCGATGCCCTGGGCATCATTGACCGCAGTTTTGAGATGACTTACATGCTGGTAGTCATTGATGCCTATCACAAAAGCATGACTCCGGGCAAAGGGAAGGTTGATGGCGTGGGATACAGACATGATAATCAGTGGATTAGATATCCTTTAGATAATCATTCCCGTATACATTTCGAAATTTCGGTCCTAAATCAGGTATTTTTACGGGTAGCAAAGGAGGATTTTTCGAAAAAAAGCCCTGCTTGTACCTATTCCTCCTCTTTAAAGCTCCGCAACAATTTAATCCGGTTAAATTCCGCCATACAAAACTCCACATCCTCCGCAGTGATGTTCCGGTTTTTCGGCAAGCCTTCCAGAATGGTATGCTTTTCGGCCTGCCGTTTGGTGCCGTCTTCTGTAACCATGGTAAACAGAATTTCCAGAGGGATACCTTCGGGTTTTTTGTGGCCGCGACGCTTGAGTCCTTGTTCCACTTCCTGCATCTGTTCATCCAGAAAATCGGAGAGCACGTTTTCCATTTTGCCTACCCGCTCGACCAGTGCAGGATCAAAGGTGATGGTATCAGACTCACTTCGGCCTTGCCTTTCCAGGTCTTTCCGCCAAAGGCGATCCAAATATACCTGCAGGTTGGTCAGGTCAATGCCTTCGCGCTTCTGGCGGAGATTTTCGAGGATGTCGGAGACGGTTTTTCGAGGCTGGTCCAGGGTGATGCCGCCATAGCGGCAGGTACCTGCGATCACCCGACTGAGGTTCTGCCGGTTCATTTTTTCGATGCGCAGGCGGTTGTCAAACAGGGAAGGCACGGCCTTTTCAAAATCAGCCAGATAGGCCAGATATTCTTCCCGAATAATGAGCAGGATTTTGCATTGAATCCCCGCCTGAAGCAGATCGCTTACGGTATCGTGAAACTTCCGCTGCTCGGATTTAGGTCCCATGATATAGAGTTCCTCAAACTGGTCGAAGATGAGGTAAATGGGGCGGAAGTGGTCCATGTATAAACTGCGAATGGCGTGACGAACCGGCTGGCTTTCGTCGAAGTCCGCTGGATTGGAAAATTGGCTGCGAATCTCCCGGGCCAGGGAAGTGTTGATATCGGCCTTGCGCCTCACCTCAATAGGGAGCCAGTCTGATGCGGTAAATTTATTGGCCAGCCCACAGTTGATGAGGCTGGTTTTTCCGGTACCGGACCCGCCATACACCATGATGAGGTTGGAAGACTGCACCGCATTGAATAGCTGGGCGATTTCTTTATTCCGACCAAAAAAGCGCTTGGCATCTTCCTTTTGGTAGGAATCGAGGAATTTGAAGGGGTTACTCAACATGGACCTGGGTGGATTGAGGGGTGGAAAGATCGGCAATAAAGGTATCGTACTGCATTTTTAGGAGGGAAAAAGCCTTGGGGCTTTCTTCGGTAGTGGTGGGGAGGCTATCCTCTTCAAATTCATCCCCAAAGTCATCATCCAACCAATCGTCAGCGGCATCCTGCTGATTTTCTTCGGCATTTTTTCCTTCGTCAAAATCCGCCTGGGTCATATCCGTGTGCACCTGATAGAGTTTTTCTTCCAGGGTCAGGTAGATGGATTGATCTATAGAAAGGTAATGCACCTTGCCATCGGCTTCCCAGCCAATGAGGTAAAGTTTGGCGGTGGTATCTTGAGAGGTGCCGCCTTGCAGGGTACTGACAAAGGTATTGCGGTCCATGAAGAAGGGGGACAAATCCAGGGCGTAGGTCAAGCGATCTTCATTATCTACCAGGATGATGGAGCGACTGTTGGTATAGGTCTGCTTACGGCGCTTATCGGCATCCTGATAAAGACTCAGGAAGTTGCCGTCGGAATTGCTCAGGTGGCCCATGTCTAGTTCATAGGTGAGGCCTTGGGTACGGGGCATATCTACCGAGATGTTGCGGACCGTAAGCATGCGGTAGCGGCTGAGAAAAGCAGCCTGACGCAACACCAGGGAAACGGCCTGCTCTACCTTCAAACAAACTTTATCCAGGTCAGCGGTGGGCAATTCATTGATCTTACCACGGAGCTTTTCCAGGAAAGCGTGGGCCTTGCGCAAGGAGCTGCCTTCTTCTTTCCAGGCGGCATGGATAAGCTCGTATTCCGGGGCAAAGGGCTGTCCGTTATCGGCTTCCATGCGCTCCACCAGCGGCGCGATCATGCTGAGCCAGTCCGTCTGAGCGTAGTTTTCTTTGGAGGAGGGCAGCCGCATGGAATCGTTGGCTGGTGAGCTGACTTTTTTCTCACTGACCTGCTGCCAGAAATCCGAGAGCAAGATGTAGTACAGCACCTGACTGGTAATGACATAGGTGCTGAGCAGTTGTTTGAGCCTCGTATGCCCGAACTCCCGCCATTCCTTCACAAACAAAATCCGGATCTGCGACCCGATCGGCCAGGGAAAGCTACTGATCAACAACTGCGGGTAGGTGGAGGAGTCAACCTTGCTGGTTTGGTCGCCCCGCTGCTCCACCATGCGGTGATAGATGTCTGGCTGATATTTAGCCATTTCGAAGAGGACCTGAATCATATAGCGGTTGGCGGTAAAGTCTCGCTTGACACCATCCCGGACTTCATCCGGCAGGCTGACCGGACGATAGTAGGGCAGTTTCCAGTTGAGGATTTCGTCCTGATGCTCCTTTTTTACATACAATCCCCAAGGTAATTCCTCTTCTTCCTTAGTCCCGGCCAACATGGCTTCAAAATCACCCCACATCATGTCCTTGAAGCTCTTTTCTTCCTGTGGAGCATGGTGGGTCTTAATGTAGGCGTGGGCCAATTGGAAGGCCTGCCCGATGGTCCGACGATGGGCCAGGGCTTCGTAAAACTGCTCACTGAACTCCATGGCCATTTTGTCCTGAATGGGCACGGAGGTAGCGATGACTGCCTTTACCCCGGCATCCATGAGGGTTTTGACCTGACCCCTGGAGGAGCAGCCATTGAGAAAGACCAGCTTGAGGCTGTCCTGCTCGCCCATGAGGACCGATAGTCCCTCGGCATTACCATGTCCCTCTTCTAACTCCAGGTGGGTGCCGTTGGCATGTCCGGCATAGTGAAAGATGGCCATGCGGTCTTTGTTGCGGGTAAAAGCCTCAAAGATGTCTTTGGCACTGGCAGATTCTTCCCGGTGGATTTTGAGGTATTCTTTGCGGTCTAGTTCTTCGAGGGCGCGGAAGACCCGCCGGCTTTCCTCCTTCAGCAAGCCCAGATGGGCAGAGCTGTCGTTGGCGAAGGCGAAGAAGATGAGAGGGGTATGCATTAGAAAAAAGTTAACATTCAATATGGAGATGGAAGATCAGGGATGCTGACGGAACAAAAAATTCTGGTCATAAGCTATGGATTCCATCCTGTTGTATTAGAGCTGTCAATATGGACTAGTTAGTTGAAATAAGGGGCCTGGCCAGCCTGAATCCCAGATCCCGGTGCATGTCATCTGTAGGTTTAAAATAACTCTGGCCCATCACCCCACATTCTGAAGCGGTAACATTGAACCAACTGCCGCCCAGGGCAGTTCGGAACGATCCTCCTGACATGTAGAGATCCTGGTTCCATTCGCGGACATTTCCGCTCATGTCGAAAAAGCCCAATGCATTGGGTTTTAGCTCCCCGACAACATGGGTTCTGGCACTGGCATTACTGGACCACCAGGCCACTTCATTGATATCCTCGCTGCCACTGAACTGGGTACTTTGACCCGCCCGGGCCGCCGCTCGCCAAAGGCTGCGATTGGGAAGCCGATACCCATTGGCCTCCTCAAGGATAGGTCCTACGCGGTTTTCTGCCTGGAAAACGTACACCGTATCCAGCCCCATTTGCTTACTGAGCCAGTTGGCATATCTGGCCACTTGAAACCAACTCACCGCGACTACGGGATAATCTCCATTCAGACCCCAGCCCAATTTATACCCAATCCGATTCATCCTATCCTGACCCGTGGCCAGGCAATACAGGCTATATTGCCACATAGTGGTTTCAAATTTCCCGAGGGCGAAATCTTCGTTTACCTCGATCATCACCGGATAATATCGTTGGTAGAGCGTATCGTAAAAGGCTGGGTTGAAGCCTTGCAGTTGGTCTCTGATCTCCGCCTGAGAGGTTGGGGATTGCAGCGGCTGGTTTAGCAGAACTGAGATACTATCCACGAGACTCCTGGCTGTGTCCAGTTGATGCGCTTCATTGAAGTAAAAAGCGAGTTCCATCATGCCCTTAGCTACCTCGTCAGGTAGTCCTTCAAGTTGGATGGCGTTGACATATTTTTGAGCCGCCCCTTCATAGCGGAGCTTATAAATATCCCGTTTGGCATCCACGAGAATGGACTGCACAATGTTGGCCGTAGCCCCTTTTAACTCTGTCAGGGTTGCCTCCGTCTTTTTTTGAGCAGCCTGGGCCTGGAAGGCATACCAAATGGCTACCCCCGCCGAAATGGCCAGAATAATTCCGATAGATAAGGCGAGGAGTTGACGTCTCCTTCGGGCCGCCAGTAAGGCTTTTTTGCCTTGCCGTATAAAGGCGGTTTCCTCCTGAGAAATGCTTACCTGAGAAAGATAAGGGTTGATATAATCCACATCATCCTGTGTAAGCTGCGCATTTCTATGGCTAAAGGCTTCATATCGCTCTCTGATATATTTCTCCACTTTCCGGCGCGTACGTGCCTCCGTAGAAGATTTCTCGAACACCTGCCGCGCTATGGTGTCGTGGATGATCTCGTACTTCATGCTTAGGTCTTAGGGGGTAGTGGTAGCTGCTAAGAATAATGATAACCAAAAAATTTCACTAATTCGGTATTTTGGACGATGAACTTGTTTTGGCATAGGCTCTTTTTGCCTGGAAGGGAGGCATATTCACAGGAAAAGGGAGAAGCCCAAATACTGGGCTTCTCCATGATCTAAACGAAAAGAAGGACTTATTTTTTCATGCGATCGACCAATTGTCCGGCATAGGCTTCGCCCAGCCCTGGTTCCAGGTCGAGGGCACCATCCCGGCCCAGGGTGTAGATCACTTCATGCTTGCCGACTGGGGCGTAGGCCATGATCAGGTCAGCCAGTACGTTGTAGGCACCCATGGTTTTGCCGCTCTTTAGCCCGGCGTAAGAAGAAGAAGCATGGCCGCGGCAGTCGATTTTCTGGTCCTGGTCATTGATATAGCTTTGACCAGCGATGACCTGACATCCTGCAGAGAAATTGAAACTTCCGATGCCAGACCAGTGGATGTTGATACTGTTATTAGCCGTCAGCTTGCCTTTGGCGATTTCTACATCGGTGAAGGCATTGTCGTTATCGGTATCGCGCAGCACGAGTACGCCCTGCATTTTAGAAGGCTTGAGCGCCTTGTATACTTTTTCTGCGTTGGAGACTTTGTGCCAACCGAAACGATATACATGCTGCCCTGCGACCAGGAAAGGCTCATCGTTACGACCGGCTAGTTTGGCGCTGGGATCGGTAGAACCCCAGAATTTGAAGCACAGACCATTGATCAATAGGATAAAGAGGTCATCGTTGACCCGGGACAGTTCCTTGCGGTCCTCGTTGCGACGAATGCCAATCAGATGGGTATCGGTGGGATCAAAGGACCACTCAGCAAGCTTGCGGGTATCAGTATTTCCGGTAAATGCTTCGGAGGCTTTGAGGACGGGATGCTGGTTGGCCTGGAAGTGAGCTTTGGCCTTGTTGAGCATGTTCATCCACTTGGTATACTCCGCACTCGGCGAAGAAGGACTAGCCTTGCCCCAGGAGGCTTTTAGGCCAGCTTTTTTCCAGCGATCTACGTGGGCACGGCCTTTGGTGCCGATGATCCCATCTGGGGTGCCGATATCACTATTGCCCTCGATGGTGCGGACGTATTCCTGAAACAGGCGTACGCCAGCCAGGGTTACATAGTCGAAGATGCCGGTAGGTTTATTGTGAGGCAAAAATCCTGCGTCGTGCAGGAATTGCTGCAGTTCCCAAACTTCATTGCCCGTAGCCTGTTCAAAAGGACGCCACTTACCATCATCACGGAATTTTTTCAGTTTCTGCAGGGCGGGGGCCATGATGCCGTGCATCGGCTTGAAATATGTGTCTAAGTCAGCGGGTTTTTTCCCGGAGTCGAAGGATCCTAATTTTAAAGATGCCATAGAAGTGGGCTTTAGGGGGTTAATATGAGCTTTGTATGCTTTTCCGTATATTTTTTAAACTAGTTATTTTTTAGGTAAAGGGACAGCTCCACAGGGTAACGGGACCAAAATACAGGGTAGTGTACACCTTTTACCTTGAAGCCTGATCGCTCTCTGAGGGGTTCGGTTCTTCCTCTTTTTCCCATGAGAGGGGCGCTAAGGGCGTAAAATCATAGAACATTTTTAAGGTTAATGCCTGATGATAATAAGGATGATTGTGGTCTTCCAGGAGGTTATCAAATAATGCCTGGAAAGCTGGTTCATGGGTTCGCTCTGCTTTGATAAAAGCCAGCAACCGCAACCAATCTCGTTTTAGGTCGTCTTCTGCGACAAAATTGAATTCTAAACCCATAGGTCTGTTGGTTAAGGCTTATCTGGTGCCAATGGAAAATTCTTCCGATAATATATTCTCAAATGCTTCGCGATTGGTGTCGTCTAACATCATCTCCAGGACACTATTGATGACTTCCTCTTCGGTAATATGTCCACTCAGCATAAGTTGCTTTTTGGGGAAGGCGAACTCTTTTCCCCGTTGGAAGAGGGGAATGTTGGTCATGGCTCCCGGCATGACCGCGAATACATCCTGGTCCACAGCATTTTTCCTCACTTCCTGGGTGACATACTGGTAGAGCTCGTCCAGGTAGACCACGCCATTCTGATCTTTATCCGCCGCATCTGTTGCAAAAGCCTTCCGGATGGCTTGCGAGAAGACCCCCCCGGCATGGGTTTCCTTAGCGACCTGATCGGGTCCGCTGGCACTCAGGGCAAAAACACTATGGATATAGGTGTCGACTTCCCCTGAGCTGTTGGCTTCTACGATAGGCTGGAGAAAACCAGCGGAATAGCAGAAGTCGACCAGCAAGACCACTTTGGCATCGATTTTCATCAATGGTTGACAGATAGAGAGGTCGGTCATGGGATCATAGGCCAGTCCTCCCTGACCGGTCGATTCCGGATCTTTGGGATAGGCGCAGAAGACGGTCCGGGCACGTTTTTCCTTCGGCTTATCCTCTCTGGGCCTAAGGGCTTCTCCTTCCTGCGTCGCATGCCCGGTAACGTGGACCAGGACAAAATCAAAAATACCGGCCTCTTCCTGAATGATATTGAGCCGTTCTACAATTTTGTCCGGGGTGGCCTGATCATTGATCAGCTTGTGGAGATGAATCTGGTTAAACAGGCCTGCTCGGTCGGGTTCTACGCCCGTTTCCGGAACTGGCTCGCCAGCTTCCCTAAGCAAAACCTCCCCTTGGGTGGCAAAGGCTTGATGGATGGCTTCCACATCGATCACACAACCGCCAAGATCAAAGTTTTCCCCAGGATAATCGTCTATGGCTACCAACAACAAATGGAGATTAGGCTTGATGCCATTTTGAATGAGAAACAAATCCCGCATGGCTCGCTCCTGGTATTTTTTCTTAAAAGCCAGGGTTTGTAGTTTTTGTTGTCGGGTCATTTCGGCCAGTTCCCGCTGTCGCTCTTCAGCCAGCCGCTTATCCTTCAGGGCGGCGTTTTTGGCATCGATAGCCTTTTGTAATTCCGTTTTTTGGTCTTGAAAACTTTCCTTCAGAAAGGCCTTTTCCATGCCATTCAGCCAGGGGCGCATGACTTGCTTGATGGCTGCCCGTATTTCTTTCGGCCCCGCACAATCGGCAAATTTTGGCCATTGCTTAAGCGTCTCCAGTTGTTCATCAATCGGGTCCTCTTCCCATAGCAAAAAGTCCAGAGAACTGGAATCCACGCTTTCTTCTTTGTCCCGACACAGCCAGGCATCCTGTGGGTCGAGGACACTGTGTTGAACTTGCAAGAGTTTGGCCTGCCCGGCCCAATTAGGGGGTTTGATCCCGTTGAAAGAAGCGTCTTCCGGTGAGAAATTCAGGTGTTCTTCTACGGCAGTCCGGAGTTGCTCTTGCAACAGCAAGGTGTCTTTGCCGAAATCCTGAATCCATTGTTTCCCGGTGGGCCAGGCATTGATCAGGGAATCGTGTATCAGTTCGACATAGGGAGGGACTAATTCCCTCTCCTCTGCTCCTTCCAGGCTCATTTCTTTGGTGCCGCCTCGGGACAGCATTTGGCCTTTTTCCAGGAGGTCCAGGATTTCTTCCACCATCTCCTGCTGAGCTGCGCCAAAATCTAATTCGTCTTGCCCGGGGGTGCGATACACCCGGCGGCGAGCATACTGCCCACCTGCCAGGTTGGTCAGGCGGAAGAAAATATATTGGAAAAGTTTCTGTTTGTCGGTCAGCGGAGGCGCTTCCCCCTCTGGAGTCGCGGCTTCGCCCTCCTTGTCCGGGCTGAGTTGTTGATACAGGGATTCCATTCTCCGGCTGAGGGCCCCTCTGACGCCCTTCAATTTATGGAGGTAAATGTCCGTGGGCAGGGTTCGCTTGTTGCCCTTCACCACCTTGGTTTCCCAGGCCAGGTCAACCAAGTCCTCCATGGTCAGGGAGAGAATGGATAAGGCGTGGGGCAGGTAATCGAGTTCCTGGAGGATCATGTCGACCAAGCCTTCTTCGAATTCATAGGCCAGCAGGTGAGCCGGTTTTTGCAGGGCGTCTCTAAGATCATTTAGCCCGAGTTCTACAATGCGATGCACCCGGACATAATCCGCATATTTCCCATCATTGGCCATCAACTGTTTTCCCAGCTCAGATAATTGCCATTGCCAGTCAAAATCTGAGCGCATGCTCAAAATGAGCTTGAAAGGTCCGTTGGCGCGGGTGGCTCCTTTGAGTAATCGTTCCAGTTCACCTTCCAGCAGGGCTCCCCGGACCGGTGTACAAGCGGTGAACCGTTCTTCGAATTGATCGACGAACAATACCTGCTTTTGAGCAGGATCAAGTTGGTCAAAGCTATGTTTGGTATGTTCCCAAGTCTGTTCTTTCGGCTCATACCGCCATAAACTCCAGGGGTCATCGCCAGGCCGGACCTGATATAATTGGTAGCCCTCATCCAGGAGAAAAGGCAGGTAACCTGCCTTGATCAGGGAGGATTTGCCGGTGCCGGAGGCACCGGTCAAGAGCAGCAGAGGCGGGTTGAGCTCATGCTCATCCGGCTGCATTTTTTCCTTGATTTTTTCCAGATCACTGGCCCTTCCAAAGTAAAAGCCAGCATCTGCCACATCGTATTGGTTCAGCCCTTTATAAGGATTCTGATTTTTGATTTCGGCCCAGTTATCCTGGTTAAAGGGATGGCGGGGATCGGAGAAAATAAATTCTCCTCCTTCATGCTGCGGCATACGGAAGATATCCGGCGTTTGCACCTCATGCTGGCTGCTGCTTTTGGAAATTTCTGAAACCCGGGATTTAAGGAAAAAGTTCAGCTCATCGCAGGTCATGATGCCATCGCCCAATTGCTTGCCCGGTGGTTTGACATCCACATTCACGTCTCCGCCGAGGGCTTCCAGTAAGGCCTGGGCATAGGGGGAATGTTTTCTGCCTACCCATTGGTCATCCAGTTTTGCGTGCTCGGGCCGGGTACTGATAAAATCTGCCGCTTCCTCCGAGGCACTGGCACTAACCATGACTTGCCAGGCTGCTTTGGACTTATAGGTTTCAAACCTGATTTCGGTCATTGGACTGAGGCCAATGGTAAAATCTCCCCGGGTGGTTTTGACGCGATTGAAATTCCCGGCAAAACAGCAATCGAGAATCAAGAGCAGGTGATGCACCGGAATGTCCGACAACTGCCGATATAGCTCCCCCATTGGCAAAAGGGTCTCATTTTCCCGGAGGGGGACATTGCGTAGCTGAGCATCGTTGGGCAGTAAGTAGCCTACCGGCCCTCCTTCCGATGGCTCACCGCCTTTGCCATGTCCGGCAAAATACACCAGCAAACAACTCTGCTCTTCCACCTTGAGAACCTGGTCTTCCAGGGGCGTGGCAGGCTGTTGGGCAAGGATGGTTGCTTTGAGCTCTTCGATGGCTACCAGTATTTCCGCTTTGGTGGGATTGGTCAGGCGTTTGATCTCCTTTTGCTTAAAGCCCTGAAATTCGATCAGGACTTTTTCCAATTCCTCGGCATCCCGCTTGGGGGTGGACAGGGGCGCATGGATATGAGGATATCCCTCCACGGCGATGATCAGGGCGTAGCTATGCTTGAAGTTGATGAGTTTTTTACGGGCCTTGGAGGGCATGATTCAGGGATTATGGTTTGGACAGATCAACATCAAAGGATAAGAACCTGGAGGTCCAGATTTCGGGTAACTGCCAATCAGATTCAAGCAGGTTTTGCGCACGACTGGATTCAGCCGCTTCATCTTGCTTGAACTGGTCTACATTGATTTCCATGGGGGAAATAAAAACCTTGATGCCTACCCAACCCCAGGGATCGGTACTGTTGAAGCTGAGGCCAAAAGCCTTTTGATGAGGAGTGATGTTAATGCGACTGCCTGGCCCGTGTTCATCAGGACGAATAATTATGGGTTGAGCAATGCTATGAATGGTATAGGCATGCTCAAATATGACCAGATAGCCATGAACTGGTTTGGGAAAGGCTTGCTCGACCACGAGTTCTATATCCACTTTACAGCCCATTACTTTGGCTTTTTCAAAGGCTGAACCTTTGGCGAGGGTTACCGGGGCTACGGCATCAGACATGGCTGGAAGGGTTGAAGTAGGGAGCTGCGGCTGGCCGCAGCTCCCTTGAGATAGCTTATCCTACTGCTTCGGCGATGGCCTTGCGACCTTCGTCGGCAGTGAAATAGTTCATGTGATGACACACAGGCGTATTGGTCTTGACCGCTTGTTTACGGCCTTCCCAAACGACCTTGTTCAGGATGGATTCCACGGACACGGCGATGTCATGTCGGTCTTCTTTTTGCACCAACTCGCCGATGCGCTTCTGGATGCCCTCCAGGAAGGCACCAAAGCCCTTTTTGTCCGCATCAAACTCCGTTACATCCCCCGCGACCACTGCATATTCCACGCCTGGGTCCGGGCTATCGTTGAGCTCGGTGAGGAAACCGGAATTCGGCATCATTTCTCCCAGGGTAACCAGGGCTTCTGCGGGGGCCTTGAGGCCCTTGAGCAGGGTGCCGGAGAATGGAATCATATCGGGCAGGAAGTTGGCAGCGATATCCAGGGCCTGAATGGCAAACTTGCGCGCCCCTTCAATCTTTCCGAAGACAGAACCCTGGTTAGGCGTTCCGGCCAGGATGACTTTTTTGACCACCGCATTTCCGCCCAGTCTTTCGACGTACCAGCGGCTCACCAATCCTCCCATAGAATGGGCCATGATGGTCAGTTTTTTGGCGCTGCCGTCAAAACCAGCCTCAGAGAGTGCGGTCTGGAGCTGGGTGGCGATTTCCCGAATGGGCGTATTCAGGTTCTCGTAGTCATAAGTGAGGACGGTATCGAACTTGGTGGCGAGGGCCTTTCCATCGGCATCCATGATCTGGCCCATGTTTTCGGCCATTTCCTGGGTGTTGCCAATGATGCCGTGGATCAGGAGCAGAAGGTTTTCTCCGGTCTGGACGCGGTTTTTCAAGCCATCCACCCGGTATTGAATATCTCCATTGTCCTTATACTCGATGAATTGCAGCTTGTTTTCCAGCGGCTTTTTGAGATAGACTTTGAAAAAAGCCATTTTCAAGGCCCGGAACAGACTACGGTCCCCAGCTTCTTCCCCAAAGGGGTTTTCTACTTTGGTCCCGTCCTCGTTCATCACGGGGCGTACTTCTGGCAGAGAGCGAATATTGATTTGGGTTTTCCCATCCTTACTTTCAGACTCACCGATGATGCGGAAGTGCTGTCCATCGAAAGCCAGGGGTAACATCATTTCGTCATCTCCCAGGTCCTGACCTAACTGAATCTGGAGCGGATCATCTTCCAGGGCAGCTGGATCTTCCACCTCCAGGTTGGTCAGTTCGAGCACGTTTTGGCTACCCAATCCCCGGGTCCCGCTGAAGCTCACCATTTCTACCCCATCCTGCTGCTCAAAGAAGCCCAGTTTATTGCTGGGGTCCAGGCTGCGGGAATTGGCGCTGGCAGAAACCAGACTCAGGTCAGCTTTAATGCCTTTGTGAGGCTTGATAACCATGGCGCCTTCGGCCATTTTTACGTCGTCGGAATCATTTACCTGGGCTTCCTGACGGATCAGCTTGATCTCCAGGGTTGCGGTATCCCAGTCGGCCATATCCGACGCACCGACGATGCCCCCAAAGTCTCCCCGACTGCCTTCCAATCCGGCCTGCTCCAGGGTAGTAGGGTCAATCCGCTGCTTACTGATGATCATTTTGAAGCGGAAATGGGCTTCTGATTCGTGATCTTCGAGACGGAGCAGGCCCAGGTCACTGAGGTAAAAACCTTCGTCACTGGTGGCTTTTTCCATGGCCACATCTTTCAGCAGCTTGATACCACAGTCATCATTGAAGGTGTAGAAATAGAAGAACAGATCGTCTTCCTCACTTTTGCTCTTCAACTTGAAGCGATGCAGGATACCATCTTTTTCCCAGCCGATTCCCATGGCCTCTGCATTGTCCTCCGTGATGAGGTTGTCCTTGGAGCCGTAGAGCTTGATTTCTCCGGCATTGTGGACCGTCATATTGCGGTAGAGTTCCTCCAGATCGTCCGCATCGGAGAAGTCATATTCTCCTTTCTTCCACTCTTGATAATCCATGGTATTCAGTTCCAACTCGAAGAGGTCAGCGAGCTTGGATTTAGGATTTTCGAGGGCAAAAAGACGCTTCCAGCGCATCATGGTCGCCACGGCGCTCTTGATTTCCCGCAAGCTTTTGTTGGGGTCGCCGCTATCGGCAATCGCGGAGAACTTCCTTTTGCCGGTCAGCATATCGTAGAGCTCCATATTGCCTTCGGCAGAAATACGAATTTCTACTTCTGGCTTGTCAGAGCTGTCTTTATCATCCGTGGTCAGGATATTGAAGCGTTCCAGGTTGGGATCGCGGTCGGTCAACTGCTTACCCCACGCCTCTTTTAGGGATTTGCCTACAGAGGCATTATCGCCGGCATTAACCCACACGTATTGGGGCTCGGCAGGCAGCGAAACAATTTCCGCTACGTATGGCTCGACGCTTTCGTCTTTGTCCAGGGTGTCTTCTCTTTTCTTCAAGGGTACTTCCCCTTCAAAGGCCAGCTTACTTTCCTGCATGTTGACCTTCTTGATGGTTGCCGTGCCCAGGAATTCATGGCCCTGAGATTTATACAGGCGCACCTGGATTTTTTCCTCGGATCTTACCGGGAGCCCGTGAATGGCACCAAAGCGGACGTACCAGCTTTTGCCTTTGGGGAAGACTTCCGCCTCCTCAGGATTGCCGGATTCCCAGCCTTCGAGGAAGGCGGTGTAGGCATTGAAGCCAAAGATAGTTTCAAACTGTGGGCTTTGCTTGCTACGCTTGCCCAGCACCCGAGAGCGGGTCCGCGTGTAGAGATTAGGGTAGTTGAGGGTTTCCCCTGCACCCTGGGCCTCGTCCAGGATTTCGATCAGGCTACTGGTAAATACGCCGCCGATGCCGGAAAGGTCTCCTGCTTTTTCCAGGTTAGTACAGGCGGAGAGCAGGACGTGCTTGGAAGAAGGAATGCGCAATGCGCCGGGCATATCGGCATAGTAGCCTTTATAATAGCTATCGAGGGTCCGGACTGCCTTAGCAGAAATGCCATCTCCACGGGTCATGCCTTGCAGGAAATCATGGTTCCGGGTTTTGAAATTGGGATTCTCCATGAAATCACGGGTACCGCTTCCGGAGTGGCAGCAATCCAGGGTAACCACGATATGGGGCTTTTTGTCTCCTTTAGCGGGGACGCCATTT
>JBCBGC010000016.1:0-81955 GCA_038527215.1 Bacteroidota bacterium
CGTGAATTCTACCGGAACCTTCACCATCCATACTCTGGTATATGATGGCGATCCCAATAGTCCGAATTTCCTCGATTTGAGTGTGGTGCAGTTCGGAACGACCACGGGCGGCGACGTGCTCGGTCTGGTAACCGCCAATGGCTTGTGTGCTTCTCTGGATGTAGCCGGTGCGCCTGTACACGTACAGAGCTGTACGGCAGATGCCGGTACCCTGACCATTGATCAGAACCCTGTCTTCCTGCAGAATGGCAGCGCCATGATCTCCGCCACGCCTGATGGCAACATCAACGTGCCTGCGGGATACTCAACTATTTTCGTCCTGACTAGCGGTTCCAACCTGGTGATCGAGGCGGTAAACGCTACCCCTGACTTCACCGTCAACGCCGCTGGAAACTATACCATCCATACCCTCGTCTATGATGGCGATCCAAACAGCAGCAACTTCTTAGACCTCTCGGTCGTGCAGTTTGGCACCACCACCGGAGGCGATGTACTCGGTCTGGTAACCGCCAATGGCCTCTGTGCTTCTCTGGATGTCGCAGGTGCGCCTGTACACGTACAGAGCTGTACGGCAGACGCCGGTACCCTGACCATCGATCAGGACCCTGTCTTCCTACAGAATGGCAGCGCCATGATTTCCGCTACACCTGATGGCAACATCAATGTGCCTGCGGGATATTCTACCATCTTTGTATTGACTAGCGGTTCTAACCTGGTGATCGAAGCGGTAAACGCTACCCCTGACTTCACCGTCAACGCCGCTGGAAACTATACCATCCATACCCTCGTCTATGATGGCGATCCAAACAGTCCGAACTTCCTCGATTTGAGTGTAGTGCAATTTGGTACGACTACCGGAGGCGATGTGCTCGGCTTGGTAACGGCCAATGGTCTATGTGCTTCTCTGGATGTAGCCGGTGCCCCTGTACACGTACAGAGCTGTACCGCAGACGCCGGTACCCTGACCATCGATCAAGACCCTGTCTTCCTACAGAATGGTAGCGCCATGATCTCCGCTACGCCTGATGGCAACATCAACGTGCCTGCGGGATACTCAACTATTTTTGTCCTGACTAGCGGTTCCAACCTGGTGATCGAAGCGGTCAACGCTACGCCAGACTTCACCGTGAATGCCGCAGGAGACTACACCATTCATACGTTGGTTTACGATGGAGATCCCAACAGTGGAAACTTCCTCGACTTGAGTGTGGTGCAGTTTGGTACGACTACTGGCGTAGACGTCTTGAACCTGGTAGCCGCCAACGGCCTCTGTGCATCGCTGGACGTAGCCGGAGCTGGGGTACACGTCCAAGCCTGTACCGCAGACGCTGGAACCCTGACCATCGTACAAGATCCCGTAATTCTACAGAATGGTAGTGCGATGATCTCCGCTACGCCTGATGGCAACATCAATGTGCCAGCGGGATACTCTACCATCTTTGTATTGACTAGCGGTTCTAACCTGGTGATCGAAGCGGTCAACGCTACCCCTGACTTCACCGTGAATGCCGCTGGAAACTATACCATCCATACCCTCGTCTATGATGGCGATCCCAATAGCCCGAACTTCCTCGATTTGAGTGTAGTGCAGTTCGGAACGACTACCGGAGGCGATGTGCTCAGCTTGGTAACGGCCAATGGCCTCTGTGCTTCATTGGATGTCGCCGGTGCGCCAGTACACGTACAGAGCTGTACCGCAGATGCCGGTACGCTGACCATCGATCAAGACCCTGTCTTCCTACAGAATGGTAGTGCGATGATCTCCGCTACGCCTGATGGCAACATCAATGTACCTGCGGGATACTCTACCATCTTTGTCTTGACTAGCGGTTCCAACCTGGTGATCGAAGCGGTAAACGCTACGCCAGACTTCACCGTCAACGCCGCTGGAAACTATACCATCCATACCCTCGTCTATGACGGCGATCCAAACAGTCCGAACTTCCTCGATTTGAGTGTAGTTCAGTTCGGAACGACCACCGGAGGCGATGTGCTCGGTCTGGTAACCGCCAATGGCCTCTGTGCTTCTCTGGATGTAGCCGGTGCCCCTGTACACGTACAGAGCTGTACAGCAGATGCCGGTACCCTGACCATCGATCAGGATCCAGTCTTCCTGCAGAATGGCAGCGCCATGATTTCCGCTACGCCTGATGGCAACATCAACGTACCTCCGGGATACTCGACCATTTTCGTCCTGACTAGCGGCTCTAACCTGGTGATCGAAGCGGTGAACGCTACCCCTGACTTCACTGTGAATGCCGCTGGAAACTATACCATCCATACCCTCGTCTATGACGGAGACCCAAACAGCAGCAATTTCTTAGACCTCTCGGTCGTGCAGTTTGGCACCACCACAGGAGGAGATGTACTCGGTCTGGTAACCGCTAATGGCCTCTGTGCTTCTCTGGATGTCGCAGGTGCGCCTGTACACGTACAGAGCTGTACCGCAGACGCTGGAACCTTGACCATCGTACAAGATCCCGTGATTCTACAGAATGGTAGTGCGATGATTGCTGCTACGCCTGATGGCAACATCAACGTACCAGCAGGATATTCTACCATCTATGTATTGACCAGCGGTACCAGCCTGGTGATCGAAGCAGTCAATACTACGCCCATGTTCACCGTTACTGCCGCAGGAGACTATACCATCCATACCCTGGTCTATGATGGTGATCCCAATAGCCCGAATTTACTCGACCTGAGTGTCGTGCAGTTTGGAACCACCACTGGTGTAGATGTATTGAATCTCGTGGCCGCCAATGGCCTCTGTGCTTCTCTTGACGTAGCAGGAGCAGGCGTACATGTTCAAGCCTGTACGGCAGATGCCGGTACGCTGACCATTGATCAGGACCCAGTGTTCTTGCAGAATGGCAGTGCCATGATTTCCGCTACGCCTGATGGCAACATCAACGTACCTGCGGGATACTCGACCATTTTCGTCCTGACTTCCGGTTCTAACCTGGTCATCGAAGCGGTCAATGCAACGCCAGATTTCACCGTGAATGCGGTGGGAGACTACACCATCCATACCTTGGTATATGATGGCGACCCCAATAGCCCGAACTTCCTCGACCTGAGTGTAGTTCAATTCGGAACGACTACTGGCGTAGATGTGTTGAACCTGGTAGCCGCCAATGATCTATGTGCATCTTTGGATGTAGCTGGGGCAGGCGTACACGTTCAAGCCCCTTGTACAGCTGATGCCGGAAGCCTGACGGCTGTAGCAGATACCGTAGCCCTCTCTGGTGGAAGCGCTCACCTCAGTGCCACCCCAGATGGCAATGCGGTAGTGCCTGCTGGATATAGCACCATCTATGTCCTTACTTCAGGTAGCGGTCTGGTGATTGAGCAGGTAAATACTACCCCTGACTTCACCGTGCACATTGCCGGAGATTACACCATCCATACCCTGATATTCAATGGAGATAGCACCAATCCAAATTTCCTTGATCTATCTGTGGTTCAGTTTGGTACCACCACTGGCGTAGACGTATTGAACCTGGTGAATGCCCTGAATATCTGTGCTTCTCTGGATGTTCCGGGAGCCCCCATTACCGTAACCCATACGACCAATCTGTTGAGTATGTCTGTCTTCCCGAACCCGGCAGCCAATTCCCTAAATGTCTGGTTGAATGATCCGCTGGGAGGCACCTTTGTCATCAGAATTATTGACGCCATGGGTAAAGAAGTAAACGTGACCCAGCAGCCCATCACCCCTGGTCAGCCACTTGAACTGGATATTTCTACCCTGGCAGAAGGCTGGTACATGGTACAGTTGATCGAAGAAGGTGGTAAGCGAATGGTTCAATCTAAGATTTATAAGACGGAGTAAGCAAGGGTTGGCACTGTTGTGGACACAGTGCCGCCCATTTTTCCCTTCATGCATCCCGGAGGAATCAAGCCCTCCAAAGGGATAATCACCTAAAAAAGGAAGATGATCATTCATCTTCCTTTTGTCTTTATTGTACCTTTATCCCAAAAGCATCATGCCCACATCTCTTCCTGCTAAGCAACCCACCAGCCTGTCGACCCTCATGGTGGCCTTTCTGCTTCAGGCAAGTTGTTTGGTAGGCCTGCTTTGGTTTACGCCTCGGACAGACTTTGTGGCTGTGATCGCCTGGTTTTTGGGGATGTTTGCCGCCTACCTTTGGGTGATGAACCAGCTGCCTCGCTGGGATACCATCAAAGGCGTTTTGGCTGCAGGGGTTTTGCTAAGGTTCCTTGCTTTTTGGGCCTTGCCGGAACTGTCCAATGATTACTTTCGATTTCTGTGGGATGGAAGCCTCACAGTGTACGGGGAGAATCCCTTTTTGTCCTTGCCCTCCGAAATCACCGCTGATCCCGCTCGTTTGGCTGCCCTGGGCCTCGACAATGATTGGTTCCAAGCCCTGAACTCTCCTGAGTATTACACCATTTATCCGCCGGTGCTGCAAATGTTGTTTGCCTTAGGAGCCTGGCTCGCGGAGGGAGATTTGTATGAGGGGGTCCTGGTGCTTAAAGCGTCTATATTCCTGGCCGAAGTAGGGAGCCTCTGGATGATGCTGCGCTTATTGAAGCGATGGAAACTCCCGCTACATTGGCTGGGTTGGTACGCGCTTAATCCTCTGGTCATTGCGGAATGGAGTGGTAACCTGCATTTCGAGGCCTTGATGATATTCTTTCTGCTTTGGAGTATAGACCTCTTGAGTCAGGAAAAATGGCAACTGGCCAGCTTCCCTTTTTTCCTCGCGGTGGCTACCAAGTTGTTGCCGCTCATGCTCATGCCTTTGCTGATTCGCAGGCTAGGGTGGAAGCGGGTTTTTATTTTTGGCAGCATAGTAGGTAGCCTGTTTTTGATCAGCTTTATTCCCTTTTTCAGCAGTTCGATAGCTGATTGGCCAGCAGAACTCCTACAAACGTTACAGAACATTCGACAGAGTTTTAGCCTGTATGTAGAGGTTTTTGAGTTTAATGCCAGTCTTTGGTACGTGATTCGGGCAATAGGCTTTGGTCTCGTCGGGTGGAATGTGATTCATCAGGTAGGGCCCTTTCTAAGTCTGATCATAATAGTAGGCATATTCGTTTATAGTTTTCGGGAAAAAAGGCCGGATTGGCCGGGGCTACCTGCTAGTATGATGTGGGTTTTCCTTGGGTATTTTGCCCTGGCCACCATTGTCCACCCCTGGTATGCTTGTAGCCTGGTGGCCATGAGCGTATTTACCACATTTCGGTATCCGGTGGTTTGGACCGTTTTTTTACCCTTTACCTATGCTACCTACCGAACAGATTTATATGAAGAAAATTTATGGTGGGTCGCCCTGGAATACCTGATATTACTGGGATGGATTCTCTGGGAATTGAAACAAATTCGTAGAAATGGAGTTCGAAATCTAGGACCCACATAGTATCCTCTACCTCTCTCTGCCCAATAAGAATGGAGTTTTTGCCCCTTTTTCCGCTTAACCTGGTCGTCTTCCCTGGCGAAAAGCTCCGATTATACATCTTTGAACCCCGTTATCGTCAACTTGTCAATGAATGCATCGAGGAGAAAAAGACCTTTGGTATTCCTCCCGTGATTGATCAGAAATTGGGCACCATTGCTACGGAGATGGAGGTGATTTCGGTGGATAAAAAATTTGAAGGAGGGGAGATGAACGTCACCACCCGTGGGCTGAGAAGGGCACGGATCGATCATTACTATCACGAATCTCCTGGAAAAATGTACCCAGGAGGAGAGATCAGTTGGCTCCCTCAAGAAGAAGAGGCTGCTCCTCCAGCCCTACAGGCAGAAATATTTGAATTGGTGATCAAACTGCATGATGCCTTGGGCATCACCAATAAAAAAATGGATAGCGTAGAGGATGTTCACGCGTATGCGCTGGCCCATGATTTAGGCTTGAACCTGTCCCAGGAATTCAAACTACTTAGCCTGGATAATGAATTATCCAGGCTAAGCTTTATCAAGAGCCACCTGGAAAAAGTCATTCCAGTGGTCAATGAGACCGAACGCCTGAAGGCGCGGGCCAAATTAAATGGGCATTACAAACAATTGTTGCCGCCTGACTTTTAGGTCGGTTTGGCGGGCTTACCAAACTTTAAAATCAGACTCGCTTTGGATGCGTTGCAGGTAGTCTACAATATTACTGTAGGCTTCGTTTTTTAGGTAGTAGAAAATATACTTTCCTTTTCTTTCGGTCCCTAATACATTTCTGTCCCGCATGATGCTAAGGTGGTGCGAAATCGCAGATTGCTCAGCATTGAGTTGGGTGTGAATGTCTGTGACCGTCAATTTTCCTTCCTTTTCCAGTAGGTCGAGGATAGAAAGTCGGACGGGGTGAGCGATAGCTCTAAGGGACCGAGCTAACCTCTCCTTATCGGAAATATTCCAGGCTAATGGCAAAACTTGCATATGAAACTGATTAGAGGGTCCATGAGAGTGTATAACTAGAAGGAGGGAAATAAGTTTTTGAAAACCTAAAAAATCCTCATTATCAGCCTATTAGCAAATTGCAATATGTTGCGGGATTTATATGTTCTGGTTCAGAATTTGGGAACAAATCCGTATTTTGGTGCAACTAACCGGGATTTTATCTCATATTCGATTTGGCTTATGCGACCATGGATTTTCCTCTTTTTTTGCTTTTTGGTGAGTTGCGACCAAGTGGTCAACCAACAGGGACAGCCCATCATCGACGCAAAATCCGTTTCTACCTTACTGGACGCAGCGGAGGATTTTAGCCTGGAGGCTACGGAATTGACGAAACCCAACCGGGTGCAGGCCTGGGTGGCCCCCCTTATTGTGACCGCCCAACCAGGACCGGGTATGCCAGAGATTGCGCGGCTTCAGGAGGGAGAAATGGCGGAGTATCTCTACCAGCGGACCCTGCGCAAGGTCAAACGGCAGTTGAGAGAACAGGAATTTTACGAACGCTATATCTTAATCCGAACCAAAGACGGCCAAATGGGCTGGGTATTTGAAGGAGGCGTAAAATTCGTTCGGCCGGGCTTCACCGAAATGCTCAATCAGACCCCGGCTACTGGGAATACCAATCAACGTATCCGGGGCGATGCACCCACCAAGCTTCCCTCGGAAGATTTTCAGATTGTGCCCGGCAGAAGGGTAGGGGCGATTCGGGTAAATACCTCAGAAGAAAAGCTGATGCAAATTTATGGGCCTGCTCAGGTGAGTCGTAGCACCCTGACCAATCCGGAGGGCCAACAGCTTCCATGTACTGTGGTGATGGGGGGCTTGGCAAACGAACTCAAGATTGTCTGGAAAGACAATGATTTTAAAAGAATTAAAGAGGTCCATTTTGAACGGCCAGACTCCCGCTGGTTTACCGGGGAAGGACTTACCACCGGGATATCCCTGAGTGAGCTTACCAAGGTCAATCAGAATCCTATGACTTTTTATGGCTTCGACTGGGAGTATGGAGGGACCTCCAGCTCCTGGAAACGGGGTAAATTGGGGCGATATACCAAGAAGTTTTACCTCCGCCTCAAGCCTCATGTACCCGCTGGGACCAAAGTGCCCGATCGCTTTACCGGCAACAAAGTCCTCAGCTCCAATGAAGAAGGGCTAACGGCGCTAGGCATTACGGTGGACAAAATAGTGGTTTATCTTGACTGATTCTTTATGCGTTTACCGGTCCTGCTTCTGATCTGTAGCTTGACTTGGGCTGGCTTACCTGCACAGCAAATCAGCTATAAGTTTTATCCCAAAGTAGACTATCCGGTCCTTTTGGGGAGTACGCTGCTCAGCCTGGGGGGAAATTGGCTGAAAGTAACTACGCCCGTCCTGACCGAATCTCAGGTAGAATTTTACCTATTGCATCCCCCGCCGCGCTTCGACCGCATTGCCATCGACCTAAGGTCTTCCACGGCCAGTGAGGCCAGCGATTATACCGGTTATCTGGCCTGGGGCCTGATGCTGTCCACCTACGCTTTCAAAGGGGTAAGGAAGGAATGGAAGATTCATACGGTCATGTTGTGGGAAAGCCTGATGGTGACAGAAACCTTTACCAGCCTAACCAAATCTCTGATCCGACGACCTCGCCCTTACGTATATCAACCCGACCGGCCAGTCGAGTCGAAGCAAAGACCCAATGATCGGCATAGCTTTATTTCGGGCCACACTTCTTCCAGTGCAGCCGCAGGCTTTTATTTTGCCCAGATTTTCCATGATCACTTCCCCGATAGTAAATGGCGGATCCCGGTTTGGATTCTCGGCGCAGGCGTTCCTGCTGTTACAGGCTTTTTGCGGGTAAGGGCAGGTAAGCATTTTCCCTCCGATGTGATCGCCGGTTATCTGGTAGGCGGCCTGGTGGGCATGGCCGTACCCAGACTCCACAGTTGGGAAAACCGCTCAGGTCTTTCCTTGCAGGTCGGACTGTCTGGTCTAAGCCTGACATTTTAATTAAAATTCCTCTTTGATGGGGAGGATAATTTCCACTTCCGTACCCTGAACTTCCACCCCTTCTTTGATTTCCTGAATGTTGAGGGAATATTCTTTTTGGGTCATCCGGGCAAAAAGCGCCAGTCGGTCCAGGGTGATCTGCATGCCTTTGGAAACATGGTCGGTGGGCCGGTTGGCTTTCCGTTTTTTACTTTCCTCAATGCCAATGCCGTTGTCCCGAATGTGTACCTTGAGATAGTCTTCGTCCTCTCGTTCGATATGAACGGAGATCAGCCCATCGGCATCCAAAGACATGATGCCATGTTTAATGGAATTTTCGACAAAAGGCTGGAGCAGCATAGGCGGAATTTGCGTTTCGTGCAGCTCTATGCTCGGATCTACCTCTACGGTATAATCAAATTTCTCCGGAAAGCGCATGCGCTCCAGGGAAAGATATAGCTTGAGTCGTTCCACTTCTTCCCCCAGGGTGATGAAATCGGTTTTGGTACTTTCCAGGTTTTTGCGGACGAGCTTGGCGAAGCTGGAAAGGAATTTATTAGCAGAAATGCGGTCCTGTTGGTGAATGAAATACTGGATGGACTGTAAGGCGTTGAAGGTAAAATGCGGGTTCATCATGGCGTACAAAGCCTGATGTTCCAGTTGTAATTTTTCTGCTTTATCACGGATTCGTCTTTCTTCCATGAGTTGCATACGGCGCTGATTATAAGTCCGATAGACCAAATAAAGGACGCCCGCCACTACGGCCATGGCCAGGAGGATGAACCAACTTCGCTGCCAGATAGGCGGTAGGATGGTGAAGGAAAATTCATCATAATATGTTTCTTGCTCCCAGGGTTCGCCTTGCAGCTTGGAGGTGACTTTGAAGGTGTAGTTTCCGGGCGAAAGGTTAGGGTAGGGGACCCGCAAAGTTCCGGAAGGTCGTTGCCAATCATTGTCCACGCCTTCCAATTTAAACCGGTATTCTACTTTTTCCGGACTCTTCAGACTGATCCCAATAAACTGGAAGTCGATGCGATTGTCTGTGTAAGGCAATTCTAAATTGATGGGCAAGCCGTCTTCGTCCACCCGAAAGCCTAGTTTTTTCCAGGAACCATCCAACTCCTCTGAAGAAGCAGAACTCACATCAGTAATGTAGACCAGCGGACGCTGAGATTTGGATACCCTTTCGGTGCCTGGTGCTCTGCGGATTGCTCCTTCGGAGGTGCCGATCCAGATATTGCCACGACTGTCCTGAAAGCCAGCGTTGGCATTACACTCCAAAGAAGGCAAGCCATCATCCGTGCTGTAAATCTCAAAGTTCTGTTTAGCCTGGCTGGGGTCGAAGTCATCCAGGTTGAGGCGAAAGGCTCCATCCTCCGTGCCTACCCATAAATACTGTTTTTTTTCCATCACCAGAGAGACCGTGGTATTGGCTCCTTTTCCTCCTTTGGTGCGTACCCAGGTCCATTGCTCCCCCACGTGCGCTGCCAGCCCGGCTGAACTTCCCACCCATAATTGCTGACGGTTATCTTCCAGGATGCTGATCACATTGCTATTGATGATGTTGTCCATGGGACGGGCTTCCAGCCGACCGTTTTGCACCCACGCCAGGCCTGCGGCCGTGCCTATCCAGGTGGTTCCCTTCCGATCGGGATATAAAGCATAGACCTTTTCGTCCGGCAAGCCATTTTCTTTATTGTAAAGGGGGCGAAAACGCTTGTTCCGCATTTGAAAGATTCCCTGGTCGGTGCCTACCCAATAGAGGTTTTTTCTGATTTCCGTAATGCAGTAAACCTGGGTACAGTTCAGCCCATCTCTCCGATCGAATACCTCAAAGCGGCCATTTTCATAGCTGGACAAGGTCCCGTTAAAAGAGGCGAACCAAAACCGGCCCTCGCTATCTTCGAAGCTGGTACATATTTGGTCGCCGCCCAGGCCGCTGTTTCGGGTAGTGAAGGTTTGTACCACCCGATCATCGGCCAGGAGATTGATGCCCCGGTTACGGGTAGAAAGCCAGATCACCCCTTCTTGATCTTCCAGAAAGGATTTGGCCAGATTGCTGTTCAGCCCCGTGGCTACGTCATAGGTTTGAAAGGCGCCTTTGGTAATTTTGCGGGCGCCCCCACCATCGGTTCCAAACCAGATATTTCCTTCCAAATCCACAATGGCAGCGCGTAATTCAAAATCCAGCAAGCGATTGTTTTGGGTTAAGGGAAAAGGCTGCCCTTCAAAAAGGCGGTAGGCACCCCGTTCTGTCCCCAGCCACACCTGTCCATCAGGCGATTCTGCCATGCAGTAGACCGCCCTGTCCAGCGTGAGCAGGCGCGCAAATTGTCCTGCTCTCTGATGAAAGATTCCGTCTTTTACGCCTACCCAGATGCTGCTATCTCCTATCATTTCTAAGGCATTTACCTCGGGATAAGCTTCCGGACCTGGGAGGGCCACCGGACTGATGGTAAGGGATGCCTGGTTTAAATCCAGGTAAAACAGCCCGCTCTGGGTGCCAATCCATAGTTTTCCTTCTTTATCCAGCAAGAGGGTTTCTATGCTGGTTTCTTTCCAGGAAGGAGGGAGGGTGATTTCTGGATAGGTCAGGCTATCTCCCTCAATATAAAAGAGATTACCATTGCGGGAGCCTACCCAGAGGCGGCCCTGCCCATCCATACTTAAAGAGCGAATATCTACATCCTTTAAGCCATTTTTCTGGGTATATTTTCGAACTTCTCCCCCGTCCAACATGCTCAGGCCACTACTGGAAGCAAACCACATTCTGCCATCATTCCCTTCCAGAATATCCGTCAGGAAACTTCCTACACTATTTTCTGTGGTATCAGGTTCCAGGTGAAAAAACTGCTGTCCGTCATATTTAAAGACGCCCCGGTGGGTTCCTAGCCAGAGGTAGCCATTGTTGTCCTGCAACAGGGTCATGACCTGAGATTGCAGGAGGCCATCCCGATTGTTGTAGGGAGTTACATTGTATACTACCTGGGCATGGAGGCTTAGGCCACCAACCATAGAGAGGAAAAGCGATAAGAGGATGCGGGTCATATTTTCGGAATCATGGCGGTGGTGTGCACAGGTAAGTTACGAGAAGTTTGGAAAATCTGACAGATTTCGAGCAGCAGGGGTTGCGGGAAGTAAGATCCAATGGCAGTGCAAAGAAATTGCGGAGGGTAAAAAGGGGGAAACAGGCACTGGCTTACTGTGGCTGAGGGCTGCTTAAAGGCACTACTTCTTTGGGATGTTTGCGGATGTATTGCTGGATGATGCGCTGGACATCCGGAGCCTGTTTTTTCCAGGGAATTTCCTCAAAAACATGATCCGGGGATTCCTGCAAGTAGTCCTGAGCTATATAGGTGTAGCCCTGGTAGGTACCGTTTTTTATCCAAACCACCGACCGCTCGTCATAATTACGACCCTCTCCTACGATGAGAAAACTTTCCCCTTCGTTGCGACCATAATTGAGGACTCCCATCGCCTCAAGTACGCGTTGGTTATAATCTTCGATGGTTTCTTCTCCTACACAGGCCCCTTTGCAGATGTGGAGTTGGTGATGAAAACAGCGCCCTGGCCCTTTTTCCTGCCCGTAGTATTTGGGGCAGAGTTCGTGTTTGCGTCCGCGGCGGATCAGGGCACCTTCAGCCGCCGTTTTGCCGGTGAAGCCGGCCAGGGGATCCAAAGATTCTTTGAATTTATCTACATACAACTCCAGATAACCGGCCTCCGTTTCCCGGGAATAAATGCCGTATTTATAGGTTTTTCGCCTTTGGGCACGGTTAAAGCGTGGCTGATGAAGCTTGATCTCTTCATTTTCCAGCAGAAGTGCAATCAATTCACTGCCGGTCAAGGTATAGCTGATATCGTAAATCTGCTCGACCATCTTGATCGTCCGGGTGGCTTTAAAGGCTCCTTGAAAATGAGAGAGGATGCGCTTGCGGACATTATTGCTTTTGCCCACATACAGGATATCTCCCCGTTGGTTGTGGAAATAATACACCCCTGTTTCTTCCGGGAGCTCGTCTACTACCGTCTTGGCGAGTTTAGGAGGCAGTTTGGCCCGGGAGATTTCTAAGCCCAGGACCTCTTCCACCTTTTCACCCTGGTCCACCTGAAGGAGATGTTGCAGCAATTGTACCGTGGCTTTGGCATCTCCCCAGGCCCGGTGACGGCCTTCATTTTCTATTTTCAGGCTTTTGCAGAGCTTGCCCAGGCTGTAGCTTTTGTGCCCCGGCAATAGTCTACGACTCAACTTTACGGTGCAGAGTTGCTTGCGGGTAAAGGTGTAGCCCAGTTGGCGAAATTCTTTCTGAATAAAGCTGTAATCAAAACGGCTGTTGTGGGCTACGAAGATCGCCCCCTGGGTAATTTCTACCACTTGCTTGGCGATCTCATAAAACTTTGGGGCATGGGCCACCATTTCATTGTCGATACCCGTGATTTTAGTGATAAAAGGGGATATGGGCATCGTAGGGTTGACCAGAGAAATGAAGGAATCTATTACCTCTTCGCCATCAAAAAGGAAAACTGCAATTTCGGTGATGCGGTCTACCTTCGGATCTCCTCCGGTAGTTTCGACATCGATGACACTATACAGATTACTTTTCGGCATATTCTCTGTTCAAAGCCGCATAATTGTAGCGAATTCTCGTAATTATTCTAGAAAGCAGGATGGAGGACTAAATTTCTAACAAAAAAAGAAAAAAAGCCATTCTTTCTGCTAAAAAAATTGGGGAATGAACAAAATCTGAGCAAAATCCTCCGTGTCTTTTGCCCTTTTTTCTCGTCCCAAAGATACCTAGTGAATGAAAAATATGCAGAAACATCACCCGATTGCCCTATTCTTGTGGATGGTCAGCCTGAGCCTGATCCCTTCCGGACTGCTGGCCCAGGACCAGATGCTGTTGAATCCTAAGGCAGTGATTCAGCAATATCAGGGAGAATCCTTTTGTACCAATCCCATGCGGGAACTGGACTTTGAGGCTTTCCGTCAGGAAATAGAGCGCCTGCCCTCCGAGCAACTTCGTTTTGAAAAAATCCGCGTCTCTGTAGGACAGCAGTGCTTGGTTACCCCTTATCTATTTCGCCTGATGCAGCTTTTTACCAATCCTACCCTGGAATATGATATGCTGCGCCTGTGCTTTTATTACACCTTCGATCTGAATAACTATGAAAAGCTCATCCCTTATATGCAGGGGCAGGTGTATCAGGATCGTATGAAAGAGTTTTTGAATGAGCGCAATTTCTCTATTCGGGCCGATGTGGAAGGGAAGCGGGAACTGGTCAGTAATTTTGAGATGAAAAAGGCGATTTCAGCCTTACAAGGCTTCACCTCTGACCGGGCCCGGGTGCAGGTAGCCAAGCAATTTGTTTCGACCAATAATATGCGTTCGGAACAGTTTCGCGATATCGTCCAGCTGATCAAATTGAACAAAGGGAAACTCGAATTGGTCAAATACGGTTATCAATACATCTATGATCCGGTGAATTATTTTGCTGTTTACGAAAATCTTCGCCGGGCCGACCGCCAGGAAATAGAGGCGATGATTCGCCTTAACCAACGGTCTGAGCAGGAGGGATATACCAGCTCACGGAGCCTGGGTTGTACGTATTTGGTCAGTAAATCGGAATTCGAGGTGCACAAACGGTCTATTCAAGCCCAGCGCTATGACGCTGATCGGTTGCGCTATGCCAAGTCCCTTTTTGGTACTTACTGCTTCAATGTCAATGAGTTAAAGGATTGTCTGGCCTTGTTTGACAGCGATGCCGATCGGCGGGAACTGGCTGCACATGCTTTTGGTAAGGTCTACGACGGGTGGAATTTCTATTTGGTTAGTACCTCCTTCCGCAGCCAGTCTACCGTAGAACGTCTCTTCTCGGAATTGAGCGATAAGTAAGGAGCTAAGGGAAAATTTAGGCGCATTTTTTGTGAAATAGCCGATATAGAATCCCCTATCGCTTCCCTTATGACGAGGACCAGAACACAACATTACCTCTTAATATTGGTGAGCCTCAATATGTGTTTGATGCTTGCCTTTGCCTTGAGAAACTTTTGGTATCCCCAGACCGGTGGATGTGAAGAACGTGTGGCGTGCCGGGATTGTCTGGTATCGGGACATTCCCCGTTGGATGAAGCCTTACTCGAACTGGAACTGGTGTTTGCGGATTGGGAAAAGTCAGAAGCAGAAAAGGCCCTCCACCGGGAACACATCATGTCTTGTCTGGAGGAAAAAATTTCTCAGCAGTCCCTTCCTCTCAATGAGCAAGAAGTAACCGAGATGGTGAAGGCCTGCTTACGATAGATAAACACAGCAAAACAAAAAAAGGATCGAAGCCCGCTTCGATCCTTTTTTTATTAGTTGATTTTTTCCTTAGAAAATCTCCAGGTCAGAGAAGAAATAGTGTGCTTCTCTAATGGCATTTTCGTCAGAATCAGAACCGTGGACAGCATTGTTCTGAATGGACTCCGCATAGAGCTTACGGATGGTTCCTTCAGCGGCCTGTTCAGGATTGGTAGCCCCGATCAGGGTCCGGAAATCTTCTACGGCATTGTCTTTTTCCAGGACCATAGGAATACAAGGAGCACTGGTCATAAAGCTAACCAGGTCATTGAAGAAAGGCCGCTCTCTGTGCACATCGTAAAATCCGCCTGCCTCGCGATCATTCATGTGAATCATCTTCATGGCTTTAACCTTAAAGCCAGCGGAAATGATGTGGTCAATAATTTTACCAGCGTGGCCTTTGCCTACGGCATCTGGTTTGATAATGGTCAAGGTGAGGTTACCACTCATGTGTCTATATTGTTTATATGAGGCGATGGTACATAAAAGGTGCCAGAATCCGGCGATGCAAACTTAGGGCTTGGCCTTACATAATGCAATTTTAGAAATGAAATTCAATTCGTAATTTCGCGGACCAAATCAATAGAACAATTCTACCACCTATGAATCACGTTGAGCAGATTAAAGAGCAGTTGGCCTATCCACGTAGAATTGCCATTACGATGCACCAGAAACCTGATGGAGATGCAATAGGATCCTCCCTGGGGTTGTACCACTTTCTGGTAAAGCTGGGGCACAAAGTTGATGTGGTCGCCCCCACTGATTATCCGGACTTCTTGAAATGGATGGCGGGCACCGATAAAGTCATCATCGGGCCAGAGGATAAGGACCGGGCAAACTGGGTATTTGAGGGAGCCGATATTATTTTTTGTCTGGATTTCAATGCCCTGCACCGCCTGGCAGAGTTTCAAGGGACCGTGGCCGAATCTGAAGCCACCAAAATCATGATTGACCATCATATGGACCCGCATGACTTTGCTGATTTCATGTACATAGATGACCAGGCATCCTCTACAGCTGAGCTGGTCTACCGCCTGATGACGGATCTGGGTGAGGTTGACAAACTGGGGCTGGATATGGCAGAGTGCCTTTATACCGGGATCATGACCGATACGGGGTCTTTCCGCTTTACCAATACTTCTCCGGCCGTCCATAAACTGGTGGCCCATCTATTGGAGGTCGGCACCAACAACAACAAGATTTACGACGCTATTTTCAATAATTCTCACCAGGATCGGGTTCGGTTTACCGGCTATTGCATCAGCCAATGCCTGTATGTATTGCCAGAATACCGCACCGCTTACATGAAGGTCGACCGGGAAGTTTTTAAGCAATACAACGTCAAATCTGGCTATACGGAAGGACTGGTGAACTATGCCCTCAGCATCAAAGATATAGACTTGGGGGTATTGATTACCGCAACAGAGGACCTCACTAAGTTGAGTTTCCGCAGCAGAGGAGAGGTCTCCTCGGCTGAGTATGCCCAGGAGTTCGATGGAGGGGGGCACTTCTATGCCGCCGGGGGGAAAAGTAAGCTGCCGCTGGAAGATGTAGAACAGAAATTTCTGGACTTGCTGGCCAGTAAGCATAAAGTAGAAGCCTAGGCTGGGGGTGTATCCCAAAAATTAATCCTGACTTTACCAAGGAAATGCGCGGCACTTTGTACCTTGTATAGGTACCAACATCCTAATATGCGTAGTTTTTGGATTGGCCTGTTGCTGGCTGGCATCAGTCTGGCAGAAGTCCGGGCCCAAAGAAATGTAAATGCTGAGGCCCCCCTGCAAAGAGGGTTCTCCTTTGCTTATGGCCTGACCCACCGGGGAGCAGGGCTTTCTGCCCAATACTATCTCGGGGCTGGAGATGCTCAATGGCTGGTCGCCCTGGATGCTTTTCACGTCAAGGATTTGCGAGAAACCATCATTGATCCTTCGCCCATTTTTGGGCAGCAGGGTCGTCGCTATATCTTTGGCAAGCTCAACAATCTCTATGTGATTTCCCCTGGGATAGGGTGGGAGAAAAGGTTGTTTCCCAAAGGCAGCGGAAATACAGTGGAAGTCAGTTGGGGGGCTAAAGCCGGACCCGCTTTGGGCTTATTGATCCCTTATCTCCTGGAGGTATATGTACCTGTCGGACCGGGAGGCAGTGCGACCACCCTGGTGGAACCTTTTGACCCGGGTATTCACACCTTCAACCGCATTGTGGGGAAAGGCAATATTTTTGCCAACGGATTTTCAGCCAGTATGCAGCTCGGCCTGAGCCTGAAATCCTACCTTCGGCTGGAGATGTCCCACACCCCAAAATTCATCAACGGACTCCTGCTTACGTTGAATGCAGACCTCTTTCCCAATGAAGTACCCCTCCTGGCCCGGGCGGATGGTGCCATAGAAAACAGACGTTTGTATATTGCAGGCGGATTCGGAATTGCCTTCGGAAACAGATGGTAGGTAAATTTCGTTTGTGATAGGAAAGCGAAGTGAAAAGAGGGGAGAAGGTCTTCAATTCCTGGTCCCATTTCCTTCCAGATTTGTGTGTGATTTTCTATTTGTTGATTAACGACAACCTATGTCCATCTCTACAGTGAATGATTTGACGGCGAAGAATCTTCCCGGCAACGGCCCCCGGCCCAAATGGCTGCGGGTAAAGCTGCCCTATGGAGAGACTTTTAGCCAGGTGCGTGCTACGATAGATGAGCATAAGCTTCATACGGTATGCGAGAGTGCCCGCTGTCCCAATATGGGAGAATGCTGGGGCGCTGGAACCGCCACCTTTATGATCCTGGGCAATACTTGTACCCGCTCCTGTTCTTTCTGTGCCGTAGCCACTGGTCGGCCAGATGCCCTCGATGTGATGGAACCCTATCGGGTGGCCAAAGCCGTAAAAACCATGGGCATCAAGCATGCCGTGATTACCTCGGTTAACCGAGACGAACAGAAAGACAGCGGGGCCAATATCTGGGCCGAAACCGTTCGACAGATTCGGAAACAGGCCCCAGGGGTAACCATGGAAACCCTGATTCCCGATGTGAAAGGCCGCTGGGAGATGCTGGACCTGATTACAGAGACCAAGCCTGAGATTGTATCTCACAATATGGAGACCATCAAGCGGCTTTATCGCCGGGTGCGGCCTCAGGCCAAATATGACCGGAGCCTCGAGCAGATCAAGCGGACTAAAGCCGCAGGCGTACGCACCAAGTCTGGCTTTATGGTAGGCCTGGGAGAAACCGTCGAAGAGGTATACGAACTGATGCGGGACCTGCACGCCCACGATTGCGATGTCCTGACCATCGGGCAGTACTTGCAGCCTACCAAAATGCACCTGCCCGTAGATGAGTTTATCCATCCGGACTTATTTGATCACTATCGCGAAGTCGCTTACGAAATAGGATTTGACTATGTGGAAAGCGGTCCCCTGGTCCGCTCCAGCTATCATTCCGAAAGAGGATTGTAATTCATTTTCTTTTTTTCGGACAAAAAGCCTTCCCAGCCTCCGGTGGTTTCGACTTCCGGAGGCTTTTTCGTGCCGTTTTTTGCCGGTTTTAGCCATGGAAAAAGCCCGTCCCGCCGCTCAGGCATTTTTTTTGCAGATATTATTCGCATATTGGGAACAAAGCGAATAAACAGGGAATAGCAGAATGAAAACGCTGGTTTTATGCCGCCACGCCAAGTCCGATTGGCCAGAAGGAGTTGCTGATATCAACCGCCCGCTCAAAGAGCGAGGCTGGAATGACGCTGCCTACCTGGGAGACCTGTTAGGACAGCGGAACTTTCGGGCCGACCATATTATCAGCTCGCCAGCCCAACGGGCTCGGAGCACCGCCAAAGAAATAGCTGCGCGGATTGGCTATCAGGATGAAATTGACATAGAGGAAACCGTCTATTACCAGGGAAGCCTTAGCCTGATTCGTCATTGCAAAGGGTTGGATGATGCCTGGCGGACGGTGATGGTCTTTGGCCATAACCCGACCATGGAAGAAACGGTTCGGCAGATGCTGCAGGTAGGCTCGGGTTTTTATATGCCCACCTGCGCCATGGCCTGCCTCGAAAGCTCGGCCTATTCATGGGCCAAGGTAAGCGCGGTTAATACTCATCTGAGATGGTATTTGATTCCCCGCTTTATGCGAAAAAATGCTTGACCCCAGCCGCTTTCTTGCCTTAACTTATTGGTAAAAATTTTTCTCCACCCTATCATTAGCCACCTAAAACGATCTACCTCCACTTTTGCCAGCCCATAATCCTGTCATACTCCTCACCTTTGCCAACCCGCTGTCGGTGCCAGAACAGTATCTGGAGCACTTGACCCGGGAGACGAATACCGTCTACAATTACCTGGAGCCCTTTGACATCAACGACATGGGGGACGTGGTCAAGCTGGAGAATGCTACCCAGGAAATGGTTTTTAATGCCATAGAAGCCTGGAAAAAGCATAAGGATATCATCATGTTCCACTATGGGGGACATGCCGATGGGGGAGGGCTGATGCTGAACCAGGAAGATGGGAGTAGTCTCTCCGCCCGGGCTCCAGCCCTGGCTGAATTGCTGGGAAGCCTGCCAGACTTGCAATTGGTCTTTCTCAATGGCTGTTCGACCAAGGCCCAGGTGAAGTTACTGATGGATCAGGGCGTCAAAGCGGTGATCGCTACTTCGGAGCCTATTCAGGATCCCATGGCCGTTGATTTCGCGGATCGTTTCTATAAAAACCTGACGGAAGGGGAGAACCTGGAAGAGTCTTTTAAGCAGGCTCGCTTGTTCGTAGAAGGAAGGTATGATTATAAGGCCCGGCAGGTTGATTACCGGGATTTGTTTTGGGAAGGACAGGAAGCAGATAGTCGGCAGTTCCCCTGGGAACTCTACGTCAACAACGGCTCGGAGGAGGTCTTGAACTGGCGCTTGCCTACAGAGCAGACCAAAAAATCTTCCCTTTCCCTGATCGACCGCTATACCTGCGACCGCTCTGAGCAAAATTCCCGCTTCAAAGCGAGCTTTCTGCAATTAAAGACAGCCGAAAAATTTCAGTTCTACTTCATTCACGGAGAAGAAGAGCAAAGTGCCAACGGGCTGTTCCAGCGATTTGTGTTGGAGCAGATCAAGACCAGCTATACCGGTGCGGTGCATCATCGCCTGGCCCTGCTGGAACACGGAACTACCCTGGCGGAGGCAAAAATCAATGCCAAAACGGCTTTTTTCAAAGCGCTCGACCTCAATCCCAATCAGTATACGCCGGACGAGCTCACTTTGCAGACCCTGGCTAAGTCCAAAATCGCTCAGGAAAAGGACTGTATTGCCCTGATGTTCCGGATTTACAGCCAGGAATGGAAACCTTATACCAGGGATTATCTGGATTGGGTTACCCATGAATTCTGTCAACCTGGTCAACTCCCTGATTCGGCCCCGGACTTCGTTTTTTTCGTCAATGTCGTGTACGAAGAGCCTACGGGAAAAAAGGGCTTATTCAAGCGGATTCTCAGCAGTAGCCCGAAAAGCAAAATCCTCAAACTTCTGAAGAAGTTTCCGACCATTCAATTTTTGCCGGAATTACCCCCGGTAGAAAAGCACCATATCAATCGTTGGTTTGATAAGGTGACCGAGGATTTGAATTTGAAGCAGAAGCTGATACGACAGCATTTTCAGCAGACAGAAAAAGAGATGGCGATGATTGAGGTAGAAGAAAAACTAGAATTGATCATAGAAGAAATAAACAAGCAACAGGCAGTCTGATGGCTGGCTTTTCACCCATAAAACCCCAGCGAAGTGGCAACTTTTGATTTTGAAATACCCGCTATCGGTGAGTTGAAAAAAAAGTACAACGACCCGAAAAATTATATCCTGTCCGAAGAACTGGTCAGTGCTGTAAAGGTGGCCATGCACCTGAACCAGCCGCTTTTTCTGACGGGCAAGCCTGGAACCGGGAAAACCCAGTTGGCCTTCAAGATTGCCTATGAATACGGGCTAAAAGATGACGAGGGGAAGATTCGCCCCATGATCTTCAACACGAAGACCACCTCTACAGCCCAGGACCTTTTCTACACCTATGATGCGGTCCGCCACTTCAGGGACGCCAACCTCAAGGACGGGCCGCGCAAGCCTACCCAGGATTATATTAAACTCAGTGCCTTGGGCAAAGCCATCGCCCTGACCAATCCGCAGGCCCTGGCAGGCACAGGCTTATTACCCGCCGGGACCCAGCCGCAAAACTCTGTCGTGCTGATCGATGAAGTGGACAAGGCGCCCACAGATTTTCCCAATGACATCCTCTATGAGATCGAGCACAAAAGTTTTGAGATCAAAGAATTGGGCTTACGGGTAGAAGCAGGGGTCGAACATCGCCCGATCATTATTCTGACCAGCAACTCGGAGAAGAACCTGCCGGAAGCCTTTCTGCGCCGCTGCGTGTTTTTCCATATTCCCTTTCCCAATACCAACCAATTGGTCGAGATCGTGCAAAAGCATCTGGGGGAAACTTCGGCCTATGCGAGTGATCAACTGATTCAGCATTTTGAGTCTGTGCGTAAGACCGTGCGAAAAAAGCAACCTGCCACCGCCGAATTGATCGGTTGGTTACGTATGCTGGAATTAGAGAACTTCCTCCGGGATGGCCTCAACATGAGCACCTTGTCTGAGCCCCAGAAACAGATTCTAAGGTTTTCTTATACCGCGCTGGCCAAAGACAAAGATGACTTACAGCGTCTGATCGATACCTATACTAAATAAACCCCTTGCCATGGCCGATCAGCAGCAACATATTGTGCTTCCTCTGGCGACCCTTCTTTCCCGCTTACAACGGGAAGGCTTTAGCTATGGAGTCGATGTGCATCTTCAGCTGCAGACCGTCCTGCGTAATCTCTCCGAAGAAGTCCGGCAGAATCCTTATGAGCTGAAATGGCTCATCGCGCCGGTGCTGGCCCAGTCGGTGGAGGAGCAACAAACCTTCTACCGGGTATTTGATGAGTACTTCCGGGAGGAAATTCAGCCCCTGCTGGACGATGGATTTGCTGGGTTACAACCCCCACCACCTCCGCCTCCGCCAGAGGCCCCGCGCTGGACCATGCCCCGTTGGCTGGCCACCACGATTCTCGCGGTTTGTTCTCTGTTGGTGCTATATGGCTTGTATCGCCTGATATTTCAACCACAATATCAATTCCATCCCAACTTCGAAATCCAAACCGAAAACGGGAGAGAAACCGCTACGAACCCACCCTATCCCATGGCCTACCTGGGGGATTCCGTCATGGTGGTCAACCTATCCAACGAACGAGAGGACACCCTGGGCTATCAGTTTATCTGGCGATTTGGAGAAGGCCATGATTCCCTCATTTCCGCCAGCCCTCAGCTATATTATCAATACCAGACCGCTGGAAATAAGCAGGTCCGCCTGACCATCCGGGACCGGGAGACTGGGGCAGATAGTACCCTGATCAGGCCGGTCATGGTCGCCTGCCCCTATCAACTAAATGCCCGCTTTAATTTTGATTGGCAAGCCACCGAAAAAGCCGCGGTCCCACGCGTGGAGGACGAGATTACCTTCACCCCGGATTTAATTGGGGGGGATACTCTGGCCTATTTTTGGGACTTTGGCGATGGGACGACCAGTGAGGAGATTGCTCCCACCCATGTGTATGATAGTGTTGGGTCTTATGCTGTGGAGCTGCGGATTTCGAGAAAAAATGCTGGCAGCAATATCCCTTGTGGGAAAGATGCCGAGCATGAAAAAATTGTGAGCATCGCCCGCTCCGTGGATCAGGTAGGCTTAAACCCGATTCCCCTGGTGGTAGATCCGATAAAATTACCCCGTTCCTTCACCTATTGGGGTATCTTATTGCTGGCTACCCTGGTAGGCCTGATCTTATTTGGGCTGGGAATGCTGGTTCTGGCTACGCGTTTTCTCTGGAAACGGACCCATCCACCAGAATTGAATGGGGGAGACGAAGGCCCCTACGATATTCCTTTTCCTAAGCAGGATAGCCTGATTGCCGCAGACCGCGATCTCTATGACCTGGCCAACCGGCTGCGGATGCGTCGGGAAAGCAGCACCCAGAAGATTGACCTGCCCGGGACCATCCGCAAAACTATCCAATCCGGAGGCATTCCCGAATTAGCCTATCGGCAGACTTATCGCTCTTCCGAGTATTTATTCCTGATCGAGCAAAATTTTCCAGAAAACCATTTGCTGCGCTTATTTGACCGCTTGCTGGATGTATTGGATGGAGAGGATGTGGTCATGGAAGTATTCTATTATGACGCAGATATTCAGGTCTGTTGGCGGGAGGGGGAAGATGTTACCATCAAGCTATCTGATCTGGCCCAGCAATACCGTCAGGCTCGCCTGGTAGTCATGAGCGATGGGTACCACTTCCTCAACCCCTATGAAGCCAAAATGGAATCCTGGGTTTCACAATCCCTCCAGGCCTGGACGGAAGAAGCCATTCTCCTGACCCCCGTGCCCGTCGGAGATTGGGGATACAAAGAAAAACTGCTGAGAGATTTCTTCGCCATTCTGCCCATCGACCTGCAAGGGCAATTGGCCATGGTAGATAAATTCAATGCGGATCAACTACCGGATTTTGAGACCTTACGCAAGGACCTCGAACGGGTGATTCCAGATGAATCTGAGACGCTACAACCCTATGATTTGCATTCGGTGGCAGGCCTGAAAGACTATCTGGGGGCCAACCGCTTTCAATGGGTAGCGGCCACCATGATTTATCCTTATCCCAACTGGAACCTGACCCTGGCCATCGGGAAGGCCTTGTCTTTGGATGAATACCTGCTCACCTACGAAAACCTGCTTCATATCGGGCGGATTCCCTGGATGCAGGATGGGGATATCAGCAAAAAATTGCGCCTGGCTTTATTGGATGAACTGCTGCCCGGCTACGAAAGGATTGCCCGGGAAACCGTGGTGGACATGCTTCATCTGGCAGAAAAGGAAATGCATAAAGATGCTTATGCCAAGCGTAAATCATCCATTCAGGAACTCACCAATAAATTTTTCCTCGATCCCAGTGATGAGAAAGTGGCCCGGGAGGTCAACCGACTTTGGGAGCATGACATGATTGCTGATCCGGTGTTACGGCAGCAGTTTGAACGATCCAACCCCAATTTCGCCCAGAAAAGCCCTGTGGCCTATCTGGAGGATCGTTATGGCTTGATCAGGCCGAGAGAAGTAGCTGGGGTAAGCATTATTGGGCTGGTCCTTTTTGCCATCTTTAGCTGGTTCATCAACCAATCTGATGGGCAGCTGGACCGCATTCAGACCTGGACTGAGCGCTTTCCGCTGTTAGAAGACTCCACTTTTACCAAGACCTTACCCGTCATAGAAGATAGTGCAGCCTTTTGGAACAATCGTGCCGTTCGTTCCTATCAGGAGATGGTCTTTAAGGATAGCCTGCCTGAGGAGTGGACCGGTTTTTTTCCGCAATACCATTGGTGGAGGCGCGCCTTAGCCTGGCGGGAGCGGGCTGGAGTAGCTGATTCCACCAGTCTCCAGAATGTCTCTTTGACCAATTATAACCTGGCCGTCCATTTCTTTGAAGAGAAAAATTACAGTGAGGCGGGGATGGCCTTTTTTGATGCGGCCTTCTTTGGAGGGGCCGGCCTGGCCAGAGCCAATGGGCAGGATATACCCTACGATTCGGAAACGCTGATAGACCTGGCCAGGTTGAACTTCGACTGGACCAACCTTGACCCCTATGCGGAGAATGCGCCTTCTCAACCTATTTATGCCTACATGGAACAGGTAGATCCGAAATACCTGGATCGACTGATGCGGGTAGGGCAGACCGGGAGAGTCAGTGAACTTTTAGGCTTTGCCGCTTCTGCGGAAGCCAAAATCTTTGAGTCCTGGTTGAATGATATAACGGATATTCTCCAGGCTTCTCCTCCCTCCAATCAAAAGCTATCCCTGCTCGAAGCCATGCATGGTTGGGGCTTGAGCGTATACTACCTGGCCGGTGGTGCGGAGGCCAACCGGGAAATGGCAGAATTGGTGGTAGAGGAAATCGAACAAGCAGATTCGACCTTTTTCCTCCGCTATCGTCCCAACCTAAAATCCATCCTGAATGCCCAACTGGCCGCGTGTGAAGACTTATACCTGCAGGCAGAGACCTACTACGCCGACTCAGCCTATACCAAAGCCCAGGAGATGTTAGACTCTGTGGATAATCGATGTGCAGACTTCGTCTATATCAAGGAACTGGCAGACACCCTGAGGGCCAGAATCGCCCGTGAGGTAGAGGACGCTGACCCCATCGAAAAGCTCATCCTGCAAATGGCAGACGGAGATGCCGAATTTGCATTAGGGAATTACCAGGCTGCTCAGGATATTTATAACACCCTGCTCCTGGAAATCAAGAAAAACTTCCGCGAGTTAGCCACTACCTCAAACCGGCAGGTGAGAGAAGTGCAGAGCATGTTGGTCAGTAAGATTGATAAGGTCAGGATCGCAGTCAGAATCCTGAGTCGTGTTGAGGCAGCAGAAGTCTGGAATGAAAAACTCTTCCTTTTTGGAGGAAACTCAGTCCTGCGTATTGACCTGAAATCTGGGAAACTGGACACGGATTTCCCCAAGAAGTTGTTTGAAGCTTTCCCCAGGCTGACCAAAGACCTGAGTATTGGAATTCAGTCCGTGGTCTATAATGGCCGACAGATTCTCTTTTCCAATGGAAAGACCTCCTACGCCTATAATCCTCAAAACCAAAGTTTTTCGAGGGTGCGTGGCTTTGATGGGATTGAGTTTAATGCTGCTTATAGTTTGGGAAGAACCGCTACCTGGTTCCTGAACAGGGATGAAACCTTCCAAATCCAGAATGGCCGGGCACGCAATACCTCCGCCATGTTTAAGGTGTGGAAAAATCTTCCCGGCAAGTGGGACCAGGATATCGATGCGGCTTTTACCATCCCCAATACGAACAAGGTTTATTGTATTAAAAATGCAAAGTACGTCCGGCTCGATCAGGTCAATCAGTCGATGGACCGCGGGTATCCTCTTTCTGTAGAAACCGACCTGATGCGGGATATCCTGGGGCCTTTTGTTACCAATACTACCTCCAGCAATCCTGTCTCGACCATTACCGGCGTGGCCAAAGGTCGTTTGATTGGGGCCTCTTATGAGGCTTTGATTGGGAAAAAAACCACGACAAAACCCAAAAGGCTGATTCGGTTGACTGCTACAGCTTCCCCTAACCTGAATAGTACCGTCAAATATCTCAACAGCCCCAAAAGCTCAGGAGGAGGTTTGGTAGGATACCATGCCCTGATTGGACGGGATGGACAAATCGTACAAATGATCCCTCTCGAAGATTGGGCTTACACCTGGGGACAGAATGTCAAGGAGTACAAAGGATTAAAGGGGAATACCCAATTGAGTGAAGCGACCGTGACCATCGGCCTGATCAATATTGGCCAGGTTACACCCAACCGGGGGGGAAGCTTTAACGGCCGCTTCAATTCTGGCGTAGAAATTCCTGCCGCTGATGTCGTTACAGCCAAAAGCCGAGGAAGCATTTATTGGCAAAACTACCCACCTGCCCAAATCAAAGCCCTGGAAAACCTCCTGGAGGTAATCGGGAAAAACCTGGAGATCGATACCCTTTTGACCAATAAGGATATCAAGATTACCCCTGATGCCGTGATGGGGCCAGAAGAAGTACTGCCCGTTCAGCAATTCAAATCTCAGATATACAAGCTCAAGGTGAACCGCCAGGTCAGGGGAATCACGATCAGTTTTTATAATGACACCTACGAAGAAGTGTCTTTATACTCCATGAATAAGGCGAACCGGAGAACCCTCAGGACCCGCCTGGGCAGTGGCAAACGCTACGATATAAAGAGCCCGGAAGGGGAAAAATGGGAGATTGAAGGGACCAATCCTGTCAAGGTCTGGTTTACCTACGAAACCAATGCGCAAGACCCACGGGTTGATATTGAACAGAGTTTTGATGGAAAAAGGAACCAGACCCTCACCCTGGATGAGCACATGAAAGAATTGACGGCGGCTTATCTAAAATGGCAGAACTACTTAAAATTAAAAGCCGCTAATTCCGTTTCGGAGGAAGATTACGAAGAAGTGCTGTCAAACTTCCAGTATCATTTAAATCTGGTCAACAGTCTCGTCGTGGCGGATGGGGAATATCTACCCCCACCCCCTCTGAGTAGCAAAACCGGCAAGGCGAACGATGTCAGTGAGGAAAGCAACTTGAGAACCCGATATCAGGAGCTACAAAAAAGAGTCTTGGATTATCAAATGCAGCAACAGCAGCAACAGCCGCAGCAGCAACAACAGCAACAGGCTCCCACCTACCAAAAGTATAAACAGCAACAGGTGCAACAGCAACGGAGCACCATCAGGAAAAAGAAATAGCTCGCTAATGAGCGCTTTCTGCTGCGAAGAAATGTTTCTGTAAAAGTTCCATCACGCCAGTAGGGTTATCTTCCAGAATCATATGCCCTTCCGGCAAGATGTAATGCTGGCTATGAGGGACCTGTTCTACAAAATAAGGCGCTTGAGAAGCCGGGAGCGCGGTGTCTTTCGCGCCCCAGAGGATGAGCCAGCGGTTTTGGTGTTTTTGGGTATAGCGGCTGATCTCCGTAAAGCGTAGCCGCAAGCCTCCATACATATGCATAAAAGCAGAGATGCGATTTCTTTGTTCCGAAGTAGAAACGTTAATCCGGACAAATCGCAGTAAAAAGCTATCAATCCAGCCGATCTGATGAACCCGCTGGGCCAGACCAAGCACGAAATTCGGTTTTCCCAGAAAAAACCGGAACACTGCCTTGCCCCAACTGCTGAACATGGCCACCCGGTGAAGAAAGTTGCTTTTGATGCCATCCGGCGCTATGAGTACCACATGCGGCACCGGCTTTGGACTCCTGAGTTGCATACACATGGCCAGTTTCCCCCCCATGCTGAAACCCATCAAGTAAATCTGTTTATCTGGAAAGCGGTCTTGTAGTTCCTGCCAAAAAGCATCCAGGAAATGCTTATCCAGGGGCTTCCGCTGGTCATGCCACTCCGTCTTTCCAAAAAGAGGCAGGTCTACCGTTAGGATTTGCCAGCCCTCAGGAATTTCTGAGAAGACCACCCGCCACATTTCCTTTACCTGTAAGTAGCCATGCAGGCAGAGCAACAGGCGCTTACCTTCCCCAGCCATCTCTCCCGCCAGGCGGGCTTGAGGCAGGTCCAGGGAAAGGGGGTGCCATACTACAGGGTTGGGACGAGACATCTGGGTACAGGATGATGAAAATATAAGCGCAAATTTACCGATATTCCCTCAATCCTTCACGTAGGGAAGGATGTGGATCATAAGACCATCAGTTCCGGGCATTTCTCATGCAAAAAATCCTATCTCTAACAGAATTACAACGTAAAGTCGCGGCCTGGCGGGTGCTGCAAGACGAAGTGGTGTTTACCAATGGCTGCTTTGATCTGCTCCACATTGGCCATCTCCGCTATCTCCAGGCCGCTCGTAAGCTAGGCGACCACCTGATCATCGGCCTGAATACCGATGCCTCGGTGCGACAGCTTAAAGGCCCTCACAGACCCATTCTGCCCCAGGCTGAAAGAGCAGAAATGCTGGCTGCCCTGGCGTGTGTGGATGCCGTGGTGCTTTTCGCAGAAGAAACCCCGCTTAGCCTGATTAACAGTCTTCGACCAGATATTTTGGTCAAAGGGGCTGATTATACCAAAGCTAAAGTGATCGGTGCCCCTGAAGTAGAAAGCTGGGGCGGCAGGGTAGAACTGATTGCCTTTGAAGCAGGCTATTCCACTACGGCGCTGATCGACCGCATCAGGCAGGGCTAAAAAAAAAAGGCTGCCCGAAGGCAGCCGCGGTTAATTGGGTATATCTTTTCGTTAGTCCATGATGTAGGGATAGTCGCCTACATACACATCCTCATACAAAGCACTTGGGTCTGGAAAGGGAGATTCTTCCGCAAACTTGACACTCTCTTCTACGATCTGCTTGATCTTGGCGTCAATCGCGGCTACTTCCTCATCGGTAACACCATCGTGCTCCAGCATGTGGATTTTTAGGTTAGCGATGGGATCTTTGTCCTTGTATTTGTTGAGCTCCTCGCGGGTCCGGTATTTAGCCGGGTCGGACATAGAGTGGCCTTTATAGCGGTAGGTTTTCATTTCTACCAGGTAAGGCCCTTTGCCACTGCGTACGTGCTCGACCACTTCCTGCATTTCCTTATAAACCGTCAGGACGTTCATCCCGTCAATCGGTCTGGAAGGCATATCGTAGGAAAGGCCCAGCTTGTAGAGATCCGTCACATTGGACGTCCGCTCTACAGAAGTACCCATGGCGTAGTTGTTATTTTCTATCACAAAGATGACGGGCAGGTTCCACAGCATCGCCAGGTTCATGGTTTCGTGGAAAGCGCCCTGACGGGTTGCTCCATCTCCCATCATACAGACACAGAGAGTGTCTTCGTCATTGTATTTGGAAGCGAAAGCGATACCAGCTCCCAAAGGAATCTGACCGCCTACAATTCCGTGGCCTCCTACAAAGTTGTGCTCTTTAGAAAAGAAGTGCATAGATCCTCCTTTGCCTTTGGAACAGCCGGTAGCCTTGCCGTACAGCTCGGCCATACAGGCGTTGGCAGAGACACCGCGCGCCAACGCAGGACCATGATCACGATAAGCAGTGATCATTTTATCATCCGGACGAATCGCGCTCTCTATACCAGTTGCGACGGCTTCCTGCCCTATGTACAGGTGGCAAAAGCCTCGGAACTTTTGCTGCATATACAGCTGACTAGCCTTCTCTTCAAACTTACGCTGGAGGAGCATTTGCTCAAACCAGTGCAGAAGTTGCTCTTTGGTGTGCTTTTCCTTTTTGGTAGATCGGGTTCTCGTTTTAGCCATGTGCAAACAAAATTGCCAATTAAGGAGGTTATAAGCCGTGAAATTGAGGATTCTTGTGACAAATTACAAATAATCCCCCTGCCTTAAAACGGCTTTCTGGAATAAAAACCGCCGATCGCATTTTCCCCCCAAAAGAATTCGCTAATTTTAAGTATTCCCCGGCCTGACTGTGATTTTGTGGAAAAAAAATCTTCCTTATATCTGAGCCACTTGCAACTCACTCAGTTTCGCAATTATACGGAACTGCAACTGGCTTTTTCCGCAGGGATCAACTGTCTGGTAGGACCTAATGGAGCAGGCAAAACCAATGTGCTGGATGCCCTCTACTACCTGGCTTTTACCAAGGGCTTTCGCAATACCCAGGACCGACAAGCTCTGCAAAAGGGCGCTCCCTTTTTTTTCAATGGGGGCACCTTATTAGAGGGCAAAAAGAAAACCCTCATCCATTGTAATTTTGTGAAGGGGCAGGGCAAAAAAATCCTCATCAATAAAAAGCCCCTTAAAAAGATGAGCGACCATATTGGCAAATTGCCGCTGGTAGCCATTCTTCCCTGGGATACCGAACTCATCAATGGCCCTTCGGCCTCTCGTCGGCGTTTCCTGGACATGCTGATTTCCCAATACGATCCGGCTTTCCTGTCCCACCTCATCCATTATGAGCGGCTGCTGGCTCAGCGCAATGCCCAGTTGAAACTCTTTCAGGAGCATCGCCGCTTCGATGTGGAGGAATTGAGTCTGTGGGATGAGCAGCTTACGGTACCAGGCATGGCCATTCAGGCGGGCCGCCAGCAATTTCTGGAAGACTTTCAGCCGGTATTCAACCGGTTTTTTAAGGAGATCGTGGCTGAAGAAGATGAAACACCTAAGCTGACCTATCAAACCCAGCTCGAAGATCACTCCAAGGAAGCCTGGGACCGCTTGTGGGAAGAAAGACGGGAAAAAGACCGGGTCAATCTCTATACCACCGGAGGGATTCACCGGGACGATTTGGTCTTTCATATCAATGAGCAATCGGTGCGCAACTTCGGCTCACAGGGACAGCAGAAAACCTTTGTTATTGCCCTTAAACTCGCCCAGTATCAGCTGCTGCATGAGCAAACCGGCCGCTGGCCCCTGTTGCTGCTGGATGATATTTTTGATAAGCTGGACGAAACCCGCCTCCGTCAAATTGCCCGCTTATTGGATGAGGAAATCCGGGGCCAGATTTTTATTACTGATACCTCTAAAGCCCGCTTGGAACATGCGTTCGGCGCCTTTGGTCAGCGTGAACTAAGGTTCTTCCAGGTCAAGGATGGGCAGATTTCCAGCCCTGAAGCCCTTCCTGAGCCAGGGCAGCCCCAAAAGAAAGATCCCAAACGGAAGAAACCTTCCGGAAGCTGAGCCTGCTTCAAATGGAAAAGTTATCCACGGAGCCGAGATTTACCTTTCCCGTCAACGGGCCGCTATAAAAAAGTCGTACCTTTAGGATTAGACCAAAGGTACCATGTCTCATAAACCTTATCTCAGTCTGGGAGATGCCATCAAGGCATTTTTGGATAAACACGGCTTAAAAGAAGAAGTGGATATTCAATCAATCATTCGTGACTGGGAAAGCCTCATGGGTGCGCCCATCGCCCAGAACACCGAGAAGATGTGGTTCAATAAAGGCATCATGTATATCCGGATGAGTTCTCCCATCTGGAAAAACGAACTTCACCTGGCCCGGACCAAAATCAAAGAAATGATCAACAAACGGGTAGGGCAGGACCTGGTTCAGGATGTGCGAATTCTATAAAGCGTATTGAGATTTTCCCAGCGCCGCCTGATAGCGTCGGATGGTTTCCTCCAGCCCCAGGTAAATGGCATCGGTGATCAGTACGTGCCCGATAGATACTTCTTTCAACATGGGAAGCCTTTCCTTCAGCAATGGCAGGTTGTATAAATCCAGGTCGTGACCTGCGTTTACTTCCAGCCCAATTTCATCCGCATAAGCCGCCGCCCGGGCAAAAGGCTCCACAGCTGATTCATCCCCCTTCGCAAATTGCGCAGCATAGGGTTCGGTATAGAATTCTATCCGGTCTGTCCCGATTTCTTTGGCCATGCCCAGCCGGTCCAAATCCGTTTCGATGAATATGGAGGCGCGCACGCCTGCGGCCTGAATACGGGAAATGATGTCCAGGAGAAAATGCTTATGCCTGACGGTATCCCAGCCAGCACTAGAGGTGAGGGCTCCCGGAGGATCAGGTACGATGGTACACTGGGCGGGTTGGACCTCCTCGATCATGCGGAGAAAATCCTCAGAAGGATATCCTTCGACATTCAGTTCCACGGCCAGCGCTTCCTTGAGATCGTAGATGTCCTGTTTCTTTGCATGACGCTCATCCGGGCGGGGGTGCATGGTGATGCCATCCGCGCCAAAGCGTACACAATCCTGCGCCACCTGGACCACATTGGGAAAGTCTCTCCCCCGGCTGTTTCGCAGCAGCGCTACTTTGTTAAGATTTACACTAAGAAGGGTCATGAAAATTGAAATAGCCTGTAAATAATAAAAAGGACAGCTAGGTTCAAAGAAAAAAAAATGCAGACAGACCGGGTAGGTCTGTCTGCTTTATGAAATCTTTTATCTATGCCTACCAGCTAAAGCTATACGAGGCAATCATTCCTTTGTTATAGAGACCTTTGATAGTTACAAAGTCTCCTGAGTTTTGGAGGCTTCGTTCGAGATCTGCGATAGAGCGGATTTTGCGTCCGTCTACTTCGGTGATCACAAAGCCTTCCTGAATCCCTCCGCGCGACATTTTGTCGCCGGCCTGCTTCACAAAGACCCCGGATTCTACCTCAAATTTTTCCAGTTCATCCCCTGTAAGCAGGCGGAACTGGCTGCCTTTGAATTCATATTCCTCCCGATCATCTATTTCCGGATTAGCTTGGGTAGTCTGGCGAATAGCCCCAGTGATAGGCTTCAGGCGTACGTTGAAATTCTTTTCTGCCTTGCCACGGAAAACCCTGATGCGAATCTGGTCTCCAGGACGATATCGGCTTACTTGTTCCTGAAGTTCCGAGGAACTGTTGACCTCCTGGTCGTTGACGGAGATGATCACATCTCCTTCCTGTATGCCTGCTTCCGCCGCACCCAGGGTAGGATTGACCATGCTCACATAGGCACCTTTTAAGGTGTGCAGGCCTCGTGCTGAAGCGAGTTCAGCATTGACTGCCTGGATGGATACCCCGAGGAAACCCCGGCGGACTTCGCCGAAGGAAAGGAGGTCTTCCATCACCTTACGGGCAATGGTAGAAGGGATGGCGAAAGAGTAACCGGCATAGTAACCGGTACGAGAGGCGATGGCGGTATTGATGCCGATCAGGCGTCCGGTTAGATCTACCAGGGCTCCGCCGCTATTGCCTTTGTTAACCGCTGCATCCGTTTGAATGAAGGATTCAATCGCGTATTCCGAATCGGCGCGCAGCAGGTTAATGTTCCGGCCTTTGGCACTGACAATGCCCGCAGTTACGGTTGATTTAAGGTCCATGGGATTTCCTACCGCCAAGACCCACTGTCCTACCTGGACTTCGTCAGAATCTCCAAAAGGAAGGTGCGGGAGATCTTTTCCATCGATTTTCAATAGAGCCAGGTCAGTCGAGACGTCGGTTCCGATGACTTTAGCTGTAAAGGTGCGGTTGTCAAAGAGGATGACACTAACTTCATCCGCTTCTTCAATCACGTGATTGTTCGTCGCGATATATCCATCAGGAGAAATCAGCACTCCGGAACCGGAAGCCATTTCATGCGGAATCTCCATGTCTTCATCGAAGAAGTCCCGGAAAGGATTGCTGAAAAATTCTGAGTTTCGGTTCGAGCGTCGAGCCTCGAAGCGAGATTTGATATGCACAACGGCTGGACGGGCCTGATCAGAGGCCTGAATGAAATCGGGTATGGCACTTACCTGGCTTTCCTTTTGCACGGAGGCCGTACTGGGTGTAGGCTCAGTATACTTAGAAAAGGTGGTCGGTAAGGTTTCCTGAGGGATATAATAGTAAGTGGGGGTCTCAAAAAAAGACTTATATAACACCACGCCTAGTGAGGACCCTATGATAACCAGCAAGAAACCCGCGCCGATCAACGTGCCCAACAATTTTCTGGTCATAAGGAAAAGGATTTGAATAAATAAACGAGGAGGCGAGAAAGATGTTCAACTAAATATAGCCAGCCCACGTAAAACCTCCAAAGGAATTGTTGCGCAAGAACCCTTCCATACTTGTTAGCTTCCTTAAAAACTGCTATTTTTTGACTCCTCATCACCACAGATTTAACCATGAACCACGACCCCTTTTTTGATCGGCTGGAAGAACTTCGGGATTTAGCGGCAGGCCGTGACTTGAGCCGAATCAGCCGCAGGCTATTGGATTTTCTGGCAGATGTAGATGTGCCGGATGAAGTCCGCATTAAGGCCATTTCCCACCGGGCGGCCTATAATGCCTTTGCTGCTCAGGAAAAAGCCCTGCAACGTCCCGAAAAATATGATGAGCTTATGGAAAGGGCCGCTTCGGTAGTTCATGAGATTGAACAGGTGTTCTTGGGCGCTCAGACGACCTTCGAAAGCGTCGTCCATGAGCGGGAAGTGGCAATCGACCAGCCTATTTTTTTAGGGAAAAAATTATACAAGCGCTTTTCCTCCTCCAATTTTGTATTTGAATTACCCAGACTAGACCTGGAGCTAAATCTGGGCGAGATTACGGGGATTGTAGGAGAAAATGGCAACGGTAAAACCACGCTTCTGCGAATTGTGGCTGGGGATTTGGCGATAGATGGAGGAGACGTAAGCTATCCCTGCCTGCCCGCGGAACAGGGCGACTGGTACACCATCAAACAACACATTGCTTTCATTCCTCAAAGCCTGAAGTCGTGGCCCGGCCTGCTCAAGGAAAACCTGCACTTCACCGCTGCGATCCACGGGATCAGAGGGGCAGAAAATGAAGCCATCGTGGATTTTATGATCCACCGTCTGGGCTTGACCCAATATGAGCAAGCTACCTGGAAGGAGATTTCCAGTGGCTATAAGCTACGCTTTGAACTGGCCCGCGCCCTGGTAAGAAAACCCAGCCTGCTGATCATTGATGAGCCCCTGGCCAACCTTGATATCAACACCCAGGAAATCTTCCTGCAAGACCTGCGCTACCTGGCTGATTCCATCCGAAACCCCTTGTCTGTCCTGATCAGTTCCCAACACCTGCACGAAGTGGAAAGCATCGCGGACAACATCATCTTTATGAAAAACGGGGAAGCGCTTTATAATGGGAAGATGCAAGAATTTGGGCAGGATCGTTCTGAAAACATCTTTGAGCTCGGCACCCAGCTGAGCCGGAAGGTGGTAGAAGAACGGATGATGCCCCTGGGCATCCTCAGTGTGGAAGACACCGGACGTCACCTGATCCTGCATACGCCCCTTGACTTTGACAATGCCCGGGTAATGGCAAAATTAGTAGAAGCCAATATCCCTGTTGAATATTTTCGGGACATTAGTAAATCGACCCTCAAGCTTTTCCGTGAAGGCTCGTGATCTTCGAAATAGGACACTCATACACAAAAAAAGCTTCCATGAAAGAATTTCTTGATCGTTACGACCGCTGGCGCCAATACCTACTGATCCAAAAACCCCATCTTTGGGCCAGTGGATTGCATTATATGTTGCCTTTGACCGTCGTTTGGGCTCTGATTGGGCTGGGACTGGCTTTGCTGTTTTCGCAGGACCCGGAATTGGCCAATGATGGAGAAGAGCTATTTGGGCTGATGCTATGGCCAGCCTTTTTGCTGTTTGGTTATTGGCTCTTTCGCTCCGTCCGGGTTCCGGCCAATGTGATGCATGCGCGATGGGCACCAGGGGAAAGAACGGAAGCCTTTTTTGCTCAGCTGCTGATTGTCGGCATGCTGGCGCTGGGGAGTGTAGGGTTTTATTTTGTCCTCACCTACCAAACCGCAAACCTGGAAACGGCGGAGGAGCTTCAAGCTACTCGCCTGGTGCTGGATGATCCGCAAGGCTCCCTAATGGGATATTATCCTCAGCTTCCCACCTCAGTCAATGCACGCGTAGATTTTCTCCTGGAAAAATGGGAGCGATATACCCATGATCCCTATCCTTGTTCCAAGGACGAACTCCTGGCGGCAGTAGCCCAGGCTCAGCAGCATAACCAATCCCTCGAACTGGATTGCGCACAATCCCTGCGGCGTCCCGGTTACGCCCTTTGGACCCTGACCCATATTAAGTCTGCCCAGCGGGATCTGGAATCCATTTTCATGGAATATTGGTTCTGGGCCTCTGTATTTAGTGTCTTGGGCTTTTCCTGGCTGATTTATCAACTGGTGAGTATCAGTGGCTGGAAGATTAGTATCCTAATGGTAGTCGTCACCATCATGGGCATGTTTCTCTATGGCTTGCTTATGCTCAGCATGGCTCGGGGAAGCATGGAAGCCATCGGAGTGATTAACCTATTCTTTTTCCTCATGGCCCTGGCCCTTTCTTTGGGAACCGGCCGGAGTCGCAGCAAGAGTATCTCTCAGGCCTTTGCCGGCGCACTGACGCTCGTTTTGCCGCTCTTTCCGTTGGCGAGTCTTGGCATGATCGTTTCGGAAGGGAATAGTAACTATTATCTGACCCTCTTGCTCTTAGGCGTGTTGCTTACCATGCTTTATTGGGCAAATTTCCTGCGTCCGGCCTTTTTCAAACTCAAAAATAGTCCTACCGTCTCCTAATGGTATCCTAAGAAAGCCAGTGGGTGCTTTCCCCCTGTTTTTCCCCTTGGACCCTTTGTACCTTTGCCTTGCTCAAAATCGTTGAGTAATGGCATGCTGTATCGCAACGTCTACATATGGGTAATAGTGCTGATGGGCCTGGGTGGGACCTGGACGTCCCTGATGGCTCAGGAGAGGGCCTGGCCTAAGGCGACCATTGCCATCGAAGCCATGCCGGACCAGAAGCGTCAGAAAAAGCTGGAGAAAGCCTTAAGCCTGGCTGAGGATTCCCTGCGGGCAGTATTTCTTCTCAATCAGGAAAGTCAGTGGTGGCGGGAAAAAGGCTATCTGGAAAATGAATTCCATTGGCAGGAGCCCCACAGCAAAGCCTTAGACTTGCGCTTTCAGGCGGGCCCGCTTTATCTGCTGGATTCTCTGCGGCTGGAGAATGTCTATCCAGATTATTTGCTAAAGACTGATTTCAAGCGCCTGATTAAACCTGGTAGCCCGCTGGCCTGGGAACCGCTGGAAATCCAACTCAAAGAAATTCTCCTGCTATATCAAAATGAAGGCTATCCCTTTGCCAGTTTCCGACGGGAACAACTGGAATACTTGAAAAAAGGCCCGGATAGCCTGCTGGTCAGGTTGCGATACTACCTGGAACCCGGAGAACAGGTTATCATTGATAGCTTACACATAGAGGGAAAACCCCGGGAAAAAGCCGCCTTCCTTTATAACCTCATCCAATTGCAACCGGGAGATATCTTTAATCAGTCGCTGCTGGATGAAATCCCGCGTATCCTCAACAACAGTATTTATTACCAGAAAGTAAGCACGCCAGAAGTGGTTTTTACCAGTCCCCGGCAAGCGGAAGTAAAGGTAAAATTAGAAAAAAAGCAGGCGTCGAAACTGGATGTCCTGCTGGGCATCTTGCCTCCGATCAACAATGATCAACGCATCCGGTTTTCCGGTTCGGTAGATGTCGCCCTGGTCAGTCCCTTCCGCTTAGGAGAGCAACTGGCCTTGACCTTTAACAACTTCCCGGGTACTTCCCAACAGCTAGGGGCCAGGGTCGGCGTGCCTTATCTGTTTCGGACCCCTATCAGCCTGGAGAGTGATTTTTCCCTTTTTCGGCAGGAAGAAGATTTTCAAAACCTGAGCTTTTTTCTGGGAGGGACCTACACCTTTAGCCCTGGACTGGTCGCAAAATTATACCTGCGAAACCGGAATACCCGCCTCCTGAGAGAAAGCCTGGTAGATACCACCGCGCAGAATTTGGCTCAATTGGATGGGCGAAAGCGGATGATTGGGTTGGGCCTGGAATATGAAAAGCTGGACTACCGACTGAATCCCAGCCGGGGCTGGCACGCTCAATTTGAGGTGAGCCTCGGACAGCGCCAAATCCTGGAAAATGGGGTGATTAAATTGACCCGCCCGGATTTTTATGAGGGCCTACGCCTGACCCAGTTTACGCAGGAAATCTCCCTGAAACTGGCTTGGTATTATAGCTTCTTTCCCCGGCAGGTATTACACCTGGCGAATCAATCCTATTGGTTAGGGCTGGAAAATTATTTCCGCAACGATCAGATTCAGGTTGGCGGGAGCCGGAGCATTCGGGGCTTTAATGAAAACCAATACTTCACCGATGCTTATACCTTTTTTACCTTAGAGTATCGCTTTCAGCTAGAACGGGATTCTTATCTTTTTGTCTTTGGCGACTATGCCTATGTCAGGGATCGGGCGCTGGGCATTTTGCGCCATCCCTACGGAACCGGGATTGGCATGAACTACGGTACCCGGGCTGGGGTAGTCTCGATCAGCTATGCGATAGGAGGGGCGGAGGATCAGCCTTTCCAGCCGGGGCGAGGCCGCATTCATGTAGGGCTGATTAACCAATTCTAACCCAAAAGGGGATTTTCGATATATTGCGGTGACCTATGGCGCAGGAACAATACATACACAATCATTGTCCCGAATGTGGAGGAAAGCTCAAGCTGGACAACAATAAGCGAAAGCTGGTTTGTACCAGTTGCGATTATACCCGTAACATCAACGAAAGGTCTGATCAGGTGGCAGAAATTACCCTTTTTGATCGGGTAAGATTCGATGAGTTTGAGCGGGAAATGGGACGAGGCATGAAATATGTCAGCTGCCAGGGATGTAAGGGGATCATTGGCGTACCGAAACATCAGGTCGTGAAAAATTCCTGTCCCTTCTGTGGCAGTAATGATTGGCAAGCGGTAGAAGAGGCGAATAAACCTATGCCCCTGAAACCTTTTGGCATCATCCCCTTTACCATACCCCGCAAAGTAGCCTCAGGTAAACTGGCCAGATATCTCCGCAAAGGGAACCCGATTTTTTTACCTCCGGCCATTTTTAAACTCCCCAAAGAAGTCAACCTAAGAGGGGTATTCGTGCCGATGTACCTCATGGATGTCTTCACCCGCTCTACCTGGAGAGGGCAAGGCGGCATCAGGCGTACCAACAACAAAAAAGAATCCTATATAGCCTGGGAGCCGACCGCTGGCTACTGGGAGCGTTTTCACAATGATCTGCCGGTCCTCGCTTCCAAGGTGGCAGATGGAAAACTTTTTGACAATATCGCCCCATTCGATACCAAAAAAGTGGTGCCTTACGACCCCGCTTATTTGACGGATTGGCTTACGGAGGTCTATCAGATGAAGGAAATTGATGGGGCAAAAAAGGCGGATGAGACCATCAACAAAGAGGTAGAAACCTACGTAAAAGGCCGCATCAAAGGCTCAGAGACTAAGGATCTGAAAATCAACCGTGAGAAAATGTTGCTGACTTTTCGCCATGTGTTGGTGCCCGTATGGATGGCGACTTTTCGCTATCAGGGGAAGGCTTTCCAATTTATGATCAATGGACAGAATGGCCGCATTACCGGCCAACGACCGCTTTCCTTCCGCAGAATGTACATTGCGGTAGGGCTCATCATCGCCTTGTTGGTATTTCTGGTCCTTCGGTTTCGCTGGTTCGGTTAGCGGATCAACGTAATGCTGCCTGTCCGTTGGAAGCTTTCACCACTAAATCCGGTTAAATCCAGCCGATACATATACACTCCTTCGGGTACAGCTCTGCCTTTGAACGTTCCATCCCACCATTGATCAGGACTGAGGGCCGTAAAAATGAGTCTCCCCCAGCGATCAAATACTTGCAGACGGAACTCCTGCACGAATACCTCTTTGATCCCAAAGGCGTCGTTGCGTCCATCATCATTAGGGGTAAAGGCATTTGGAATATAAATGATGGGCTCAAAAGGCACACACATGCTGGCTGACCAGCTCTCCGGAGCACATACGCCGGTAGGTGCGATCACCCGAATACGGTAACAATAAATCCCTTCCTCATTGTTCAGGTCTTCGTCCAGGAACTGACCTCCCCGATCCCCAAAGTTGGTGTAAATAAGCTCTTCATCTCCGTCTCCTACGCGCCGCCACACTTCATATTCTAATAAGGGGTCAGGCCATCCTACGTAGGCCCCCCAACTCACATCGACCCCAAAATCCTTTCGGGTAGGGGTAAGGGGAATGGTGCAATGTCTTTCGGTAGAAATGCCAAAGCCGCAAGGATCTGTTACCTCAATCCGATAGCAGAAACTTCCCTCGGTGGCATCAAGGGTGCTGTCTACCCAGGCTTCTGCCGTCTGATCTCCGATTTCGGCCACCAGTCTTTCCTGAACTGAGCCAGGGTCTTGTCGATAAATGCGATAGCTGCGGAAGTTTAGCAAGGTGCTGGCGGTCCAGTAAAGGGCTACTTTTCCGGACTCGTCCACCGTGGTGCGACAAATTCGCGTACTGCGATTAACCTCTGAACACACCTCATTGCCCAACGCACTTTCTTCCGGAACCGGACAGGTTTTCAGCAAGCTGAGCCGGTAACAATAAGCGACATTCTGGGCATCTGCTGCTGTCTGATCTACAAAGGTACTTTGATTGGGGTCCGTTACGTCAGCCACCGGCACCCAGGAGGTGCCATCAAATCGATAAATGCGATATGCATCAAACCCAAGCTGGGAGGTTTCTGGTATTGGTTCCCAGGTTAGGCGAATGCTTTGTGGATCATTGGGGCTCACGCAAAGCAATTGGGGCGGGAGCAGCGGGGGATCATTGAGCTCTACGAAAAAGGTGTCCAGGGTGACATTGGGACCTGGACAGTCGTTGTTGTCGATGGACTCAATGATGAAATAATTCTGGTCAGGCAGCTGGGTATCACAATTAGGCGTCCAGCAAACGGAGCCTTCAATGGGAGAAAGTCCGGAGGCCAGCCCCTCAAAAGACAAATCATAAGGTGCCTGGGTCAGGGGACCCAACAGGCGAATGCGCAGGGTGTCCTCTTTGACCCCTGGACCATTATTATCGACTACGGTAATGTTAAAGCAATTTTGTTCTCCCCGGTTCATGCGAAAGGTCCGACCATCTACCCTCGGGTCCTGAATCTCTTCCAGTTCAGGTGGATAGTTAATCGGACAATTGATCACATTGACCTGGATGTCGCGCTTCAGCTCACTGATGAGGACCCCATTTCGATATTCGTATACGGATACCGAGAATACAAACTGTCCGAACACCGTAGGTCGGACTGAGAGCTCTCCGGTAGCCTGATTAATGTTGAGGGATGGACTTCCATCCATGATGTTATTCAGGCTGTATCCGCCTGCCCATGGAACGGGCGTGTGAGGTGGAGGACCGGCTATAGGCTGGGGCATCGCCTGGCTTCCTTCTGTAAAGGGCGTGGTGATTTCATAAACGAGAGAATCTCCATCCGGATCTACTGCGCTATGATCAAACGTAAAGCGATCATTGATGCAGATATAGGTGGGGAGATTCTGGGTAAAAACCGGGGAATTGTTACAAAGGGCGGTATTAGGAATCTTAGCCGTCAGGGCCATTCCCTGGGCACCAGGATTCACGAGGTTGACGATGGATTCATTTCGACAGCAGCGTCCCCAAACCAGGTGGTACCCATTCGGATCATCTGGCAATACGATTTCGGTTTCATAAATACCGCGTGCATAGCAGAGATTGGTAGGAGGCGCAACGCAGGTATCCGCGGAGGTAAGCACCACATCTTCCTGATCGTCCAGGCCAATGGGTTGCGTCATCATGGGGGAAAGATCACTGGCCCGATAGACGTATACGTTGATGAGGTCGTCAAAAGGCGTATTGGTGGAGCTGTTCGCGGTGGCGCGGCAATCTCGATACACCAGCACAGTGATCAGATACCGGTTATCCCCATTCGCGTCTTTTCCGAGGCACCTGTAAATCAGTTCACCCCCTACCAGGTGGCGTGCCTGGGCTGTGGGCAGGAACATGAATAACCCCAAACAACACAGTACCAAAAATTTCAACGTAGACCTCGTCACCATATCTTAGAAATTATTTAGCTTTAAATATACATATACCAGCCGAAGAGAAACCCTCATAAAAATTGACCGAAGGAATATTTACTTTTGCAGGATTATTTTCTGCATTTTGTTGATGGCGTAAGTTTATGTTTTCCAAACGATGGATTCTCAAAGATTCTCCAGACCCAGATCAAGCCGAAATATTGGCTGAGGCGCTCAGCACGAGCCATCCTTTCCCTTCGGTTCTGGCTGAAATCCTCCTTCAACGCAATATTACAACCTTCGAGGAAGCCCGGAAGTTTTTTTTGCCGGATAGTATTCCTTTGCATGACCCTATGCTGATGGCGGACATGGACCTCGCCGTTCACCGCTTGATCAAAGCCCGGGAAAAGAAGGAGAGAGTATTATTATACGGAGATTACGATGTAGATGGTACATCTGCCGTAACCATGTTGAGCTTGTTTTTGGAAGATTGGGCCTACGATTTTGATTTTTACATCCCGGACCGCTACGCAGAAGGATACGGGGTATCCTTTCAGGGCATAGACTATGCGGTGAAGATAGGCGCAGCTTTGATCGTCAGCCTGGACTGTGGCATCAAGGCCCACGATAAAGTGCGGTACGCGAACAGCAAAGGCATCGATTTTATCATTTGTGATCACCATACCCCTGCTGCCAGTCTGCCGGAGGCCGTGGCGGTCTTGGACCCCATGCGAAAGGACGATGCCTATCCCTATAAGTATCTGACCGGTTGTGGGGTAGGGTTCAAATTAGCCCAGGCCCTGAGCTTTCAGCTTCAAGCCTCGGGATTTACGCCTCCCACCCAGGACTATGATCCCCTGGCCCGGTACAGTGATCTGGTGGCCTTGAGCATTGCATGCGACATCGTGCCCATTACAGGAGAAAATCGGGCGATTGCTTTTGCCGGCATGAAAAAACTTCAGGAAAATCCCCTGCCTGGGATTAAGGCCCTCATGGATCAGGCAGGCGAGTCGCGGCAATGGGATATCTCTGACCTGGTGTTTTTCGTTGGTCCGCGGGTCAATGCTGCCGGGAGACTGGGCCATGCCCGGGATGCGGTCCAGGTGCTGTTGGGCAAAGATGCAGAACTGAAACACCTGGCGGAGGACTTACAGGTTTCGAATGACGAGAGAAAAGGCCTGGACAAGGAAATCACTACCCAGGCTTTGGCTATGATCGCTGCCGATCCTGCCTATGCCCAAAAGCATACTACAGTCCTGACCCGGGACGACTGGCACAAAGGGGTCATCGGCATTGTCGCCTCCCGCCTGATAGAGCGGCATTACCGCCCTACTATTTTGCTGACGGAGTCAGAAGGGAAACTGGTAGGCTCCGCGCGTTCGGTGCCGGGCTTCGACCTCTACCAGGCGCTGGAAGCCTGTGAAGAGTACCTGGTGCGCTTCGGAGGGCACAAATATGCCGCAGGCATGACCCTCAAACCGGAGGATTTTCCGGCTTTCTGCAAGAAATTTGACGAAGTAGTAGGAAAAACCATCCACCAAGATCAGAAAATACCCGTTTTATATATCGATCGTGAACTGAGATTTTCTCAAATTAACGCGAGGTTCATTCGCCTTTTGCAAAGAATGGCGCCCTTTGGTCCGGAAAACCGAAAACCAGTCTTCCGGAGTCGTAGGGTAAAGGTGATGAACAGTCGTTTATTAAAAGAAGTCCATCTGAAGCTGGTGCTGGAGCAGGAGAACGGGATGTACGAAGCCATTGGGTTTGGATTAGGGGAAAAATGGGCGCATCTGCCTGAGCCTCCGCAATGGATCGACATTGCCTATCAGCCCATGTTCAACACCTGGAACGGAAGAACGACCATTAATCTACGTCTCAAAGATTTTGAACCTTCTCATGAAGCTTAATTATCGACCTTTCTTTTTCCTTGCCCTTATTTGCCTGTTTTCCGGGCAACTTTCTGCACAATTGCTGGAATGGACCTATGAAGACATCCTGACGGATATTCAGGAGTCAGGGGCCAACCCAGACATGATCATGGATGGGCAGGGAAACCTGCATGTTTGTTATTGGAAACTGGGCGAAGACCGTTTGGGGTATGGGCGCAGGGACAAAAGTACCGGCCAGTGGACCCACCAAACCGTAGATCAGGGGGCCAATTTCCAGGGGTTTAAATCCGCCATGGCGCTGGACGCCAGCGGCAAAGTACACATTGCTTATCTGAAAAAGAGTGGGCTGGAGGCTGAATTGAAATACGCCCACAATATCACTGGAAACTGGATCGTGGAAAGCCCCTTGCCTACGCAAACCCTGGGATTTTATGGCTTTGATTTGCTTTCCCCTCGCTTTACCCAACTCTCGCTGGATATCGTCATCCAGGCCAATGGGCAGCCTGCCATTTTATACTTCGACGGACGAGTAGATCACTATACCAATTGTCCTTTCCCCATCATCACCGCCTATGATGTCTATGAACTAGACATGAACCTGCTGACCAGGCAGGCTGGAGGGGCCTGGGGCAATTACCCTTTCCAGAATATCGCAGATCGCAATCAGGTGGGGTGTATGCCCTTTGGAGATCGCTTTGGCGAATTTTGTCAGCTAAAGCCCGGTCCGAATGGCGAATATTACGCCCTCACCAACTCCCTGCATAATCACGACCTGCTCTTTTATCGGTCGGCTCCCGGCTCACTCAATAGCTGGACCAAAGTCCTGATTGATTCCGTGAGCCGCCAACTCAACAACAATGTCAATCCTGGTCAGATATTTCGGGAAGGCTTTGAGTTCCCGGCCATGGAAGTGGTCAATGATACGGGTATTCACCTCCTCTATGGAGCGTCGAATTTTTATGGAAAAAATGCGCCGCTGACCAACCGTAAACCCGTCATCTATACCTATTTCAACTCAGATTCTCTGGGCGCGCCTGGCTATCAGCCCTTTCACCACTCTTTTGGCTTTTTGAATGAGTATCGGAGTTTTTTCTCCCTCTCTACCAAAGGCAATGAAACGGTTTTTGCCTCCTATTACCACCAGGAAATCGGGGCGCTCATGGTCGAGACCTCTTTTAATAAAGGCCTGGACTGGACCAAAGATACCGTGGATTTCATCACCACGAATTCCCGCCTGAATTCGGCGGTCTATCAGGACAGCTTATTTGTCCTGGCCTATAATGGACAAGCCGATGAACTGGCCCTTTATTCCCGCTCCATCAGTGGAGGGGCCTGGAATGTACAACGTGCCTCGTTGACGGAAGTAAGGGGCGCCAGCCTTTCCTCTGAAATCTATCGCACGCCTACGGATGATGAGGTACATGTAGTTTACACCGAGTCATCCGCAGATCAGCTCATGTACGGTAAAAAAGCCCTGGGCAGTTGGTCTCATACGCCTATTGGCTCAGCGGGCAAGGGCTATTTCCGTACCGCTCTTCATTTGGGAACCAATCAAACTCCCCATGTGGTGTACGCTCAGCTCAATCCGCGGGAACTGGTCTTGGCCACCGAGAATAATGGGATTTGGACCACTTCCCTGATTGACGATATGGCGCAGGTCGAAGATGTTTCCTTCGAAATATTTCAAAATCAGATCCATGTAGTGTACTACGACATCGCCCAAGGTCATCTGGCCTATGCCTGGTCTGCCAATGCCCAGGGACCCTGGCTGAAGCAGGTCATCGATAGCACCAGCCAGATCGTGGGGATCAAACCCTCTCTCTTTATGAAAGATGATGGGAGCCTGCACCTTTCCTATGTGGACGGCTGGAACTCCCAGGTAAAATATGCCGTGCGTTCAGCCACCGGCATTTGGTCCGTAGAAACTGTTACGGAACCCTTCAACTATATTCCCAGCTATTCTGATATTGCGATTTCCGACACGGGACAGCTGTCCCTGGCCTTTCGGGACGATAATAATAATACCATCCAACTGGCTACCCGCGAAGCCGCTGGAAACTGGACCCTGGAAGAAGTGGTAGGGGTTTCCAACGAGCAGGTAGGCGCGCCGCTGCGCATGCTGTTCGATACCAAGCACCGACCCTGGGTTCTGTATAATTCTCTGGACCTGCTGACCGAAATCAAACTGGTTCGCAAAGCAGAAAGTGGGAGTTGGACGCAGGTCTCCGTGTTGAACAATGCCGGCTTCATCGGCAATGTGTTCGACTTCCACCTGATCGAAGATGATTTCTATATCATTGGCAAAAAGAACAAATCTGGTGATGAAGGGCTGGGCTTGCTATACGCAGAAAATGGCGTTCGGACTTCTCTGGAGGCCAGTCTGGCTGAAGCGTCCTTCCGTATGTTCCCCAATCCCTCATCGGGAAGCCTGCGCATTCAGTTGGATAACCCCAGCCGGGGGAAGCTGCGCCTGGCCATATACAACCTGAATGGGCAACGCTTGCACCTTATTTCTGACGAGGCGTATGGAGCCCGTGGACAGCAGCGTTACGAAGCAGACCTTTCTCATTTAGCGCCAGGCATGTATCTGGTGCAATGGCAAGGCGAAACCTTCCAAGTCCAGCGAAAGCTGGTGCTAATGCCGAAATAAAGTTTCTCTCTTTCAAGGAGAATTCCCTAAGTTCACGCCCTGGAACCTTGCCAGGGGCGACGGCCTTCATATGCCCGCCTTTTTTTCGTAACTTATCAATGTAAAGCTTCCTTCTTTCCATGAAGTTATCGGCAAAGAATTTAGTCAAGAAATACAAGCAGAGAGCCGTTGTAAATGATGTTTCTCTTGAGGTTAGCCAGGGAGAAATCGTGGGGCTATTGGGACCAAATGGCGCAGGTAAAACCACCAGCTTCTACATGATCGTAGGCCTGATCCGCCCGAATGCCGGAAGAATCTGGCTGGACGACCGGGAGATTACCCATACGCCCATGTATAAGCGAGGTAAACTGGGCATTGGCTATCTGGCCCAGGAGGCTTCTGTATTCCGGACCCTTACGGTGGAGGAGAACATTCAGGCAGTGCTGGAGATGGGAACCAAGATGACCCGTAAGGAAATCAAAGCTCGAACCGAACAACTGCTGGAGGAATTTAGCATTACCCATGTCCGTAAAAGTCTCGGGAAAGTATTGTCTGGAGGGGAAAGGAGAAGAACTGAAATTGCCCGGGCCTTAGCCGTTAGTCCAAATTTCATCCTGTTGGATGAGCCTTTTGCCGGGATTGACCCGATTGCAGTAGAAGAAATTCAAGGGCTGGTGATGGACTTAGTTAAGCGGAATATCGGTATATTGATTACGGACCACAACGTACACGAAACCCTCAATATCACAGACAGAGCGTATTTATTGTATGAAGGGCGGCTGAAAATGTCTGGCACTGCCGAGGAATTGGCCAATAATCCGGAGGCCAGGAGACTGTATCTGGGGGAAAATTTCCAGCTAAATCGATGAAACTACTCGTTCACAAAATCGCTAACTGGTTCCTGAAAAGACGCATGGAGCACATCGAGCATGCGGCCAGGTATCCTCATGAGACCCAGGAACAGTTGTTCCACAGACTCATGAACCGTGGAAAGGATACTGCTTTTGGGGAAAAGTATGGTTTTGAGGATGAATTAAGTATTGAAACCTTCCGGCAACGGGTGCCTATTTCTGCCTACGAAGACTTTCATCCCTGGATAGAAAGGATGTTTCAGGGAGAGGCCAACGTGCTCTGGCCGGGTCGCATTGGCTGGTTTGCCAAGTCCTCCGGGACGACCAACGATAAAAGTAAATTTATCCCCGTCTCTCCCGAGGCCCTGGACGAGTGCCATTTCAAGGCCGGGCAAGACATGCTTTCCCTTTACCTGCACAATAAGCCTGACAGTAAATTATTTGCTGGCAAAACCCTTTCCATTGGCGGCTCTCACCAGATCAATAAGCTCAATCAATTTGTGCGCTACGGGGACGTAAGTGCGGTGATTTTGGAGAATCTACCCCGCTTTTATGAGCTGGTGCGGACGCCCAGCAAGGCCGTAGCCCTAATGGATGAATGGGAATCCAAGCTGGCAGCCATGGCCAAAGAGGTAGCAGACGAAGATGTTACTTCCCTGGTAGGCGTACCCACCTGGACCCTGGTTCTGATCCACCGGTTGATGGAGGATCGAGGCATCAGTGATCTGAAGGAGCTTTGGCCTAATCTGGAGCTGTATTGCCATGGAGGCGTAAGTTTTGAACCCTATCGCGATCAGTTTAAAGCCGTGATCAAGGACCCGGAAATGTCCTATATCGATTGCTACAATGCTTCGGAAGGCTTTTTTGCGGTCCAACACGAGTTGGACGCCCGGGATATGTTGCTGATGCTGGATTATGGGATATTCTACGAATTCCTGCCTATGGAAGAATGGGACAAAGAATTTCCCCAAACGGTGCTGCTGCATGAAGTAGAATTAGGCAAGCCCTATGCCCTGGTGATCTCCACCAATGCAGGCCTGTGGCGCTACAACATTGGAGACACCATTACTTTTACCGGAAAAAATCCTTACCGCATCAAAGTCAGTGGCCGCACCAAGCATTTCATCAACGCCTTTGGGGAAGAACTCATGGTGGAGAATGCAGAACTGGCTATCGCCGAAGCATGCCGGGTAACAGGGGCCAAAGTGGACAATTACACGGCCGCTCCCATCTATTTTAAAGGGAACCAGAATGGGGGGCATGAATGGCTGATTGAATTCGTACAGCCCCCACAGCATCTGCCTCAGTTTGTGGAGGTGTTGGACGGAACCCTCAAAACCCTGAATTCGGACTATGAGGCCAAACGGCAAAAGGACATTGCCCTGACCATGCCGACCGTGCATAGCGTACCCCGTGGTACCTTCCATGCCTGGTTAAAGAAAAAAGGGAAACTCGGCGGCCAGCACAAAGTACCTCGTCTGGCCAATCACCGCGACTATGTGGATGATATCCTGGCCATGATGGTAGGCGCCTAAAACCGCTTTTACTTGAGCTGGGCAATGACTGTCCTGGCAGCTTTTACCTTATCACCCAACTGTACCTTTACCTCAATATCGGTGGGAAGTAACAGGTCGATGCGCGATCCATATTTGATGAATCCGTACTCCTTCCCTTGTTCAACCTGATCACCTTCCTTGATATACCACCGAATCCGACGGGCCAGAAAGCCTGCGATTTGCTTATAGCCGACCTCTAACCGATCATTTCCTGCCACCATATAGGTCTGTTCGTTCAGGGTTGAGGATTTCGGGTTAAAGGCCATGAGGTATTTCCCTGGCAAATACTCCACATGTTTCATCACGCCTGTGATGGGATTGCGGTTGACATGCACATTGAGAGGAGACATGAAAATGCTGATTTGCAGCACTTTTTTCTTGAAATATTTCTGGTCTTCGATTTCTTCGATCACCACCACCTGCCCATCACAGGGAGAAAGTACATGATCAGGATTACTCGCAATCTCAATATCCGGATTGCGGAAAAAATTGAATACCAGTCCTATCAGGATCACCCCTAAGCCAGCGAAAATCATCCCCAATACTGGATGGATCCAGTAACCGAGCGCGACCAGAATCAGGACGACGAGGATGGAAACGGGAATGGTGGTTTTTCCTTCTTTATGTAACTTGAGGGCCATAAAAGAGATTTGGGCAAATATAACGAAGGAATTTTACGTTTTTATCATTCTATGAAGGTAGAACATCTTGGAATAGCCGTGGCTAATCTGGAAGAAGGAGAAGCCCTATATGAATTTCTGCTTCAGGAAAAATCCTATAAGCGGGAAAAAGTAGAGGGAGAAGGCGTTTTGACGAGCTTTTTCCGGGCAGGGGAGACCAAAGTGGAGCTGCTGGAAGCGACTCGACCAGATTCTCCGATTGCTAAGTTTATTGAGAAAAGAGGCCCCGGCCTGCATCATATTGCGTTCTCCGTCCCGGATATCCGGGCCGAAATGAACCGTTTGGCAGCGGCTGGGTATCGATTATTGAACCAAGAGCCCAAGAAAGGCGCTGACAACAAGCTCGTTTGCTTCATCCATCCCAAGGATGGGCAGGGCGTGTTGATTGAACTGTGTCAGGATATAGGGGCGTAAGAAAAATTCTGCTTTTGTAGGATTAAGTGTACAGAGACAGAGTACGATTTGCTAGATTTGCGCTTACTTTGGAATATCGCCATGCTGCAACATTTTCCCAAACACCTATTATTCCACCTCCTGATGATTCTCGGGAGCTTATCCTGGCTTAATGCCCAGAACCTAAGCACCGTTCCCGCAGATTTCATGCAAAAGTTCGTGGATGAACTGGCCTTGATGCCATTGGATGAGCAACAAGCCATTCAGGGTCGGGTGGCCGAACTCAAAAGTCAGGGTTTTACTGACCTGGCCGCGCTGGATGCGCTCGTACAGGAAGGGCTGATTGATGAGGCCTTACGGACCAAAGTCCTGGCGGTAGCCGAAGAGGTGAGCGCTGAGGAACCAGCGGCGGAAGTAGATACGGTCTTTATTCCGGAAGAAACCTCCCTGGACGACCGAAAGGAGACCTCCGTTCTGGAAGAAAAACCCAAAATGGCCCCGGGTAGTCGAACCCCCAGCCGAAAAGCCCCCGCTATCCGGCCAGCCAGCCAGCCAACCCCCAAACCGGCGAGCCAACCCAAACCTAATCGGGTAAATATTTATGGGATGAGCGTATTTGACGATACGACCTATAACCAAAACCTGAGTTTGGCGCCTTCAGATGATTACATCATCGGACCTGGCGACATTTTCAATGTTACCGTGTGGAACTGTAGTGAATTGTCTGAAAGCCTCAAGGTAAGTGGAGATGGCTCAGTGAAGCGGGATGTACTGGGAAAAATTTATGTAGAAGGCCTGACCTATGCCAAGGCCCGGGAGGTACTCCGCCGCAAATACCGGACGATGGTTTCCAGTTGCTCCAATATTGAAATCTTTATCGGGCAGAGCCGACGCTATGTGACCGTCAATATTGTAGGGGAAGTAATCCGCCCCGGTTCCTATAAATTCAATGCGGCAGTTCCAGCCTTTAATGCCCTCTTCGAAGCCGGAGGGGTTACCAACATTGGGTCCGTTCGCAATATCCAAATCAAGCGAAACAACCGGGTCATCCAGGTATTGGACATCTATGAATACCTGCTGGAGGGCCAGCAAAATCCCATTTTCCTCCAGGACAATGATTTTATCTATGTCCCCATTCAAGAGAAAATTGTGGGGCTGAATGGAGCCGTCATGAGATCCTCTTACTTCGAAATGCGCGAAGAGGAAGGCCTGGAGGATTTGATCGCCTTTTCCGGAGGCTTGAGAAATGCTGCCCGTCGGGATTTGGCTCAAGTAAGAAGACGAGAAGGCGACCGCTATGTTCTGAAGGATTTTAAACTATCTGATTATCTCGATACCGGCCTGGAATTTCCCCTGTTCAGGGAAGACCAGGTTACCATTACCCGGATCCCTGAAGAAGTAAAAAATATCGTATCCATAAAAGGCAGTGTTTTCTATCCGGATACCTATCAGTTACAACCTGGAGAGCGGGTTTCTGACTTGATCACCCGGGCCGGTGGCTTACGAGACGAAGCCCACAAAAAACAAGCCTCCCTGGTCCGCACCATTCCAGAAACCAAAGAGGTGATTTATATCGCCTTGAATTTGGAACAAGTGATGGGTAGTGTCAATGAAGTGGATAATCCCGTGCTCCAGTATCAGGACGTGCTTGAGATTTATAATGAATCAGATTTCCTGGAGCGGAGGGTGGTAAAGATCGTCGGGGAAGTCAGAAGACCTGGTATGTTTCTCCTCAGTCCGACCATGACCCTCAAGGACCTGCTGTACAAAGTGGGCGGTCCTACCATGGATGCAGATTTGAACATCGTAGAGCTGTCGGTGAAGAAAAATGTGGAAGATGTAGACCAGGATAGGCTCATTTCCGGAAGTGAGGGGGAAGTGGACGAAAACGCCCTCCCTTCCAATGACCCCAATGCCGCTGCTAATCCGATGGAAGAAGTCCCAGAACTGGGAGATGAAAATCACCTCATTCGCAGAATCCGAATTAGCGAAAACTGGCAGGATGATCCTACCATCGATACTTTCCGAATTTTTCAGTTCAATTTTATCAAAATTTACTCTAAATACGATTTCATCTTCACCCGTAACATCTCCATCCAGGGAGCCGTGAAGAATCCTACCACCGTGCCGCTGCAGCGAGACATGAACCTCAAAGACCTGCTGTACTTCGCCGGAGGGTTGACCCAGGATGCGGATGTGAATGAAATTGAATTGTACCGCTACATTGATATCTCGGAGAAGGGCAAATATGGAACCCTGACCCCGGAGCATGAAATTCAACGGGTGAGGATAGAAGAGGACTGGCAAAATGGGCCTGCCACAGATTCTATCCTCATGGCGAATTACTATAAAGTAGTGGTTCGATCCGAGCGCGATTTTGTGGAAGAAGCCAGCGTAAAAATTCAGGGCTTGGTCAACCGACCGGGAGAGTTTCAACTGGTCCCCAATATGACCCTGCTGGACCTGTTTTATATGGCCGAGGGATTAAAAATGCAGGCAGATTTCGAAAATATCGAGCTTTCCCGCATTGTGGAGGTAACCAATGAGCAGGGAGAAATTGTACCGATTCCCATCAGTGTGCGCTGGATCTCCACCATTCAGGACTGGCAAAAAGACTCTTCGCTCTTCGATATCAAGCTGAATGCCTACGATCAGGTTTTTGTCCGTAAAAACCCTGAGTTTAAGCTTCAGGAGAAGGTGACCATCTACGGAGAAGTGGAGACCCCGGGGATTTATCACAAGCTCCATAAAGACGAACGCCTGAGTTCGCTGGTCGGCCGGGCCAATGGGGCCACCGAACTGGCTTACCTGGAGGGTGCAAAATTATATCGGAGGAATATTCCCCAACCGGTAACCATCAAACTGCACAAAGCGCTCCGCAATCGTGGGGGCAAATATGATATCCCATTGTTGGAAGGAGACTCCTTGTTCGTTCCGGCCTTGGTCAATGCCGTTACCGTAGATGGGAACGTATTACAGCCCGGTACCACGGTACTTTTTGAAAGAGACCGCCAAAACTTCAAGTACTATGTAAAACTTGCCGGAGGATTTGCCCGGAGAAGTTTGCGCAGAGACTGTACCGTAACCTATGTGGAAGGCACCATGAAGCGAACCCGCCGCTTTTTATGGATAAAATTCTATCCGAAAGTGGAGCAGGGCGCCCTGATTACCGTGGCCTCCAAACCCGAAAAAGTTAAAAAAGATCGTACAGCCAATGGCGGACGAAGACTACCGAGGATCAACATCGAAGAAGTATTGGCCAGTATGACGGCCATTACCACCTTTATTCTGCTATTCGAGCAGATCTTGCAACGATAAAGGCCTTAGCTAAGCAACAAAGCTGTGGAATACTTTCTCCAAAGAATCAAGGATTACCTGACCGAATTAAAAGGGAACAAACGCTCCCTCTTGATATGGGGTTTGTCCGTTGCAGTCCTGATGGCCATCTATGCCTGGACCCGCCCCACGCTCTTTATCTCCATTTCTTCCTTTCATCCCGAAACCAATACCACCGGTATGGGATTCAATCCGGAAAATCCCATCTCCTTTATTTTGGGGAGTGGACGAGAAACGGTGGAAGGCACCATGATGATCGGCGTGCTCAAAAGCCGCAATTTATCGGAGGGCATCTCCGGAGATTCCATCCCTGGCCCCCGGGGCCCGGTGCTCCTGGCTGATTCTATTTTGAATAACCTCCCGCCCAATTATAATCCCATCGTCTGGATCAGTGGCCTGTTTTCGGAGGATGCGCCTTTACCCTTAAGAAATAAAAAAATCCAGGCGGGCCGCGTGATCAGAGGGGGCCTGACCTTGACCACTACGGAAGAGGGCTTTATCAAAATGGAGGTTGCGGCCTTCCGACCAGAGCTCGCGGGCTTGATCGCCGATAAAATGATCGATGCGCTCTCGGCTTATTATAAGGAGCAAAAAACCGCCAAGGCGGAGGCCAATGTGGTTTTCTTTAACATTCGGGCCGACTCAATAAGAAAGGAATTGGATACTGCAGCTGCTGAGATGGCTTACTACCAGGATAAGAATCGCTATCGGAACGATGCCAGAAACACCCTCTATCTCACCAAAAAACAGGTGGAAATCGGCTATCTGCAAGAGATGTATACCCAGCTCATCATCAGTGCAGAAACCGCCAAATCTCAACTAAAACAAGATACGCCCATCATTCAGGTGCTAGATTATCCTGAACCTCCTTATATCGTCCTGGCCAAGTCGCTGGTGGTGTATGGAATTGCCGGACTGATCCTCGGCCTGATGCTGGGAGCGGCCTGGACGATGCGGAATTTCATCATTGAGGACTTGCTGGTCCTCATTAGAAATGAAGACCCGGAACAGCGAGCTTCCGGTGGAGATAATCCTACTGCACAAACAACGGAATATTCCCAAAAAGATTAATCGGGATATAAGGATGCTGGCGTCCCTGGGTGAGCTCTTTGACCCGCTCCATGACGTACAGGTTCAACTCCATTAAGTTGATCATCCCATCTTTAGAGAAATCTGCCGCTCCATTTAGCCCTTCCAAAATCGCTTTGGTGAAAGCGCCGTGTCCCCATTTGGGATTTTCATAGGAAAACTCTTTCCCACTGGACGAAGTCATGACCGTTACCCCGGCTTCTTTGTCCACCAATTCGCTGACGGCCTGGTTGAGGTTTTGCGACTTGATGGAGGCGAATTCCAGGAGATCGTAGCCTGATTGCCCACTGTGGCAGGCATCCAGAAAAATCAATTTCTTGCAGGGCGCGCCGTTGATGCCTTCCGTAAGGTCTCGGATATTGAGTCCGGTGGCGAATAGATTGTTCGCCTCGAAGTCATAAGGCAGGATATACAGGCTGCCTTTGTGGTCCAGGGCTCCGTGGGAAGAAATAAAGATTAGGACCATGTCCTTTTGGGTAGCTTGCTGCTCCAACCAGGCTATACCGGTTTTGATGTTGACCAGGGTAGCCTGATCATTGAGGAGTTTTTTGACTTTCACCTGGCCGTAGAGCTTCCCTTCCTGAGAAGCAAAACGATCGGCCACTGAGCTTGCATCGGTATGGGCAAAGGTGAGGTTCACGCTATTGTCCTGGAAGCGGGAAACCCCGATGCTCAGGATATACAGATTGGGCTTATACCCGTCTCCACTGTTAGAGGAGGGGGGCCGCTTGGAGGAATTGACGACCAGGTCGGCCGCAAAATTGCCTTCGCCGAAGTTGCCGAAAGCATCCGTCTTCAGGAGATACATATCGGTGCCTCCCTTGCCAAAGCTAGCGGTGCCTCCCGCCAGGGCATAGCCGCCATCCTGGGTGGCAGCCAGGGCATGACCGAAATCTTCTTTCCCGCCTTTGGTGGTTTTCTCCCATTCCATTTCCCCGCGATTATTGACTTTCACTACCCATAGGTTGGCTGACTTGCGACTTTGAGCCGTCTGCCCGGTCAGGACATATCCGCCGGAATTGGCTTTGGCGATGTCATAAAAGGCATTTTTACCTTTGCCTCCATAGGTCTTCTCCCACATCACCCGACCGGTAGCGTTGACCAGCAGGAGTTTGCCATCCAGGCCGGATTGAGGCGTATGGGCCCATCCGGCCACCATAAACTGCCCGGATGGGGTAGCGGTGAGGGATTCAATGACTGCATTGCCAGGTCCGCGCAAGACTTTGCGCCAGAGCCCCTTGCCATGTCGGTCCAGGCGCACCAGCAGCATATCTGCCTCCGCAGTTTCGGAATAGTATTGAAAGCCGCCCAGGAGAAATCCTCCATCCCGGGTTTCCAGGATGTCGTAGGCTTTTTCAATGCCTTTACCTCCGTAATTTTTGGCCCACATCTGGGTGCCTACGGCATTCAATCGCAATACCCAAATATCCCCTTTGCCTTTGCTCTGCGACTCTGTGAAGCCGGCGACCGCAAAGCCTCCGTCCCAGGTTTGAACCACAGAGCGGGCTTCGTCTGTTTCTTCCCCGCCATAGGTCTGTTCCCACATGAGCTCCCCATATCGGTTGAGTTGGCAGACCCAGGCGTCGTGTTTTCCTTTGGGATTTGCCTGGGTGTAACCTGCGATCACGTAATTGCCATCCCGGGTTTCAATGATGTCATTGGCCCAGTCAGAACCAGGACCCCCAAATATTTTTCTCCAGACCTCCTCTCCATAGGGATCTGTTTTGATGACGAGAATATCCGTTTTTCCCTTACCGGTGGAATAGGAAAATCCGGCAATGACATAGTCTCCATCCTGGGTTTCCAGCACGGCCATGGCATGTTCATCCTTACTTCCTCCGTAGGTAGTGGTGAAGGTATTCTGGCTAAAAAGACTCAAGAGGCATCCATTTGCCAAAAGGAAGGCAAGCAACCGAATCATAACTGTAACTATTTTTGCTCAGACGGTTCGGGTAAAAATTTACTTCATATAGGAAGAGGGCTTAAGGGAAAGTTAATATACTCAGATTTTTTACAACCAAAACCGAAAAATCCCCGCCTTACCTATCAAAATCCCTAAGAAGTCCGTATTATCAATAGACTTTGCAGCTTCTCCCCACTGGAAGCTGTGTATGGACCAAACAATTGCATGAATAAACTCATTGGATATTTGGGGATTGCGATCAGCCTTTTTATCATGTTTGTAGGCGGATACATAGCAGTGACTCAATTTTTACCTGCCCCTCCACCAATCTTTCGTTTCGAATGGCCGTACTTTAAAGAACACACTGATCATTTCAACTACCTGATGGGCGCCCTTTTGGTTGCCTACGGAATCTTTCGATTTGTCCGGTCTTACAGAATTATCAATGACAAACAATCTTAATTTCATGAAGCAACGTATCGTATGGATGCTGTTAGCAGGAATGTTGGGATGGGTCTTACCGCTTGAGGCCCAGCGTGTAACAGCCAGATTAGATTTGAAAAAAAGAGATCCCAAGCCGGATTTCTATGAATACTCTCCCTCCGATCAAGGGCTCGTAACTTTTGGCGCCATGAGCAATGTTTCCAGTCGATATCTCGGAATCAAGAAATATGGTGCAGACTTGAGAGAGGAGTGGAAGGAAAGAGTATTGGAACAAAATGGAAACAAAAACGTGGATTTTGTAACGGTGATTGGCCCCAATATCCTGGTTTTTGTTTCGGAATTTTTTCCCAAAGAAGGAGTGATCAAGACCTATTATTACTCCTACGATTTACAAGGTAATCAACAAGCCTCGGAGGAAATTCTTTCGGTTTATCCCAACCAAAAAGAACAGAAAGTGGAGTTGAGGTATATCCTTTCTCCCAACAAAACCCGTCTGATGTGCTATAAAAACCTCCGAAACCGGAAGGAAGCCGAGACCATCCTCTATTATCTGTTTGACGATGAAGGGGATTATGTACAAAACGGGGAACTGGAAATCCGTTATCCTGACCAGCGTTTCAATGTGCAGAGCCTGCGGGTGAGCAATACGGGAAATATTTTTGTGCTGGGCCGCTTCAATAAAGTGCTCAATATCAAGGATGCGAATGACTTCCAGTACGTGGTGGTGAAACAGGATATCACGACGGAGCAGCAGCAGGAATACATGATCAACCTGGGAGACCGCTATATCACGGACCTGGCTTTCCGCCTGGACCGCGCCGAGAATATCTATGTAGCTGGTTTTTATTCGAACCGGGGCACAGATCAGATTGCGGGGACCTTATTGCAAAAAATCACGCCTTCGGGTGCGCTGGTTCTCAACGCAAATGAGGCCTTTGACCCCAGCTTTTTGCGTAACTATCTCACCAGTGGTCAGATCAACCGGGGCCGGGAGTTGAAGAACTTTTACATGGACCCGGAAGATGGCATTATCCTGCGCTCCGATGGTGGCGTACTGTTACTGGCCGAGAAATTTTACATCAAATCCACTTCCTATCGCGATATCTATGGGTATTGGGTGGACCGGGAACAGTACTATTATGAGGATGTCATCCTGACCTCGGTTTCCGGCTCAGGCGATATAGAGTGGCATGCGATTGTAGACAAAAGCCAGGTTTCCGACTCACCTGCCAGCCTTTCCTACTTCAATGCCATCAGTAGTCAGGGGTCCTACATTTTCTATGAGTACAAACCCCGCCGGATGGATTTTAACATCTATTACAACACTGTCGGCATGCAGGGGTCTGTTTCAGATCGGATCCCGCTCTTGCAGGACTACCGTTTTGGCAACGAGTTTTACCCGCGCTTTTGCGAGCAGATCAACAACCGGGAAGCCTTGCTGGTATACATGCAGAACCGGGGACAGGTTCTTTCGGTGGTCAAAGTTGAATTTGAATCATAAAGGAGGTCCCTCCTTTCAACATAAAGCCCCGCCAGCATCGGTTGCTGGCGGGGCTATTGCTATCTATTGCTCTGCGTATCTAATCAGATTGGCGTATGGGGGTCCCAGGCCTCCAGGAGGTCTCCTACGCGCTTGACAAAGCGTCCTCCCAGGGCACCATCGATCACCCGATGGTCATAGGAGTGAGACAGGAACATTTTCTGACGGATGGCGATCACGTCTCCTTCCGGGGTTTCGAGAACCGCAGGGAGTTTTCTGATGGCGCCGGTCGCCATGATGGCGAGCTGCGGCTGCAGGATGATCGGGGTTCCCATCACATTGCCAAAGGTTCCGACATTGGAAAGGGTGTAGGTGCCTCCTTCCAATTCGTCAGGCTTGAGCTGGTTGTTGCGGGCCCGGGTCGCCAGGTCATTGATGGCGGCAGAAAGGCCTGCCAGGTTCAGCCGGTCAGCGTGCTTGATGACCGGAACGATCAGATTATCGGTAGGCAGCGCTACTGCGATGCCCAGGTTGATATCTTTTTTAATCAGGATATTGTCTCCATCTACTGAGGCATTCACCAGCGGATGCTCGCGCAGCGCTTTGACCACCGCCATCGCCAGGAGAGGCGTGAAAGTCAGCTTTTCCCCATACTGCTCCTGGAAGGCTTTTTTATGCTTATTCCGCCAGTTGACGAGATTGGTAACGTCCGCTTCCACAAAAGAAGTAACGTGAGCTGAAGTGGCTTTGGAGTTGACCATGTTGCGGGCGATCAACTTCCGCATCCGGTCCATTTCCTGAATTTCTACATTGCCACTGCTCACCAGTCCCATGCTGGAAGCAGGAGCTGCCTTGACTACAGGTGCCGGTTTTTGTACAGGGGCGGCTTTGGTTTCTACAGGCTGGACCACAGCAGGACTCGCTGTAACTACGGGATGTTCTGGACGGTCGGCCACATAGGCCAGGATATCCTTTTTGGTTACCCTGCCTCCCCGACCACTGCCCGGTAGGCCTTCCAGTTCCTGCATGCTGATCCCCTCTTTGCGGGCGATATTGAGCACGAGTGGAGAGTAAAAGCGGGAGCCACTGCTGGTATCCAGCCCTACTTGCTCTAGCACAGGCTCGGGTGCAGGGACAAAAGGTACCGCTTCCGGGGCTTTTTCGATTTTCACAGGCTCGCCCTGACCATGTCCATTTCCAGAGACGCCATCTTCCACCTCCGCTTCTGTTTCAATAATCGCAATCACTGCGCCTACAGGAATGACATCTCCTTCCTGGCAGAGCTTTTCTACCAGTTTCCCATCGACTGGGGAAGGGACCTCGGAATCCACTTTATCCGTGGCAATTTCGAGGACGGTATCTTCTTGTTCTATTTCTTCTCCGACCTCTTTTGCCCAACTTAAGACGGTGGCTTCGATGATACTTTCCCCCATCTTAGGCATGACTAATTCAAATCTGGCCATATATTCAATCGTTTCGGTAGTTAGTTAAGATAAGAAAAACCCAGCGGGATGGATAGACAATTTCTGTAGCAGGAAAGCAAAAAAATGATAGAAACAGGCTATCCAAAGAACTTTTTGTTGAGAGGCTCCAGCCGGTTTTTCTTATGTCCTTCAAGCCTACAAACCTACTGAATTTTGCTTGTTTAAGCCAATCGCCCTCTGACTTTTTTAAGGACAAACCTCATGGCATGATGGGCTGTCCGGTCGATATTTACGGCTCTTTTGTGGTAAAGTCGTACATGCTTGGCATCGGTTTCCTGCTCATCAGCGTAGCCAATCCATGCTTGAGCAGGGACCTCTTCATCCGCTTCCGCCCAGCCGGTAGTAGCCAAACCAATATCCGCCTTTAATAGTTTTCTTACCCCCTGCGCCATGGCTTGAGCCACCTCGGCAGAAACCACGCCTTTCTCCTCAATCAGAGCAGCCGGGACCTTGAGCACGGAGATTTTTACCGGGATGGCATAGGCGGTGACGGAACCGGCAAAAAAAGTGGAAGCACCAGAAATACTCACCACGGTAGCGGCGAGGTGTCCGCCCGTCAGGCTTTCTGCAATGGCCAAGGTCAAGCCTTTTTCCCGAAAGGCTGTAGCTAGCAAAACTTCCAGCGGGCGATCATCCCGGGCATATATTTCGGATGGAAACAGCCCATCTATCTGTGCTCCCCAGTCCGCGGCGGCCTTTTGGGCTTCCGGAAGCTCTTCCGGTTTGGCCAGCGTACTCAATTCAATCCAAAGTCCGTCTTTACGCGGCAGATAGGAAACGCTGAAAGCTTCGGGCAGTTTTTCTTCCAGGGCTTCCATCCGCTGGGCGGCAACTGATTCTGCTAAATCCTCTACCCGAATCAAATGCCGAAGGGGCGTCAGCTGTTGATAGCTTTGTTGGAGTCGGGGGATGATTTCATGCGCCAGGATGTGAAGCATTTCGAAAGGGACGCCAGGCATAGAGAAGACCCATTTCCCCTCTTGCTCAAACGCCATACAGGGAGCCGTCCCCTGTGCATTGGGGATCACCGTGCCAGCCGCAGGCACCATGGCCTGAGCCCGGGTAAGGTCTGTCAGCGGACGATCCAGGGTTTCATAGCGGCGAACCAAAAATTCCAGGGTGGGCCCATGCTCTACCAAGGGACTCTGGGACCAGTGGGCCAGCACGTTCTTGGTAATGTCATCTTTGGTGGGACCCAGTCCCCCAGAGATCAAGACGACTTCGTGCCGGGCGTGGGCATAGACCAGGCTTTCAAGGATGGCATCCCAGGTATCAGGGATGGTGATGATCTCTGCCAACTGAAAGCCAGCTTGCTCCAACATTCGCCCTGCTTTCGTAGCGTTTGTATTGGTGATTTTGCCATTGAGTAACTCCGAACCAATGGCGATGTATGCAATTTTTACCATGGGCTCGCAAGTTAGCTGTGAAGGAGGGAGGGAGGACAATTTTTTTGCTTTTTTTTCTTTTACGGGTGAAAGAATTAGCCAAAAAATGTCTCCGGAGGAAAGGGCCCTTTACTCCATATCCCGAATTTTCTTCCTTTTGTCCTGAACCACATTGTACTTCAGGCAAATGACCGGTTGGAAGTGTCCGCCGTCTACCCCGATCCGCCCTAAGCCAAAACTGCTGTAGCCGAGTCCGGGGGTATAATAGGCAAGCACGTCATCTTTCGGGCGGGGATTGGCATAGCCCATTTGCATGCCCAGGTCCAAATGCCATCTTTCTGATACGCGGATGACAAAACCGATGGTAGTACTCATGCCCCATTGCCAGCCCCTAACCTCACGGGTAGGACCAGTGGTTCCCTGGGTGGGATTGATTTCTTCACTGAAATAACTGCCCGTCAGATTGACGGCGATATACGGATAATCCCAATCGATTTGATTGTAAAAGCGTCCCCCAACCCGAAGAAAAGCGGATTGGTTTCTGGGCTGTATGTAATTCTCGATAAATGCGAAGCGGGCTGGTTCACCATTCTGCAGCGTCTGCTGGCGAAAGCCCAGGCCCCCTTCCCAGGAGAAAAAAGAGGTCAGTTGTTGTTCCACGTGTAGATCAACCGTTCTGATCAACAGTGGAGAAAGTTGGAGGCCGATATGGATGTCCCCTTGGCTGTAGGCAGGGGAAAGGAAGAGCAAGCTAAGCAGGAAGGAGCCTAGAATTCGCGTCATACGGTCACCCTTTGGTTGCCATCAGGTTTAAAACTAAGAAACTTTCTTTCAATCTTCCCATTTTCTGCTCCACAGGATGTTAGATAATCTCATCCAGGGCTTCCATTCCCCGCTATTTTTCAAAGATAGATTGTGAATTTTTCGAACCCTGATTGCTTTGTTTTCGTAACTTGTGGTCCTGAAGGTTAAATAAATAGATGTCGGGATTGTTGTTTTGGGTGTTGATTTTTGGGCTTACGTTAGTAACGCTCATTATCTCCGCTGACTTCTTTATCAGAGGGGCCGAAAGAGTCGGACTCGCATTGGGAATACCACATTTTATCATTGGGGTGACCCTGATCGCCATTGGAACTTCTCTTCCTGAGCTGGTTACATCTATCGTTGCGGTTCTATCCTCCCCAGATGACTCAAAAATTGTACTAGGAAATGTCGTCGGCTCTAATTTGACGAATATTTGTTTAGTATTAGGGGTCATTGGAGCCGTTTCTGGCGAGATACGTATCCAATTTGATGTGATGAAGGTCGATATGCCCATGATGTTGGGAGCGGCCTTTTTACTTTATCTCTGTGTACTAAATAGGTCATTTGGTTTGACCGAAGGGATTGCCTGCCTGGTTGGGATGGGGGTTTATCTCTGGTATGTCTTCCAACTAGGGCGGAAAAACCGGGAAACTACCAAAGCTGTGGAAGGAGAACTTGGGGATGAATTACCGGCTGCCGATCCTTTCTCCTGGCGTGATCCCTTAATTCTGGTGGTTAGCGCGATTGTCATCTACTTTTCCGCCAAGTACAATGTCATGTCCATCAGTGAGATTTCTACGGCGCTGGAAATCGGCAAGGAATACATCGCCCTGACGGCCGTATCCTTGGGTACCTCTTTGCCTGAACTGGTGGTCTCCATAGTGGCGATCCGGGCAGGAAATGGAGAAATGGCCGTCGGCAATATCGTCGGCTCAAATATCTTCAACGTATTTGCGGTCATGGGGATTCCCCGCCTCTTCGGGGAAATTGTGGTGCCGGAATCCTTGATGGATTTCAGTATGCCTGCGATGCTGGTGGCCAGTTGCCTTTTCTTCGTAGCACTGTTGGACAAAGTCGTAAATCGCTGGGAAGGATTTATCTTCCTGATCATTTACTTCGTGTTCCTGGCCAATATCATCGGCATCGCCTAGCCAGCACAGGCCCTAATCCTTATTCAAATCGTATTTTGGGATTTTTACTTTCTCAGGAACGATAAAGGCTCCTGCGAAATGCTCGCGTGCTTTACGGAGGAATAGAATAGCTTCTTCTCTCTCCAGAAAATCCCCTATGCGAACCACATAGTTGGGAGACTTAAAGGTCCGGTAAGAGGCCATATCAGGGAAGAAAGTATTGGCCCTGGCCATCGATCTCTCAGAACCCTCGTAGCCTGTACCCGCAAAAATCTGAATGCGGAACCCCTGAGCCGTATTTTTCCCACCTACCAGACTTTTGTGCCGATTGACGAGTTCATCCAGTCGGGGATCACGGTCTACGTACACCTTGTTTCCGCCTGCAAAGAGATAGTTGAGGCTTTTCCCTTTTACTGGTCCCCCGATTCCTGTGGGCTTGGTTGGGGGAAGGGGAGCATCGGGTAGGACAAAAATGACCCGGTCACGGTACCGACCAACTTCTTCCCGCTCGTATTTGTAATATTCTTCCTCTCCACCTTTTTTCTTCTTATCACCTTCACCGCCTTGAGGAGGAAATACCATTAATAGGGATAGGAGAATTGCAAATGCGTTCATAATGATCTGGGTAAGTAAAGGGGCGCAACCTATGGAAGTGTGGTACAAATGTCGGAATAAGTTCCTAATCTTCAAACGTAAGGGGAGGGAGATGTGTTATGTCAATTCGAAATAAATGCTTATCGAATCAGGGTGACCGTATCATTTTCGCGCTGCGTCCTGCCTGATTGAAAGAGGACTTCCAACTCAAAGACATAGACTCCTTCCGAGACCGGAATCCCATTTAGCCCTCTGCCGTCCCATCTGAAAGCCGGATCCTGTGAACTGTAAACCAGCTGTCCATGGTGGTTGTAGATGGCAATGTTCAGGGATTGAACGCCCTGATGTTTTACCAGGAAAAAATCATTGATGCCATCTCCGTTTGGCGAAAAAGCCGAAGCGAAATTGATTTTATCATTGGATTTAATGACCAGTTCTTTCTGGATGTTGACATCACAGCCTTGCTGGTCGGTTACGACTACGTTCACTTCGTAGGTTCCCGGTCTTGGAAATTGATGGACCGGTTTGGCTTGATGAGAAGTGTCTCCGTCTCCGAAATCCCATTGCCAGGCGGAGATAGAAATGTTGCTCTTGATGGCGAAGGTAATTTCCCGGGCTTGCCAGGCAAACTGATTGCGGTCAGGTAGAATAGAGATCGTCTCTGGTGAGAATACCTTGATGGCTACGGGCACCTTTCTACTTTGGCAGCTGGGATGGGAAGTGGTCTGCACATAAAAGGTGGTAGAGTAGGGGAGAGCCGGCGTTTGCAGGCTATCTCCCAGGAAAAACGGCAGGCTGTCTGTTTCCTGCTCAAACCATCTGGTTTCTACCCCGACTTTGGTGGCTACCTGTAAGTTCACGACATCTCCATAGCAAACCTCCTGATCTGCCAGGGTGGGAGGAAGGGTCCGCGGAAATATGTCAATCCATTTCTCTACCGTATCGGTGAGTCCGGTCTGGCTGATCACAATAAGGGAAATCAGGTAGCGGCCTTCCCGGCTGTAGGTATGCCGGGGATGTTGCACAGAGGCGACGGCTGGCTGACCCTGGAATAGGTCACCAAAGTCCCAACTCCACGAAACAATGGGGTCGCTTTCGGAGTGGCTTTCATCCTGGAAGGTAGTGGGTTTGCCTGCGCATCTTCCAGTAATTGAAAATTCGGCCTGAGGATTCAGGGAGGTACGCGGAAGGCTTGCCTCTTCTGGATTTATGTAGCCCAAAAGAAGGTGAGGGGAAATTAAACAGCATGCCAACCAAACGCCTCCGAGTACCCGAACAACCGTTTTATACGTTTTTCGCCATGGATTCAGCATAGCGAAAGGCTGTTTGCGTACCGCATACAGGGGCGGATTTAACCATATAATGTTTTCTGCAACCAACAAAATTGAAGAAAAAAACCAGTTTGGGGCTCATTTTTGCTTCAATGGGGCATTTTGTTGCGTGATTGGTAATTTTTCGGCCGTGAATGTGATTCGGGGGCGAAAATAATTTTGGGGACAGAAGCAGCCGAGAGCAGGCAATTTTATCTCCCTCTCAGGCTGGTTCAGATGAGAGGAGAATGTGTATCTTTGGGCGCGCATGAACGGTGAATTTTTTGCACATATCGCCCATTCCCTAGAGCAAATCACGGGTTCCCTTTTCTATATCCTGCCTGCCTTGGGGGTGATAGGCACCTTGCTGGGGGTTATTGTCCTCAGCTTGTTTCGATTGGATAAACCTCTCTGGTGGTTATCTCTGGGTGGATTATCCAGTAGCTTATTGCTAACAGGATTGAGCGCCTGGCCAGACCAGCAGCCCGGCTTTGACGGCTTGCTCATGATGGATGGACCAGCCCGATACCTTCAGGTCCTGATTGTGGTCGGCGCGATCTTTAGCCTCTTGGCCCTGCGTTTCCGGCAGGCGCATCATCCCCAAACCCGGCCGGAGTTAGCCCTGATATATCTATTGACCATCACCCTGGGGGCCTGGTTCCTGGCTGCCAGCCAGCATTTATTGATGATGTATTTGGCGATAGAGATGATGTCTTTGCCGGCTTATCTATGGACCGCCTGGCAGAAGAAAAAGGCAACTGCTGCGGAAGCCGGGATGAAGTATGTGCTATTCGGGGGCTTTTCGTCAGCCCTGATGATCTACGGACTTTCCTGGTGGTATGGCTTGGCGGGCAGTTTCGACCTTGCCAACCTCAGTCTGGTGGCCACTGACCCGGCTTTGACCGGCCCGGCGACGGGGATTCTGATCATGGTCCTGCTGGGATTACTGTTTAAGACCGGAGCCTTTCCTTTACATTTTTGGATACCAGATGTGTATCAGGGAGCTGCTTATCCTGTAGCGGCCTTTTTTGCGGTAGTTCCCAAAGCCGCTTCTCTGCTGATGATGTTGCGCCTGGTTTTTTCCTTAACGGAAAGCGCGGTAGGCGCCAATATTCAACTCTTTCTCCTGTTCATCGGTCTGATCACCATGTCCTGGGGAAATTTAGCTGCCCTGGCTCAGCGAAATACGCCCCGCCTACTGGCCTATTCAGCCATCGCGCACACCGGTTATTTGTTGGTCGGGGTTGCCTTGGGCAGTGTGTTTGGGGCCTCCGCAGTGCTGTTCTATCTGGGCATTTATTTACTCATGAAGTTGGGGGCTTTTTTCGTGGCTTCTACCTTAGATGATCAGAGTGGCACCAGTGCATGGCGCAACTGGTCTGGCGTGGCATCGGATTTCCCGGGACTGACCATTGCCCTGGTTATTTTCCTTATAGCCCTCACGGGTTTGCCACCTACCGCAGGCTTTGTCGGGAAATGGTATTTAATCCTGGCCCTGGGGGAACAAAATACGGTCTTCCCGGATTTTCTTCCCTGGCTGGCTATCGCTGTGGTAGTGATCAATACCGTGATTTCCCTTTACTACTACATGAAAATCCCAGCACGCATGGTATTTTCACAGCGTAATCTGGCAGACATCTCCCCAAAAAAAATACCCCTTTATTGGGGGGTAACCTTAGGAATTTTATGCCTTCCCCTGCTCATCGGAGGGGTATGGGGCTTCGATGAGGTTCTCAACTTTTTGAACCGCATTTTATGGAAATAGGAACAAAAGTTTCTCTTTTTTAAAAAGCGACCAAAGGCATATTATGGGAACTGTATGTAAATCAGGAAAATATATTACCTTTGTAAGCCTCATTGAGACACTGTCATGTTATCCTTAGGGAGAGCGATAGCCATAGGAATACTGGTTTGGATGACCGCCTGCGACACACCTGTTAACAGGCCGAAATCTACCGAAAGCGGAGCGGAGCAGGTAAAACTTGATCCTTCAACAGCCCCTGCCAGCGAGACGGCTACGTCTGGTGAGATTTATATTACGGTTGATGAAACCCTGGAACCTGTAGTTGATGCCTTAATCACTAACTTCCAGTTTCTGTATAAACGAGCCACTGTGCATCCAATTTATCTGCCCGGAGAAGAAGCCATAGCGACGATGCTGAATGCCGATAGCATCCGTCTTGCAGTGGCTACACGTGAGCTCACCACGGAAGAAACAGCCTATCTCAAGCAATTTAATATCACCCCGGATTATGCCCCGATTTTCAAAGATGGGGTAAGCTGCATTGTGTCCAACCAAAACTCCGCCCAGGAATTGACGGTGGAGCAATTAAGGCAGATTTTGAGCGGGGAGCGCACGACCTGGGAGGGCAAGCAGACTAAGCAGGGCGGCGAAGAAATTCGAGTGGTTTTTGATCACCGGAATTCGAGTACCCTTCAATATTTAAAAGAAAAAGTTCTTCAGGGAGAGCCGATGATGAAAGATCGGATTTTCGCCCTGGAAAATAACCCTGAGGTAATTCGATACGTAGCAGAGAATCCACAGGCAATAGGAATTATCGGTAATGCCTGGATCAGTGATACCGATGATCCCGAAGTGCGAGACTTTTTAGCAGGTATACACGTCTTAAGATTAGACAAGCCTGATGAAGATGTTCCTTGCGCCTTCGAAAATGAATATTTTGGTCCCTTTCAGGCATTTCTGGATCAAAATTGTTACCCACTGACACGCGAAGCGAAAACCATACTACGAGAGTCTATTTTTGGACTTGGGACTGGATTTGTTGCCTATTCTGTTGGCCCCATCGGGCAAAGGTTGGTTCACAAATCCGGATTGGCCGCGGTCCGTGGCATCCCCCGGGAGGTGAAATTTCCTCCCAAGGAAGGAGCTCGGGACCCTCGCAAGTATCGCGTATCAGAGTAAGTTGTATGTCAAACTATTATTACTAATAAACCAATTTCGATTATGTTGAATCGCTTAATGATCCTTAGTGTAAGCCTGCTGCTGGTTTTCCAGACTGGGCTGAAGGCACAGGTTGATTTAGGACCCGTGCAAGAACTCATCCTGAAGGAAAAATTTCAGGAAGCCTCCAAAATGCTGGATGGTTTTATCGGTGAAAAGCCCAAAAACCTGGACCGCGTGTATTTTTACCTGGGGCAAATTGCCTACCTGCAGGAAGATTTTGCTGGGGCCAAGAAGTTTTTCGAAACCGGCCTGGAAACCAAAAGCAAAAGCCCGCTGAACCTGGCTGGCATGGGGATGATCAAAATGAAGGATCAACTATATACCGACGCCTATGAATTTTTAGAAAAAGCGGTCTCCTTTGCCAAAGGCAAAGATCCTGAAGCAGCTTACGCGGTAGCTGATGCCTACCTCGAAGGTGGACCTCAGGAAATTGGAGAAGCCAAGAAAATTCTCTATCAGCGTCGCCAGTCTGATGAAGAGGATCCCCGGACCTACATCAAACTAGGTGAATACTACAAAAAACAAGGGGTACCTGAACTGGCCATCGAAGAATTAGAAAAAGCCATTCAGAAAAAAGCTGACTATGTGCCTGCTTACGTAGGACTGGCTGAGCTTTACTATAACCGTGGTAAAGAAACCCGCTCTGGTGCTGACTTCCAGACTGGATATAAGTACGCCAACAAAGCCATCGAGCTGAACCCTGATTTCGGTCCTGCTTACCGAATCCGTGCAGAACTGTACCTGATCTCTCAGTTCCCCGATAAGTTTGAGCGTGGCAAAAAGGATATGGAAAAATACCTGAGCCTGCAGAACAATGACGAACAGGCCAAAGTGCGCTACGCACAATTCCTCTTCCTCACCGAAGACTATGACAACTCCCTGAAAGCCATTGGAGAGCTCGAGTCTGCCGGTGCTACCAACAATGTACTCCGTCGTCTGAAAGGAATGGCCCTTGCTGAAAAAGGTCAACTCGGACCTGCTCAGGCAGCCCTGGATGACTATTTCTCCAAAATGGACGAAAAATATCGCATCAGCCAGGACTACGAAGTCTATGGAGACATTCTGAGAATGCAGGGAAACCTGGAAAAAGCTGACGAGTATTATGTAGAAGCTATGAAGCGCTCTGATGATCGCGACGGACTCTTTGGTGAGATCGCAGATGATTACAAAGGCAGCGCCAAAAGCGTGGAGGATGAAGTAAAAGCCATCAAAGCTGAAGCCAACACCTTCCAGGGACAGGCTCAAACCTTCTATGGTGAGTACCAGAAGATCGCTTCTATGGAAGCGCCTACGGAAGAGGATGCCGCTAAAGCCGCGGATTTCCGCGCCAAAATGGACGAAGCCGTAGCGGCTGGTAAAGCCAAACTGGCTGAAGCTGACGCCAAATCTGCCGAGGCTAAGCCATTCTACCTGAACGAAGCGCATTACCGTCAGAAAGCCCTGGAAATGGCTGATCCGGTAACCCTGACTCACTATCGTAACCTGGCCACTTCTCTGTACAAAGCAGGTAAACTAGATGAAGCTGATAACGCTTACCAAGAATGTAATAAGCTGAAAGCTGATTACTGGTATCCATACAAAATGCGTCTGCGTATCGCCTACGCCAAGGAAAACGAAGACAAGGAAACCAACAGCTGGTACGCCAAGCCTGTAGCTGAAGATATCATCAAAGCCTTTGATGGTCAGCATGAAGGCATGAAGAAATCAGACCTGAACTCTCTGCTGGTTGCGTACGAAGTACTGGTAAACTACAACTTCAACCCAACCGGTGAAGATGGAAACTACCACTGTGAAGACGCGCAGCCCTGGATTGACAAGATTTATGGGATCGATCCGAACTATGCCCGGATCAAGCCTATCTCTGATTATTGTGCTGACCAGAAATAAGCCATCCAACAAAAACACATCAACATAATTGGACGCCTCTCCCGTTGGGAGGGGCGTTTTTCTTTTCTTCCATCAGGTAGCATTTTCGTCCGCTTTTTCCTACCTTATTGCTACACCACCGATGACAACCCTCTCTGAGGGACATCCCACCAAAGACATGTTGGCATCCGTCCAGGCCTCTGCTTCCAGAAGCCTGAGGATTTTTTTTACACACATTTTAATCAACCAACATGAAACATCTATGCATCTTTCTGGGCATCCTGCTGATGGCCCTTTTCTCTCCGTTGCACGGCCAGAGCTGGCTGGAAACCTTCAACCGCCAGGTAGAGATGGAACAATCGCAGGCCGCAGAGACCTGGCTCCTGGCCCAACTTCCCTCCATTCCTAAAGAGGTAGACCGCGCGTATTACTACCTCGGTCGACTCAAACTCCAACAAGGAAATACCGAAGCGGCCCGGCAGTATTTTGAAAAAGGCCTGGCAGTCCGTAAAAAAAGTGCGCTCCATCTGGCAGGCATGGGCGCGGTGTTCATGAAGCAGGGAGAATTCCTGACTGCTTATGAATGGTTGGGCCAGGCGCAGAACCGGGCCAAAAAACAGGAAGAAGTTTTCCTGGCCATTGCCGAGGCCTATCTCGAGGGAGGCCGATCAGAACAGCAGGAAGGCAAAACCATTCTGTATCGCCTACGCCAAAACCCCCAGGATGAATTCCGCATCACCCAAGGGCTGGTCCGCTTTTATACCCTCAATTTTGTACCCGAACTGGCCATAGAAGAATTGGAGAAACTGCGGAAAATCAAGCCTGAAGCACTTCAACCTTGTGTAGCCCTGGCTCAACTGTACCTGGAAAGAGGCAAAAGTCTCCCGGAACGAGAGGCTGCAGCTACCGATTTTCTTAAGGGCTACCAACTGGTCAACTACGCACTGGAGCTCAACGCCTCCTATGGCCCGGCCTATCGCCTCCGGGCTGAGTTGTACCTCATCTCCCGCTTCCCGGACAAATTCGAACGGGGTAAAAAAGACATGGAGACCTATCTTTCTTTGCAGGAAGGGAATCGCGAAGCGCGTATTCGCTACGCCCAGTTTTTATTCCTGGCCGGGGAATTTGCCGAAGCCCTGACCGCGATTGAGGCCCTGGCGGCGGAAGCAAAGTTGAGGCCGGTCATGCAGCGCTTGAAGGCTATGAGCCTCGCGGAACTGGCTCGATATGAGGAAGCCCGGGGAGAGATGGAAACCTATTTTACGCAGGTAAAAGAAGCCTTCCGAATCGGTGCAGATTACGAAAGTTGGGGAGACATCTTACGCAACCTGGGAGCATTAGAAGCGGCTGATCAGGCTTATGAAAAAGCCATAAACCTAAACCCGAATCGAAACCAACTCTTTGCCGAGCTGGCAGATAGCTATTTGGAAGAAGCGAGAAACCGGAAGAAGACGGCTCCTAAAACGGCCGAAACGCAGGCAAGCCTGGAGGCCTTATTTGACCTGGAAGCACATTACCGCGAATTGCATTTGGATGTGGCAGAGCCGGTCCGTCTGGCCGATTACAAAGATTGGGCGGTGGCCCTTCAGCAATCCGGACAGCTCGTTCGGGCCGATAGCGTATATCAGCGCTGTACAGCGATCAATGCCGAATATGTCTTTCCCTTGCGCCAGCGGCTGCGTATTGCGTATCAGCGAGAGGAAGCAGATCCGGATAGCCATGAATGGTACGCCAAAACGGTTGCCGAAGATGTGATCGCTATTTTCGATGATAAGCCTGAGAGGATGAAAGAGAAGGACCTGCCGGTTTTATTGCTTTCCTACCAGATTATGGCCCTTTATCATTACAATCCCAGCCTGGAAAAAAATGTGGCGAATTGCGAGGCGGCCAAACCCTGGCTACAGAAGATCATCGCCATCAAACCTGATTACGAACCCACCCGCGAACTGGCTGATTACTGCCTGGATTAACTCCTTCGCATTTTCAGAATAGAAGGCGATTCCTTATGTTGGGGGAGCGATTAACTGGATATTACGTATGAAAAAGCTCCCCCTATTCCTTATCCTGCTGGGTTTGATGAGCCTTTGGCAGGCCTGTGCAACGACCTTGGACCTACAACCGGCCCGGACCCTGGTACTGGAAGAGAAGTACGGACAGGCCGAAGAGACCCTTCGGAACCTCCTGCAGGATCGCGGGAAAAACATCGATAGGGTCCATTACTATTTGGGTAGGATCGCCTTCCTGCGAGGAGATGTAGCCCAGGCTCAGGTTCACTTTGATCAGGGACTAAAAGCCCGGACCAACAGTGTCCTCAATCAGGCTGGGACGGCTTTAATTTTGTTCTCTGCGGGTAAGCAGGAAGAAGCGAATCAACTCCTGGAAGTGGCCAATAATAAGGCCAGAGAGGATGATCTAGAGGCTACCATGGCCATCGCAGAAGCCTATTTCAAAGGACAAGAGAAGGAAGCCAGCCTGGCCAAAATGGTTGTTTATGATCAGCGAACTACTTATCCTCATGATCCGGAGCGCTTGCTGATGATGGGAAAATACTATGCCCGACAAAATGTCCTGGAACTTTCCATTGAAGAAGCGCGTCGGACCTATGAAAGGAATCCGGATCATGCCCGGGCCTATCAGGCTTTTGCCCAATGGAAGTATGAACTGATTCGCGAAAATCCCAGCCCTGAAGAAGTGGCGGATGCCCTGGATCATGCGAGTAAAGCTTTGCGTATAGACAAAAGTCTGGGCATTGCCTATCGGACCCGGGCCTACCTTTGGCTCCTCACCGAGGTCTCAGATAAGCAGGCTAAAGCATTGGCAGACATCCGGAAATACTGGGAGCTTCATAGAAAAGACCCTTATTCCACCTATCGATATGCCACATTTTTGTGGGACCAGGGACAAACTGACCAGGTTCTGCCTTTGCTGAAAAAGCTAGGGGACTCGGATTTGCATCCCGATATCTGGCGTGATCTGCGAGAAAAAGTTGGCGAATAAGCTGTTTAGGGTAAAGGAAGAATTTCCATAGGCTGGTCCTCCTCTACGATCGGGCGGCGAAGCGCTACTTTCAGGTAAACCGGATGGTGGTCTGAGAACCCAAAATCCATTTCCACCGTTTGGACGGACAAACTTTGGACATTGGGGGAAAGGAGGTAAAAATCCAGGATCAATCGCTCGGTACTATCTGGGTTAAAAGGCTCGGTTAGCAATCGGTTACTCGCTACCGCTGGATCATATATCCACCGCCAGCCCGGACTCGGATAGGACTCAGAAACGAAGAGATTGGTATTCTCGGGGCTTTTTTCCACCTCAAACCCCTTCCATCCCCCAAAGTCAGGCGGATATTGGTTCCAGTCCCCCCCGACAATCACAAAATTCCCTTTTTCATACTCCTCTAAGAGCAAGCCCTGCAATTGTTCCATTTGCCTTTGTTTCAGGCTCCCATCATCGTATGCAGAGTTATGGGTGTTGATGATCACCAGATCCTGCTCACCAGGAATATCGTAGCGATTTACGACAAAGCAACGGTCTAAAAAGAACAGATAACTGGGCCAATCATAATTACCCTCAAAGGAAAAACGGATGGCTTCGGTAGCCGACCATTTACTCCAGGTTCCCAATCCGGCCACTACCTTCCCCATGGGCTGAAAAAGGGGGATGGGCACAAAAGGCACATCATAGTTTTTCGCAAACGAAGCCTGAAAACCCGTCAGGCGCTCATTGAGTTGCGCATATTGGTCGATGCCCTGAGACCGGGCCGAAGCTCTGTCTACTTCCTGAAGCAGCAAGAAATCAGTAGAATCCGCGATTTCATCTAAATAATGATAGACGCCCCGGAGGTTTTTTTCTACCAGGGGAAGTGGGGTCCGTACGATACTACTGCCCGCCCAGACGGATTTGCCCTGATCGTAGAAAAAATCACATTCTTCCCCCAGACCTCCGTATCCAATGTTCCAGATCACCAGATTCAGGGTGTCATTCCAATCAGTAGCCGCACCATTTCCCTGTAAGTCCAGCACCATTTCCGGTGGAGGATCAAAGTCATGGTTCATGGCATAGCCAATGATGCTACCCACATACAACAGGCCTGCTATCAGCACAATAAGCAGCCCCCACAGCAAATATTTTAATTTTTTCATAAGCTCGTTCGATTCAAACTTACAAAAAAGCCATGGGCCTGCATCATTTTGAAGGGGTAAACTTGTTTTGTTTTTAGGATAAAAAGTTCAGCCGTTGAAATATATATTGTGCGTCTAAGTAGAACTTCTCCAGCAGAAGCATATGCGCCAGAAATTATCTCCCAACCTTTCCCTTCGTTCTTCCCTCAAATTACAGCTCCAAATTGCCTGGGATTTCTCCACCTCAGTTTTTCTCCTGGCAATTGCCTTTTTTCTCCTGGCAGTCAGTGAAGAAAAAGTGCCCGATCCCGTCGAAGAAATCGCCACCAAGATTGAGGCAGCGGACCTCTCTTCTGAGTTGCCTTTTGACCGCACCGCGCTTTCTTCCAACTTGATTCCGGCTAAAAAAGTGGCCCTTCCTTAGGCTTAGGGAATAAAAGCCGCCACCCAACTATGCCAATTGATACTGTCTGGTCCAAGGATATGGGTCAGGGTATGGGGATATATCCCCAGTAGGAGGATCAGAATGGCCAGCGGGGCCAGCATCAACCACTCTCGCAGATGTAAGTCGGATAGCTTTTCCCGCCAACTGCTTTGCTGTTCCGGATCGAACTCCCCAAAGAACATTTTTCTAAATGCCCGCAGGTAGTAAACCGCACCTAAAACGATGCCCAGCAGAGCGACCATAGGCATCCAGCGAGGCATGCCATAGGGGGCCAGATGGGCAGATTGGAAAGCGCCCATGAATACCATCACTTCCGAAATAAAAGCGCAAAGACCCGGCAGACCCAAAGAGGCAAAAAAGCCGATCATGGTGAAGAAACCATAACGAGGCATCAGCCCCCACAAGCCTCCAAAATTATCTACCTGCCGGTCTTGGACTCGGTCATATATCACGCCCACCAGGAGGAAAAGCATAGCTGAGATCAACCCATGCGTAAAAAGCTGGAACACGGCTCCACTGAAACCGATGCCCTGCAAGCTGGCCAATCCCAATAACACAAACCCCATATGAGACACTGAGGAGTAGGCGACCATCCGTTTTAGGTCTCGCTGGGCCATGGCTACCAGCGCTCCATAAATGATGGAAATCAAGCCGAGTAAACCGATCCACCAGCTGTAATGAATCGCCCCATCCGGGAAAAACCCATAAGCTACCCGAATCAAGCCATAAGCGCCGACCTTGAGCAGTAAGGCTGCGAGGATGACAGAAATTGGCGTAGGGGCTTCCACGTGGGCATCGGGCAACCAGGTGTGAAAAGGAACCACTGGGATTTTGATGGCAAAAGCGATGAATAAGAACAAAAAGGCTAAATGCCGGGCGTTCCATCCGCCAATTTCGCTGTCCAGGCTAAACGTACTTTCAGTTACCATATTGGCCCATTGGCCGCCTTCCTGGGCCATGATATATTCAAATCCCAAGGTGTAGACCGGATCTCCTCCGGGGCCATTACTGCCCGGTTCCGTGAAGGTAAACAACAATCCTACCATCACGATAAGCATGAGGACTGAGCCGAACAGGGTGTAGATAAAAAACTTAATGGCTGCATATTCGCTGCGATTGCCCCCCCAGTATCCGATCAGGAAAAACATCGGTAGCAGCATGAATTCGAAAAAGAGATAGAAGAGGAAGAAATCCAGGGCACAAAACACCCCATAGGTGGAAAGGTTCAGCAGCATCAACAACATGAAATAAGCCTTAGGCTGCTTATCAATATTCCAGGAAGAAAGGGTCGCAATGGGTAAAATGATCGCTGTCAGCAATACCAGGCTCAGACTGATTCCGTCCAGTCCTAGGGCATAGTCTATGCGTATATGCCCCCAACTTCCCAGTTCAAAATCAAGCCAGGATAGGCGCTCTGTCAGGAAATAGTTGGAATGAAAGCCATCCACATCCCATCCCCAATAGGCTGGCAATAAAGCTCCCAGACATAGGCCTAACTGAGCCAGGCTGATCACCATGGCGATCCATTTATGCCAGTTTTTACCCTTTGCTGGCAAAAAGGCCATGCCCAACATTCCTAGCAGTGGTAAAAAAATGAGGATACTCAACATATCTGCTTAGTTCATTATCATCCAAAACATCCAGCCCGTAAGCCCGAGAATGCCAAATAAGGCCATTGCCCAGTAGGCTTGTATTTCTCCATTTTGTAAGCGCATAAACATACGACCTACCCGCCCCAACGTACCGGCAATCCAGCGCACCAACCCATCAAAGACCCGCTCATCCCATTTTGCGGATAGCAAAGAGAGAGAAGCAAAATTGCGGTGCTCGTGCACGGTAAGCCAACTAAGGGTCCGTACCAGTCCATCCACTACATATTTATCTATCCAGCCCAGCAATTGAGAAAAGCGAAGGCTTCCTTTTCCTACCCCCATTTCATACAGAAAATCCTGAAAAAAGTGCTGGTAAGCCCAATGAGGTTGAGCGGGTAGCTCCCGGAGCTGAGCTTCTTTTCTTTTCCACCAAAAGTAGCCCAGTGCCATGCCGCCCAACGCCAGGAGAAGCGATAATCCCAGCAAGATGCCAGGCTGGCTATACGGAGCAGCCTCAAATGACACCACGCCTTGCGGAAGCATAAATGCTGGAGTAGGCCAGAACTGCAGCCAGGGACTTTGCGTTGCGGAGAAGGGGTTCAGACTCCAGATCAACCAGATGCTACCCAGGGAAAGGATAGCCAATGGTAGCAGCATGGTCCGGGGAAGTGGAGATAGCGAAACTTGGGTCTGAAACCGAGGCTTACCGGCAAATATCAATAAGGCATGGCGCGCCATATAAAAAGCGGTTAGCCCGGCACTGAATAGTGCCATCACCGGCACCATCCAGGCCACCCCTTCGTAATGGCTTCCATACTGCATCGCTCCTTCCAAAATCCCTTCTTTGCTCAAGAAACCAGAGAAAAGGGGTAGGCCAGCCAGGGCCAGCATCATGGGCAGGTACAACCAGGCCAGACGTGGCATCTGGTCATATAGTCCCCCCATAAGGCGTAAATCCTGGGCGGCTGGAATATCTTCTGTTAGATTCGGCTGATCGTGCTGGACATGGTGCAATTGATGAATGACCGCCCCCGCTACCAGGAATAAACCTGCTTTGAAAAAGGCATGGGTGAACAAATGCAACAAGGCCATGTCATAGGCGCCCGTGCCCAGGCCTACCATCATGAATCCCAGTTGGGAAATAGTAGAATAGGCCAGCACTCTTTTGATATCCCATTGCACACAGGCTGCGACCCCAGCCATCAGGGCAGTGATAGCTCCTACCCAGGCGACAAAACTTAGGACCTCAGGAGTTAGCATCGGGAAAAAGCGAGCCAGTAAATAAACGCCGGCAGCTACCATGGTTGCCGCATGGATCAAAGCAGATACGGGCGTAGGGCCTTCCATAGCGTCAGGCAGCCAGGTTTGAAAAGGTAACTGAGCCGATTTTGCCCCACAACCCAGAAAGAATAATACGCCTGCGGCTGTAAGCCACTCGCTTGAGAGTTGTCGGAGCGGGCCTGTTTCTCCCCAGGTCAACCCCCAGTTTCCTTCCTCTATGCGGGAGGCCGCGAGGGCTTGTCCCATCATTTCCAGGTCCAGGGTGCCAAGTTGGGCAAAGAAAATGAGCAGGGAACTAAGCAGCGCCACATCTCCCACCCGATTGGTGAGAAAGGCTTTCTGGGCTGCCCGGGCGGGTCGGTCTTGTTGGAACCAAAAACCAATCAGCAGATAGGAACTCAAGCCTACCAGTTCCCAGCCCACAAATATCCAAAGTAGATTGTCAGCTAACACGATGAGCAACATCGCAGCCGTGAACAATCCCAGATAAGCCCAATACCGATTAAGGAATTTTTCTCCTTCCATGTAGGCCCATGAAAACACATGGACCAGGGCCGAAATACCCGTAACCAGGGCAGCCATCACTGCCGCCAGTAAGTCTGTACGGAAGCCAAAGGTAAATTCTACCGCGGGAGAGAAATCACTGCCCGGAAGACTCAACCAGAGCACGCGAAAATGATCTGTTCCGCTGGTTGAGACCATCCAGCATAATCCCAAGCTGACCAAAAAACTAAGGCTCATCATGCCTAACGCGAGAGCGGCCCGGCCTTTTTGGGAAGCCAATTGGAAGATAAAACTCAGGAGTGGAAGACCTACCACCAGCAGGGCTAGCCAGGAAACACGCGTGAGCGGCAATGGCGATATGAGAGGGTCATACATGACCTGGGTCAAAAAACCGGCTGGGTGGAAAAAAGTCTTGCCGGAATGAAGGTACGAATATCAGAAAAATAGGGCAGGAATGGCAGGTATTGCCCAAATAAAAGCAGGGGTTCGATTAAGGACGATCTTTCAAGCGACTGATCTCATCGATCCGCACGGTACCATATCGCCGATAGGCTTGTAAAACGATGGCCAGGGCTACTCCTATTTCGGCGGCAGCCAATGCCATAACGAACAGACTGGCGACTTGTCCATCAAGATTGAGCTGGTCCATACGGGAGAATACCGCAAAATTAATATTGGCCGCATTCAGCATCAGTTCAATCCCCATCAGAGCCATAATCAGATTCCGGCGGGTCAGCACCAAAAATACCCCCATAGTAAACAGGAGGGCCCCAATAAGTAAAAATGAAGTGCTTGGAATCATCAGACTGGTATTCGTCGACAATATACGAGCTTATGTATAAAAAAAATCTCTCCACTGGGATTCTTTAATAAAGGATAGTAGTTTGTTTTGATAACTCAATGAACCTAAAAACTCCAAGGTGTATGAAACGAACGCTACTGCGGGCCGTGATTTGCGCCCTGTTTCTGGGCTTTAGCATAGGAAGCAATACCATGCTGGCACAGGGAAGAGGTAGATCAGGCAGCACCAATGCCAAAGAAATGGCACCCGTTACCCGGACTTATGCCCTGACGGGAGTCGAAATCATGCAAGCGCCGGGCAAAAGCCTGGGCTATGGCACCATCCTCATTAAAAATGGCTTGATTCAGGACCTGGGGCCCAATGTCTCCATCCCGGGAGAAGCTGAAGTCATTAAAGCCGATTCGATGATCGTTTATGCCGGATTCATCGATGGTTTTTCTCACACCGGCATTCCCAAACCCAAAAACGACAACAGCCAACGGCAGGGACCGCGTCCTTCTGGTGGAAGCGCCGCGAATCCCACCAATGAAAGAGCCGGTATTCAACCTCATCTGGACGCTGGTACCATGCTGGATCCCAAGGAAAAAAGCATTGCCAGCCTGAGAGGTGCAGGCTTCACCATGGCTCACGTAGTGCCACGGGGACGGATGCTGCCTGGACAGGGAGCCGTCATTCTCCTGGCTGGAGATTCCAAGGAAGCCATGGTATTTCGTTCGGGTACCGCCCTTTTCAGCCAACTGGCTGGAGGACCTGGCGTGTATCCAGCAACCGTCATCGGGGTCATGTCCAAGTATCGCGAGCTGTATGAGCAAGCGAAACTCGCCCAAAAGCATGAAGCCGCTTATACCACCAATCCTGCTGGTATGAGCCGCCCCAATTACGATCCAGCTGTCCGCTCCTTCTACCCCGTTATTGATGGGAAAATGCCCGTCTTATTTATGGCGAAAGCTCCGCTGGATGGCCATCGGGCCCTGATGTTGCAGAAAGACCTGGGCTTCACCATGCATTTGGTAGGCGTAGAAAGAGCCTGGGAACTCACCGATAAATTGAAAGCCAGCAATACCGGCCTCTTCTTAAGCATGGACATGCCCAAAGAAGAAAAGCCTTCCAAGAAAAAAGCCGATAAGAAAGGCGATAAGAAAGCCGAAGGTGAAAAACCAGCCAAAGAAGATGACAAACCATCCTGGCTCGAAAAAGAGCAGAAGATGCAGGAGAAGCGTAAAGCTGCTTCTTATAAAATGCACACGGAGCAGGCTGGTAAATTGGCCGCAGCTGGGGTGAATTTTGCCTTCTCCTCAGAAGGAACCAAGGCAAGCGATGTGCATAAGAATGTACGCACCATGGTGGCCAATGGCTTGAGTGAAGACGCTGCCCTGGCGGCCCTGACTACCCAACCTGCCAAGATGCTGGGCTTGTCTCAGGTAGCCGGTACGGTGGAAAAGGGTAAAATCGCCAACCTTGTGGTTACCGATAAATCCTACTTCGCAGAAGATGCCCAAATTCGCTATGTCTTTGTAGATGGACATAAGTTTGAATTCGAAGCCAAATCCAAGAAGAAAGCCAAGGCTAAATCTGGCGAAGGAGAGGCCACTGCCAGTGCCTCGGGCATGAAGCGTATCCTGGGTACCTGGTCCTACACGGCAGAAACCCCGGGTGGTTCCGGAGACGGCACCCTGGAATTTGTCGATGACGGAAGCGGCGTGAGCGGCACCATCACCAACAGCCAGGCCGAAGAAGCCATGGATGTGGATGATGTAACGCTTAACGGAAATGACCTGAGCTTCTCTTTCAGCGTGGATGCTGGGGGTCAGATGCTGACCATTGAAGTAGAAGTTACCCTGGATGGGGATTCTTTTGAAGGAACCATGAATGTTGGCCAATTTGGCTCTTTCCCATTAAGCGGTTCCAAAGAAAGCGGACCAGATCGCTAATCAGCTGTGAAGGCTTTGAAAATGAAAAAAGCAATGAAAAAAATCATGATATTCTGCCTGGCCTGTGTGATCAGCACCCTGGCCTGGGCTCAACCTGAAATGGGCAGCATCCTCATCCAAAACGGAACGGTGCTGACCATAACCAATGGCACCCTGGAAAATTCCGACGTACTCATCGTCGATGGAAAGATCAAGCGCATTGGCAAAAACCTCAAAGCGCCCAAAGGCACCAAAGTGGTAGATGCCACCGACAAATTCGTCATGCCTGGCATCATCGATGCCCACTCCCACATTGGTATTTCTGCCGTAAACGAAGCCACTGCTCCTGTAACGGCAGAGGTATTTACCGGAGATGCTCTCGATCCGTATGACATTTCTATCTACCGGGCCCTGGCCGGCGGGGTTACCGTCTCTCACGCCATGCACGGTTCGGCGAATGCGATCGGTGGCCAATGTGAGACCATCAAGCACCGCTGGGGCGATACCAATCCCGACAACGCGGCCATGGCCGGCGCACCCCGAACCATCAAATTTGCCCTGGGGGAAAACCCGATGCGCGTCCATGGGGAAGGAAGAAACATTACGCCTAGTACCCGTATGGGGGTAGAACAAGTTTTCCGTCGGGCATTCTCTGAAGCCCAGGAATACGAAGCTGCCTGGGCCAAGTATCGCAGCCAGTCAGCCAGCAATCCCAGCATGTCTCCGCCTGCTTATGATCGTCGTCTTGAGACGGTGGGTGATATCCTCAGTGGAGACATCATTATCCACTGCCACTCATACCGGGCCGATGAAATCCTCATGCTGATGAACGTTTGCAAAGATTTCGGGGTAACCAAACTTTGCTTCCAGCACGTAAACGAAGGCTTCAAAGTCGCCCCGGAATTGGCCGAGTTTGGCGCTGGTGCTTCTGTCTTTGCGGACTGGTGGGCCTATAAATTTGAGGTGTACTATAGCACCGCTTACAATGCGGCGATCCTCACCAAAAATGGCGTTTTGACCTCCATCAACTCAGATTCCCCCGAGTTGATTCGCCATCTCTATCATGAGGCGGCCAAAAGCCAGGGATACGGAAACCTTTCCGATCTGGAAGCTCTGAGCCTGATCACCATCAACCCCGCTAAGCAGTTGGGAATTGATGGTCGGGTCGGTTCTCTGGAAAAAGGCAAAGACGGGGATGTGGCCATTTTTAATGCGCACCCTTTATCCGTGTATGCCATCCCTCAAATGACCATCGTAGACGGGGTCGTTCGCTTTGACATTGAGAATGATCCCAACGATATGCGTCTGTATGTCAACCCAGAAGAAAAAATTGCCCCCGTATTCATGAACGATCATGACCACGACCGCTGTATGCAGGACGTGTATGAAACCCTCTTCTACAAACATTAAGAAACATGTCTACTAAGCATATAAAATTTTTATTCACACTGGTCGCTGGCTTCTGTCTGATGGCCGGTCCGGTACTGGGCCAGATGTCCAAGGGGCAGTCCGGTACCTTTGCCCTGACCAATGCCACCATCGAAACGGTTTCGAATGGGCAAGTGTCAGGTACCTTATTGATTCGGGATGGCAAAATCGCCGCCCTGGGAGAAGATGTGAGCATTCCCTCAGATGCCACCACCATTGATTGTGAAGGCATGACCATTTATCCCGGTTTGATTGATGGAGGAACCCGGGTAGGATTGGCCGAAGTTGGTTCAATCAGCCTAACCCAGGATTTCCGGGAGGTCGGCGATGTCAACCCACAGGTGCAGGCCCTGACCGCGGTCAACCCTAGTTCCGTGGTCATTCCGGTAACCCGGGTCAATGGCGTAACCACGGTGATTTCAGCCCCTGCAGGTGGCCTATTCTCCGGTACTGC
>JBCBGC010000017.1:0-79554 GCA_038527215.1 Bacteroidota bacterium
ATGTGGTAGATGTTCTCCAGACGAGAGATAGAACTGCTCAAACCATGGCTCTTATGAATGCGCGTCAGGTCGATACCTGGGCCATTGTCAATCACTTCACAAATCAGGAAGTTGTCTTCCTGAAAGGCTTTGATCGTTACCAGGCCTGGATGCAGAATTTTCGAAATCCCGTGTTTGATACAGTTTTCTACCAGGGTGGAAATGATAAAAGAAGGGACTTGCACCGCCTCCACCGCAGGCGCAATATCAATTTCTGTGGAAAGTCGCTCGCCAAAGCGGATTTTTTCCAAATCCAGGTAGGTGGTGATTAAGCGCATTTCGTCGGCTACCGCTACAAAGTTCTCACTGGATTTATTGAGGGTGTAGCGGAAAATGTAGGCGAGCTTTTCTACCGCTTCCTCCGCCAGATCAGCCGATTCATGGACCAGTTCACCGATGGAGTTAAGGGTATTAAACAAAAAGTGCGGATTGATCTGCGATCGAAGGGCTGTCAGGTTGGCCTCATAGGTTTGCTGAATCAGCTCTTTTTCCCGATCCACTAACTGTAGCACGTTTAAGGTCAGCTGAGTCTGTTGAATCAACTGAGAAATTAACTCCAAATCCAGGAGGTTATATACCCCGGATTTTTTCTTCCCCAGCATCAATAAGGCGTAGTTGGCATCATCCACCGTGATCGGACACAACAAGGTATAAGGAGAGGGCAAGACCATTTTCTCCAATTCCGGATCCAGGCGAAAGGTAGCCAGCTCTTTGGTTTTGGACCAGATGGTGTTATTGGCGGTCAGGGCCTGATAGACCTCTTCCTGTTTTTCGTGATAGCGGGATTCGGACACGCTTTCCGGTCTATCTCCACTCCACCAGAGATGCACCGTCTCCGCATTAAAGTAACTCAGCATTTCCTCCACCAAGTCGCGACGAAGCATACTGGCATTGGTATACTGAGGAATCCGGGCGATGAAAGACTTAAAGCGCGTGAGCCGTTCCTGTTGAGGAGAAACAAAGTAGCGACGAAATTTATTTTCATTGGCCAGGTAAACCAGGCGCAGAATCACAATCACGAACACGAAGGTGACAAATTCCAGGATTTGTCGGTATTGGATGCTCGGCCGAAAATAGTCGAATAACTGGGTGATCAGCAGGTAGATAATGATGCTGATCACGATAGAAACCAGATATTGCAGGGTCTGGGTCACCACCACCGAAACCTTACCAAACTGGATTTGGAAGAAGGAAGCATTGGCCAGCGGAAAAAACAGCAGCAGATTGAAAGCCATGAAAAAGGTTTCTTCCAGGACAGGGCTGCCGCCACTGTAAAAGCTCAAATAGATCAGCCCTGCTACCGAAACCAATAAAACCACGCCCAAATAGGCATTTCCGGGTAAGACCTTCTTCTTGAAATTCCCCACCAAATAGAGCCCTACCCCACAAGCCATATGCAACAGCATAAATATGGCGGTGTACTTTTCCAGTAAGGTGTGGAAGTAGCGCATCTGCTCATCTACATACACGATCTGAAAGGTGCTCCACAGTAAGTATAAAGCCACCAGGATAGAAGGGATCAGAAAATAGACCTTCTTGCTCTGGGATTTGAAGTGGAAATAGAAGATGATATAGGCAAAGGCCAGCAGTGGGTACAACAGAATGAAGAGCTTTTCAGCTCCGATGGACTCTGCATCGCTTTCCAACACCAGGTAGAGGTGGTGGAATAGTTGGAGCAGGAAAAAAAGCAGGGCACTGACCACCACCCCGAGTAGCGTGAGAAATTCTACCCAATTACTGCGAACGATGGGAAAGAGAATCGCCAGGATGATCAGGGTAATGAAGGCACCAATGCCTACGATCCAGCCAAATATATTCCAATAGATGGCCATGGAATTGAAGGAATAGGTCAGGCGGAACCCATTAGGAATAAGGGTTTCTATGTCTTCCACGACCTGAAAGGGATCCGTTCTCTCCAGGGCGATTTTGATTGCGCTACCAGGAGATAAGGCTTCGGTGATTTCATCAGCCATCTCGGCGCTACGCACCTCTATGTCATTGATCGCGCGGAGACGATCTCCTTTTTCTGGCAAGGTATAGTTGCTTGGACGGTAGGAAGGGAGGGGGTGAACACGGGTCGCAACGACGCCTTTTTCTGTATTCTCCCAGGTTACCCAATCATTGCCGGCAAATTCCGCATCCAGGTTTTCGCCCTGATGATGCGAACGGATATCCTGTGATTGGGTGTAGAACGAAAATACCATCCAACCCAGGCTCAGATATAATAGCCCCAAAAGGCCATACCAGAGCCAAGTTTGATTTTTCATCCACTATAGGCTTAAAGGAAAGATCTCGAGAATGTAGGTCAGACCTTGATGAGGAAGTGTCCTCTCCGTACAGAAACTAAAATCTGCCCAGATTATTGCGTCTTCTTCACATCGACTTGAAACTAGTACAATTCGCCGAAAGGACCAAAGTTTCAACAGATTGCTGACGGAGGGAAGGCGGCAGATAAGGGCAAAAAAAAACTAGGGGACTCAACCTGTCTACGACAGAGAATCAACCCTAGCCCTTGCTCTTGTAATTCCAGGATTACCGTCCTGTTGTGATACAATACTACAGAAAAAAACCAGGGCCAAAGCAGCTGCATGACCCAACCGTCCGCATTGCTGTCAGTTCAGTTAAATACGGGGAATTAGTCGTTTGAGAGGTGAGACCGTCCCGTGAAGCGGGACTGTGAGAGGTGAGACCGTCCCGTGAAGCGGGACTGTGAGAGGTGAGACCGTCCCGTGAAGCGGGACTGTGAGAGGTGAGACCGTCCCGGGAAGCGGGACTCTGAGAGGTGAGATCGTCCCAGGAAGCGGGACTGTGAGAGGTGAGATCGTCCCGGGAAGCGGGACTTTGAGAGGTGAGACCGTCCCGGGAAGCGGGACTCTGAGAGGTGAGATCGTCCCGTGAAGCGGGACTGTGAGAGGTGAGAAGTGAGAGGAGAGCGTTGCAGAGGGCATCTGCGCACAGGAACCGAAAGCCATCACCCTCCGTAACCCTGGCTTCCAGCCGGGTATATCCTTACCCCCGGATCTCCTCCGGGGTCCAGCCTCCCGGAAGTCCCGGTAGTCGCAGCTTGCAGCTGCCAAGAATCTGTAACCCTGGCTTCCAGCCGGGCATTACCTTACCCCGGATCTCATCCGGGGTCCAGCCTCCCGGAAGGCCCAGTAGTCGCAGCTCACAGCTGCCAAGAACCCGTAACCCTGGCTTCCAGCCGGGCATTACCTTACCCCGGATCTCATCCGGGGTCCAGCCTCCGGGAAGTCCCGGTAGCCACAGCTCACAGCTGCCAGGAACCCGTAACCCTGGCTTCCAGCCGGGCATTACCTCAACCCGGATCTTATCCAGAGATATCATGAGAAACCAGAAAAAACGGACACGTGCCGCAGAAGGCATCTGCACACGAAAAATGAAAGAAATAGACTTGCGAGGAGGGAAACGGGATAAGAAAAAAAATGGGGACAAAAAAAAACTAGGGGACTCAAACCTCAACTGAGATGAATCTACCCTAGCCCTTGCTCTTGTAATCCAGGATTATCGCCCTTTCGATACAAGTATAACACTAGGGGTTTGATTTGCTGGAAATAAAAACATGAGCGGTCATTTTGCCAGCGCGAACGGTCATTTTGCATGCGCGAACGGTTTTGCGATTTTCCCATTTAAATGCGTAAGATTCATTCCCCTTACAAAAACACACATTCTGCATAAAATGCTGAATATCAATAAAATAAATAATGGATAATTTCGCGAAATCATCTTTTTCGCAAAATTATCCATTTTATAAGCGTAAGATTTTATTTTCCACAACGATTACACTATCGCAGAAGTGGAAAAATCCAAAGGTTCAACAACTCTACAAACCACCCGTTGAAAACCTTTTTAAATCTGTATGACCAATTTGTATCCGTTAAACAAACAGCAAATCACATGCCAATATCACCCTTTTTGGGAGGGAGCTTATTCCAGGATAAGGACAGCAGATCTTGCAAGGCAGCGGGAGGCTATTGGAAAAAGCCTCGCTCTTTCCCATAGTTTTCTGCCAAAAGCTCAGAAAGGAATTTTTAGAAGGGGATGCTTGGCCAGTCTCTAGTTAAAAAATATAGCGTTGCTCATCATTAACTTGCCACCGTGCCAGAAATTGCGGAAGATGGGCGAATCCACCATGTAAATAATACTGCCTTTACCCAGGAACTCCACCCCTAACCCCATGGTCTGGGGGATCTTCTTGCGCAGGCTCGAGCCAATAAACCCACTAATAGGCTGAGTAGCCTCATAGGTCCCAACATTCCACCCACCTCTGGGTAAATAGGGGTATACTTTTGCATTGCGTTTGAGCACGTATATGACCTCACGCTCCCCATAGGCCAATGGGTGGGTTTGGTCTAATCGCAGCGGATAAATACTACCAGGCGCCTGGTTGCTGATCGCACTCCGCTTCCTCACCCCATAAGTTGGTTGAGTAGGAAACTGTCCCGATTGCGGCTGGGCTCTCTGAGCAGCAGCCTTAGCAGCGGCTTTGGCCCGCTGGCTTACCGCTTTGGCCAATAAGGTAGGGGCGCCTTCCTTCGGCTCTTTAGCAAAAGTAGCGATGGCCTGATCCATCACAATTAATTTTCCTCCCTGCTGCACAAATTGCCGGATTTTGTCCACATGGGCCTGATAGTTACCTGAGGGTAAAATCAGGACGTTGTAAGCACTAAGAGAAATTTTTCTTAAATAATCCGTGCCAATGACGGATACAGGAAATTGCAAATCTTCTTCTAAAAAATACCAAAGGTCTCCGAAAGCAGTAGCTGTCACCCCTTCTCCCCCTAACAAGGCTACCTTGGGCGTTTTTACCAAAGCAAAGGAAGCAGAACCCAGATCCTTCCCTTCTTCGACATAGCTTGTCGTCAAAGGAACAGGGCTTATCCCCAGCTTAGCAGCCCAGGCCTGTAGTTGTTCAAAGACATCCGCCTGAGGATTGTCGGTCTTGGATACCACCAGGGTTCCCCGATCAAAATCCTCTCCCTCCGCAGTGAAAGGTTCATGCGCATAACGGACTTTGATCCCAGCCTGGATCAATTCGCTCAACAAGCGGGCCTGCTGAAGATCCTGCCAATGGATAGCATAGGCTACGGGAGATTCCTTAGATGCCTTGGGGGTCGGGGAAAAGTCGGGTGCCTCCTTACTGTAAGGAACATCCATCCCTACAGCGTATGTCTCGAGGTTGTAAGCATAAGGTAAAGCCCAGGCCGTGAGGTCGTAGGTCAGAGAATCCTCCAGGTTCGGTTTCGGCTCGAATAATACACTGACCAGTCGAGCTTTGGGTTGGTGCGTGGAGATCACAATATCCCCCTTTTCCACGCGCACGCCGGTTTTGAGGTTCCGCTGAAAATCAAATCCTTGGTAATTCAGGCTGGATTGAGCCACGCCATATTTGATCTCATTTCGATCCAGTAAAGCCAATAATGCCTGAATGCGAGCCGGTGCATTGCCTTTCCGGACCACGTAGGCCTTGTAGGGGCCATACCCCTCTTCTCTCCCTTTTTTAAAGTAGGTATTATATCGCTCTATCAACTCTTTCCTGTATTGATAGCTGATTTCAATGGTAGAAAGACTGGTCGTAAAATGATGGGCCAGCCGGTCAGCCAGGGTGAGGGTGTCCCCGCTGGACAGAGCAATCCCCAATCCTGCGCGTCCTGAACCTCCCTGTTCATACGTAAATCCAACGGCCCCCTGAAAAGTAGGCCAGGTGTCGCCATAGCTGGGATAAAACAAATCGTAAATCTCCCGGGTAAAATAGGCCCAGTTTTCTGCGTCGAAGTAGCGAGCATGATTGCGGGCAGCATGCTCCTGGAACTTCCTTTGCCAGGGAGAGATTGCCTCATGAACCGGGTCCGCTGCCGGACCAAAAAAGTAAGGGGAATTATAGCCCATTTCATGGAAATCAACATGGACCTGCGGATACCACTGCTGGTACTGGGCAGAACGCATTTTGCTTTCCGACTGGGTCTGCCAGCACCAATCCCGATTCATATCGAACAGGTAATGATTATACCGACCGCCGGGCCAGGGTTCCCGATGTTCCCAAGCCTGGGAAGAGATATTCAGTTTGCGGCCCTGTACCTGACGCCACCAGTTTACATAGCGCTCTCTTCCATCAGGATTGACACAAGGATCTATGATCACGACTAACTCGTCCAGCCAATTGGTCGAATCCAGGGTGGCGAGGTAATAGAGCGTAGCCAAAGCTGATTCTGTACATACAGCTTCATTCCCATGGATATTATAGCTTAAGTACACCACAGGTAATTGGAGGCCTTCGCTTTCCCCTTCCATCAAACCTGATTTAATCAGGTTATGCGTACGGATCTCTTCCAGACGGGCCAAATTCTCCGGGCTGCTAACGGCCAGGGTTAGGAGTTCCCGTCCTTCGCGGGTCTTGCCATACGGCATGAGTTGCATGCGCGGGGATGTTTCTGCCAGGTATTCGCAGTAGTTGACTACCCGGTGGTGGTAGGTAAACTGCTCGCCTAATTCGTAGCCCAGAAAGTCAGATGGGGGAGTGATTTGCTGAGCCTGTGCTGCTATACAGATAGCCCAACCAACAAATAAAGCCTTAAGGATAATTTTCATGCCATGGTGTTGAATCCTGTGAAGGTAGAAAGATTGATTCCGCTTTGCAATAGATATAGATGGCGTTAGATGGTTGCCCTGGCCCGTAACACTGGCCTCCGGCCGGTAAATATCTTCCACCGGCTATCTAGCCGGTGCGGGAGCTGGGACCGGGCAAGCCCGTAACGCTGGCCTCCGGCCGGTAGATATCTTCCACCGGCTATCAGCCGGTAAGGGAGCTGAGACCGGCTGGAAGCCGATGATACGGGCCTCTGGCCGGTAAATATCTTCCACCGGCTATCAGCCGGTAAGGGAGCTGGGACCGGGCAAGCCCGTAACACTGGCCTCCGGCCGGTAAATCCTGACCACCGGCTATCAGCCGGTGCGGGAGCTAAGACCGGCTGGAAGCCAGTGTTACTGCCATTGGGCAGCAAAATCCACTTTAAAGTTTATTTATTAGAAATAAATATTATTTTTTATTACTTTATAGTTGCATTTATCAAAAACATCCCTTTACTTTACTCCCATAACAAAAAAGATGGTGAATCCAGTGGTAGAGAAACATCCCAGCATAGATGAAATCAAGCTCTTTCTCTACAGCTTTCACCAGCTCATGGATCAATATGGCATCATCTTTTATAATCGAAGGAAAAACACCCAGGCGTTGCTGGACCTGGAACTGAGCGCTGCGGGACGCAACGAGATTCTCAAACATCTGACCCCGCTGGATTATTACAAAGGGCCTCGACCTGACATGGTCAACATTGGCGCGGAATACTGGGAATTTGGGAAAGAAGTGAAAGGCTCCACCTTGTATATCAAGCTCTCCTTAGGCATCCGGGTAGATGAACCGGTCCGCTGCTTTTCCTTCCACCGGGCAGAACGGAGGATTACCTATCCTTACCGATAGCCCAAACCTAAGCATAGACTTTCACTGAAAGTCACCAACCAATGTACCTATGTCAAATACGCATCTTCATAATGAAAATTGGGACCTTAAGCAGGATTGGACCCATTATACCTTCCGGAAAGAGGAGTTTCCCGTCTGTCAGCTCTATTTCGTCGATAAGCGTACGGGAGATGAATTTACCACCGAAGCCCAAGACGCCCTGGTTCTCAAGCAGGCCCATAATTTATACCGCAGCAAGTACCACATTCCCTTTCCAGTGGAGATCAAGGCTATTCGGGAAAAATATGGACTTTCTGCCCTCAAAATGGCCGAAGTATTAGACTTTGGGGTCAATAGCTACCGGCAGTACGAACAAGGGGAAATCCCTTCCCTGGCCAATGCCAAACTCATCCGTCTGGCCGGGGAGCCTTCTCAGTTCTTGCGTTTTCTGGAGGAAAAGAAAGATCGCTTTAGCCCCAAAGCCTATGAGCAAACCCTGGAAAAGATCCGGCTCCTGCAACACCCTGACAAACTGGAACCTGTGGTTGACTACATCTGGAACTTCCATACGGAAGCCAATGAATTCACAGGGTTTGTCAAACCACAGTTGAAGAAAGTGGCTCACTATGTGATGTTCTTCGCGGAGAAAGCTAAACCGATGAAAACCAGGCTCAATAAGCTGCTTTTCTTCGGAGATTTTCTGCACTTCCGTCAGACCGGTTTTGCCATTTCAGGCTGTAACTATCGGGCGATTCCCTATGGTCCGGTGCCCTCTCATTTCCATGAGTTATTTGGTCTGTTGGAAGATCAGGGGTTTATCCGCATCGAATCTGAAATGTCCGAGAATGGAAACCTGGGAGAAAGATTCCGCGCCAATCAGGCATTTGACGCCAGCCTTTTTTCCGAAGAAGAACTGGCCCACATGGAGAAAGTCGTAGAAGCCTTTGCTGAAGTGCGCACCAAAGATTTGATAGAATTGAGCCATGCCGAAAAAGGCTGGCAGGAAAACCATGCAGAACGCTCTTTAATCAATTACCAAAACTATGCTTTTCACCTGCAGTCGCTTTGAAAAGCTACACCCCTCAATTTTTTCTAAGCGCTAGATATGATGTTGATCTGTAGGTGGATATCTGATCAGCGCCCAACAGCACAACCAGGAAAAATTAGTCTGATTAAGTATTCATGCGTTTGTCTGGCCGGAAGGATCGCCACCTTCCGGCTTTTTTTATCCGAAAAAATCTTCTTCTCTGACGGAAGGCCCCAACCGTAATTCTCCCTGTTCCACAAACTCCTGGGTGCGCATCAGTTCCTCGTGGGTAGGAATCTTGATGTCCTTGGGAACCTTGACTAATCGAGGGTCTTTTTTCTCAAAGGGCGGTGGTACCTGAGATTGGAATAAAAGCCCCCAAAGCTGAGCAGAGCAGCTATACAAAATTCGCTCCGGCTCAAAATCTTCTTCCCAATCCGTCAGCCGCTCGTTGATTTCCTCAAAAAAACGCACCGTATTAGCCAGGCGAATTCGAGAGCCTGCTTTGGATTTACCGCGGGTATTCAGGTAGCTGATTTGCGACTTGCCCTGACCATGGCGCTTCATATACTTTTTGAAGGCTTTATGACGAATCACCTCCCCTTCTTCAAAATAGCCCATGGCCGCAGCCCCTGCCTGAAACAACACCATCACATAGGAAGGAATTTCCTCCTCAAGCGCCTCCACATACGCTGCCCAGGCAGAGACTTCCTCTGGCAAGACAGGCATGGGTAAAGGCAAGCGAAATTCCCAGATTTTTTGCCCTTGCTCATCAGCACCCCACAAGCAATGACGCTTTATTTCGGTCCAAATGCGACCCGGAGGCGGTGTGTCCTCCCAGCCTCTTAGTAAGGCCAGGCTTTCTTCATAGCTCAGTTTCTGCGCGCGCCAGGATGCATCCATGCCCAAAGATACGGTTTAGGCAGCTTCCTGTTGACCGATTTTCTTGCTTTGATAGCGGTGAATCATATAGGTGTAGGACAAAAACACAGCATAGGCATTGGCCAGGATAGCTACGCCAAAGAGCCATGCCATAGGAGGAATATTCTCGACACGCGTTTCTGTTAGGATCGCAAAAAAAGTAAGCAGCAAGCAAACCAGCATGATCAGCGTGTACATGGGCATCCAGCGCGTCCGGAACTTTCCCAGAGATTCCCGCCCGATCCAAAGCTTATCTGCATAGGTCATCCAGCTTAGAAAGATCAAAGAATGCAGAGTCGCGACGATGAAAGAGATCACCGAGCCGAAAACCAGAATATAATCTCCCATCATGCTCCGCCAGGTCTCTCCGATCCCCAAGAGCAGCATGGTAAGCAAAACGGGCCCAAACCAACAACAAGCAAAGGCACTGAGCAGTACCCGGACAAACACCTGTCCGAAAGGAATACGAGGAGACATAGGTCTAAGGATTGAGGTGTTGAGAGGTTTGCGTCTGAGCGCTTAAACGTGCTTTTACGGCGGTGTAGCTTTGATGATCGGCCCAGTTCCAGCTCAACCAGCTTTTTTCTTCCCAGCTATCTGCAAAGCCATTTAGTCGGGATTGGAAATAGTTGGCATAACCCGTGGAGGATTGATCCTTCAGCAGGAGTGCCTCTTCATGGGTTAGGTAGAGAGCCAGGGTTTTGTCAGAAAGGGAGAGCAAAAAATCCCGATCAATCATTTCCGTTTTTTCAAAATGGTCCAGGTTGTATTGAGCAATAAAAGGATCCCAGTTGACCAGGCACATCAGCATCATCATGCCATATAAGGCCCAGCCGTTGGCGCGGAAGAGATAATAGGTACTGAGACGGTCCCGAATTTTGAGAAAAAGGGTAAAGAGGCCAAAGAGGGTCAACAGCAAGAAAAAGACCACCCCAATGCGTTTATAGGCCAGACCGTTGGCGGCGATATAGTGATAGTTCCTCACCCCTACCCCGAGCACTAGTAAAGCGTTTTGCAAAATCCAGGCATAGCTCAGGAAGCGTAAGGGTCGATTTTTTCGGTAAAAATTCAGGTTGCCCCGGAAAAAGTGGAGCATGATGCCCATGGCCAACAGCACCGAAAGGATCAGCAAATAGGTCCCCTCATGCACAAACTGCTTTAATTCCGGTCCAGAGAAATTCCCAAAATCCCCCCAGATATACTGCACGTCCAGCACATTATTGACCAGCAACAATAGATTCACACTGGCCAACAGGACCACGGCCATGCGATACTCTCCTTTCAGGGCCAGGAAGGGAAAGTTAAATCCCCAGGCCTTACGCTTGCGGACCATTTCATCTTGTTTGCTACCGGCTTTTTTCTGTAAACCTTCATGATAGCGGTGGAAAATCAGCCCGCCAACCAGGAAAAAGCCAAGCAGAAAAAATCCGATCCTGCCCCAGGAAAAATCCTTCCACCAACCATTGAGCCAGGCTACGATAGACTCCGTGGCTTCAGCAAAGGCTGGGTTAGCCCCATAAAAAATGGCAAAGAAAATACCTAGCACCAGGATAGGGACCAGACTCACCTTTAGATAGGGAAGCACCCGACGCAACTGATGATTGGCCTGACTCATCCTTCCCAACTCTTTTCCGAGAGAATTACCCAGCCCTAAAAACTGCTGCCCACTTTGCCCCACGGCATATAACAGGCTTCGAAATTGAGGCGCATGGACAAAACCGGCCCAAGCAAGCAGAGAACATAAGTGAATGACTTTGGCGGTGGTGGAATTAAAGGCCACGACCATGGCAGCACTCAGCACGGTCCCCAGGGTCGTCCAGACCACCGCCTGACTTTTCCAGGCTTGGGGTTGCAGATATAAAAGGGTGCCCATGAGCAGGCCGGAAAACAAGAATAGATTGAGCCCAAGGCTTTCATTCCAGAAAACAACATTGAAGGTCAAGGCAAGGGCTAAGGTCAGGGGGAGACGAAAGGTGGTTCGGTCGAAAGATTGCATAGTGGTTATTTTAGCAAAGCACTTTGAAATACAAAGTTACTCAATAACCGACTATACGCGCAAGGGCTGACAGGGTTTCAAATCCTGCCAGCCCTTGCTGATTTTTTTTGCCGTTTATTTAGGGACGATATAACATGACCGTGGCTTCTTCTTCTGCCTCTTCGGTTTCCACTTCCGCGGAGGGATAGTTTTCAGCCGCTTTTACCTGTTCAATGATCACTTTCGAGCCTTTGGAAATAGGCCCCAGGAAAGGTTTGGCATAAATCCCCATTACGAACATGAGGATGACCAAAGGAACCATCACTGCAACTTCGCGATTGGAGAGGTCCTGTAGGTTACGGTTTTCATCTTTATCCAGTTTACCAAACATCACCCGACGGAACATCCAAAGGAGGTAAACAGCCGCAATCACTACGCCGGTAGCCGCTAGTATCGCGAAAATACTGGAGATGACCGTGGAGTCGAAAGAGCCAAGCAGGATGATAAATTCCCCCACGAAGCCATTTAATCCAGGCAAGCCCACGGAAGCCATCACGGTGATCAGGAAGAGCAAAGCAAAGCGCGGCATGGAGGTAGCAATGCCCTGAAAGTCTTTGATTTCCCGGGTATGGCGTCGGTTGTAAATCATGCCCACCATCAGGAAGAGGGCTCCGGTAGCGATACCGTGGTTGACCATCTGAATGACGGCTCCACTCATGGCATCCTCCGTCATGGCAAAGGTTCCCAGAACGATAAACCCCAGGTGAGAGACAGAAGAATATGCGACCAGCTTTTTGATGTCAGTTTGTACCATGGCAGCCATGGCCCCATAGATCACCCCAATCACCGCCAGAATCGCGATATAAGGAGCAAAGTCAATAGAGGCATGTGGGAAGAGTGGTAGACAAAAACGGACCAGGCCGTAGCTCCCCATTTTCAGCAGAACGCCGGCCAGTATGACGGAGCCCGCGGTAGGGGCCTGCACGTGGGCATCGGGGAGCCAGGTATGCAGGGGAAATAAAGGAACCTTCACTGCAAAACTCAAGGCAAATGCTGCGAATAGCCAGGCTTCAGCCGTGAGGCTGATGTCCATGTATTTCAGGATCAGTGAATAATCTGTGGTAAAGATCACCCCTTCCAAATCAGGACGACTGTCCAGCAGGATCGGATCGGTCAGGTCTATATGGGACCCCAGGTAAATAATGGCCACCAGCATAAGAAGGGAGCCAACCAGGGTGTAGAGGAAAAACTTAAGGGAAGCGTAGACCCTATCCTTGCCCCCCCATATCCCAATGATAAAATACATGGGGATGAGCACCATCTCGAAGAACACATAAAACAAGAGCAGATCCAGCGCGACAAAGAAGCCTAAAACCCCTACTTCCAGCAACAGGATCAAGGCAAAGAAGGCGCGAGGGTGCTTATCTACATCCCAGGAGAAGTATATCGAGATAGGAAAAATCAAGGTTGTGAGGAGGATCAGAAAAATGGAAATCCCATCCACTGCCATGGTGAAATTGATGTCCAGGTTACCTTCCGTGAGCCAGTTTACATCGAGAAAAAAGACAAATCCTTCGGGGTCGTCGTAAAATAATCCCTGCGCAGATCGATCCACAAATTCCACCATCATGATGATGGACAGGACAAAAGGAATCAGGGAAATACCAAAGGCGGTCAGTTTGATCAGACGTTTATTCTCTTTATCAAGAAAGGCGAGAATAAGAGATCCTAAAAGTGGGGAAAATACCAAGATTGGTAGGAGGATCTCGGACAAAGAAGTAGCAGTCACGTTTCGGCAGATTTGAAGTTAAATCACGAACACTTGTTAAGTCTATGGAATATAGAGACTTTTTGATTGATAACCAATTTGCGGAAATTCCCTTTTACCGGCCTTTACATCCCTGCAAAGTCTTTTACAGCCTGTATATAAGCCATGGCTACCGCCTCTACCCGGGAGGATACTTTGTGCCCTCTTACTTCCATATCGCGCTGGTATAACATCTCACTCTCATACCGATTCTCCTGGCAGAGGCTCTCCCCGTAACAAAGGGGGCTGCGGATGAGACGGGTCAAGCTCAGGTTGCGGGCGTAAACCCCCGGATGATCTGCTGCGATGCACGCCCTTTCCAGGTAAGGCAGTCCCTCAGCAGCGGTCACCGCAGGCACCCCCGTAAAGTCAATGGACGCCTGCACAAACTGATCTGAGAGCGTAAGCGAGTTAACCAGGTCATTTCCGAAGTACAGACGGGCAAAATTCAAGCGATCTATCGGTTTGTTCAACTCTCCTTCCATAAAAGAACCGGGCACAAAGGCCATACAGTAATTCGCCTCGGTCTGCGGGAAATACCCCTCCTCATCCCGATTGTGCCAGTTAGGTTCGTGGATGTTAAAATGGATCATCAGGTTGAGGTCGGGCTGATAGGCATTTATTTTTTCCGCCCGAGCCTTCAGATCCAGGCGGTTGTAATGTCGACTGTAAATGATGTCGTCCTCTGCCTGGGTCCGCCACCATTGCGCATCCTCCGCCTTCATCTCTTCCCGCGCTACCATCTCCTGCAGATGCCTTTCCCAATGCGCTTCTTTCCAACTGAAAAAATCTATTCCCAGGGCACCGGTATGGGCCGTTTCGCGCGTCATCATCACCTCCGCGCCCAAGGCCTCCAACTCATCCCGGATCAGCCAGGCCGTGGCCAGAGTCAACTCCGCCTCATAAAAACGAATGGTATCCTGCCCTTCCTCCGTAGGCAGAATCTTCACATACTTGCCTTCCAGTTCTGCCATGGCTTGATTGCCGGCTACATGGCCCGGATCAATCGCAACCCGCAAACCCTGCAAGGGAAGCCTAGCACTGCTATCCCTTTCAAAAGGAGACCTGGCCTCCGGGAGGATCGGAAAGTCTGCCTCGGTCCAAAGCGTATCCCCTTTTCGCTCGTAAAGCGCGACCAGGCTGTCATCCGAGAGATAAGCAAAACACCGCTCCCACATGGGCCACTCGGATCGGTACATGGCAAAAGCAGAACGTTCTTCTTCTGGTTGGGCAAAAAAACGAATCACAGAATCTTCAGCAGAAAATTCCCCCCGCAGTTGTGGGTCCTTAATCAAGTAGGACAACATGGCGGGCGTACCGGCGGTGAGTATCTGTTCAGAAGCGGGAGAGCGCTCTGTGCCACAGGTGAGACAAATCAAAAGAATGGGTAAACCCATGAGGTATCTGGATCTGGACATATCAAGTAGCGGTTAGACAAAATGTCTGGGGTACCTACAAAGAAAGGGAATCTTCAAGAAGATTCCCTTCAACGGATAAGAAACTACTACTACTACTGTTTCGTTAGGTCCAGGTATTGCACTATGGTTACCTTGGTTTGGTTCCTGATAACAAAGTGCTCCTGGCGCCAGGATTGTGTTTGTTTGGAGGCCTCAAGGACCTCAAATTCTTCGGAGAAGGTTTCGCCAAGAATGCTGATCGTGCTCTGGGAAGCATGATTAAACCAGCGAAACGCTTCAGTTTCTCCATCCGCGAACGTTAAGGTACCAGTACCATCGGCAGCGAATTGTAGATTTGAGAGTTGGGACTGAGTGTAGCTATCGGTCAGTTCTTCTTCCACATATTCCTCAATCCTCGCTTCTGATGCCTTCCAGGAGGCATCCTTCCGTACTAGCAGATCGCCCGGTGTCGGTTGACATGCTACCATAGAGATGATACTAAGCAGGGTAAGCACGGGCACAAGAAACTTCTGCATCATAAATCAATCAACCCATTCTTTCCACTGGCAAACTAGAGAGGAATGCTCAGAATATCAGCACAAAAAGTCATCGGTTCTAAGCTGATTTATGGCCAAAAAACAGGGGAAACCCAGAGGAATGCAGACAGTACCCATGCGCACCTACCCCCAGTTTTCCAGGTTTGGAAAGGGAAAAACCTCCTTCTAAAGGTTTAATCAGGGAAGCGAGGGGAAATTATATTATTTCCTACTCTCGAAAAATTCGAGCACTTTATGCAAAAATATTACACTATGCTACTCATTCTCCTGGGTGTTTTTCTGGGCTAATTCATCCAAAAAAGCAAAGGCTCTTCGCAAATGTGGGATCACGATGGTTCCCCCTACCACCAGCCCCACCTCAAAGACCTCAATGAGCTCAGCCTCACTCGCTCCGGCGGCTACAGCAGCATCCAGATGATAACGTACGCAGTCATCACACCGCAAAACCAGCGAGGCAGAAAGACCGAGCAGTTCTTTTGTTTTTGCATCCAGGGCTCCTGCCTCATAGGTTCGGCTATCCAGGTTGTAGATGCGCTTAAAAATTTTCGAATCGGACGCGAGAATCCGGGCATTCATCTTTTCCCGGAAAGCGTGAAAATCGGCTACATTGCTCATGGTAACATATTCAAAGTTATCTGGCGCAAAAGGTAGGTTTTTCTCTCTGAAGAAAGGCGGAAACTTCTAATTCTTTCTGAAAAAAATCCCGAAGCTTACGCGGAATCACAATTTCTATTATTTTCGCTCCAGCTAACACAAGCAATCTATATGAAATACCTAGATTCAGCCTCTATTGCCGGAAAACGAGTCCTCGTGAGAGTTGACTTCAATGTTCCGCTCAATGATGATCGCGCCGTGACAGATGACCGTCGTATACGCGAAGCGGTACCCGGCATCAAACACATCCTGGCCGAGGGAGGTTCTGCGGTGCTCATGTCCCACCTGGGACGACCCAAAAGTGGGCCTGAGGAAAAATTCAGCCTGAAACATACTATTTCCACCCTCAAACAATACGTAGAGGCTGAAGTCCTGTTTGCGGAGGATTGCATCAGCGAAGAAGCCTTTGCCATGAGCAGCCAACTCAAACCCGGGCAAATCCTGCTGTTAAACAATCTTCGCTTCTACAGTGAGGAGAAAAAAGGGGATGAAGCGTTTGCCAAAAAGCTAGCAGGCCATGGCGACATCTACGTCAATGATGCCTTTGGTACTGCCCACCGTGCTCACGCCTCTACCGCAGTGATTGCTCAGTTCTTCGAAGAAAAATTCTGTGGCTTTCTCCTCAAAAAAGAAATCGAGAACGCAGAGAAAGTCCTCAATAGTACAGAAAAGCCCGTGGTGGCCATCATGGGAGGAGCCAAGGTTTCCGATAAGATTCAAATCATCGAAAATCTGATGAAAAAAGTCGATTACATCCTAATCGGTGGTGGCATGGCTTTCACCTTCCTTCGGGCCAAAGGATATAAAATCGGCAAGTCTCTGTTGGAAGCAGAACATGTTTCTACGGCCGCAGACCTCGTCAAGAAAGGACACAAGCAAGGCGTACAAATCCTGACCCCTGTTGACTCTGTGATTTCCTCCGAGTTTGGTGAGGACGGCGATATCAAAATCGTCCGCAACGAGGATTTTCCGGATGATTATTTAGGCCTGGACATCGGCCCCCAGACTTTTGAATACTATTTCGACACCATCATGCAGGCCAAGATTATCCTTTGGAATGGACCGATGGGGGTCTTCGAAATGAAATCTTTCGCCAATGGCACCCAGGCAGTGGCCGAGGCGGTGGTTGAAGCCACCAGGAATGGCGCTTTCTCCCTCATCGGTGGCGGAGACTCTGCCGCTGCGATTGCCAAAGCAGGCCTGGAAGACGAAGTATCCTATGTTTCCACCGGTGGAGGCGCCCTGCTGGAATACCTGGAAGGGAAAAGCTTGCCGGGTATCGCTGCCCTGGGATAAGCTTTCCCAAGCCCATATAAAAAGCCCTCCCGGAAATCTCCGGGAGGGCTTTTTTTTGTATGCCTATCCCCTACTCTCCAATATGGGTAAAGCGGGTATAAGGTTGAAGCAGGGTCGGAATACGAATCCGTCCGTCTGCTTCCTGGTGGTTTTCCAGTAAGGCCGCTACGATGCGAGGAAGTGCCAGGGCACTGCCGTTGAGGGAGTGAGCCAACTGGGTCTTTTTGTCCTCGCCTCTGAACCGCAGTTTCAAACGATTGGTCTGGTAGGTCTCAAAGTTTGAGACAGAGCTGACTTCCAACCATCGCTCCTGGGCCGCACTGTAGACCTCCAGGTCATAGGTCTTCGCGGAAGTGAAGCTCATATCCCCCGTACAGAGGAGCAGACGACGGAAAGGTAGCTCCAGATCTGTCAGGAGTCCCTCAACATAGCTCGTCATTTCTTCCAGGGTTTCATAGGAGTGATCCGGGTGAGTGATCTGGACCAGTTCTACCTTGTCAAACTGGTGTAAGCGATTGAGGCCTTTTACATGCTTACCATAAGAGCCGGCTTCTCTGCGGAAGCAAGGCGTGTAGCCACAGTTTTTGATCGGCAAGGAAGCCCGGTCCACGATGTCGCCCCGATAGAGGTTGGTGATGGGAACCTCTGCCGTGGGAATCAGATATAGTTCATCCTTGGTCACGTGGTACATTTGCCCATCTTTATCCGGCAACTGTCCGGTCCCAAATCCAGAAGCTGCATTGACCATGAGGGGAGGCATGATTTCTGTGTAGCCTGCCGCTCGGGCCCGGTCCAGGAAAAAACTAATCAAGGCGCGCTGCAACGAAGCGCCCTGCCCTTTATAAACCGGGAATCCTGCCCCGGTTACTTTTACGCCTAGTTCCCAGTCGATGATGTCATGCTTGCGCGCCAACTCCCAGTGAGGCTGTGCCTCAAAATCGAATTTTATGCGCACATCGTTTTGAAACACCACGGCATTGTCATCCGGACTTTTACCCTCTGGAACACTTTCATGCGGCACATTAGGTAGGCTGACCATGGCTTCTTCCAAGGCTGCTTCGGTGGAAGCTTGTTCCTGTTCCAGTTCTTTCATGCGGGACTTGGCTTGGGAAGTTGTCGCCTTAGCCACTTCAGCCTCCTCCTTTTTTCCCTCCTTCATGAGTTGCCCGATCGACTTGGCAGTTTTATTCATTTGGGCACGTAATTGTTCCAGCTCGGTCAGAATCTCTCTCCGACGTCCATCCAGGGTCAGAATTTGGCCCAGGGTTTCGGGGGCATCTGCCACTCCTTTGGTGAGCAAGCGCTGGCCTAGTTGCTCAGAATCCTGACGGATTTTTTGTATTTCTAGCATGCGAATGAGTGCTTTGTTGCGAAATAACAAAAAGCTCTTCACATTCGTAAAGAATAATGTTGACAATCGCCTCTTTATTTAGGGGATTTTTTTGGAAAACTGGATGGAGTTTTCTTCCTTTGTAGTGAATTCTATTCGGCACTCTCTCTTCCCACGCCGATTTCTCTTTTTTACATCAAAATTCCTCTTAGAAAAGGCTTACCTTTTTTTTTAACACGAATTTATTTTTTCTAGCTACTGCTATAGGCAGTACCCTCTCAGGCTAGAATTTCATATTGATTATATGTACGATATCATTGAGTTGAATAACAACGATGTCTCTGAGCTTCAGGAGATAGCGAAGAAATTGGAGATTGCGGATTTTAAGAAGCTTGCCAAGCAGGATTTGATTTTCAAGATTCTGGATAAACAAGCCGTCATGCCGGCGGCAAAACTAGCCGAGATTAAAGACGACCAGGGAACCGACGGAAAAAAAGCCTCAGAAGCCCCGGCTAAGAAGAAACGCACCACCCGCAAAAAAACCACGAAGAAAGAAGAAGTGGCGGCCGAAGAAAAAGGGGCAGCAGAGGAGGAAGCTCCCAAGCCTAAACGCCGGACCCGCACCTCTGCCAAGAAGGAGGAAGAAAAAGCCGATGCAGCCCCGGCGGAAGAAGAGAAAAAGCCTCGCCGCAGAAGGTCTACCAAGGCAGTTGAAGAAGCCGCTGCCGTAGCCAATGAGGTAGAAGCGAAAGAAGAAAGCCAGCAAGAGGAAGCCCCTAAAGAAGAAGCTCCTGCTGAGCCAGAGAAAAAACCTAGCCATCAGCACCAGGAAAAGCACAACAAGAACGATCGCCGTAACCGAAAAAGAGATCAGCACAACGACAAAGGCGACCGCAACAACCGGAAAAAGAACGAAAAAGAAAAAGCCTTCCCTACCCACGAATTGGACGGCGTGATCAGCAACCAGGGTGTCCTGGAACTCATCCCAGAAGGCTACGGATTCCTCCGCTCCTCCGAATACAACTACCTTCCTTCCCCTGACGATATTTATGTTTCTCCTTCCCAGATCAAATTATTTGGGTTAAAGACGGGAGATACCGTCCTGGGGCAAATTCGTCCCCCTAAAGAAGGCGAACGCTACTTTGCCTTGTTGAAGGTAACCAGCATCAATGGGCGTACCCCAGAAGAAGTAAGAGACAGAATTTATTTCGATCATCTCACGCCTTTGTTCCCTGAAGATAGATTCACCCTGGCCCACCAACGCCAGAAAAAAGATCTCTCGCTCAGGATCATCGACCTCTTTTCTCCAATTGGAAAAGGACAGCGGGGACTGATTGTAGCCCAGCCGAAAACGGGTAAAACGATTTTGCTCCAAAAGGTGGCCAACGCGATTGCGGCTAACCACCCGGAAGCCTATCTCATCATCCTACTGATTGACGAACGTCCGGAAGAGGTAACAGATATGGCCCGGAATGTAAATGCAGAGGTGATTGCTTCTACCTTTGACGAGCCAGCCGAGCGACATGTACAAGTAGCCAAAATTGTGTTGGAAAAAGCCAAAAGAATGGTAGAGTGTGGCCATGATGTGGTGATTCTCCTGGATTCCATCACACGTCTGGCTCGTGCTCACAACACTAATATGCCGGCTTCCGGAAAAATCCTTACCGGTGGGGTGGATGCCAACGCCCTGCACAAGCCTAAGCGCTTCTTTGGTGCAGCTCGTAATATTGAAAACGGAGGCTCCCTTACTATTCTGGCTACAGCCCTGATCGATACTGGTAGTAAAATGGATGAGGTGATCTTTGAAGAATTCAAAGGAACCGGTAACATGGAACTGCAGTTGGATCGTCGCCTGGCAAACCGCAGAATCTATCCTGCGATCGATGTTACAGCCTCTGGTACCCGCCGGGAAGACTTGCTACTGGATGCCCAGGATATCAGCCGCATTTGGGTGCTGAGAAAATTCATGGCCGACATGAATCCTGTGGAAGGCATGGAATTCCTGCGGGAGCGCATGCACAACACCCTCGATAATGATGAATTCCTGATGTCGATGAACGGCTAAGGAATCAGACCGATATAAAAAATGCCGAAGCAATGCTTCGGCATTTTTTTTTTTACCAGCCCTCCCCTATTCAATCTTCAAGCTGGCTTCACTCTTTGAAAACACGGTAAAATAACCCAGCGAATTCCCGGTGAGATTGTTGGTAGGATTGGCAGGAGCGGCAGCTCCGGGCCCTACTCCCTGCCCCACGATCTCACTCAGACTGGTAAAATAGCGATAGCTAGCCTCATCCACTGCCCAGGCTTCTACTTCTACCTCATCTCCCTGCTTGAAACGCAGGGGGAATAAAGGGAAAGCAGCCTGTGCCCCATTGGTGAGGCCATCATCATACAACAAAATATCGTTTCGGGCTGCTCCGTTGACAGTCAAATGGAACCGAAGGTAGGTGTCGGATTCCGCAGGTTCCTGAAAGTTCACAAACACCACATAGCCTTCTTCTTGTCCAAAGAATCCTCCTTGTAAATTCGCCGATAAGGAATCCACTGTAACGCCCGCCTGAGTCGTTGCCTGCCCTACGATGGTTTCTCCCTCAATCTCCACTTCCAGGGTAAACTGGTCTCCGGGGGTGGAGGCAATGTTCCCGGCGGCATACCTGCCAGCCGTTTGTTCTACCAAGTCATAGCGGGTTCCGTCCTGATGGGTTAAGCTAACAGAGGCCCCCTCACCGGGCAGGTAGCTAGCCTCCCCAAAGTAATTACCAGTTTGGGAAACCCTTACTTCTGCGGTGCCTTGGGTAGCATCTAATTGACCTTCCACCACCCATTGGGGATTGGCCTCGTTGAGTTCAACCTCAATGACCTCCTCACAAGCGGTAAAACTACCGATGCTTAACAGCAGGCCTATATATAATGTGATCTTTTGCATGGGGATTAAAAATTAAAGTTCCAGGTAACCGAAGGAAGAATGGGAAATAAATAGGTCATCACGGCTTCGGTGGTGCCAGGATTTTCCTCACTTTCCCGGAAATCTATGGTGAAAGCATTTTTACGGTTGTAGGCATTGTAGATGGACAGGTTGAGGTTAGTGCGGGGGTCTTTCCCAAACCAGGTAGCGCTCAGGTCCAGTCGGTGGTAGTCCGGCATACGGTAGCCATTTCGCTCGGTATAGTAGGGAACGGTTAAGCCATCAATCACATAGCTTCCACTCGGAAAGGTTACCGCATCCCCGGTGTAGTACACCCAGCTAGCGGAGAAGGACCAGGCATCAGATGGGGTGTATACCCCTACCAGTGAAAAGTCATGGGTCCGGTCTTGTCGGGCAGAAAATTCCGCTCCGCCATTGATTTCATCGAATTGACGCATGGTGCGGGACCAGGTATAAGAAGCCCATCCGGTGAATTTCCCTTTGGTCTTGCGAAACATCAGTTCCACCCCGTAAGAGTATCCCGATCCAAAGGTTAATTCGTTTTCTACCGTTTCATTCAACAAGAGATTCGCTCCATCTCTATACTCAATCTGATTTTGTAAGTCTTTATAATATACCTCAGCCGAGAGCTCATATCCTGTCCAGGGAAAGTTCTGGTAGTACCCCAGAGAAACCTGATCTGAAATTTCCGGCAGGACCGTTTCACTGCTGGGAATCCATACATCCACCGGTGAAGTGGTGGTAGAATTGGACAACAGGTGTACGTATTGCCGATTCCGGGAATAAGCGCCTTTGACGGAAATCCGCTCATTCACCAGGAAGGAAGCTGAGATGCGCGGTTCTAACCCGGCGTAGTTCTCGATCACCTCCCCGCTTTCGTAGACCGTGGAGTCCATGATATTGCCTTCAGCATCATAGTCATAGGTGGTACCCGGTCCCAATACCGTAAACATAGAGGCGCGCAATCCATAATTGACGCTGAGTTGCTTCCCCAGTTTCACCTCATGGTTGACGTAGGCGGCAGTCTCCAGGCCATAGCGCTCCGGTAATTCGGTATTATTAAAAGGACTCTGCTCATCATCGGAACTGATCGCTCCGGGAATAAAGGTATGGTAAATGGCGTTGATTCCGGCTTCCAGGGTCTGGTTAGGATTGATATACCAGCTCAGGCTTTCCATCCAGTTAAAGTCCTGGATACCCGAGGTGATTTGGGCATCTCCAAAGGAAATGACATTGTCATAATCACTGTAGATCAAAGAGGAGTTGAGGAATACCTGATCATTGAACAGGTGATTCCAGCGGAGGGTGGCGGTAGCGTTGCCCCAGTCCAGGCCGAAATTGTCATCGAACCCGAATTTATCTCGGCCAAAGTAGCCCGATAAATAAATGCGGTCTTTGTCCCCCAATTCATAGTTGGCTTTCAGGTTCAGGTCGTAGAAATACAGGTCCGTATTATTCAGGGTGCTATCAGAGGAAAAAGCCAGGAAGGCGTCTGCATAGGTTCTTCGGCCAGAAACCATAAAAGATCCTTTGTCCTCTACGATCGGTCCTTCGAAAGTCAGACGGGAGGAGATCAGGCCGATCCCTCCGGAAAGCTCATAGTTTTTCATGTTCCCGTCATTCATCCGCACGTCCAGCACGGAGGAAAGTCGTCCTCCGTACGAGGCCGGCATATTGCCTTTGTACAGCTTGGTACTTTTAATCGCGTCACCGTTGAATACTGAGAAAAAGCCCAGCAAGTGGGAGGGATTGTATACCGGTGCCTCATCCAATAAGATGAGGTTTTGGTCTGCCCCGCCCCCCCGGACAAAGAAACCGGAATTTCCTTCACCCGCAGGCTTGACCCCAGGTAATAACTGGATAGACTTCAGGACATCTGTTTCGCCAAACAAAACCGGCAGCTCTTTGATCCGCTCTATGGTCAGCTGTTCGGTTCCCACTTCGGTATTGGCCAGGCGATCTTCCGTGGTTTCGGCCTGGATCACCACTTCCTTTAGAGAGCTCTCCACCGCAGACAAGTTTACGGTATAGGAGAAGTCCTGCTGCAAATCAATCTTCAGGGTATCGGACTGAAAGCCCACATACCGAAAAACCACCTCGTAAGAACCAGGTGGCAAGGTGAGAGAATAAAACCCATATTCATTAGAATAGGTTCCTTGTTGAAGTCCGGGGAGGAAAATGGTAGCCCCAATCATGGTTTCGCCAGACTGCGCATCTTTTACATATCCACTCAGACTGACTTTCGACTGACCAAAAGCTCCCAGGGAGAAGCCAAGGAACAGGAGGCTGGTGAGCCATATTTGCTTTGACATGTGATTAAATTGTTTTCCGGATAAATGGTAAATACTCTCCAGAAAACGGCCCTGAGCGGCAGGGGTCGTAGGGATTCGTGAATCTGGACATCCAGAAACATGAATCCGGACATCAGGAAAAGGGCGGAAAAGGAAAATTAGCCACTGGCTGGTCGCTTACGATACTCACTGGGCGTTACTCCGGTGAACTTACGGAAGGCTTCATAAAAAGCAGAACGGGATTTGAACCCCGCTTCCTGGGTGATGGCGACGATGGTGTATTGTTGATAGGCCGGCGAAGTCAACAGGATTTTGGCATGTTCAATCCGATACTGATTGATAAAATCCATAAAATTTTTTCCCTGCTTTTCATTGATGACCTGCGAAAGGTAACGGGTATTCATATTGAGTTCCTGGGCTACTTCCGCCAGGGTCAACTCCGGCCGAAGGTAAGCCTGCTGCTTTTCCATAAAGCTCAGCAGCAAACCCAGATACTTCTCTTTTTGGGCGTCATCCAAAGGAGATTTTTGATAGCGCTTCCGGGTGTGCTCATCCAGGCTGGGTTCAAGTTTAAGCGGTTCCGGAAAACCAGCCAGGATATGGGGAGCCAATATGTAAATCAGGAGCATCCCCAGCAACATGAGGCCCGCTCCATAGGCAGGCGCCAAGCCCATATTCAGCTCCCGAAACATCAGGTTTCCAAAAATGGCGGCGATGATCGGAAGAAAGAAGATCGTAAAAAGCAGGAGTAACCAACGATAACGAGAAGTATCCTGGTAAGAGGCGGTGCGGCGAAGATGGCGGCGAAAGTTCCTCAACAGCCGAATACAGAGGACCAGATACACCAGGACGGAAAGAAAAATGAGCAGTCCCTGCATCCTGAAAGCCAAAGGGGGTTCCAGGTCTTGTTGAATCCAGGTCTGCATTTGCTGGCGGCTGACCCCAGATAGCTCCTGCCAATACACCCCTTTCACCAGGCTCACCAGGATAAAGGGCGTCAGGTGAAGCCAATCCACTTTTTTCAGTTGAAAATCCCGCTCGACAAAGGAGCGCATGTACAGGAAGATCAACGGCCCATAAAAAGCTACGATGGTGCTGCTGATGATGAAAAAATCATTATGGCGGGGGGTAAAATCAGGCAGCCCAAAGATAGGACCCAGGTTAGCCATGCCCATGAGGAGAACCAGACCCGCCAGGATTCGGTTACCCTGCTCGTTTCCCAAATGCCGTATCCACAGCAATGGGATCAGCAATAAAGCCAGGAATATCCCGACGACCAAAGGTAAGTGAGTAACAGGAATCTGGGCAGTGAGCATGACAAGGCGAGGTACTTAAGCACGGTCCCTCACGGCTTCTTCATACAAATAGATATTCAACAAGCCGTTGGTATTGGTGATGATTTTCTTGGCTTTATCAATCGGTACCACTTCAGTGATGATACGCTCGTGTTCAGAAATCAACCCTTGCTGTTGCTGATCAAAAGAAAAGATCTTTTCCTTACTCATCTCCAGCTCCACATAATAAAAATACATGGCTTCCTCAGAGGTACCCGTTGAAGGATACCAGGGCTCTTCATTGAGCTGATTGATCTGCTCCTTGGTAATCTTCAGACCGGTTTCTTCTTCGGTCTCTCGTACCGCTACATCATCAGGATGATCCTCCCCATCTACCAGACCAGCCGGTTGCTCATAGATATAGCCCCCGGTACAGACTCTTCGCTGCTTCACCAGGAGGAGGTATTTCTCCTGAGTCTCTTCATCGATCAGACAAATCAGGATTGAAACTACAGTACCTTTGATAAAACAAATAGGCGGAATTTTATCTCCTTCAGGCGTCGTAGCTCGCAACAAAACCAATCCAAATAACGCGCGGCCACTGTGATGACGGGTATATATTTCTTCGATTTCTTGAATATCTAGGCCATTCTTGCGAAGATTTTTTTCCCAGAGCCGGTATTTAGGAGAATCTTGAAGCTTTTCCTGCATGTATGAAAATATTTTCAGAAAGGTACGTATTTATTATATGGCTGGAACGAGATTAGCGGGTGAATCTAGGAGTAATCTTACCTAAACAGTAAATTTACCGGATAAACGTACAATTCTATGAAAAAGTGGATATTGATTGGCTTGTTGGCGGGCGGCGTCCTGCTCTTTTGGTATGGCTACAGATTGGTCTTCGGTGCGAATGTAATGACGCCTGAAGGCAAGGCCGTTGAGTTTACCATTGCCACCGGCTCTGACTATGAAATCGTAGGTGAAAAGCTCAAAACTGCCGGCCTGATCACCGATGTGCGCGGCTTCAATCAGGTAGCCCGGCTGATGAACTACCACCGTAATATCAAGCCAGGCCGCTACATGATCGATCATGGCATGAGCAACCGGGAACTGATCACCCTGCTCCGCTCCGGCAACCAAAGTCCGGTAAAGTTTACCTTCGTAAAATTCCGCACCAAGGAGCAGCTAGCCGCTTACACGGCTACCAAATTGGAAATGTCCGAAAAGGATTTTCTGGCCGTGCTTAATGACCGGGAGTTTTTGAAAAAACACAATGGCCTGACGCCCGAAACTGCCATGACCATTTTCATTCCTAATACCTATGAGGTCTGGTGGACAGAAAAGCCTGAAGCCTTTTTCAACCGCATGTTCAAAGAGTACAAGCGCTTCTGGAATGATGAGCGCAACGCCAAAAGACAGAAATGGGGCCTTTCTCGCCTGGAAGTCATGACTGTCGCCTCCATTGTCGAGGAGGAAACCAATAAAAATGACGAGAAAAATACCGTGGCGGGCGTTTACCTAAATCGGGTTCGGAAAAAATGGCCTTTAGAGGCTGACCCAACGGTAAAATATGCCGTAGGCGATTTTACCCTAAAACGCATTCTAAAATCTCATCTGGAAACCGATTCCCCTTATAATACTTACCTCTATCCTGGCATTCCTCCGGGCCCCATCTGCACCCCTTCCATTCCCTCTATTGAGGCGGTGTTGAATGGCGAAAAGCACGGTTATATGTTTTTCTGTGCCCGGGCAGACGGCTCAGGTTACCACCATTTTTCGAAAACCCTGGCTGAACATAATGCCTACGCGCGGGAATACCACCGCATGCTAAACGAAGCAGGTATCCGCTAACCAAAGTAGGGAATCCGTAAACGAATTCAGGTCCTGAAGTATCAGGACCTTTTCTTTTGGATAATAAATCAAAGGATAAATCAGTGCCCGTTGTGGAGGTCGATCATCTCGAGTAGAGCGACGGCGGCCTCGGAACCTTTGTTCCCAAAATCTCCTCCGGCGCGGGCTTCTGCCTGTTCCTGGGTATTGGTGGTGAGGACGCCAAAAATAACCGGTTTGTTATGATCCAGGCCTACGTTCATGACACCGTGAGCCACGGCATCAGCGATAAAGTCGAAGTGTCGGGTCTCACCTTGGATCAGGCAGCCCAGGCAAATGACGCCATCGAGGTTGCCATGCTGGTGTAAAGCCAGATTAGCAGCACTGGGCAGCTCAAAAGAGCCTGGCACATTATATCGGAGGATATTCTCAGCACGTATGCCCGTAGCCAAGAGGGTTTTTACCGCTCCGTCGAATAAAGATTCTGTAACGGCAGGGTTCCATTTACTGACGACAATGACCACCCGATCAGCCGTATGGTCGTGGCTGGCGGTATATTGAATTCCAGAAAGGTCGTGTCCGCTTACTTCACTCATTGGGAAACCCGTGCGATGTACTTATCGATTTGCTGCGCTTCCTGGCTGACCGGATAATCTTCCTTGATCCGCTCATACACAGAGAGGGCATCGCTTTTTTTGCCAGCGGCTTCGTAAGCCCGGCCGGCCTGCATGAGCAGATAAGGCGTAGTTTGATCGTTATCTCCAGGGGTAGAAGCAGCACGCTCAAAAAGGCTGGCGGCTTTCTCGGGCTCTCCTGCGTCTTCATAGGCGAAGCCCAGAGCGATATCGCGACCAGCAGCCATCATGTTATCTCCACCCGGAACTTTTTCCAGATACTCAATTCCTAAGTCTACATCAGGAGAGTCTGCTGAAAGATAGATCAGTCCAATGTAATAGTTGGCCATATCAGCGGCTGGGGTACCCCCGTAATTGTCGATGATATCGAAGAAGCCGTAAGCCTGTCCATCACCAGAAAGGGCTTTATTAAAGGAGTCAGCTTCAAAATAATAAATGGCCTGATACATCTCTTTGTTGGCTTCTGTGTTCTGGCCTTTTTGGTACCAGTTATACAGAAAATATCCGGCGATCAGGAGCAAAATCACACTAGCCGCCCCAATGACGAGGGTTCGGTTTTGTTCAAAAATCTCCTCCAGCGAAGCGGATGATTCTTCCACATCTACTTCCATTACCTCTGCTTCCGCTTCTTTTACTTTGCGCTTAGCCATATTGAGCATATTAATATCGGATTGCAAAAAAACGAAATCCCCTTTGAAACATCAAATATTAGGAGATAAAAAGCTGATGGTCACAGAAAAAAAGGCAAAAAAGAAAGGCGGGCAGAGGATTCTCTGCCCGCCACTATTTATGTGCTAATCAGAAAGATTATTCTTTCACGATACGCTTGATCGTTTGAAGATTTCCATCGGTGATGAGGATGTTATACACGCCCTCAGCATGCTTGGAAATATCAATCTTATGACGGAAGCCACCCATGACGTTTTCATCATCGAATCTGTAAACGATACGACCGCGAGCATCGCTCACCTGGATCTTCAGTTCTTTGAAGATGGTCGGTCCATTCACCAATTCTACGAAGAATTCACCATCAGTTGGGTTAGGATAGACAGACAGGAGTTTGCCGAAGGCATCGTCCTCCAGATCGGTCGGTCCTACGATATCCACCAGGGTATCCGTACCACAATCGTTAAATACGATCAGGGTTACCTGGAACAGGCCACCTGCGATCGGATACGCGTAGCTTGGGTTCAGGTCGGTAGAAGTACCGGTTCCATCACCGAAGTCCCACTTCACTGAGTCTACCCCACCGGTTGAGTTATTGGTGAAGTTGTAGACAAAGCTGGTGCTGGTAGAGTTAGCAGCATCGTAGTCGATGACAAAGTCTGCAGTAGGCTTAGTATTCACTACTACGTCGACGGTATCAGTGTTCTCACAACCTGTGGTTGGGTTTTCAACTGTTACCACATACTGACCAGAAGCGGTGGCTGTCAGCGTTTGCGTAGTCTCTCCACCTGGAGCCCACAGATAGTTAAATCCTGGGTTTCCGGCATCAAGGGCCACAGAATCACAAGCAGTCTGATCGGCGCCGAGATCTACGGTCGGTAGGACCCCTTCCGAAACAATCACGGTATCGAAAGACTCACAACCATTCGCAGAGGAAACAATGACCGAAATGGTATCACTTCCAGTGGTAGGTGGTGTGTAAGTAATCGTCTGCGTAATGTCGCCGTTTGACCAGAGGTAGTTAGAACCTGGGTTGCCAGCATCCAGGGTTACCGGATCACAAGCCGCGAGGTCTACCCCAAGGTCTACAGTCGGTCCAGGCTGGATGGTTACCGTTACGGTATCCTTTTCTTCACAACCCGCGAGGTTCACCGTTACAGAATAGATTCCACTCTGCGTAACTGAGAGCGTCTGTCCAAACTGACCTGGCTCAGACCAGATGTAGGTTGCACCTGGGTTACCGGCATCGAGGATGGCCTCGTTACACTCAGTCGTATCAGGACCGAGATCTACGGTCGGTTGTGGGTTGATCACCAGAGAAACGGTATCGGAACCATCACAACCTAAGGTGTTCACAACTGTTACACTGTAGCTGAAGGTACCAGGGGTATTCGCAGTAAAGGTCGGTGTGGTGATCGTAGAGTCGCCGTTCCAGATGTAGGAAACGAAACTTGGATCACTCGCATCAAGTACTAAGCCCTGACACTCTACGCCGTCTGGTCCCAGGTCAGGCATAGCTGGCTGGATAGAAACGGTAATAGGCGTCAGGTCACTTTCACAACCACCTCCGATGAAGAATGGCAGGAGCAGACCTGGATCAGCGGTACCGGCCGTAGAGGCTAGGTTATCAACCCAGTCATCCTTGGTATCGGTATCGGTATTACCCTGACGAGTCAGAGGTCCAACCGTAGTAGAAGCGTCAACTCCATCACCTTCCCACGGAATATCATTTCCAGTCAAGGTGAATCCAGCAACGGTGGCGTTGAAGGCAGCGATGTCGTTTTCAAGCCAGTTGACAAATACAGCATCCACTACTTTACCAACGGTGTCAATGATCATCGCCCAACCGGTGAAGGTCGGATAAGCACCAGGGTTCCAGAAGATGTTGTTACCCCAATAGTTGGCACCCGTAGCATCTTCGCGATACATCACAGTGTCGGTAGCCATCAAACCAAGATCCCAGGTAAGGCTGTTGACAACATTGATATCAGCATAGGCATCACTCAAGACTACTTTAAATCCTGTCGCATCAAAAGGCGCTCCGGATACGTTCTGGATTTCCACAAAGTCAGGGAAGCTCAGATCTATCTCGGATATAGTGATGGTACCAGGTTGGGCTGCTGGAATAGCAGACACATAGAAGGTCTGGTCCTGGTTCAGGAATGGTGTCGTAATCTGATTGGTATCAACTGCAATGGCATTTCCTCCGACAGAGTCATACCAGATATAGGTATAATTCGGATCGTTGACCACCGCCAGAACAGCAGAATCCGGATCACAAAGGATCACCGTGTCATCTACCGCGATAGGGGCAGGAGGTGTAATGTCAAAGAAGGTCGCACTGATCAACGAGTCATTGAGGGCCAACTGGTCAGTGGTCAGACCGGTGTAAGACGCAAAGTTCATCAAGCCACCAGCATTCGAGTTGAAGGTACCTACCACCAGGGTCGTAGTATCGGCAGGAGCCAATGGCCCTGTAACCGTACCCGTCAGGGAGGCGACAGGCGTACCCGTAGCATCTGTGATATCTACTGTAACCGGGATGTTGCTCTGTGGAAGCGTACCAAAGTTCACCACTTCAACAGCTACCGTAGTAGAATCATCAGAACACTCAGAAGAGCTAGGCGACAATTTCGCCGTAACGCCTACGTCGTTCGGTAGCAATTCGCGGATAGACAGATCATCCAATGATGCATCGCCTTCAAAGGTGAAGGAAATAGCATTGGTCACCTGCGTAGTAAAGACGATTTCAACCACCTGTCCTATGTAAGGCGCCAAACTGATGGTATCATTGATCCACGGATCACCATTGGCAGTCTGCTGGGTACCAGTATAGGTCGCCAGGTTGACAGTACCAGTACTGGTAATGACATCCACTCTGACGAATTCAATTCCATTTCCATAGAAGTGATAAGCGTAGAATAGATTTGGGTTAAGGGTATTGGTCAGGTCTACACAACCAGATCTCAGGATACCCTGATCCCCATTCGCCGAACCGGATGCTTCGGTGTAAATATAGTTTCCTGATCCATTTACATCTCCCAGCGGACCCGTATTCAAGGAACCGGTACCTCCACTATTAACCTGGAAAGGCATATCAGCATTCGGATCATTCTGCCAGTCAGCGAAGACCGTAGTGAAGGCTGGATAGGAGTCGAAGTTATCTGTGATCGGAATATTAGCCGAAGGCTCACTCTGAATCAGGAATACAGACGTATCGTTGAACCCATAAACATCACCGGCCAGGGTGGTCCATGCTACTACTTCGTATGGTCCCGGAGGAGAGAAGTTCTGGTTAGGAATGGTAACCGTAGAAGCTCCGTTCGGTGGGATAATCACGGTAGAAGCCTGAGACTGTACCGGGCCATTGTTGATGGTCCAGTTTACAGTAAAGCTGGTGATAGAGTCCGTACCAAAGTTGCTCACCGCAACGACCAGGTCTTCGTTCGCACCCAGTCCACACTGACCCAATGGAGCGACCAGTGAGCTAACTCCTGCATCCTGAGGCAGAATCTCATCAATCCGGAAGTCATCGATCGCAAAATCGTGGTTACCGAAGTTGTTGTTATTGTTCACCCGGAAGCGGAATCCAATCACGCCTGGGAAAAGGCTCAATGGAATCTCAATCTTGTTCCAGCCTGGACCCTTATGGGCGATCGGAGGAATCAGGTCGAAAATGACATCACCATTGAAGAACATATCCAGGTGTAATTCATTTTCATCATTTGGCGTATTCGGGTTGTTACTCCAGTAGAAGAAAGAGAACCTTGGATTCGCCATACCACTGATGTCGAAACATGGAGAGATCAGAACTACTGAATCGTTATTGTTCGGGAAACCATCTTCAACAAAGGCGAAGTGTCCCAGTCCGTTCAGTCCCTGAGTGTTGTCCAAGGTTGGTCCGAAGTACCCAAATGGAGGCGCTTGAGAACCGGTAATGAAGGTCCAGTCTTGCAGACCGTCTTCAGCAAGGTTCTCCCATCCTGCAGGAAGGTTACCGCCGTTTTCAAAGTCCTGTACATACGGGAAGGTAGAAATCGGCACTTTGTGCAGTACGGAGATGGTCAGGGTATCATTAAAGTTATTCACATCACCGTTGGCAGAAATAACCGCAGTTACTTCGTGTGGTCCTGTAGTACTCAGATCGACCGTGTTGGTCAGGGTGTAGTACAGGGTATCACCTGGGTTGATGGTATCAATCAGAATCTCTGTGGCAAATGGAGAACCATCCGCGCTAACAGAAATCGTCATGGTATCGACCAGAACGGTACCGATGTTGGTCAACCAAACCGTTACTTCAGCGGAATCAGAGAGTCCACAACCGCTAACTGGGGAGAGGAATCCTCTTATTTCACCATCTCTTGGAGAGAAGTTGAACAGACGTACATCATCCAGTCCCATATCTCCCAGGAAGGAGTTGCCACGAATGGCCAGGAAGTAAACCTGTACGGTACTGTCGATGAATGGAGAGATATCAATCAGGGTATCTGCCCACAGATCATTACTGGAGGTTTGCTGCGCACCTGTCAAGGTCATCAGCGTGGTATCAAATCCACCTTCGGTACGGATGTGTGCTTCCAGCGTTCCGATGCCAGCCCCAAACATGTGGTAAGCAAAGGAAAGCGCAGGCGTAAAGGAACCTGTCAGATCCACACATGGTCCAAATAAGGTGGCAGAATCACCAAATGATCCCCAGTTAGCCTCGGTGTACATGAAGGTACCCTGAGGGGTCTGAGTGGTGTTGTCAAAGTTAGGTCCAGTGTTGAAAGAACCTGTTCCACCGGTACTTACAGACCAGTTATAGTTATTGGTAAAACCAGTAGGATCATTGGCCCAACCTTCAGTCAATCCAGTACCTACACCGGAGAAGTTTCCATCATCGGTGAAGTTCTCGAAATCCTGATAGAGGTATCCCAGCAGGGTAGGCAATACGTTAATGTCTGTTACCAGGGTGTCATTACCGTTATCCCCGTCGCCTGCGATGGTTACACTATTGGTCAGGGTGAAAATTCCTCCTCCGGAGAAGTCGCCACCGCTGATCGTAAAGGTGTCAACCCCACAGCTTTGGATCGTACCACTGGTAAGGGTGGTGCTGATCGTTTGGCTGGTAAAGCCATCTGTAATTTCAACGGTGAGGGTAGTGTTATCGACAGAGAAGTCAATATCATTGGCTCCGAGGTTAGAAACCTCCAGCCTTACATCCTCATTATCACCCAGACAGAGATTTGATTCAGGACCAACCAAAGCTGAAACAGACAGGTCGATCGCTTTAAGAGAATCAATCCGTACGTCATCGATAGAGATATCACTGGTGAATGAGTTTCCTCTGATTCCGCGGAATACTAACTGGAATGGGCTGGCACCAATCGTATCTGGCAGACAGATAGTACGCTTCAGCCACTCATCACCTTCAGCAGTTTGTTGCTGTCCAATGATTTCATCCAGCTTGGTGAGGACACCATCTTCGTTTACCCATACTTCGAGGGCTCCGATGGCCGCACCAAACATGTGGTACCAGAATTCAATCTGGGTACTTGGCAGGTTGGAGATATCGATACATGGAGAAATCAAGTCGTAGAAATCACCTTGTACACCACCTGAGGTTTCCGTGTAGACATATACCTGTCCACCTGGTGTGTGGTCATCCAATGGTCCGGTTCCACCAGAGTTGAATACCCCGTCATTCTCAGCTGTCCAGCCTAAAGTAGCACCGGCGGAGCTGGTAGAGGTCCAACCGACAGCATTGACAATGGTACCGTTGCCGCCTACCGTAAAGGACTCGAAGTCTTCAAAGAAAGGAGCCGTTACCAAAGGCACAGAATTAACCACTTTAGTGGTCGTGTCATTAGAAGAATCGGCATCAGCCGCAATAGCTATAGACGCGATTACATCAAACAATCCACCAGCGGTGAAATCGCCACCGGAAACGGTGAAGGTATCAGAACCACAAGAAGAGATGGTTCCAGTATTCAGGGTAGCAGAAAGAGCTTGTGTATTGACACCGTCGGTAATGTCTACGTTCAGGGTAGCATTGGTTACCGAAAAGTCAACATCCAGGGCTCCCAGGTTTCTGATCACGACACTGATGTCTTCATTGGCAGTCAGACAGCCGTCATTAGGTTCTACTATAGCCGTAGCCGCCAGATCAACTGGAGGTAAGGTATCAACAGATACATCATCAATAGACATATCACTGGCAAAACCATTTCCGCGGATACCACGGAATACGATCTGGATAGCGCCTGTAGCCAGGTTAGGTGGCACACAGATGGTGCGCTTCAGCCACTCAGAACCTTCAGCTGTTTGCTGCTGTCCAATAATTTCGTCTAGCTTGGTGAGTACGCCACCGTTGTTGATCCAGGTCTCCAGGTTACCCATGGTGTTACCAAACATGTGGTACCAGAACTCAATTTTCACAGAGCCCAGGGTAGAAACATCAATACAAGGAGAAAGGAGATCATAGCTATCTCCCAGGACCCCACCAGAGGTTTCTGTGTAGAGATAAACCAATCCGCCTGGCGTATGGTCATCAATAGGACCAGTACCGAAGGAGTTCGCGGTACCATCAAGTTCCGCCGTCCATCCCAAAGTAGGACCAGCAGAACTGGTAGAGGTCCAGCCATTGTTGTTCTGAATCGTACCATTACCGCCTACGATGAAGGTTTCAAAATCCTCAAAGTAAGGAGCGGTTACTACCGGCAATTGCTCTGGTTGAGCAAAAGTGGAGTCGTTGGTAGCGACGGTATCAGCAGCCACTGCTACAGTAGCGGTGATCGCGTGGATACCTACGGCAGAAAAGTCTCCGGCAGAAGTTACCAGTACATCCTGGGTACCCAATACAGCCAGAGTACCAGTGTTTACGGTAGTGGAGAAGTTCTGGGTGCTGGCACCTGTAACATCTACGGTAACCGTCATAGGATTGACGGAGAAGTCGATCACATTGTTACCTTCATTTCTCACCTGGATAATGATGTCTTCGGCAGGCGTATAACAAGCAGCGGCGTTAGGCGTAACTACTTCTACCGCAGCCATATCGATTGGCGGAGGTACAAAGAGATTAACGTCATCAATCGCCATATCACTGGTAAAGCTGTTATCGCGTACCCCGACAAAGATCAGGTTGACACTTCCACCACCATAGGCAGACATGTCAATCAAAGCCTCCAACCATGGATCCAGGTTATTGGGTTGCTGAGGTCCGGAAAGCTCCCAGACATTGGTAATGGTGGTTCCATCATCTACATATACCTTCAGGGTACCCGTAGAGACACCAGCCATGTGATACCAGAAGCTCAGTCTGGCAAAGGAGTCTATTTCAATACATGGGCTTCTCAAAATGGCCGAGTCGCCAATAAAACCCCAGGAACTCTCTGTATACATATACGTACCGAGTGCCGTTCCGAGCGTATGGTCCACCGTAGGTCCAGTTCCACTAAAGGTGTTACCAGTTGGGCCATTCCGTACAGACCAGTTAAAGTCCGTAGTAGGTCCGGTGGGGGTGTTGGTCCATCCATTGGTCAATCCCGTACCATCACCACTGAAGTTTCCATCATTCGTGAAGGACTCAAATGCCTCCGTAAAGGGAGAAACATAAGCCGTGGCTGGTAAAATCACCGTTAAGGTATCATTGACCAAAGAAGTATCACCAGCAAGGGTCGTCCAGACCTGGATGGTGAAATCAGTTCCCGGCGTAGAAAGGTCCGCCAGGGTGTTAAAGGTCAGCGTATCAGTCCCACCTAATGCGAACAAGCTATCGGAATAGGTTTGGGTAACTGGCGTACTACCATTAACTGAGTAGGAGACCAATACGTTGGTTTGATCCAACGATCCAAAGTTGGTCAGTTCTACCCGAATTGTTTCCTGCGCAGAGTATCCACAGATACCGGAAACAATGTCCTGTAAAGCACTCACCCCTACATCAATTGGATCAGGTGGCAAAATGAAGACACTATAGTCTTCCGCCTCTCCAAAAGTGTAAGAGATACATGGGTCGGTAGGGTTTTGGTTCGCAAACACACCTCTGACCCGCAAGCGCAGGGTATCTAAGGTAGCGGTTGGCGGTACGGTGAAGGTGATGAACAAGGAGTCACCTGCATCCAAAATCCCGTTGCCGTCCCCTGAGTAGGAAAATCCTAATTGCTCTGAGGGATCAAACACCTGGTTGTCATCGTAGTCAATCCACATGGTTACCCCCATGGACCAGTCTACATTCTTGACAATGGTTGCTGTGTAGGATTGGCCTGATTTCAGATCCGTAATATCAGTCGAATCTGTATAATCGCCATATCCCAGAGGTTGAGACGGATAACTCGCGTTAATCGTCCCAAGGGAGAAATTGGTAATGGAATCTCCCGAAGTCGTTCCAATCTGGTAAGCGGGCACACAATATTGCGCGTATATGCCCCCACTAAACAACAGAATGGAAAGTAGTGTAAGTAACTTCTTCATGCTGGGGTATTTAGTTAGAGTAAGCAGAAAATAAAAATACGACACCCCTCCTGAAAAACAAATATTTATATGATAGAATGCTCATATAAATTTGATGTTGCAACGTACATCGCCGCCTATTGCCACTATTCAGCGATTTTTTGCCGCTTTTGCGCCTCAGGCTTTACTTAGAGATTTGAGCTTTCAATAGGTCAGATAGTTGGCTTTCTGGGAGTTTCCGACTTTTTCAAAGACTCTACCCTCCCATGCAAAAGGTTAAAACTGCTTAATCGGTGGGGAAAAAAAGAAGAAATAACCATAAATGACATAAAAAAGTCATTTTATATTAAATAATTCGCTTTTTGAGAACCCATCCAAAAAACAAAAAGATCCCACCTGTCAGCGGGACCTTTTAATAATCTTTTGTATGTGATATCATAACCGGAATGGAGAGGCAACGTCAAATCCTACGCGTAGACGCTTTTGCTTACCGCAACATCTCGGGAGCATCCAACAAGGGGACTTCCTTGCCCATGCCCGCTACCTTTTGGCGGAATAGCTTGCCGGTTTTATCACTAAAAAATACTTCAAATTCATACGTCTGCTTCTCCAAATCAGTCCCGGTCAGCAAAAAGGAAAGGGTAGAACCATAGGGATAATCCTCCTGTAAGAAGGAAACGTTCCGGGCCATAGGCTGATAGGTTACCTTTACTTCACAATCTTTCCCTTGTCCCAGGCGCTGGTAATACAAGGTACTTCCTTCGTTTCTCATCCGGAGCAGCAAGGTATTCCCGGCTCTGAGGATCAGGTCCTCGGTAATCAAAAAAGGGGTTTCTTCAGCGGGTTTGGGAAAGCCTCCCCACTCCTCTTTCTTTTTTAGCTTTTCCTCTTTGGGCTTTACCTCTTTGAGGGCAGGTTTTGCAGCCTTTACATTCCCAGCCAATACCGGACTCGAAACAGGCGCTGGTTTCACCACCTTTTTTACGGGTTCCGGAAAAGCAGGCTTCCCGGGTTCCCGGCTTTTCTTCCGAGCGGGCGCATACTTACTAAAGGTATTGGATTGAGGAATAGAAGCAGGTTTCGCTTCTTCCTTGGATTCTTTGCCAAACATCTTCCAGGCAGTCCATCCACCGACCAAAACGGCCAGCACAGCTACCATCATGACAAGAATGTCCAGCCAGATTTCAAATGAGAATTCGCCCATGGGTGCAACAGGTAATCGGTAAAGGTCAAAATTAACCGAACAAAAAAGAGGCCAAAAGACACAAATGCTACTTAGGTCCCTTACTTTTTTTCGGCGCAGGAGGTATTTCCATCCCTGGCTGATACAGTTCAAAGCCCTCTTTTTCCTTGGCTTTCGCCACCATGCTGGCCACATCTGCCAGCAATTCTTTCGCATTAAAGACGATTCCGTCTTTAATGGTATAGCTCACTCCTCCTACCCTTTGGACTTGATTCTCCGGAGAAAGTTTAATAGCGCCCGTTCCATAAAGTACTTTCAGATTTTGGAGCGGATTTTCCGAAATGAGAATCATGTCTGCTTTTTTGCCTACTTCTATAGAACCTATTTCTCCGGCAAGGTTCAAGGCTTCCGCCCCTTTTAAGGTGGCTGAGCGAATCACTTCCAGCGGATGGAAGCCCGCTTCCCGCAGCAATTCCAACTCCCGGATATAAGCAAAACCGTACAGTTGGAAAATAAATCCGGAGTCAGAACCCGTGGTCACCCTGCCCCCTCTATTCTTGTATTCATTCACGAAGGTCATCCACAACCGATAGTTTTGCTTCCAGGATACCTCCTCTTCTGTACCCCAAAAGTGCCAGTAGGAGCCATGAGAAACACGGCTGGGTTGATAAAAACGCCAGAGAGAAGGCAAGGTGTAAATTTCATGCCATTCTGCTCTTCGGGCACGCATCAGGTCCCGACTGGCCTCATATATATTAAAGGTAGGGTCCAGGGTAAAATCCAGTTCCAGCAATTCCTCCATGACCTTTTCCCAATGGCCCGAAAAAGGTTTAGCAGCCTGTTTCCACAATCGCCCTGCCTCCGCAAAGCGGTGCTGTTCGTTGGCATAGTTATAATCCAGGGGATAGTTCTGAACGGTTCGGTCCTCAAAGAGTGCCTCCGGTAAGCCATACCAATGCTCCATCGAGGTAAGTCCCAGCCGGGCACTTTGCAGCACGTTGAGCCAGGCTACATCCATCTGGGCATGATGGCAAGCAGAACGCAATTCGTATTTCTTAGCCTCGTCCAGAGCGGCGGCGAAAATATCTGGCCGCGTTCCAAAGAATTTGATGCCGTTTGCCCCTTTATCCGCAATACTTTTTACCCAGGTGCGGGCATCCTCCGGGGTGGTAATGGGCTTGCCATACCCTTGCCCAAAAGCAGGATAAGCCATGATCCGGGGAGCCGTAATCTGATTGTTGGCGCTTTTTTCCTGATGGCGGAGGGTCCAGTCCAACCCGTTCCCACAGGCTGGTTCCCGAATGGTGGTGATACCATGCGCCATCCAGAGCTTGAACACATATTCCGGAGAAGTGCCCTGAGAGATGCCGCCTATGTGCCCATGCATGTCCACAAATCCTGGCAATAGATACATACCTTCCGCCTCAATTTCCCGGGCACCGGCTTTGGCTTTGGGACGCCGGCCTTCATCAATTGCTACCCCAGGATATCCCACAACCCGCACCGCCGTGATCCGATCATTCTCTACCACTACATCTACCGGGCCAATGGGCGGTGCCCCTGTTCCATTGATTAGGGTAGCGCCACGGATGATGAGTTGAGAAAAAGGGCCATCGCCTTCCTCCCGTTCCGGACAGTCAGGCATTCGCTGTCCCCAGAGGGGAAGCAGCCAGAAGGAGACCAATACAATCGATAACAGACTTTTCATGAGAAATGGGGCTTGGGCAGGGATAGGCCTTTTGACAGGCTTTTTTCCTAAAATACATTTTCTCCATCAATCCACAGCATCCCTAGGCTAATTCAGGGCTGTAGGCAAAATGGAAGTCTTCGGATGGGATGGCAGGACATAAACGTTGAAAAGACATTTGGAAATCCGCTGGGCTCAGGTTAGTAAAAAAACTACACCCACCGTGGCCCGGGGAGGGAGCCAGGGCTTTTCCTTCGGTCAAAAGGGCTTCTACGCGGCGGGCGATAGCCGGTGCAGGATCAATCAAGGTAGCCTGCCCGGCCAGAATTTCCTGAATAGGCGCAGCCAGGAAAGGATAATGCGTACATCCCAGCACGACCTGATCGGCCCCTTTCTCCAATAAGGGATGCAGATACTTTTCTAGAAGCTTCCTGGTTTGGGGATGATCCCATTCTCCGCGCTCTACCGCTTCCACCAATCCTTCGCCTTCCTGGACCAATACCTCCTTTTCCGCCGGTACCTGAGAAAGGTTGCGCAGAAAGTGCCCCCCTCTAAGGGTCCCTTGCGTAGCCAGGATGCCCACCTTACCGGTTTTGCTTTGCAGCACCGCAGGTTTGAGGGCTGGTTCCATACCCACAAAGGGCAAGGTATACCTTTGTCGCAGGTCCTGAATGGCCGCTGCGGTGGCCGTATTGCAAGCCACTACCACCATCTTACACCCTTTTTTTATCAAAAAATCTGTAATGAGATAGGCGCGGTCTCGAATCTCCCCGGCTGGTTTACGACCATAGGGGCAGTAAGCCTGATCAGCTACATAAATCAGGGATTCTGCCGGGAGCGCATGGCGGATTTCTCGCCATACGGAAAGGCCGCCCAGACCTGAGTCAAATATCCCTATGGGTGGGGGTATGGTCATGCTGTAAACATACAAAAACCTGCTGTAGGACATACAGCAGGCCTGCATTTAGCCTTATACCTTTTGGGTTGCACGGCTAAGCGTAAAGGTACCAAAAGGTAGCCTTATAGCAGGCAGTAGACAAGGGGCTTTTCGTAAGGGGACTGCATGAATTAGGGAACGGTTTGCCTGGGAAAGGAAACGGGATGATTCCTCCAGGTGGCATCTAAAAAGAAAGTACTTATCTTTGGGCGCCCCGGAAAATGAATTACAGGTGCAGACCTGTACAGTAAAAACGGAAATACCTGAAAATGAAACGAATTGGTGTATTTACATCAGGGGGAGACGCCCCGGGAATGAATGCCTGTATTCGGGCAGTGGTGCGTGCTTCCATCTATAATGATCTCGAAATTTACGGGATCAACAGTGGATATACGGGCATGATCAGAGGGGACATTTTCCCCATGGATGCCCGGTCGGTCAGCAATACCGTCCAGCGTGGAGGGACGATCCTTAAGTCTTCCAGAAGTGATGAATTTCGGACGCCGGAAGGTCGGAAAAAAGCGTTCAAACAACTGCAAAAAGCCGGGATCGAAGGACTGGTCGCCATTGGGGGGGACGGTACCTTTGCAGGTGCCCGGGCGCTGGCCTCAGAGTTCAGGATTCCGGTAGTCGGCGCACCAGGAACCATCGACAACGACCTCTATGGGACAGACTATACCATTGGATATGATACGGCCTTGAATACCGCCATGGCCGCCATTGATAAAATCAGAGACACCGCAGATTCTCACAGCCGCCTCTTTTTCGTGGAGGTGATGGGCCGGGACGCAGGTTTTATTGCCCTCAATACAGGCATCGCTTCGGGCGCGGAGGCGGTCTTGATCCCCGAACAGGAAACTTCTCTGGAGGAAGTCATCGGGAAGTTGGAGAAAGGTCGCCACAAGACCTCCAGCATCATCATCGTAGCAGAAGGAGACGATGGAGGGGGCGCTTATGAAATTGCTCGAAAGGTGGAGGAGAAATTCACCCACTATGACACCCGGGTCGTCATTCTGGGTCATATTCAACGAGGGGGAAGTCCTACCTGCCTGGACCGGGTACTAGCCAGCCGTATGGGATCAGCAGCGGTAGAAGCCCTGCAGGAAGGCATGTCCAATATCATGGTGGGGATGGTCAATGGAGAAATCAAATACACCTCTTTCGATAAGGCTTGCAAGTATCATCAGGAAATCAACCGGAATTTGTTGAACCTGGTAGACGTACTCTCGGTTTAGGGAGCATTACAGGAAGAATAGGGTCACGATCCCACATAGCATGAGATACTTGAGGTAGCGACTAATCTGTCCAAAATCCTCTGGTCGCACGGCCTTTTTTAGCTGAAAAAATAACCAGACAGAGGGTACCTGGACCAGTAGAGCTGAAGCCAGGAGGTAGGGCCAGATCCATACCCCATGCCGTAAGAAGTGATAAGCCAAAGGGAGATAGGTAGAAAAAAAGAAAATCACCAGGAGCACCAGCAGGACATACTTGGTGCGACGAATCCCTATCTGAATGGGCAAGGTCTGTAATTTAAACTGCAGATCGCCCCGAATATCTTCGACATCCTTGGTGATTTCTCGAATCAGGGTTATTTCGAATGCAAAAATGATGGTCCAGACCAGCGGCAGGGTTTCCAAGTGAAATTGGTATAAAAAGCCTGCGAGGATGATCACCAGGGCAATCAGGAAAGCAATGGTCAGGTTCCCGGGAATGCCTCGCCCCTTGAGGATGCTGGCGTACATGAATAAGAGGACCACGGAAAGTCCATTGATGAAGGAAATGTGGTAGAGTTGGTGCCGCCAGGCCAGAAAGTAGGCAGAGAATAACAGGATGAGGCCAATGCAAATGAAATAGACGGTAAGGACCTTTTTTACTGAAAGAATCGCGTTTACTACCGTTTTTCCGGGCTTATTGATGCGGTCAATTCGAAAATCATATACATCATTGATCCAGTAACCTGTAGCAGCGATCACCACGATGGTCAGAGCTGTGGCCCAGAAGCGGGCATCCTGGAGAAATTCAAACTGATGTTGGGTGGCAATAAAACAGGATACCCCAAAAGTCAGTAGTGAGATCGCCACGTTGATCGGACGGCTGATCAGCAGAAAATATCTGGCATCTCGAAACATAGTACGAAGGTAAGAAATTTAGCCACGCTTCAGGCAGGCTTCTCCAATTGTTCACCCTGGCTGGCACCTCCGGTCTCAGAAACCCGTAAACAATTCCCAAAATGTTTGTAACCCTCATCAAAGTCTGATATTTTAGAACTTCAATATTTAGACGCATGGGTACGAATAAAGGGATTACGAAAGGCAGCAAGAAGGAACGGCAACTCAGCTTGAGTGGAAAACTCTATTTTCCTGAGGTGTTCAAGGGGATGTGGTTTTCTTTTAAGCACATGTTCCGGCCGAAGGTCACCCTCTCTTATCCGGAGAAAAAGCCCGTTTTAGGGCCAGAATTTCGTGGGAGACCGGTCCTGGTAGCAGAAAATGGAAAGGAGCGCTGTGTAGCCTGTGGACTCTGCGCCAGAGCTTGCCCTCCGTTGGCCATCAGTATGCAAGCCGCAGAAATGCCTGAAGACCAGAAAGAGCGTTATCCCGAAACCTTCGAGATCGACATGCTCCGCTGCATTTACTGTGGATTTTGTGAGGAGGTCTGTCCGGAAGAGGCCATCGTCATGAGTCCTGAATATGACCTGAATTTCCAGGCCCGCGAGGAAGCGGTATTTAGAAAAGAAAAACTGGTGATTGACAAGGAAAACCTAAAGCCACGCCTGGACTTCCTGCAGGAACGTCGCAACCAGGCTTTTGGGGATGTCTACGAACACCAGCAGGAAAACAATATCCACACCCTGAGAAATCGAAACTAAGCCCTTCAAGCGGGTAAACAGCCTTAGTTGGTACCGAATGGAATCAAACAGCGTTCACGCCACCACCGTCCTGGGGATCATCCATAATGGAAAGATGGCACTAGGGGCAGATGGGCAGGCGACTATGGGCAACACCGTTGCCAAAAGCAATGTCAAAAAAGTGCGGGCCATCGGGGATGGCAAGATTCTGGTAGGATTTGCCGGTTCTACCTCGGATGCTTTTACCCTGGTGGAAAAATTTGAGGAAAAGCTCAATATGTACCGAAGCAGTCTCCGCCGCTCGGCCATTGAACTGGCCAAGGAGTGGCGCACGGATCGCTATCTGCGGAGATTGGAAGCCATGTTGATCGTGATGGACCGGGAAGAAGGCCTGATCATCAGTGGAACGGGAGACGTGATTGCTCCGGAGGAGGGGATTCTGGCCATTGGTTCAGGCGGCGTTTATGCCCGCTCTGCGGCGGTTGCCTTGAAAAGACATGCTAGTCAGATGAGTGCTGAAGAAATGGTGCGGGAAGGCCTGACCATTGCGGCTGATATCTGCATTTACACCAACCACAATTTAGAAATCCTTACGTTATAGCCGGAATGTTTACCTCAAAGGTAGTCCCTACGCCTGGCGTGGAGGTCACCTCGATGGTTCCATTGTGCTGCTGCACTACCTTGCGGCAGATGGCCAGACCAATCCCGGTGCCGGGATAGTTGTCCTGGGTATGCAGGCGCTGGAATACATCGAAGATTTTGCCCATAAACTCTTCCTTCATACCGATGCCGTTATCCTTGATCGTAAAGGAGTGGTAGCCTTTTTTCTTACGATGTCGAATCTCAATCTCAATACTTTCTCCGTTTCCGAATTTTAGGGCATTATCGATCAGGTGGCGGAACAATAAGTGGATCCCTTTGGGTTTGGCCTGGACTACGGGAAGATTGGGGGCATAAATACGGGCATTGCGCTCCTGGAATTCATTTTCCATTTCCCGCTCCAGGAGTTTTACCACCTGATCCATATTCACAGGCTGAAAGGCCTCTTTTGACTTCTCCAGTTGAACGTAGATCAATAGATTGGAGAGCAGTTTATTCATGTGGGCCACCCCATTGATCACGAAGTCCATATACATGCGGCCATCTTCCTCGATGCGCGCGCCATACTTGCGTTGAATGAGGCCCGTAAAGCTCCCGATATTTCGGAGGGGCTCTTTCAGGTTGTGAGAGACGATAAAAGCGAATTGTTCCAGGTCAGAACTGTAGAGGGCGAGGTGCCGGTTTTGCGCTTCAATTTCGGCATTTTTCCGCTCCATGATCTTCGCGAATTTTGACTTCGACCGGACGCGGTACAGCAGGAAGGCCATGCCTCCCAGCAGAATGGCTGCAGCCAGAGAGGCCAGCAGAATCAAACGGGTAAAAGAACTCTGTTCTTTTTCGTTTTGCAGGTCTTGAATGACCTCAGCCTGTCGACTGGTTTCTTTACTGGCTTTCAATTTTTCCAGATCAGCTTTAGACTCCCGTTCCTGGGCACTGTCCAACAACTGATATTGTTTGGTGCGGTAGTCATAAGCCATCTCAAAATTCCCCAATTGGGCGTGATGTTTCGCCATCAGGGAATAGGCCAACTCCAAATAGGTATGGGCTTTGATTTTTTCAGCCAATTTTAAGCCCTGTTCTAACTGACGAAAACCCTGACGGGAATTCCCCTGTTCCAGGTAGATATTGCCAATCAACAAGTGAGATAAGGCTAATTGGTTTTTATCGGGATACAACTGGTTAATACCGGTGGATTGGATGGCATAAACCAAGGCAGAATCTAGCTTTTCGCGGGAAAGCAGGGTCTGGGCGAGTTTGTTGAGCAAAAACACTTGAATGCGGCGTTCTTCCCGGACTTCTGCGATGGCCAGGCCCTCTTTAAAATGCTTTTCAGCCAGGGCGAGGTTCTGGATGCGCGCTTGCTCGATAGCCTCAGGAGTCTTGAGGCTATCGGGATGATTTTCTGATTTGTTCAGATAGACCACCCCTAAGTTTACCTGGCCGTTCAGGGCAAGAATATCCATCCCTAGGGGGGTAGCTAGCTCAACTACCTTATTATAGGTCTCTCTGGCTTTCTCTACATCACCATTATCCAGTTGGACATTGCCAATGGAGATATAAGCCCTTACCACGCCATGGTCATATCCGAGACGCTGATATACCTGCAGGGCATCAAAGGCCAATTCCAGGCTTTCATTGAACCGCCCCATGCGGCGCAGGACGCTGGCCTTGAGCACCATACAATTCCCCCACCATTTTGCGTCTTTCTTTTTATCCAAAAAGTCGAGCGCCTGGGTAAGCTGCTCGTTGGCAATTTCATAATTCCCTTGTCCGAAAGCCGCTCCGCCCAAATAATAGTAGCTACGCGCAAATTCTCCATATTCCTGGGTGCCTTCGAGGTACCTGATGGCGATTTCAGCCTCCTTCTCAATGCGGGGGAAATCTCCTTTTCCTATGTAGAATAGATTATTGGCGTTGTGGAGCTTGGCCATGGCCAGTGGACTGGCGATTTCATCCACGATGGCTTTCAACTGATGATAGTAATCATCGGCCCTATCTTTTTCATCTCGGTACGTCTCGTAGATAAGCTCATCCAGCAGTTCCATCCGATCCAGAGGATTGGAGGTAACTTCCAGGATTCGCTCAAGGGAGTCAACCCAGGGCCCGGTGGCATGGGCCTGAAGTGGGAAAAGGGTAGAAGCCCCCAAGAACACAATGAGCAAGAAGGTGAAGCGTACAGAAAGAGGCATTCTCGGGCAAAACTGAATGAATCATCAATCTACGGAAAAAACCCGACAGAAATAAGGACCGGTTGTCTGAATGGTTCGAATTGCAGATCATATTGTCTGCGAAAACAGCTTGACCGGTCAACAAAAGCCCTGAGGATCAGGAGATGAGGTTCAGTTTCAGCAAGGCATCTTCAGAGGCCCTTTGTTCGGCGGATTTTTTATTTTTTCCTTCGCCGACCCCTAAAACTTTCTTCCCTACTTTGGCCTGAATGCGGAAAATTTTATTTCGACCATCTCCGTTCTCTGCGATCACTTCGAACATCAACATGCCCATTTTGGTTTTCTGGACATACTCAATCAGCTTATTCTTATGGCTGATAATCTGATTTTCAACGGTATGCAGATGGACGTGGGGTTCGATGATCCGGTAGTAAATAAACTGCTTGGTCTGATGGTACCCCATATCCAAGTAGACCGCTCCGATGAAGGCTTCCAGGGCATCGCCATACATGGATTCGTTGATCGCCCCGGTCTGTCGATGGCGGATCAGGCCATCTATCCGCAGTTTACGGCAAATGGTATTGAGGGACTTCCGATTGACGATCTTGGAGCGCATTTCGGTCAGGAACCCTTCATCCTTGAAAGGGTACATCTTAAAAAGATACTCTGCAATCACAGAGTCCAGGACTGAGTCGCCCAGAAACTCCAGCCGCTCGTTACAACCACGAATAGCCGGGCTTCCCTGACGAGCAGCCGTGTTTTTCTTTTTCCTTACACTGGATGAATGGGTGAGAGCAAGCTGATAAAGAAAGACTTCCTTAGGGGTGTGGCCAGCAATGGCCCGAATGTCTTTTACAAACTGACGGTCCTTAGAAAAATACCGATTGTAGACTTGTCTAGGTGTGAGCATATACCAAAACCTCTCACTACTCCCGTTGATAAAATTACAAAAGGAAGAGAGAATATTCCAAGTTTTCCGTTAGCGGAAGGGGAAATTAGCTGATTTTGGTGAAAAGGACCGAGGCATTGTGTCCTCCAAATCCAAAAGTGTTGCTCAAAGCGACGTTGACCGTACGCTTCTCAGCCTCATTAAAGGTGTAATTCAGATCACAGTCTGGATCAGCTTCCTTGAAGTTGATGGTCGGAGGAATGATGTCATGCTGAATGGCCAACACCGAAGCAATGGCTTCAATCGCTCCAGCCGCTCCCAGGAGGTGTCCGGTCATCGACTTGGTGGAGCTAATGTTGACTTTCGCAGCGTGATCACCAAAAACCTGTTTGATGGCCAGGGTTTCAGCTTTATCCCCCAGGGGCGTAGAAGTACCGTGCACGTTGATGTAATCTACATCGTTTACCTGCAGGCCTGCATCTTCCACGACCGAAGCCATGACCCGCTTGGCGCCTGCCCCTTCTGGATCAGGAGCCGTGATATGGTGTGCATCGGCTGACATACCGATGCCTTTTAATTCTGCATAAATGGTAGCCCCACGAGCCACGGCGTGCTCATATTCTTCCAACACCAGGGCTCCAGCACCTTCTCCGAGTACGAAGCCATCCCGCCGTACGTCAAAAGGACGACTGGCCGTGGCGTATTCGTCATTGTTCTCAGAAAGGGCTTTCATCGCGTTGAAACCGCCTATGCCGACCTCATTCACTGCTGCTTCTGCTCCGCCAGCCAGCATAATATCTGCATAGCCAAACTTAATCAGCATGTGAGCATCAATCAGACAGTTGGTGGAGGTAGCACAGGCGGAAACGCTGGAATAGTTGGGACCTTTCAGTCCGTGCTTAATCGATATTTTGCCGGCGGCAATATCGATAATCATTTTCGGGATAAAGAAGGGATTGAATCGGGGGGTACCATCTCCGGTAGCAAAATTGGAAGCTTCCTTGAGGAATACATCTAATCCTCCAATGCCAGAGCCAAATATGACCCCAAATCGCTCTTTGTTGATCTGGTCCATATTAAACTTAGCATCTTCTAAGGCTTCGTCAGCCGCTACCATCGCGTACTGGGTAAAGATGTCCATTTTGCGCGCGTCCTTCCTGCCGAAGATTCCTACGGCATCGAAGTCCTTAATCTCGCAGGCAAATTTTGTTTTGAACTGAGTCGAATCAAACTGTGTGATCGGTCCAGCTCCACTTTTGCCCTGAACAAGTCCTTCCCAATACGATGGAACATCGTTACCTAACGGCGTCAATGCCCCTAATCCGGTTACTACAACCCTTCTTCCGTGCATCGTTTACGAGCTACTTTTTATTTTCTTCAAGGTAAGTGATGGAATCTCCTACCGTTACGATTTTTTCAGCTGCTTCATCGGGAATGCTGATATCGAATTCCTTCTCGAACTCCATGATCAGCTCTACTGTATCAAGAGAGTCAGCGCCCAAATCATTGGCAAAGCTAGCTTCTGGAGTAACCTCTGTCGGCTCTACACCCAGCTTTTCTACGATGATTTCTTTTACTCTGTCTGCAATGCTTGACATTTTCTAACCTTTTTTTAGTTGATTTTGAGTAAAAACCACGAGGTGATTTTCTGCGCAAATATAATACTTTTTAGAATCCAGCAAGCTTTCGTCAATTTTTATTTTTAGAGCTTTCAGGCCTAATCCTTGCTCTTCCACAGAACAGCATCAAAATCTAACCATCTGTTTCATAGCCCATTAGCTTAACCCATCCTGTGTATCGATTTAGCGGTTTTTCCCTGCGCCGATCACTCCTAACGCGGAGCAATCTCTCCTCCAGGCTCCCCATTTAGCCCGATCAGTCTTCCCAAAAAGTCTCTCATCCAGAGGAGATGGGTTGAGAAGTTAGCCGATGATTTCTCTTAGCTGGTCCAGAAAATGTTAACTCCTCCAGCCCGAAGCCGACGCATTTGGATATTTTTTTGTAATTAGGCCCGCGACTACCTACTAGTGAAAAACGGATGACCTACCTATATCCCTCCCTGCGCTACCTACAGGGCTTGGCGGTCAGGCCGTAGATTATTTGAGTGTTACAACATAAACGTCTACTCCCTTGAGTCTTTTTCATACACGTAGAACCAAAATCGTGGCCACCCTCGGCCCTGCCAGTACCAATCCTGACACCTTGCTCGCCATGGCCAAAGCAGGCATGGATGTCTGTCGCCTCAATTTCTCTCATGCGGATCACGAGACCCACTTGAAATCCCTGAAAATGGTTCGGAAAATCAATAAGGACCATGGAGCCAATCTTTGTTTGCTTCAGGATTTGCAAGGGCCCAAAATACGTATTGGAGACTTAAAGGAGCCGGTGCAGATCAAAGCTGGGCAAGTGCTCACCATCCGGTCTGATGTAAAAGAACACAAAGGCACGGTGCTCCCGATTCAATATGAAACCTTTGCCGCGGACGTAAAAGTGGGGGACCCTGTCCTCATCGACGACGGCAAAGTAGAATGCCGGGTCATCGAGACCAATAGCAAAAACCGGGTAAAGATTGAAGTGGTTGCTGGGGACGTCATCAGTAGCCGCAAGGGCGTAAATCTCCCCCGAACCAATATTTCTATCCCTACCATTACCGAAAAAGACTTCAAGGACATGGACTTCGCCATCGAACATGGCGTGGATTGGGTAGCCCTTTCTTTTGTCCGCTCTGCTGACGATGTAAAACTCCTCAAGGAGTTGATACGCCTAAAAAACGGGGTCAGCAAGGTGATCGCCAAGATCGAGAAACCAGAAGCGCTCCAAAACCTGGATGCGATCATCGAAGCCTCTGACGCCATCATGGTAGCCCGAGGGGACCTGGGAGTAGAAATTCCCATGGAAGAAGTGCCAGCCTGGCAAAAGCGAATCGTCCAAAAGTGTAACCAGGCAGGCAAGCCTGTTATTGTGGCCACCCACGTCATGGAATCCATGATTACTTCTCCCCGTCCCACCCGGGCCGAAGCCAATGATGTCGCCAATGCCCTGGTGGATGGAGCGGACGCCGTGATGCTCAGCGGAGAGACTTCTGTAGGTAAATATCCCGTCCGTACCGTTACAAGTATGGCCGCCATCCTGGAAAGTGTAGAAAACCAGGAGGAACATATTTATTATCGCAACATGACCCATATCGATTCTGATGAATCGGAATTGGCTTCTGCGATCATCAATACCGCCTGTAAATTATCTCAGGAAACCGATGCGGCAGCCCTGCTGGCCATGACCCGCTCCGGCTTTACAGCCTTGCGCCTTTCCCGCTGTCGGCCCAAAGCCCGCATCTACGCCTTTACCAATAACCGCTCCCTCATGACAACCATGAGTTTGGTATGGGGCATTCGGGTATTTTTCTACGATAATGATACCAGCACCGATGACACCATTCAGGACGTGCACGAGATGCTCAAGGAAAGAGGGCTGGTTAAACCTGGAGACGTCATGATTAATACCGGCAGTATGCCGTTGCACGAGCACGGCCTGACCAATATGATCAAGGTTAGCCGGGTGCGCTCCAAAGGCAACGTTCGGAACTAGTTTCCCTTTTCGGTTCTGTCCAACCTATAGGTTATGCAGCCCTTTACCGCCATTATCATCACCTTAAATGAAGCGGCGAACATTGGGCGGTGCCTGGAAGCGCTCATGCCCCTGGCAGATGAGGTGATCGTGGTAGATAGCTTTTCTGAGGATGATACGGTCCACATCGCCAAAAGCCTTGGCGCCACGGTTCATCAACGAAGCTTCTCAGGCTATGCCGATCAGAAAAATCATGCCCAACAGCTTGCCTCGAACGATTGGGTGCTTTCGATAGATGCTGACGAAGTTCCGGACCAGACTTTACAGCAAGCGCTGCGTGAGTTTGCTCCTACCGAAGGACAGCTTGGCTTTTACCTCCACCGGCGCAATCAGTACTGTGGGAAATGGATTCGATACGGAGACTGGCGAAAGGATCGGCAACTACGCCTTTATGACCGCAGGCAAGCTGGCTGGAAAGGAGATTTTGTGCATGAACGGGTGAGTCTGCCTCCTGACCATCCCGAGCCAAAGACGCTGCCCGGCTTTTTACGCCATTATACCGTAATCTCGCGGGCGGATCACCTTGCCCGAGCCAGAAAATATGCCCTGCTCGCTGCGGAAGAAAAATATACGCAGGGAAAGAAAGCGCCCATTTGGAAAGCGCCGCTGAGTGCTGCCTGGAAATTTACCAGTGCTTATCTCTTCAAAGGAGGCTTTCTGGATGGCAGGGCAGGGTTTCAACTGGCCTGGATTTCTGCCAAAGGCGCTTATTGGCGTTATCAGGCCCTGGCCCGTAAGTGGAAAACCTGATCAGGTGATTTTTACTTCTTCCTGGTAAATGGTTAGCACCTCGTCCTCATCCATCAAGCGGGCTTTCAAGCCCAGGTTTTTCCGGAGTTCGTAGGCAAAAAAGAAACGCATGGTGTGGACCTTACTCTGGTAAAAGGCTTCTTGCCCCGCAGCCCCCATTAGGAGGTGCTGTTGCGCGACCGTGGCCATTTTTAGCCATTGCCAGCCCAAGACCACGTGGCTGAACATGTGCAGGTATAAGGTAGCATCCGCCAGGAATACCTCCGGCTTTCCTTGTTGCGCGATGCCCATCAGGTGTTGGGTAGTGGCTTGCAGGTCCTGGAAAGCAGTCCCCAATTGCTGGGCATATTTCTTTAGATCATGATGTACCTCCGCTTCCGCTATACTCAAATTGATTTCTTCGCCCAGCATTTGGAAAGCCTTTCCGCCCGCCATCATCACTTTCCGACCCAGCAGGTCCAGGGACTGAATCCCGGTAGTGCCTTCATAGATAGGCGCAATCCGCACGTCCCGGTAAAGCTGCTCCAGCACAAAATCTTCACAATATCCATAGCCGCCTAGTACCTGTAAGCCCTGGCTGACAGATTCAACAGCAGCCTCCGCAGGATAGGTCTTGGCAATCGGGGTCAGCAATTCCAACAGCAAATGGGCGCGCTCCCGCTCTTCTCCTTCCAGGACCACAGTTAGGTCATGGTACTTGGCGCAGGCCAGCAGCAGGGAAAAACTTCCTTCCACCACGGCTTTTTGGCTTAAGAGCATGCGGCGGACATCGGGATGCTGTACGATGGGCACCGGGGCGAAATCCATGCTTTTTTGATGCAAACGACGACCTTGGGGCCTTTCTTCGGCATATTGTAAGGAAGCATAGTAGGCGGCAGAAGCAATCGCCGCAGCAATGCCTCCTACATCCAGGCGCTCCTCATTCATCATTTGAAACATATAGGAGAGGCCACGATGCGGCTCACCTACCAGCCAGCCATGACAATCCTGCTTTTCTCCCATGATCAGATGACAAGCCGGCGTAGCCTTTTGTCCCATTTTATGAAAAACCGCCGCGGTGGTTACATCATTGGGAACCAGCGCGCCATCCGCTTCGCGATATTTGGGCACGACAAAAAGGGAAATGCCTTTGGTGCCTTGCGGGGCCCCGTCAATCCGGGCCAGCATCAGGTGAATGATATTGTCTACACAATCCTGATCCCCTCCGGAGATGAATACCTTCTGGCCTTCAATTAGATAATGCCCCCCTTCTGCTGGCGTGGCAGAAGTGGTAATATCCGACAGCGAACTGCCAGCATCTGGCTCAGTCAAGGCCATGGTCCCGGGCGCACTGCCGTCAAACATGCCGGGCAGATATTTTTTCCGCAGTTCATCGTTTCCGAAAGACAGGAGCAGATTAGAGGCACCGGTAGTACTACCGGTATACCCAAAAGCGCCATTATTGGCGGCCTGAAAGATTAACCTTGTGGCATTTTTGACCAGGGAAGGGAGTTGCATGCCGCCCCATTCCATGGGGGCCGAGGCGCTATACCAACCATCTTCGCCCCATTTCTGCAGGATCTTGCCGATTTGAGGATGCACTTTCACTTCCCCTTCTTCTACGTCAGGGACAAATTGATCCATTTCCCGGAGATAAGGATATAAATAGGTATCAGCCAATTGTAAGGCGGCATCCAGCATAAAATCCACCGACTCTTCATCGTGGGCTTCAAAGTAAGGATGGCGCAACAACTCCTCTACAGGGTGAACTTGATGAACCAGAAATTTCAAATGAGGCAGACTGATATATTTCATAAAAACCTTAAGTATGGGACTTGCTTAAAGATACACATTCTTGCTCCGATTATTCCCAGCTGACCTGGGCTGCCGGGCGATTTTCTTTCCCCACCCGATCCGTAAGTTCATCTCCCAAAGCTTCGCGGTAACGCTCCCCCTCTGCTTCCAACCTGGCCAGGATTTCAGGATAGCGATCCGCAACATTTTGGGTTTCGCTGATATCCGTATTCAGGTCGTAGAGTTCTAAGCCCATAGGGGTTTGATAGTTGTAGGGAACGGGCAGCCCATCTCGCCCCCCTTCCCGTCCTTCCAGGCTGCGATACTTGTGAGGGAAATACAATTTCCACCGACCGTCTCCACTCAACACGCCTTGCAGATGGTTGCGATGGTAGTAAAAAGCGAAACTCTCATGCGGGCTTTCAGTCGTTTGCCCGCTTAGCAAAGGCCAAATATCGCCGCCGTCCACTTTTCGATCTGGTAAAGCTGCTCCAGCAAGCCCTGCCAGGGTAGGCAGGATATCGATGGTCATCGCAGGTGCTGGGATTTCGGTTCCCGCTTGAATTTTTCCGGGCCAGCGCATGATACAAGGCACCCGAACCCCTCCTTCCAGCGAGGTTCCCTTGCCTTCACGCAGGGGCAGAGCGGAGCCGGAGTGATTCCCGTAATTGAGCCAGGGACCATTGTCGGAAGCAAAAATGACCATGGTATGCTCGTCCAGGCCTTCTGCTTTGAGCGTCTGCAAAATCTGGCCTACAGACCAGTCGATCTCCTGGATGACGTCCCCGTATAGGCCTCTGGCCGAGGAATCAGCATTTTTTTCCGAAACAAACAAGGGCACATGCGGCATACAATGAGGCACATAGAGGAAAAAAGGTGCTGCTTTATTTTTTCGGATAAAATTCACCGCCCGCTCCGTAAAAAGGGTCGTCAAATGGGACTGGTCAGTGGTAATCGAATCGATCACCTTTTGCCCCTCAATCAGCGGTAAGAAATCGAAATTGAATTGGTCATTGGCCGGATGGGAAGGCCACATATCATTGGAATAAGGAATCCCCAGATACTCGTCAAAGCCCTGGGCGGTGGGCAGGAGATCAGGATGATCGCCCAGATGCCATTTTCCAAAAATCCCGGTTCTGTAGCCCAGCGGTTTCAGCATCTCCGCCAGGGTCATTTCTTCTGGGGCGAGGCCACTTTTGGCTTTAGGAAAATAAGCCCCATGCACGCCTACCCGATTGGCATAGCAACCGGTAAGCAGAGAAGCCCGGGAAGCGGAGCATACCCCCTGGCTGACATAGAATTGGGGAAAGCGGGCCCCTTCTTGAGCCATCTGGTCAAGGTGAGGGGTTTCGATATCGGGTGAGCCATAGCAGCCCACATCCTGGTAGCCTTGATCATCCGTAAAGATGATGACAAAATTAGGCGGGAGCTTTTCGTCTCTGGAAGGAACGGAATCACCCTGGCAAGCCATGAAACATATCAGGCAAGCTAGCAGGCACAAGCGAGAGGTCAGCATAGGTAGGAATATTTCGAAAAAGAAGATAGCCAATAAAAAGAAAAGCCGCTCCCAAAGAAGCGGCTTTTTACTTTTATGAGATTTCGCTCACCTTATTCGAAAAGGATTTTTTCGCTGAAAGCAGCGTTGTCGTCTCTGACCTGGATCAGATACATGCCAGAAGGCAGGTTGTTACGAGAAATCGTCAGCTGACGCTCGTTAACATTGGTGAAGCGCTGCAGCACTTTACCCGTAATGTCCATCAAGACGACTTCGTCCAGAGATGTTACGGTTTCCTTCTGTGCTACGATGATGCGATCGCGAGCAGGATTAGGATAGATACCAATCCGGCCTCTCAGCAGATTTTCTTCGATGCTGGTCCCGAAAGATACATCACTAGCCTCTACAATGCCCAAAGCCAGGGCCATACGAGGAGATACGTATCCAACGATGGAGTCAATATAGGTACGCGCTACCGCTGGGTCGTTAGGGTTGTCCAGGGTCAACTGGCAGTAACGCTCCGCACCGGTGATCGGGTTGTTACCCATGTCATAGCCTACGGCGAAAGTCAAAGAGTCAATCCAATCGTAAGGCGCGTTTCCTGGGGCACAAGTATCAGCCGGTGCATTCGGAATGGTAGTAATACACTGAGAAGAGCAAGGCGTATAGGGACCAGATAATGGATAGAGTCCATCCAGGTCTCCCCAACCGGCGTTGATCAGATCAGTACCTACTTTTTGGTTGAAAGGATCTTTCCAGACTACGTCTTTCCAAACGTCGTTGACACCCATTTTCTGCGCCTGCGTAATGACGGCAAAGGCACCAGCAGCCGTATCAATGACAGAAAGGTTGTTGATCGGTTCCAGTACGTCTTCCAGGTTGAAAGGAGCAAACTGATCATCAGGACTTTGGATACCCATGATCGCAGGTCCTCCGGGACGTACCCAGCTAGAATCACCCAGGGCACCACCTAAGCAGAATCCTACGGTGAAATCAGAGCTGTAAGTAGGATAGTGAGGAATATTGAACAAGGCAGAATCCACACCGTAAATATCTCCTAACTGAAGCGTATCTACATAAGGCACGGGATCCATGGGATCGGAGAAGTCGGTAAACTTCCTGAGCAGCAGCTGATCAAAATCTCTTAAGAAGGCTGCAGCATAGGTCAGGTATCCACCAGTTCCAGAACCTCCCAAAGCTACTTTATCAGGATCGATTTTAAAGGTGTTACCATCTTCCGCAGCAGACTTACGGAAAAAGCGGATAGAAGTCCGCAGATCCTGAATCGCACGATAAGTCGCTTCCAGGATAGTTTTCCGCTGGGTTTCAATCGGAGCTGTCAGGAACCAACCGAGACGATTGTCAACGGTAGCAACCACGTAGCCCATTTTGGCGTAACGGGTAGCCAGTTCCACCAGCAGACTGTCTTTCCTGTTTCCATTGAAGGTACCATTCACAATGGCAGGGAAATAAGTTCCGTTATGGCTCAGAATCAACAGCGGACGTTGAGAAACGGTATCACCGGTAGGCTCATAGATATCCATCTGCTTGGACACGGGCACCGGCCCTGTAACTCCAGGGACCTGGGCAATCAGTGGGAAGATGCTGTAGTTGGTCTGATAAGTGGTATCTGCCGTAACAGTTACCGCTGAAAAGACCTCATCTAAATAGCGTGTTTGGGCCCCCAGTTGTAGCACGGATAACCCGAACAACATCGTGAGGCAAAGCGTCAAGATTTTCTTCATAATCTCTGGGTTTTGGTTAAATAAGTTGGTTAAAGGTTCATGCGCGTTCCCATCAGAGGCATGGAGAAAGCGTTATTATTTTTTCACTTACCATTTATCAATATCAAAGGTGGCGGAGAAATAAGCCATCCGACCGATCAGCGGCCCACCATAGGCCTGATACACCTGGTTGTTCAGGACATTGGATGCGCCTAATTTGAAGGTAGTGTAAATGTCTTCCACTCGCTTATTGACCTGCACATCCAGCATATCATAGCTGTCAATGAAGCCGGTAAACTGAGGAGAACCTTCAAAGAGGAATCCCTCAATCCATTTGTAATTCACACTGAAGCCCACGTGGTCGATCGGGCCGATTTCAATGTCCCGTCCCGTAATGCCTATATTATACTTGTGTTCAGGGGTGTTAAAGGCGGGAATAATGGGATCGTCCGTAGCCGTATTCAAGCGGTTCCAGGAGTAATTACCATTCAAGGTGATTTTATCCGTAAGGAAATAATTTATCCCGATGGATGCCCCCTGTGTAGTAACAATGTCCTGGGCGTTGGAAGCAATCCGGAAAGCCTGTACATCGGTAGGAAGTCCTGAAGTAAAGCCTACATCCAGGCCGATTTCAAAGCCAATGAAATCGCGGTAACGGCTAAAGTAATAGCTGGCATCTATGTAGGCCTTGGTGCCGATCGTCGCCCGGTAGCCAAATTCAATGGTCTGTACTTTTTCCGGACGGATGGGATCAACCCCAAAGAATTCCAGGGTGTCTCCATTGAAGGTTTCGGCATACCATTCCAGTGAGCGTACCGTGATCAGGTCCTCACGTCCATCCAGGTTTCCGAGCAGGATGGCCCGCCCTACATTATAATATAAGTATTGGTTGGCCAGGGTTGGGTTTCGAATGGCGGAAGAGAAAGAAACCCGGATCACCTGGTTTTCATCTGGGGTCCAAACGGCGGAAGCGGCTGGAGAAAAGAGGTAGCCAAAGTTCTGGTTTTTATCCATCCGCACCGTGGCATTGAGCTTTAAGGTTTCGTCAGCCACTTTTTTCTCAATCCCTGCATATACCCCGTACTCGAAGTTCCGAATCGCCTCGGTGGTATCCCGGAAAATGGTTCCATCAGACACAGGAGTGTAGAGACGGCCATTGGCGCCTACGGTAATCACCCCAAAGCTAGGTTTGAATTTATACTCTCCATGTAAGTGATACAATTTAGAGCGGTCAATAAAGCGGGTTCCACCATCCGCAATGGAACGGGAAATAATATCGTTGAAAGCCGCTTCGAATTCAGGAGTACCAGGTTGCAGAAAGTTATTGTCTGCTTCAGCTCGTACGGCATCATGCAGGGAACCTAGAAATTCCTTATTAGCATCGATGATGCTATCCGCCCGGGCAAAATCATAAATGAAGGGAGGCGTACTGGGGATAGAAGGAAAGCCTTCCAACCCTCTCACCTGGGAGGAGGCGCCCTGGGTTACGTAGGCAGTCCGGTAATCCTGGCTCCAGTCTTTATCATTTTTGCGGTCTTCCTGTAGTTTAAAGGCCGTAAATACAGCATCATAGGTTTCTCCCGCATCTTCATGCGTCATATAGGCCCGCACAAAGAATTTGTTTTTCTCCTGAATCTCCAGCCGGTGCTGAAAAAACTGAATGCCCTTCAAGCTGATCCGGTTATCTCCCTGGAAAACGGTGGTACCGTTGGAGTAGGAAGAAGATGCGATCATCTCCACCCGGGGACGGAGTTTATAGTGGAGGGCAACATTGGTCTTGAGGTTGCGGGTATCATAATTAACCAGGTCTCTTTCCCAATATCCCGTCCGGTGCCAACGGCCCAAGCCTGGGGTATTGATTTTTTCGTTGGGGGAAGTAGCCCGGTTCTGGGCAGGGTTGAGGTTTTCATCGCCGTAGCGATTCACCGCATCATACCCACCGGGATTATCCGTTCCTACGTAGGGAATGGCGCGAGCTTCCAGGGTATCCCGATAGGCTTCAGTCGCATTCTGCGCTTCCCAGTCATCCGCCGTGAGGTAGAAGACATTAAACTTAAGGGCCAGTTTTTCTTCTCCTTTTTTGTTTTTAAAAGCTCTGGCATAGCGAATAGAGGCTTCCGCCAGGTTCCGCTCTCCCACTTTTACTGAAGCCGCCAGGCCTTTATGGATAAAGGGGTTTTTGGTCTGCATACTGATCACGCCGTTAAAGGCGTTGGGGCCGTAGAAGGCAGAACTCGCCCCGACAATCAGGTCTACCGACTCAATATCCAATTCGGAGGCTCCCAGGAAGTTACCGAGGGAGAAGTTCAATCCGGGGGATTGGTTATCTACGCCGTCAATGATCTGCAGCGATCGTACGGGTGCCGTACTGTTAAAGCCTCGGGTGTTGACGATTTTAAAGCCCAAACTGGCGGCCGTCAGGTCAACTCCTTTGAGGTGTCCCAGACCGTCATAAAAGTTGGCGGCAGGGGTTTCCTTAATAGCATTGATGCCCATAGACTCCACCGTAAGGGAAGATTGCTTCTGCTTCTCAGCATAGGCACTGGCCACAATTTCTACAGGTCCCATCGTAAATGCACCTTCGCGCATCCGCACGATGACGGACCCACCTAAGGAAGGAACCTCCACCCGAGCGGTATCAAAACTTACGTAAGTAATGACCAGCGTAAGCGGTGCCGGCTTGGGGGAGCGAATGGTAAAGTCGCCTTTATCATTGGTCAAGGCGCCAGCAGAGGTGCCTTCGATTTGTACCTTTACGCCTTGTAAAGGACTATCGTCAGCATCGTTCAATACCTTTCCTACTACATTCCCCTGGGCAAAGACCTGGGAGGTAGAGAAAAAGCTAAAAAATAGCACAAGCAGGATGCCTAGCTTGGTCAAGCTATGGCGGGTGCAGACGTATAAACGCCGCAATGAGTAGTAGTAGCAGGTCATGACAGTGAGAGTTCTAACAAGCATGTTTCCCTAAATGCATAATTTTGATACAAGGCATTTTCAGGGAAATCTAATTAACGTTGAAACTGACTGGTGTAAAATATAAGCCTACAGAGCTTATTTTAACAAACTACTCAATTTCCTCAATAATTTGGAAAAAGATTTAGTCGAATTTACACCTAGGCGAATTTAGGCCTTTTGGCCCAAAAATCGGAATTTTCTCGAAAATCTTTGAGTAAGTAGTGTTTCTGAAGGCGGGATGAGCAATTCTTTGCTCAATATCTAACATTTTCCGCAAAAAGGCTAGGGGAAAATTTAGTCCTCTTCCGCCGTATTCTTCTCCAAGATCAGCAAAAGCACCGCAGCAGCAGCCCCTGCCATCAGGTCAATGGGCTCTACCGTGGCGAGCTCTTTTTCAAACCAACCGACCTCTCCCTCAAAGACCTTTTCTCCTTCTATGGTCGCCAAAGGGGCCTCGAAAACTCCCTTTTTTCCCCCACGAAACACCTGATTGCTTTCAACTATCGCCAAGGGCTTTTCCAGCCAACCCTTGTCTCCTTCGTAAATCTTATCTTCTACGATGGTCAAAACCGGCTTTTCCAGCCAGCCTTTTTTGCCCCAGTACACCGAACCGTCTTTGACCGTGGCATAGGCCTTTTCTCTGAAACCTTTATGATCCCGATAAATGCGTATTTCCATGCCCATAAGGTAATCAATTTGTAAAAAAGGGGGGAGAGTCGTAATTAGAAAAATAGCCAAACCGATATGTTACGAGCCTGCGCTCTATGGATGCTAGCAGCCTTTTGGTCTGGTATGCTGCTACCTGCCCAGGAAATCCCCAACCAGGGGGTTGACCTAAGCGGTTTTTCCCAGGACTACTATAGCCTGCCCACCCTGGACCTAGATGAAACATCCTCCCTTCATACTGTGGTAGACCAGGAAAGAGGGGTCTATCTGGGCCATCCCAGCACAGTCTTACTTTCAGATCTTCAAACCATTCTCTGTGTTTATCCCAAAGGCCATGGCCGGGGCGCCCTGGTCATGAAAACCAGCTCAGATGGAGGGAAGAGTTGGTCGGAACGAAAAAGCCTGCCTGAAAGCTGGGCCACTTCGCTAGAAGTTCCTACCCTGTATCCCACCACTGACGCCACCGGGAAAAACCGCATCATTATGTTTTCGGGCTTATACCCTACCCGACTGGCTTCCGTAACCGAATTCCAATCCGACTGGACAGAACTGGAAGCTGTAGGGAACTGGGGAGGCATCGTGGTCATGGGGGATCTGATTCCTCTTCAAACCGGAAAGGGACATTATATGGCGCTTTTCCACGATGATGAGCGTTTTTTTACGGAAAAAGGACGTAGCCAGGAAGAAAATAAGCAAGCCACACAGGGCATGCCCTTATTTACTTTGTATAAAACCTTTTCTGAAGACGGGGGGTTGAGTTGGAGTCAGCCGGAAGCTGTCTTTGCGGATCGGGTCATTCATCTCTGTGAACCGGGTTTGATCCGCTCTCCTGATGGGACAGAAATAGCTATGCTCCTGCGAGAAAATTCCCGGCGGATGAACGCACATATTATGTTTTCCAAGGACGAGGGCAAAACCTGGACTGCGCCCAGGCCTCTGCCGAATGCCTTAAATGGGGATCGGCATCAGGCAGTATATGGCCCTGACGGACGGCTCTTCGTTTCCTTTCGGGACGTAGCGCCGGCCTACTGGCGGATCCATCAGCTGAGGAAGGTGTGCCAGGACTGCCCAGAGGATCAATTGAAAAAACAGGCCGGACCCGTGAGCCCCACTACGGGAGATTGGGTTGCTTGGGTGGGAAGATATGCAGATCTTAAAGAAGGAAAAGAAGGCCAGTACCGGGTCCGGTTGAAAGACAATACTAAAGGAGCGGATTGTGCCTATCCTGCCCTGGAAATCCTCCCAGACGGCACCATCGTAGCCACGACTTACGGGCATTGGTCTCCAGGGGAGCAGCCTTACATATTGAGTACGCGTTTTACCTTAACACAACTTGATGCCATGCTGGCCAAGCAAGAAAATGATGAGTAGAAAAGAGTGGCTTATTGCGGGTTTTATCGGAATGCTGGGTCTCACGATCCTGAGCAGTTCCTGTTCGGACACGGGAAAAGGAGAAGATTTAGCTCAAATTATTCCTGACAAAATCGACTTTAATTTCCATATCCGGCCTATTCTTTCGGATCGCTGCTATACCTGTCATGGGCCGGATGCCAATACCCGGGAAGCGGGTTTGCGCCTGGATCTCCAGGAAGGAGCTTTTGCCATGCTGGACAGTACTGACCAGCGATACGCCATCGTTCCCGGAGACTTGCATGCCAGTAGTCTGGTCGAACGGATTCGTACCAGCGACCCCAGTGTGGTCATGCCGCCTCCGGAATCAAACCTTCATCTGACCGACACAGAGAAAATACTGTTGGAAAAATGGATTGAACAGGGCGCGGAATGGAAAGATCACTGGGCTTTTATCCCTCCGGTGAAAGCCTCTCCCGCAGAGGCAAAAGCGCAGACGCATGTCATCGATGCTTTTGTCCATCAAAAACTAACAGAAAATGGCTTATCCCCCAATCCGCTAGCTTCAAAAGAAAAGCAGCTAAGGCGCCTTTCCTTCGACCTACGGGGCCTCCCTCCCAGCCTGGCCGAATTGGATGCCTTCCTGGCGGACAATCGTCCCCAGGCTTACGAAGAAAAGGTCGATGAATACCTGGCCTCTGAGCATTTCGGAGAAAGAATGGCCCTGGACTGGCTGGACCTGGCTCGCTATGCCGATTCTCACGGCTACCAGGATGACCTGGAACGCAGCATGTGGCCCTGGCGGGAGTGGGTGATCGATGCCTTCAACCAAAACATGCCATACGACAGCTTCCTGACCTGGCAGTTGGCAGGAGACCTTTTGCCTAATCCTACTTACGAACAACAATTGGCCACGGCTTTTAACCGCAATCATAAAATCACCCAGGAAGTAGGCGTGATTGATGAAGAATACCGAGTAGAATATGTGCTCGACCGGGTGAATACGGTTTCCACCGCCTTTATGGGGCTGACGGTAGCCTGTGCCCAATGTCACGACCATAAGTATGACCCCATTTCCCAAAAGGAATTTTACCAACTCTTCAGCTTTTTTAACCAGGTCCCGGAAAGAGGTAGGGTCGAATATGGGGTGGAGGTTGCCGAACCTAGTCTGCCGCTGCCAGAGAAAAAAGTGGAACAATACACGGCTTTCATCAAGGATCTATGCCAAAAGCAGGAAGCCAACATGACCGCCTATGCAGAAAAAGCCTGGGCGAACTTTGAGTATCAAAGGCGGAAAGAAGGCCATAAAAAACCCCTCTCGGGCCAGGTCCGCTATTACCCGATGGACTACACGACTGATAGTTTTACCGTAGAGGACATGATGCAGGAAAAGGTCTTGCTAAAAGGAGGACCGGTGCTCATTCCAGGAAGGTATGCAGGAGGGCTGGAATTCACCGGAAAAAATAAGCTGGTCGCGGATCGAGTGCGGAGCCTGGATTTCCGCAAAGCCTTTACCTACAGTGGCTGGCTCTACAACATCGACAATGGTATGCGGGGGCATCTGCTGGCTCCTCGTAAGGACCTAAAAGTCTATCGTCCGGGCCTGACCTTGCGCGTGACCCACGACAAGCAGATTGAAATGGTGATTCGGGACAAAAGCGGCAAGCATTATTTTCAGGTGCTTAGCGAAGAAACCCTGCCGCCCGATGCCTGGCACCATCTGATGGTGAGTTATGATGGTTCTGGAAAAGCCCGCGGCGTACAGTTTTACTTAGATGGAGAAAAATGGCCCACCAAAGTGTTGAAAGATGCTTTACGTGGCCCCATTCATGATTACCATACCCTTGAGATGGGCCGGGGTATGCTGGCTGGCAGATTGGATGAAGTCATGCTCTTTTACGGGGCCCTGGACCAGGAAGATGCCCGTAAGCTATTCGATCATCCCAATACGCCCGCTCCCCCTAACCAGGATAAAGCCCGCAAACGTGACTTCTATCATCACCTGCTGCATGAGGATGAGGACTTTCGACGGATGAGTTCCCGCATGCGGGAATATCGGATTCGGGAAGGCCGAATGGAAGATATTATCCTCAAGCCGACCATGGTGATGGCGGATCAGGAAGACCCCCGACAGACTTTTATTCTGGCCCGGGGCCAATATGATGCCCCTACCGAAGCGGTGGAAGCAGGCACCCCCCAAGCAGTCCTCCCCTACCCGACGGGCTATCCCCAAAACCGTTTGGGTCTGGCCAAATGGCTCACCAGCCCCGAGCATCCCCTGACCGCTCGGGTCGCGGTCAATCGCTTTTGGCAAATGCTCTTTGGCAAGGGCCTGGTCAAAAGTACCGAGGACTTCGGAAGCCAGGGAGCTTTGCCTACCCATCCCGCTTTATTGGATTGGCTGGCGGTGGAGTTTCAGGAAAATGGCTGGGACCAGAAAGCCCTGATCAAGAAAATCGTGCTCTCCGAGACCTACCGCCGCTCTGCTGTAGCGAATCCCCGCATGTTGGAGCTTGATCCAGACAATCAATGGTTGGCCAGAGGCGTACAGGTACGCTTGCCAGCAGAACTGATTCGGGACCATGCCTTACAAATCAGTGGCTTACTTCACCAACAACTAGGTGGCCCCAGTGTCAAACCTTACCAGCCAGCCGGACTTTGGTTGGAAATTGCCTCTGGAAACCAACCCCTTCGCTCCTACATACAGGACCACGAACAGGATTTATACCGCAAAAGCCTTTACACTTTCTGGAAACGCACCTCGCCGCCCCCTTCCATGCTCAGTTTCGATGCAGGTACCCGAGAACAATGTCAGGTCAAACGCCAGACCACCAGTACGCCTATGCAGGCCCTGGTCCTGCTCAACGATCCGCAGTTTCTGGAAGCAGCCAGGCTCCTCGCCGTCCGCATGATTCAGGAAGGAGGCGATGACCTGGAACAACGCATTGAATATGCTTTCCGGTGGGCCACTTCCCGCAAGCCTTCACGCGCCGAGCAGCAAAGCCTACAGGCACTGTGGCAAGCCGAGAAGCAGGACTTTGAAGCGCATCCGGAAACGGCTTCCCAACTGTTGAGCATAGGGGAAAATGGCCTCAATCCGGAGGTTGCCCTGGAAGACTGGGCCGCCTATGCCCAGATTGCTCATGCCATCATGAATCTTAGCGAAACCCTACAAAAAGGATAAACATGAATCCGCTGAAAAAAAATCATCTCAAGCCCGTAGATCCTTTATTGATGAGCCGGAGACATTTCCTCTCCAAGGCTGGATTAGGCCTGGGAGCGGCTGCCCTGGCGAGTTTATTTCCTGCTTGTGGGCCTTCGTTTGGGAATGGCGAATCCAATGCGGCGCCCTATCTTCCGCCGCATTTTCGGGGCAAGGCCAAGCGCATCATTTATTTATTCCAAAGTGGAGGACCTTCCCAAATGGAACTTTTTGACCACAAGCCCCTGCTCAGGCAAATGGAAGGGCAGGAATTGCCGGAATCCATTCGCAAAGGGCAACGCCTGACCGGCATGACGGCCAATCAGGCTTCCTTCCCCCTCAAAGGTTCTCACTATGATTTTCAACAGCATGGCAAAAGTGGGGCCTGGGTCAGTGAACTGATGCCTTACACCGCCCAGATTGTCGATGAGCTTTGTTTTGTCAAATCCCTGCATACCGAAGCCATCAACCACGATCCGGCCATGACCTTTTTCCAGACCGGCTCTCAGCAAAGTGGGCGGCCTAGTATGGGGGCCTGGTTAAACTATGGATTGGGCAGTGAAAATGAAAACCTACCCGCCTTCTGTGTGCTGCTCTCCAAAGGCAGTGGTCGGGTAGCTGCGGCCCAGCCGCTTTCCGCTCGCCTATGGGGCACCGGCTTTTTGCCTTCTCTCCATCAGGGGGTACAATTTCGAGCGGGCAAAGACCCCATCCTCTACGTAAACAATCCCGAGGGAGTAAGCAGCATGAGTCGCCGCCGCACCCTCAATTACCTCAAAGAGTTGAACCAGCTCTATCATCAAGAGGTACAAAACCCCGAAATCCGAAGCCAGATTGCGCAGTACGAAATGGCCTACCGCATGCAGACTTCGGTCCCCGAAGTGATGGATGTTTCTCAGGAGCCAGACTATATCTATGACCTTTACGGTCCTGAAAGCCGCATTCCCGGCACCTTTGCCGCGAATTGCCTACTGGCCCGCCGCCTGGCGGAGCGGGATGTGAAGTTTATCCAGCTCTATCATCAGGGCTGGGACCACCACAACGACCTGCCTGAGCACCTGGCCAAGCAATGCAAGGATGTCGATCAGGCGTCTGCCGCCCTGGTCATGGACCTTAAGCAGCGGGGGCTGCTGGAAGATACCCTGGTGATCTGGGGCGGGGAATTTGGCCGCACCAACTACTCACAAGGCCTGGGCCTGGGGGACCGCTTTGGGCGGGACCACCATCCGCGCTGCTTCACTGCCTGGATGGCCGGTGGTGGCGTCAAACCCGGCATCAGTTATGGTCAGACGGACGAATTCGGCTACAACATCGCCGAAAATCCCGTCCATGTGCATGATTTCCAGGCCACCATCCTCCACCTCATGGGCCTCGACCATGAAAAGCTCACCTTTAAGCATCAAGGCAGGCGGTACCGCCTGACGGATGTACATGGGAAGATCGTTGAGGGGATTTTGGCGTAGGGAAATTCAATCTAGCAGCTTGTCCACCTCCACCTTTAGGGAAGGCAATTCTTGATGGACAAAAGTCCAGATTCCTTCAGGTTTGAATGCATCATATTGATGAACAATCGTATTTCTGCGGTTGATAATCTGGTCTGAACAGGATAAGGATTTACCCAATCTCATAAGTTGATAAGTGGCTTCCCCAATAATACCAATCTTCCGTTCAACAGCCCTTTGAACGGTTAGATTCTCTGCTAGCGAATGGAAATTAGCTATTCCCTGGAGGTGGGTATTAAAAATATGGGTGATAGCTAAAGAAATGTCATAATGTAATTTTTTCTCCCGTTTGTTCATACAACACCACCTTTGTAGCGTTCACTTCCTCTCTGAAGTAAGGGTTCTTAATGCCCTGGTACCAGATAAAATCCAGTTTATGCCCTAATAGTGCTTCCATTTCATCAAGAAATCCCCAAAAGGAATCATACCAATCTTCCTCCTGGATAAGCGCATCATCCATGGTGTAGAGTAAGTTGATATCAGAATGCTCGCCAAAGTCCTCGCGCAAGACAGAACCAAAGGCCCACAACTGCTTCACCTGATGCTTGCGGCATAAGGCTTGGATGATTGGCAGATGTTGGGCCAACACGGGAGGTAATTCTATACGGGATGAATGTTTCATCTGATTAAGACATGAAAATCTCTTCATGGGATATCAATCCTAACCGAGTAGCCGATCAACTTCCTCTTTTAGCAACGGTAACTCACTTTGGACAAAATACCAGATGGTTTCGTCTTTGAAGTCGCCATATTGATGGATCAATGTATTCCTACGGTTGATCAGGCTGTCGGTCATCTTCAAGGTCAACCCTTCTTTACGAAGCCTGGAAGCAGCCTCCCCAATGATCTCGATTTCTTTGGCGACGGCTCTCCGGACAGTTTTTTGCTGCTCAAACTCCCTCAGGTGTTGAATCCCGGCAAGATGGACCTCAAAAATGTCAAGAATGGATGTTATATATCAAATAGAAATTTTTTCTCCCGTGTAGTCATAAAGCAGCACCTTGTCCTGGTCGAGTTCTTCCAGGAAGTAAGGGTTGTTTAAAGCCTGATAGTTGATGAGGTCTACTTCTCGTTGGAAAGTTGCTTTCAACCCATCGTAAAAGGCATAAAAATTGGCGAGAAAAGTTTCCGCTGGAATGCTTTCCCGATCCATCACATACAACAGATCGATATCCGAATGCTCGCCAAGGTCCCCGCGCAATACAGAACCAAAGGCCCACAACTGCTTCACCTGATGCTTGCGGCATAAGGCTTGGATGATCGGCAGATGCTGGGCCAACACGGGAGGTAATTCTGTATGGGACGAATGTTTCATCTGCTATAAGATACGAAAATCTCGAGGGATGGATAGAAAAATATCCGGTCAGGCAGCTGCCTGACCGGATATTCAGCATATAGAATAAGGTAGGTCCTACTCTTCGCCAGAAATTTCGCTGCCCTCAATCCAGGGAGCGCCTGCTTCGATCAGCATTTTTTCCAGCTTCGGTACCTCCTCTTTATAAATCTTCTCTACAGACGGACGCATTTCTTTCAGTTCCTTTATCGCCAGGTCGAGGCTTTGACGATGGTTCTTGGTCGGACCGTAGGTGGTAGTCATGCCCCGGAAGGCCACGAACATCCGTGAGCGAATGGTGGGATCACCTCTTTCTCCAATCTCACCTTTCACGGGATTTCCGTTCATCTGCCGTCCCATGTCGGTCAGGGTCTTACGCATCTGATAGAGTTGCGTATGCATTTTTCCAGGTTCAACCGCCGTACGAGACAGGGCCGTTTCCATGGCGCGCACTTTGCTCATGCTATGCTGCATCATGTAGTCTACCTGGGCCATGTCATTCTGCAGATTCTGCAGGTCCATACCAAAGGCGATCATTTCCTTAGGACTGGCTCCATCGAGGGCACCTTTTCTCAATGGCACCACTTCAAAAGAAACCGGATCAGTCAAGGGCGTAATGACCCCATCTACCTGCTTGGAAAGGCTTGCGGTATAGGTACCGGGCATGGCGATCATACCGCCACCGCCCCCACGACGTCGGAAGCCTTGGCCACCTCCTTGCTGACGCATCCGAACGGTCCCTTTGGACATCATGCGCAGGTTCCAGGTAACCCGATGCATGCCTTTGCGGGCAGGGGCTTCCATCACGCGCACCACCTCTCCTTTATCATCTTTAATGGTGAGGAGCACTTTCGCCTTCTCTTGGCGGTTTTCTGCATCCAGGGCATCCCAACCAGGAAAAGGAATATCTTTGCCTTCTTTATTGAGTTTCGCTTCAGCCTTTTTCCGGGCGCTTTTCAGGGTCTTAAATCCTTCTGATAAGTGATAGGTAAAGGTCGCGCCAAAATCCGGATTCGGGGCGCGGTAATGGCTGGCGCCTACGTCTCCCACCACGCTACGTGGCTGATACCACAAGGCTTCACGGGGAGAGAAGAGGGTAGCTTCAGCAGTGAGCTTTTCTTCCGTCATCTCACGGAGCGGGCTGATATCATCCAGGACAAAGAATCCACGTCCGAAGGATGCACCAACCAGATCGTTCTCTCTGCGCTGGATGGTGATATCCCGGAAAGAAATGGTCGGCACACCGCCTTTGAGTTTGATCCACTTATCTCCGCCATTGGGCGTGAAGAAAATACCAAACTCCGTAGCGGCGAACAGCAATTCGGGCTTCACGTGATCCTGAACCAATCGCCAGGTAAGGTGGCGATCCGGCAGATCCCCAGTCATCGAAGTCCAGCTTTTGCCTCGGTTGGTACTCTTCAGCAGATAGGGCTTAAAGTCGCCGGATTTGTGGTTGTCAAGAGCGATATAGACCGTATTCGCATCATGCAAATCAGCCCGAATGTCGTTCACGAAAGCCTCTGCTGGCACATCCGGCATGCTGCCTACTTCAATTTTGCGCCAGTTCTTGCCGCCATCTTCGGTTACTTGAACGATGCCATCATCGGTACCCGCATAGATCAGTCCCTCTTGCTTAGGCGACTCGGACAGGGAAGTAATGGTATTGAAATTGGACATGGCACCGATATCCCAGGCATTGTCCCAGGACTGCTGTCGGCCCATGATCGGCAGGGTAATCCGCTCCTGATCGCGCGTCAAATCTTCAGAAATAGCGGTCCAGCTATCCCCGCGATCATTCGAACGCCAAACACGAGAGGAGGCTACATAGAGTCGCTTAGGATCATGTGGGCTGACCACGATGGGGGCATCCCAGTTGAAGCGCTCGAAACCTTCACCATCCCCCGCTTGTGGCTGGATGAACACTTGTTCTCCGGTAATGCGGTCTACCCGGTGGAGGCCACCCTGCTGGGTTTCTGCATACATGATATTCGGATTGCCTGGTTCAGTAGCGGACTGGTGTCCGTCTGCGCCCAGGGTTTTATACCAGTCAGCATTGCGAATGCCGTGCACGTTATCGGTACGAGAAGGCCCCCCATGGGAACCGTTATCCTGGGTACCGCCATAGATGTGGTAGAAAGGCTCGCTATCATCCACCGCGACTTTATAGTACTGGGTGACAGGTAGGTTATCGACAAAGCGCCAGTTCTGCGCATCGTCAAAAGATTCGTACAAACCCGCATCGGTCCCTACCAGTAGATAATCAGGATCATCTGGACGGAAGACAATGGCGTGGTTATCGGAGTGTTTATAGCGTTCGTTCAGGCGATTAAAGGTTTTTCCGCCATCTTCTGAAATTTGGATGCGCACATCCATCAGATACAAGCGTCCTTCATGGTGAGGGGAAGCGTATAGTTCCTGATAGTAGTGAGGTCCGGTAGCGCCAGACACTGCGCTGGAGCGTTTCTCCCAGGAAGCTCCCCGATTGGTAGAGCGCCAAACCCCTCCGGTAGTGCGGTCCGTTTCGATCGCCGCATAGATCACGTCAGGATTCTGAGGAGAGAGGGCCAGGCCGATTTTTCCCAGGTTAGAGCCAGGCAGGCCAGAAGATAGTTTCTGCCAGGTTTCGCCTCCATCCGTAGAGCGGTGAATGCCTGAGCCAGGTCCACCGCCCATAAAGGCTGCAATGGTCCGGTGGCGATCCCAAGTTGCCGCATACAACCAATCGGGATTACGCGGGTCCATGGCGAGGTCGGTTACCCCGGTCCATTCATCATTGCCCAGCACCTGATTCCAGGTCTTGCCGCCATCGGTGGTTTTATATAAGCCTCTTTCTCCTCCTTTATTCCAAAGAGGTCCCTGAGCGGCTACCCAGATTACATCTGAATTGTTGGGATGGACGATGATTTTGGAGATATGTTGGGACTCTTTGAGGCCCATGTTTTTCCAGCTTCTGCCGCCATCGGTACTGCGGTAAATGCCGTCCCCAAATCCTACATGGCGACCGCCGACATTTTCACCTGTGCCTAGCCATACTGTATGTGGGTTGCTGGGATCGAGGGTAATGCAGCCGGTAGAGTAAACCGAATAGTTATCAAAAATCGGGTTCCAGGTGGTGCCGGCATTTTCGGTTTTCCACACGCCACCGGAGCCCACGGCCACATACCAGACATTGGGATCATCTGGATGCAGGGCGATATCTGCGATCCGGCCTGAGGTAAAGGCGGGACCGATGTTTCTCATTTTGAGACCGGAAAAGGTTGAGGCTTTCCACGGACTGTTGTCTTTTTTGTCCTGCGCCTGGGTGGGCAGCACCAACAACAGACACAGCGCACAACATAAGGTAGTAAATTTCATAGATCTAGAAGTTGGGATGAGTCTGAATTTTTAAGTTATCGTTTTGGGGAGGGAGTTGCAAACCTGCTAGATGAACGCGGGGATTGGCTGGGCAAGCGCCCATCTGGGATGGACAGGATAGCGGGAAAGTTGTATTTTGGCACGGCATGATCGTATGTATCGCAGAGAAACCCAGTGTCGCCCGGGAGATCGCCCAGGTAATCGGAGCCACCGCCCGCAAGGATGGCTTTCTGGAAGGCAATGGCTATCAGGTGACCTGGACCTTTGGCCACTTTTGCACCTTAAAAGCCCCGGATGACTACCAAGCTCATTGGAAGCGATGGGACCTCAATACCTTGCCCATGCTGCCGCCCACCTTTGAGACCAAGCTGATTGACAATGGGGGCGTCAAAAAACAGTTTGGCATCATTCAAACGCTACTCCAAACTGCCGACAGGGTCATCAACTGCGGGGATGCCGGACAGGAAGGGGAATTGATTCAGCGCTGGGTCTTGAAAGAAGCCAAATACCAGGGGCCCGTACAGCGTCTCTGGATTTCCTCGCTCACCACTGAAGCGATTCGGGATGGTTTCCAGCAGCTACGCCCAGCGGGAGATTTTGACAACCTTTACTACGCAGGTTTTTCGCGAGCCATCGGAGACTGGCTGCTGGGCATGAACGCCACACGACTTTATACCCTCAAGTACGGCGGGCGGGAACAGGTGCTTTCCATCGGTCGGGTACAGACCCCTACCCTGGCCATGCTAGTAAACCGGCATTACGAGATTCTGCATTTTAAGCCGCAAACCTATTGGGAGCTACATACGGTCTACCGCGATACTACTTTTCAGTGCCAAAAGGGAAAAATTGAGAAAAAAGAAAGTGGGGAAGAACTGCTAAACCGAGTCAAAGGGCAGCCTTTTACCATTCTTTCGGTAGAGAAAAAGCAAGGCAAGGAAGGCCCTCCCCGCCTATTTGACCTGACCAGCTTACAGGTCCACGCCAATAAGAAATTTGGCTTTTCGGCGGATAAGACTCTCAAGATCGCCCAGAGTCTTTACGAGCAAAAGGTCATTACCTATCCGCGGGTAGATACGACCTATTTACCCAATGATCTTTATCCCAAAGTACCGGGCATCCTGAACAACCTGCGCCAGTATGCGGCTTTTGTCCAACCCCTCCTCCAATCGAAACTGAGAAAATCCGGCAAAGTCTTCAATGATAAAAAGGTAACCGACCACCACGCCATCATTCCCACAGGCATCGAGCGGAACCTGGGCGTGGATGAGCAACAAGTGTATGATGCTATCACCCGGCGCTTTATCGCGGCTTTTTATCCGGATTGTCTGGTGGCGAATACTACGGTGATCGGGGAATCAGCGGGCCTGAAATTCAAAGCCACAGGTAAGGAAATTCTGGAACCGGGCTGGCGGGTGCTTTATCCTAAATCTTCCAAAGCTAAGACCGAGGAGGAAGAAAAGGATAAAGAGGAAAAGATCCTACCTAGCTTCGTCAAAGGCGAATCTGGTCCGCACGACCCTAAATTGGTGGAGAAACAGACCAAGCCTCCCAAGCCTTATACCGAGGCGACTTTGCTACGAGCCATGGAGACCGCAGGCAAAAAGGTAGATGACGAGGAACTACGGGATCTGATGAAAGCCAATGGCATCGGTCGTCCTTCTACCCGCGCCAACATTATCGAAACGCTCTTCAAGCGAAAATACACGCGCAGGAATCGCAAGCAGATTTTGCCTACAGAAACGGGCATCAAGCTGATCGACACCATCCAGAACGAGCTGCTCAAATCAGCGGAAATGACGGGGCAATGGGAAAAGCAGCTCCGAGAGATAGAGGCTGGGGAATATGGGGTACGGCAGTTTGTGGATGGAATGCGCCACATGGTCAGCAATCTGGTAGTGGAGGTGCGGCGTTCTCAGCAACACATCGTGATTTCGGCGGCTCAAGCAGCGGAAACCAAAAAGAAAGCACCGAAGAAAGCGAAAGCGCCCAGTGAGGTGCAGTACCAGTCTTGTCCTAAATGCCGGGAAGGCAAACTCCTGAAAGGAAAGTCAGCTTTTGGCTGCAGTCGTTGGAAGGCAGGCTGTGATTTTCGTTTGCCCTTTGTTTTTCTGGACAAAAAAATCTCCGATAAGCAGCTCCTGCGCATGCTTAAAAAGGGTGAGACGGTTACCCTCAAGGGCTTCAAGCAGGAAGGGCAATCCGTGGCAGGGAAAATCCGCATCACTGGAGATTTCCATCTGGAATTTTTACCCGAAACCCCTACGCCCCAAAAGATTCCGAAGCGACGGACTTGTCCCAAATGCCAACAAGGCGAAGTGATCAAGGGCAAAAGCGCCTATGGCTGTAGCCGCTGGAAAGAAGGATGCGATTTTAAGGTTACCTTTGAGCATGTCAGACAGGCCGCACAAGGTAAGGCCTTAAGCAAAGAATTGGTCTGGCAGATTTTAACCACTTCATGAGTACATTCAAGCAAGGGCAAGCCGTAGAGGATTATATCTTCCCATTAACAAAAGCTCGCCGGATCAGCGGCAATCACTATCTCTTCGACAAACTGGTGGGCACCGCCTTTTTTATTGGGCAGGAAGGCTATGCGATGACCGCAGCTCACGTCATCGAGCAGTGCTTTGATGGCAACGCCCAAAACGAAGTCGTGCTGGCTTTCTTTTGGGAAGCAGAAAAGCAGGAATGGTTTACGGTGGAAATCATTGACTGGGAAAAGCATCCCTCAGAGGACGTGGGCGTGATCAAAGTGCCCGGTGATGGCTGGCGCAGTAAGGTAATCCTGGAAGGCGCTCCGCAACAATCTTCTTTGGCCTATGCTTGCTGGGGTTATCCCATTGAAACCTCTTCCGAAGCACGGCAGCTCTATCCCCAAATGGTGGAAAAAATGGACCTCGTTTATACGCAGGGCTACATTCGCCGCCGTATCTCTCGGGAACTCTATCCCACGGTGATTTTTAGAGGCCGGCAGTTCTATGAGTTGAGTGAGCAGGTCGGCCATGGCAATTCGGGTGCGCCGGTCCTGATCCGACGGGAGCAAGGGGGCGAAAACTGGGATTGTATCGGGGTCTATATCGGGGAAAAGGAGCGAGGCACGGTCAGCTATGCGGTACGGGCTGAAGCTTTTACTGGTTGGATTCCAGAAATGGTGGGGAAGGAGTTGGGAGAGATTTAGGGGAATTTCACCTAGCTGCAAGCTTCATTCGCCCTTTTTCGCTGACCTGATTTTTTCTTTAAGGATCTTTACCACTTTTTCTTGAAAAAAAGTGGTGCAAAATTCAAGACGCTGCTAACCGCGCCAACCCTCATACCGGCCCCCGCACCCTAAGCAGCGTCAATGCCCCGTCGCCCCAAGCACGATTGAAGTGGTCATTTTCCAATAAGCACACCGTTTCAAAAATACCGCACTTTCATCCGTAAGCGCTGCTTGCCAGGGCTGACCTGTACCGCACAATCCTCGAAGCTGGGCGGGGTTAAAAACTTGATGGGAGCATCTTTGGAAAAGCCGTAGCCTTCTTTGGGGATCCCGATCAGGTTGAAATTCATTTCCTCGTCCCGGTTTTCATCATCCAGGATGGAAAAGGCATAGGTCCCTTCCGGCAGGGAAAAACGCCCCACGAGCTGACCACCTTGCATGGTCTTTTTGTCAAAAGCAAAAGTGTAGGCGGGATGATCGGTAAAAGAGCCAGCCGTGTTATAGGCGCCCAACCGGATCAAGCCTTTTTCGTTCCGGATGTTGTGGAAAACGTACTCAACCTCTGCGGTGACAGGGGGAGTGGGTGTAAATAAAGGGTATAGCCAAATCAGTGCAAGCAGGAATTGCATAGGATGGAAAAGGTTGAAAATGAATCGGGGGGGGTGAAGCTCGTAAGTAGAACTGATTTTGAGGGGAGGATGTTATGAAGAGGGAAATTTTTGCATGGATGGTAAAGGGTTGGATGGGAGAGGAGATTTGAAGAACTTGTTTTTCCAACCCCATCCCACATGAACCTTCTCTGCACCCAAGCCTACATCAACGGCCAATGGCACAGCGCTCCCCACAGCTTCTCAGTCCACAATCCCGCAGACCAGTCGCTGGTTGCAGAAGTAGCGGATTTGGACCGAAAAGCCTGCCATCAAGCGATTGAAGCAGCCCATACCGCTTTCCAAACCTGGAAAAAAGTACCCGCCGGAGAGCGAGCCGCTTTGCTTAAAAAGTGGTATCAGCTACAGATGGAGCATGCCGAAGCACTGGCGCGCTTACTAACCCTGGAACAGGGAAAACCTTTGGCTGAAGCCCTGGGCGAAATTCGCTATGGAGCCTCTTTTGTGGAATGGTTTGCGGAGGAAGCCCGTCGCAGCTATGGGGAAGTGATCCCTGGGCATCAGGCGGATCACGGTGATCAAGCAGCCCATAGGCGTAGTCGGCGCCATTACGCCCTGGAATTTCCCCAATGCCATGATTACCCGCAAAGTCGCGCCTGCGCTGGCGGCAGGCTGCACCGTAGTCATCAAACCGGCGGAGCTGACGCCCCTCTCTGCCCTGGCCCTGGCTGAGCTGGCCGATCAAGCAGGCTTCCCACCTGGGGTGTTCAATGTGATCACTGCTTCTGATCCTGCGCCTATCGGGCAAGAACTCTGCGAAAACCCCTTGGTCCGCAAGCTCTCTTTCACCGGGTCCACGGCTGTAGGAAAGCTCCTGCTCAAACAATCAGCCGATACGGTAAAAAAAGTCTCGCTCGAACTAGGGGGCAACGCTCCGTTCATTGTCTTTGATGATGCGGACCTAGCCTTAGCGGTGGAAGGGGCCATTGCGTCTAAGTTCCGCAATGCGGGCCAAACCTGCGTATGTGCCAACCGCATTTTTGTGCAGCGAGGCATCTATGAGCGCTTTATGGCGGCCTTTGTGCCAGCCGTGGAAGCCTTGTCGACCGGTAATGGGTTGGACGAAAAGGTCGACATCGGTCCGCTGGTGGAGGAAAAAGCTGCAGCCTTTGTAGAAGACATCGTGGCCGATGCCCAAGCCCGAGGTGGACAAGTGTTAACCGGAGGCAAGCGGCTGGCGCAGCTAGGCCCGCTATTTTACGCGCCCACGGTGATCGGGGAGGCACAACCAGAGATGAAAGCCTTTCGGGAAGAGATATTCGGGCCGGTGGCGGCGGTTTATCCTTTCGACACGGAAGAAGAGGTGATTGCTCTGGCCAATCAAACGCCCTATGGGCTGGCCAGCTATTTTTATGGGCGGGACTACGCCCGGATCTGGCGGGTAGCGGAAGGGCTGGACTATGGCATTGTGGGCATCAATACCGGCATGATCTCCACGACCGTGGCTCCTTTTGGCGGAGTTAAGGAAAGTGGGCTAGGCCGGGAAGGGTCCAGCCATGGCATGGATGAATACCTGGAGTTAAAATATATGTGCTGGGGAGGCGTAGCGTGATAAGATGGCTTGAACGGAACAAACATGCAGGATGAGAGGTGGAGGAGATGGGAATTCCCCAAGGAGACTTACGTTCAGAATGTATACCTTCTACCAAACACCATAGCTATGAGATCTTACGCATTATTCATGCTGCTGGCCTATTTGGGCATAGGTAGCTCATGGGCCTATGCAGGCCAAAACGCAACTCCTGATACCCTTTTCATCGAAACCGTTTCTAACGGAAAACTACGGCCGATCATGCTCGGCGATCCTATCAAAGTTCAAATTGTGGATCAGCAGGTCATAAAAGGTCAAGTAAGCGGAATTCGAGCGGGCAGCATTCAAGTAGGCGAACAATGGATTCCTTTTGATGAAATTGAAAGTATTAGCCAGAAAAGGAAACCAGGCAAAATCGCCAAAATCATTATCGGGGGCCTGATAACCGCCGCCTTAGGTGCGATTGGCGTGGTGCAGTTGGAAAAAATTGATGAAGGGGATTATACCGCTATGACTTATATAGCGTATTTTCTGACAGGCTCACTGATATTAATCGGGATTACTATCGGCGGCTTATTTGGTTTAGTGATGCTCCTGAATCCCTGGAGACAATTCCGTCTGGGCAAATCCTATCGCCTGAAGGTTAGAAAAACAGCCTGATCTTAGATCGCCTTTTTCCTCAGCGGTTTCTGATCTTTTATCGTCTCATGAATATGTCAATCATCAGTATACGCGCGGGAATTTGCACCTGGCTTTGCCTCTGGATCAACCTGGCTTTTCCACAGTCTTACACCCTGAGTGGCTATCTTTCAGATGCTAGTTCGGGGGAAATCCTGGAAAGCGGCACCATCCAAGTGCCTAAGCTGGGCAAAGGAGCCTACACCAACAATTATGGATTTTTCTCCCTGACCTTGCCGGAAGGGACCTATCAGGTAGTGAGTAGCTACATCGGATACGTAGCCGATACCCAGACGGTAGTGCTCAACCGCGATCTAAGCCTGAAAATTAGGCTAGACGAGCAGGTAACCTCCGTTGATGAGGTAGTCATCAATGCTTCGGACAATGCCTATCGGGATGAGGTCAAATCACCGCAGATGAGCCGCATCAACCTCAAAGTCAAAGACCTCAAATTGATTCCTACCCTGGGCGGAGAGGCAGATGTGATGAAGGTGATTCAACTTTTGCCAGGGGTTTCCAAAGGGGGCGAAGGCACCACCAGTATTTTGGTACGAGGCGGTGATCCGGACCAAAACCTCATTTTGCTGGATGAATCCGTGGTCTACAACGTCAGCCATTTATTTGGCTTTTTTTCCGTCTTTAATCCTGATGCCCTCAAAAGCATGAGCCTGATCAAAGGGGGCTTCCCAGCCCAATATGGGGGACGGCTCTCTTCGGTGATTGACCTCAACATGAACGAGGGCAACCTGCAAAGCTACCATGTCAAAGGCGGGATTGGCTTACTGTCCTCCCGACTCACGGTCGAAGGGCCCATCAAAAAAAACGTAGCCTCTTTTAGTCTGTCCGGGCGGCGGACTTATATCGACCGCGTGTTTAGCCTAGTGGATGTGACCGTGCCTTACTATTTCTATGATGTCAACGCCAAAGCCAATGTAAAAATCGGCGAGCGGGACCGCCTTTTTTTCAGTACCTACCTGGGAGACGATGTGCTGTTTACACCGGAGTTTGACGCGGATTCTACGGAAGAGGAGCTGAACCTGGATACAGACTTTGGCTTCCGGCTGGGCAACCTGACCTCGACCCTGCGCTGGAACCATCTCTTCAATGAGCGGCTTTTTTCCAATACTGCCGCCACTTTTACCCGCTTCAAATATGACATAGAAGGCAGAGTAGGCGAAAATGGTCTCTTCATTGGCTCCCAGGTCATTGACATGGGCCTGAAAAGCGACCTAACCTTTTACCAAAGCCCCGAGCAAACCTTCCGATTCGGGGGGCAATATATCCGCCATCTCTTTCGTCCGAATGTGATTTCTGCCCAGGGAGACGTCTCCCAGTTCATCGACAACAGCGAGGTGATTCCGCTTTTTTCGCATGAGTGGGCTATCTACGGACAGCATGAATGGCAGTTCAGTGATCGGCTGAAGGGTCAGTATGGGCTGCGCATCACCGGGGCTTTTGTGCCAGAAAGGGCCTATGCTGGTCTGGAACCCCGGGCTTCTTTTGTCTACACCCTCGGAGAAAAAAACTCCCTCAAGGCAGGCTATTCCCGGATGCGTCAGTACATGCATCTGGTGTCCAGTTCGACCGTAGCCTTACCGACCGACCTTTGGTATCCGGTCACCAAAGACGTCAAACCGCAGTCTGCGCATCAGTTGGCGGGAAGTTTTACCCGGCATTTTGAGCGGCTGCATACGCTCTTTACGGTGGAGGCTTATTACAAATGGATGAGCAACCTGACGGAGTACCGGGAAGGGGCCAACCTGATCCTGAATAACAACTTTGAGGAGCAACTGCTGCAAGGAGACGGGCAGGCCTATGGGTTGGAGTTTTTGTTTAAACGGGATGAGGGTAAGTTAAAAGGCTGGCTCAGCTATACCCTGGCCTTTTCGCAACGACAATTCGAGGACTTGAACGCAGGAGAGCCTTACTGGGCAAAATATGACCGTCGGCATGACCTTTCGGCGGTGGGCATTTGGGAGTTTTCCAAAAGGTGGACCCTGTCCGCAGTCTATACCTATCTGTCCGGGGCCCGCTTTACGCCACAGGTCGGCCAGTACCTCTACCCCAATCCCAGCCTGACTGGGGTGGAGATCGTGCCGATTTATGCGCAGCGGAATTCGACTCGCCTGACCGCCGCCAATCGCCTGGACCTGAACCTGGTTTTGAAAAATAAGCCGCATAAGCGTTTTCGTTCGGAGTGGAACTTCGGTTGCTACAATGTGCTGAACGCCCCTACCCCATTTCGGGTCAATATCAACTTTTCCCCAGACCGGGGTCTTTTCTACACCCAGCCTAGCTTTTTGGGACGGGTGCCTTCTATCGCCTGGAATTTTGAATGGTAATCTGATGAAAATATTTTTCCATATCGCCCTTTGCTGTTTGTGCTTGTTCGCGGCTTGTATCCCCGAGCCGGTGGACATTGATATTGAGCAGGCCGAGCCTCGGCTGGTGGTGAGTTCACAAATGCTGAATGAGAACCTGGTGCTGATCAACGTCAGCCGTAGTTTCGGGGCCCTGGAGTTTAGCGAACAGGAAGAAGACAGCCTGAGCGATGATTTTCTGGCGCAAATCCTGGCGGATAGCGCCCGCGTGGTCCTCACGCATAATGGCCTAAGTGATACCCTGCCGGGCATTGGACAAGGCTTTTATCTGTCCTTTAATACTGAGCTGGTCGAAAATGAATTGTACCAACTGGCCGTCTATGATTCAGCCACCGGGCTGGAGGTTTTTTCCGAAAGCCAGGTCTTACGTCCGGCAGTATGGGATAGCCTGGCGTACGAATTCCAATTGGAGACTTTTTCTCTTTTCGACACCAGCTTCAATGATACGACCCTACAGCTCCGGGTTCGCTTTGAGGATTTTTCGGACGAAAATTACTATATGCTCAATGCCTACCGGCTTTCCCAAACCGA